>NZ_JBJDNK010000011.1:0-302828 GCF_044900175.1 Pseudomonas sp. NPDC088444
AGAATCGTTTCCAGCCTGCGAATGGAGTTGATGTCCAGGTGGTTGGTCGGCTCGTCGAGCAGCAGCACTTCCGGGTCGGAGAACAGCGCCTGAGCCAGCAACACCCGCAGCTTCCAGCCTGGTGCGACTTCACTCATCGGTCCGAAATGCTGTTCCAGCGGAATGCCCAGACCCAGCAGCAGCTCACCGGCGCGGGATTCGGCGGTGTAGCCGTCCATTTCAGCGAACTCGGTCTCCAGCTCTGCCACGGCCATGCCGTCTTCTTCGGTCATTTCCGGCAGCGAATAGATGCGGTCACGCTCGGCCTTGACCTTCCACAGCTCCTCGTGGCCCATGATCACGGTGTCGATCACGGTGAATTGCTCGTAGGCGAACTGGTCCTGGCGCAATTTACCCAGACGCACGTTCGGCTCCAGCATCACCTGGCCGCCCGACGGTTCCAGATCACCGCCCAGAATCTTCATGAAGGTCGACTTGCCACAGCCGTTGGCACCGATCAGACCATAACGGTTGCCGTTGTTGAATTTGACCGAAACGTTCTCGAACAGCGGCTTGGGGCCGAACTGCATGGTGATATTCGCGGTGGAGATCAAAGCGTTTACCTATCAATAACTTACGGAAAGCAAAAAGGTGGCCGGAGACCGGAACGATAGCGGCCGGAATTTTTTCAGCGCCCAAACGTCAACGGCAGCGTCTGCACGGAGTGTGCCGAGCTGCCGGGCGATGAGGGTGGGGGTCACCTTGGAATTTGCGCGCATTGTCGCACAGTCGCGACGGCAGTTGTATGGCGATGGATGGGTATTCGTCGTGGATGGTTCATATTCGGTCACCCAGGCACGGATTTGGCAGGTGACGACCAGGCCGCCTTGAAGGCGACCCAATCGTATATCGATGATGTGTGCCGTTGAGTCCTATTTCGGCATAAAACTCAGTTGCCAGCTCCGCGGGATAGCGGCTGACAACATGGCGAGCAGGAAGGTGATGGCACCGCTGACGAGCATGGCCTTGATGCCCAGAGACTGGGCCAGCACGCCGCCAAGAATAGCGCCTAGCAGCATTCCACCCCACGGTATGAGCTGAACCCGCCAACCATTGCGGCGCTCGCCCATCATCCAGCGTCCGAGGCCTCGACCAAATCTGGAGAGAGCGCCGGTGACGTAGGTGAGGCCGATCGGCAGCCCGTTCACTTCCTCCACCACAGCGTTGATCATGCCCATCGCGAGCACCGCCAACAGGAATGGGGCTGCGCCAACATCCATCAGTCCGCAGAGGCAAAGCAATCCTCCAATCGCCATCAGCAGCGGCCAGGCGCGTCGCCTTGACATTCGAGCCGCGATCACCCCGACCGCATTGCCGAACACGAAAGCGGCGATGAGCATCCCGATGTGCACAACCAGCGCGCCGTTACCGCTACCAGCAGCCACCGCCAATCGCGTGGTGTTACCACTCATGAACGATACAAAGTCGCCAGCGACCATGAAGCCGATCGCATCGGTCATGCCTGCGATGATTGAAAGGCTGGCAACGAAACACAGCCCAACGCGTCCGCGCATTTTGGCCATTCGCTTGGCTGCGTCGTTGAGGGTGATGGTTTCGGGAAGCACTGTAGCCTCGCGGACGTTGTCTGGGATGGCAGTCATATAGCGTGACTGGCGTCTTTATGGCAATTCCTCCGACATTTTCGTTGATGGGAGATTGCGCGCGTCGGATTGCTTTGGATGATCCTCCTCCCACTTGTCTAGCCAACAACCTCTCTACAGCGCCACCTTCATCGAAGTTGTCGACAAAATCCATGAAAAACCTGGCATCAAACGGTCAACGAACTGTTATGCGGTGGTCATCCCCGGTTCATTGAACTGCCATAGCGTCTCTCTAGTGTCACTGGCACTGAACGTCGCCCACAGACAGACAAGAGACGCCTTCCATGAACGCTGCTATCCACGTCGACCGCTTGAACAAGACATTCGCCCGCAAGACCGCTCTGGTTGATCTGGCGTTGTCTATACAACCCGGAGAAATGGTGGCGCTGATCGGCGCTTCCGGGTCGGGTAAATCCACGCTTTTACGCCATCTGGCCGGTCTCGCGTGCTGCGACCGCAGCAACGGCGGAAGCGTCCGCGTGCTGGGCCGCGAAGTGCAGGCTTCGGGCCGTCTCAACGGCAAAGTGCGCCGTCTGCGCGCCGACATCGGTTACATCTTTCAGCAATTCAATCTGGTCAATCGCCTGAGCGTACTGGACAACGTCCTGCTCGGTTGCCTGGGCCGCATGCCGCGCTGGCGTGGCAGCCTAGGCATGTTCAGCGCCAAAGAAAAGGCCCGTGCCATGGCCAATCTGGACCGCGTCGGGCTGGCGGATTTCGCTCAGCAACGCGCGTCCACCCTGTCGGGCGGCCAGCAGCAACGCGTCGCCATTGCCCGCGCCTTGACGCAACAGGCTGAAGTGATTCTGGCCGACGAACCCATCGCTTCACTGGACCCCGAGTCCGCACGCAAGGTCATGGAAATCCTTGCTGACATCAATCGCCGTGACGGCAAAACCGTGGTCGTGACCCTGCATCAAGTGGACTACGCCGTGCGCTATTGCCCACGCGCGGTGGCCTTGAAAGGCGGACGCATTCATTTCGACGGCCAGGGTGCCGACCTCAGCGGTCAGTTCCTCAACGATCTATACGGTGCCGATGCCGACGCCAGCCTGATGTTCGCCGACCAGGCCCGCAGCGCCGAGCGCCCGACGCGCTTGATGCTGGCTCAAGCCTGATCGAAATCCAACAACACACAACACCTCAACCCACGTTCCAGGAGCATTTCATGTTGAACCGTATCGGTCGCGTGTTCGCGTCTGCCGCCGTCGTCGCAGGCTGCCTGATGGGCACCGCGCACGCTGATGAGACCACTATCAACTTCGGCATCATGTCCACCGAATCGTCCCAGAACCTGAAAAGCGTGTGGCAGCCGTTCCTCGACGACATGTCGAAAAAGACCGGCCTGAAAGTCAACGCCACTTTTGCCTCGGATTATGCGGGGCTGATTCAGGGCATGCGCTTCAACAAGGTCGATGTGGCGTGGCTCGGCAACAAGGCGGCAATGGAAGCGGTGGACCGTTCCGGTGGCGAGATCTTCGCCCAGACCGCTGCTGCCAACGGCGCGCCGGGTTACTGGAGCCTGATCATTGCGCGCGAGGACAGCCCGATCAATTCCATTGACGACATGTTCAAGCACGCCAAAGAGCTGACCTTCGGCAACGGCGACCCGAACTCCACCTCAGGCTATCTGGTGCCGGGTTACTACGTGTTCGCCAAGAACCACGTCGATGCCGCCACTGCGTTCAAGCGCACGTTGAACTCCAGCCATGAAGTCAACGCCCTCAGCGTCGCCAAAGGTCAACTGGACGTTGCCACCTTCAACACCGAAAGCATGGACCGCCTGGAGGTCACCCAGCCGGAAAGCGCGGCCAAGCTCAAAGTGATCTGGAAGTCGCCGATCATCCCGGCCGACCCGATGGTCTGGCGCAAGGGCCTGTCCGACGCAACCAAGAACACCATCCGCGAATTCTTCGCGACCTATGGCGACACCGAGGAAGAGAAGGGCGTGTTGAAGAACATGCAGATGGGCAAGTTCCTCAAGTCCTCGGATGACCAGTTGCTGACCATTCGCCAACTGGAACTGTTCAAGCAGAAGACCGAAACCACCGCCAGCACCAGCCTGAGCGCTGATGAAAAGGCCAGCCGCCTGAAAGAGATCGACGCCAGCCTGACGACGTTGCAGGACCGCATCTCGGAGCTGGAAAAGCAGGGCACCGCCAAGGCGGGCTAACCAGCAGGGCGCGACGTTGAGTCGTCGCGCCCGTCTCTCATGCACTCGATATCGAGATCCCCTGATGACCACACACGCTGTATACGCTGACGCGGTCGGCAAACGCACCTGGCCGCAATACCTGGGCTGGGGTCTGTTTCTGGCGATGATGGCCTGGGCCTGGCACGGCGCCGAGATGAACCCGCTGGCCCTGTACCGCGACTCCGGCAACATGGCGACCTTCGCCGCCGACTTCTTCCCGCCTGACTTCCACGAGTGGCGCGCCTACCTCAAGGAAATGCTGGTCACCGTCCACATCGCCCTGTGGGGCACCTTTCTGGCCATTGTCTGTTCGGTGCCGTTGGGTGTGCTGTGCGCGGAAAACATCACCCCATGGTGGGTTCACCACCCCTTGCGCCGCGTCATGGATGCGTTCCGCTCCATCAACGAAATGGTCTTCGCGATGCTGTTCGTGGTCGCGGTAGGGCTGGGTCCGTTTGCCGGTGTTCTGGCCCTGTGGATCAGCACCACCGGTGTGCTCGCCAAGCTGTTCGCGGAGGCGGTCGAAGCCATCGATCCGGGGCCGGTGGAAGGGGTGCGCGCCACCGGGGCCAGTGCCTTGCAGGAAGTGATCTTCGGGGTGATTCCGCAAGTCATGCCGCTGTGGATTTCCTACGCCTTGTACCGCTTCGAATCCAACGTGCGCTCGGCAACGGTGGTGGGGATGGTCGGCGCAGGCGGCATCGGTGTGATCCTCTGGGAAAACATCCGCGCCTTTCAGTTCACCCAGACCTGCTCGGTGCTGCTGGTGATCATCGTGGTGGTCAGTGTCATCGACATCTTTTCCCAGCGCCTGCGCAAGCAGTTCATCTAACGATTCTGACAGGAGAGGGTGCGAACCCTTTTTTTAGCCATGCAGTTGTCTAGACAATCCGAACGCCCGCAGCGGGAACCGCTGCAAAGAGAACCGAGGTATCGGGAACTCGCTGATACCTTGCGGCGCGAATTGAACCGCTACATCGCCGGAGAATTCTTGCCCGCCGAAACTCAACTGGCGGCCCGTTTCGACGTCAACCGCCACACCGTGCGCCGGGCTATCGATGAATTGGTGCGCGAAGGCAGCCTGCTGCGCCGCCAAGGTAAAGGCACGCAGGTGTTGGGGCGACCACTGCTGTACCCGGTGGCTGCTGAAAGCGCCTACAGCCAGTCGCTGTCTGCGTTGGGTCATGGCGTCGAGGCCGTACTTTTGCAGCGGCGTCAATGCGCGGCCACCCGTGAAGAAGCCAAGCATCTGGGCCTTGAAGAACATGCGCCGCTGATCGAACTGCAAACCCTGCGGCGTCTCGATGGCCTGCCGGTCAGCCTGATTCGTCACCGCTACTGCGCCAGCCACGCCGACCTGATGGCCGATTACGTCAGCGGATCAGTGCGCCAATACCTCAAGTCCCGTGATCTGACGCTGACTCGCGCGTTCAGCCTGGTCGGCGCTCGCCTGCCCAGCCGTGAGGAGGCGAGCGTGCTGCTGATGCCGCGCCATTTACCCGCGTTGACCGTGCTGACCCTATCCCGCGATGCGGACGGCCACCCGGTGGAGATTGCCCATTCCACCAGCCGCTCGGATCGCTTCCAGTACCAGATCATCACCTGACGGAGATGTCGCCCATGACGGACTCAATGACTGCTTCGATACCTCTTGAACTGACCGCTCGCCAGCACTGGATTGGCGTGTTGTCCCGTACCCGTCACGCCGAGTTGCTGGCCCATGAAGCCGCCCTGCGTGACGCCGACTACCAACTGATCCGCGCCCCGGAAGTCGGCATGACGCTGGTGCGCGGTCGCATGGGCGGCAGCGGCGCTGCCTTCAACGTCGGCGAAATGACGGTGACCCGTTGTGTGGTGCGCCTGGCCGACGGGCGCACCGGCTACAGCTACCTGGCCGGGCGCGACAAGGCGCACGCCGAACTCGCCGCACTGGCCGACGCCCATCTGCAAGGCCCGCAACAGGCTCACTGGATCGCTGAACTGATCGACCCCCTGGCGCAGGCTCAGGCTGTGCGCCGCTCCCGACAACAAGCCGAAACCGCCGCGACCAAAGTGGATTTCTTCACGCTGGTCAGAGGAGAAAACTGATGAGTACGACGCTCGCAACTGGCTCCCTTTTGCAGTCCTTTTTGCAGCCCGGGTTCGACGATCCGGTGCTGGACGCCCAGCGCAGCTTCCGCGCGGCCCTCAAAGCGCTGGCCGGGCCGGGCGTGGCCCAGAGCCTTTCGTCGGCGCAGATCCCGCCGCATCTGGAAGGCTTGGCGTCGGCCAGTCACGCCTTGTGCCTGGCGCTACTGGACGTCGACACTCCGCTGTGGCTGGCTCCGGCGTTCGACACCCAGGCGATTCGCGCCAACCTGACCTTTCACTGCGGTTGCCCGATTGTCAGTGATCGGCAGAACGCACGCTTCGCCTTGCTCGACGACAGCCAGTTGCATGACCTGAGCGGCTTCGATCTGGGCAACGACCGTTATCCCGACCAGTCCTGCACGCTGCTGGTGCAACTGCCGAGCCTGCAAGGCGGGCGTCAACTGGCCTGGCAAGGGCCGGGGATCGAAAGCAAGAACCACGTCAGCCTGCCCTTGCAGGACGCGTTCTGGGCCGAGCGTGAATCGCGCAATGACTTTCCCCGAGGCATCGACGTGTTCTTTGTCGCGGGCAGCGAACTGATGGGCTTGCCGCGCAGCACCCAAGTGCTGTCCAACCCGCAGTCGTCCATGGGAGGTGCCTGATGTACGTTGCCGTCAAAGGGGGCGAGCAGGCCATCGACAACGCCCACAGACTCTTGGCCAAACAGCGTCGGGGTGACACCTCGGTGGCGGAGCTGGGCGTCGAGCAGATTCGTCAGCAATTGCCATTGGCTGTGGCTCGGGTGATGACCGAAGGTTCGCTGTTCGACGAAGAACTGGCTGCGTTGGCCATCAAGCAGTCGGCGGGGGATCTGGTGGAGGCGATCTTCTTGCTGCGCGCCTACCGCACCACATTGCCGCGCTTCAACGCCAGCCAGCCCATCGACACCTCGGCGATGCAGATCAGCCGTCGCTTGTCGGCCACCTTCAAGGATGTGCCGGGGGGCCAGTTGTTGGGTCCGACCTTCGATTACACCCACCGTTTGCTGGATTTCACCCTGCTGGCCGAAGGTGAGTTTCCGGGGCCGCAAACCCGGCCTGATGCCAACGTTGAGGCCTGCCCCCGGGTGTCCGGTCTGTTGGCCAAAGAAGGCTTGATCAAAGAGGAAGCAGACACGGGCGCAGCGGTCGCCGACATCACCCGCGAGCCGCTGGAGTACCCGGCCAGCCGTGCCGAGCGCCTGCAGGCGCTGGCCCGTGGCGATGAAGGTTTTCTGCTGGCGCTGGGCTACTCGACGCAACGGGGTTATGGCCGCAATCACCCCTTCGCCGGGGAAATTCGCGTGGGCGAGGTCGAGGTCTGGATCGAGCCGGAAGAGCTGGGCTTTCCAATCTGCATGGGCGCGATCGAGGTCACCGAGTGCGAAATGGTCAACCAGTTTGTCGGCTCGGCCACTGAACTGCCTCAGTTCACTCGGGGCTACGGCCTGACCTTTGGCCACGCCGAGCGCAAGGCCATGGCCATGGCGCTGGTGGATCGCTCGCTGCGCGCCGGGGAATACGCCGAAGAAGTGATCTCGCCCGCGCAGCAGGAAGAGTTCGTCCTGGCCCACTGCGACAACGTCGAAGCCTCGGGCTTTGTTTCCCATTTGAAGTTGCCGCACTACGTGGACTTCCAGTCCGAACTGGAACTGATCCGCAAGCTGCGCAAGCCTGCCAATACGCCTATCGAGGAGTCGGCCCAATGAATGCTGCTGCACAACCGCGTCGTCTGCCTCAAGAACCGCGGGACGAGGCGTACAACTTCGCCTATCTGGACGAGCAGACCAAACGCATGATTCGCCGTGGCCTGCTCAAAGCCGTGGCGATTCCGGGGTATCAGGTGCCGTTCGGCGGTCGGGAAATGCCGCTGCCCTATGGTTGGGGCACCGGCGGCATGCAACTGACCGCCGCGATTCTGGGCGCTGAAGACGTGCTCAAAGTCATCGATCAGGGCGCCGACGACACCACCAACGCGGTGTCGATCCGTCGATTCTTCGCCCGCACCGCTGGTGTTGAAACCACCGAGCGCACCCCAGAGGCGACGATCATCCAGACCCGCCACCGCATCCCGGAAACCCCGTTGCACGCCGACCAGATTCTGGTGTTTCAGGTGCCGATTCCCGAGCCGTTGCGCTTCATCGAGCCGTCGGAAACCGAGACTCGCACCATGCACGCGCTCAACGACTACGGGGTCATGCACGTCAAGCTCTACGAAGACATCGCCACCTTCGGCCACATCGCCACGGCCTATGCCTACCCGGTGACGGTGGATGAGCGTTACGTGATGGACCCGTCACCCATCCCCAAATTCGACAACCCGAAACTGGACATGAACCCGGCCCTGATGCTGTTTGGTGCCGGTCGTGAAAAGCGCTTGTACGCAGTGCCGCCATTTACCCGCGTCACCAGCCTGGATTTCGAGGATCACCCCTTTGAAGTGCAGAAATGGGATCAGCATTGCGCCATTTGTGGCAGCCATGAGTCGTTCCTCGACGAACTGATTCTCGACGATCGGGGCACGCAACGCTTTGTGTGCTCGGACACCGATTACTGCGCCCAGCGCGTCAATGAGGGGAGGGACGCGCCATGATCGCGGCTCGGCAGGTTCAACCGCAGTGGGCTTCTGATCGCAGCCAGCCGCTGCTCAGGGTCAGTGGCCTGAGCAAACTGTATGGCCCGGAAAAGGGCTGTCAGGACGTCAGTTTCGAGCTGTATCCCGGCGAAGTGCTGGGCATCGTCGGCGAGTCCGGTTCGGGCAAGTCGACCCTGTTGTCGCTACTCAGTGGCCGTTGTCCGCCTGACGACGGACGTATCGATTACCGAAACACTCACGGTCAGTGGCTCGACCTGTACAGCGCCAGCGAAGCCCAGCGCCGCACTTTGCTGCGCACCGAATGGGGCTTCGTCGAGCAGAATCCGCGTGACGGCTTGCGCATGGCGGTGTCGGCGGGGGCCAACATCGGCGAACGGCTGATGGCTCAAGGCGTGCGCAATTACTCGCAACTGCGCGCAGCGGGGCTGGACTGGCTGGAGCAGGTGGAGATCGATCCGGCACGCATCGACGACTTGCCACGAACGTTTTCCGGCGGCATGCAACAGCGCTTGCAGATCGCCCGCAACCTGGTGTCGGGTCCCCGGCTGGTGTTCATGGACGAACCCACTGGTGGCCTCGATGTGTCAGTGCAGGCGCGTTTGCTCGACCTGATGCGCGGCTTGGTGCGGGAGCTGGACCTGGCGGTGGTGATCGTCACCCATGACCTGGCCGTGGCCCGTTTGCTGGCGGACCGCCTGATGGTGATGCGTCGTTCCCGGGTGGTGGAAACCGGGCTGACCGATCAGGTCCTCGACGACCCGCAACACCCGTATTCGCAATTGCTGGTGTCGTCGGTGTTGCAACCATGACCGGACTTTCGCAAGGGGCTGACATGAACACGCTGATCGAGGTCCGTGACCTCTCGAAAACTTTCACCCTTCATCAACAGAACGGGGTGGTTCTCAATGTGCTGCGTGGCCTGAATTTCTCGGTGCGTGGCGGTGAGTGTCTGGTGTTGCACGGCCATTCGGGCGCGGGCAAAAGCACGTTGCTGCGCACGATTTACGGTAATTACCTGCCAGCGGGCGGCAGCATTCGAGTGCTGCATCAGGGCGATTGGTGGGAGTTGGTGGACGCTGAGCCTCGGGACGTGTTGGAGGTGCGCCAACAGACCCTGGGCTACGTCAGCCAGTTTCTGCGAGTCATTCCTCGGGTCGCCACGCTGGACGTGGTGATGGAGCCGGCGCTGGCTCGCGGCTGGGATCGCGAGGACGCCCAGGCACGCGCCGAGCACCTGTTGACCCGCCTCAATATTCCGCAGCGCTTGTGGCAACTGGCGCCGGGGACGTTCTCCGGCGGCGAGCAACAGCGGGTCAACATCGCCCGCGGCTTCATGGTGCCGTGGCCGGTGATGCTGCTGGACGAACCCACCGCGTCGCTGGATGACAGCAACCGCCAGGTGGTGTTGGAACTGATCAACGAGGCCAAACAGGCCGGTGCCGCGCTGATCGGCATCTTCCACGACCGGCTGGCCCGGGAAACGGTGTCGGACCGCGTGCTGGACATGACCCCCCTTGAACTGACTGCGAAGGAACAGATGGCATGTTGAACGAACAGATCCTGACCAACGCCCGCATTGTCACTGCTGATGAGGTGTTTACTGGCACCGTTGTTTTGCGCGACGGCCTGATCAGCGACGTGCAGCCGGGCGTCAGTCACGTACCTCAAGCGCAGAGTCTCGACGGTGATTTCCTGCTGCCGGGGTTGGTCGAGCTGCACACCGATAATCTGGAGAAACACCTCAGTCCGCGCCCCGGCGTGGACTGGCCGTCGGCTTCGGCAGTGATGAGCCACGACGCGCAGATCATCGCCGCAGGCATCACCACGGTGTTCGACGCTTTGTCCATCGGCGACGTCAACCCCAAGGGCAAACGCATGCAGCAGTTGCCGGGCATGGTCGAAGCGATCGCCAAGGCCAATGCCGCCGACATGACCCGCGCCGAACACCGCCTGCACCTGCGCTGCGAAGTCTGCCACCCGGACACCCTCAGCGTATTCCGCGATCTGGTGGAGCAGCCACTGGTGCAATTGGTCTCGACCATGGACCATTCGCCGGGCCAGCGTCAGTTCGCCTTGGAATCGAAGTACCGTGAGTACTACATGGGCAAGTACCAATTGACCCGAGAGCAGATGGACGCATTCATCGTCGAGCAGGTCGCCAACTCGAAGATCTACAGTGACCGCTACCGCAAAGCCATCGTCGACATGTGCCTGAATCGCGGCTTGTCGGTGGCCAGCCACGACGACGCGACGGTCGAGCACGTGGAAGAGTCGGCGGGTTACGGCATGACCATCGCCGAATTTCCGACCACCCTGGAAGCGGCGCAGGCCTGCCGTCGTCTGGACATGAGCGTGCTGATGGGGGCGCCGAACATTGTTCGTGGCGGTTCGCACTCGGGGAACATCGCGGCGGCGACCCTTGCTAAAGAAGGGCTACTGGATATTCTGTCCAGCGATTATTATCCGGCCAGTCTGCTGCAGGCGGCGTTCACGTTAGGCAAGCAACTGGACGAGCAGCCTGATCAGCAGACGCCGAGTGTCGGGCTGGCGAAGGCGATGACCACCGTGAGTCTGGCCCCGGCGCGTTCGGCAGGGTTGCACGACCGGGGTGAAATCCGCGTCGGTCTGCGCGGCGATCTGATTCACGCCCGTGCCGTGGACAACCTGCCGGTGATTCGGCAGGTCTGGCGAGAAGCGAAGAGGGTTTTCTGATGGCAGGCAGGTTGATCTATCTCATCGGACCGTCCGGTTCGGGCAAGGACAGCCTGCTGGATGCCGCGCGCGAACCGATGGCCGCTCGCGGCGGTCGGATCGTGCGGCGGGTCATCACCCGTTCGGCGGAAGCCAAGGGCGAGGCCGCGCAGGCGGTCAGCGCCGAACGGTTCGCGGACATGCAAGCTCAGGGTGCGTTTGCCTTGAGCTGGTTCGCCAACGGCCTGCATTACGGGATTCCAGTCGAGATCGATCAATGGCTTGCTGAGGGGCATGACGTGCTGATCAACGGTTCACGCGGTCATCTGCCACAGGCGCGGGCGCGCTATCCCGACCTGTTGGTGGTGCTGCTGAGTGTCGATCAGGTGGTCCTGCGGGAGCGCCTGCTGGCACGAGGTCGGGAGTCCGCCGAAGAGATCGAGGCGCGGCTGTCGCGCAATGCGCAGTTTGCGGACGACCTGCTTTCGAACGACCCTTCCATTCTGCTGCTGGACAACTCCGGTGCGCTGGATCAGACCGTCGGGCGCCTGCTACAACGCATTGATCGGGAGCACGCATGCGCCTGACCTTGCTCGGTACTGGAGATGCACGGCAGGTACCGGTCTATGGCTGCCGATGCCCGGCGTGCGAAGCAGCGCACAACGATCCATCTCTGCGCCGACGACCGTGCTCGGCACTGGTCGAACTGGGGGACCAGCGCTGGTTGATCGACAGCGGCCTGCCGGACCTTACTGAACGTTTCCCGCCCCATAGCCTCAGCGGCATTCTCCAGACTCACTACCACGCCGACCACGCCCAGGGCTTGCTGCACTTGCGCTGGGGGCAGGGGCTGGTGATCCCGGTGCACGGCCCGGCAGACCCCGAGGGGTTGTCGGATTTGTACAAACACCCGGGGATTCTCGATTTCAGCCAGCCGTTCAGCGCGTTCGAAACCCGCGTGTTTGGCGAGTTGAGTGTCACCGCGTTGCCGCTGCTGCATTCGAAGCCGACGTTGGGTTATCTGCTGCAAGGTGGCGGACGTTGCGTCGCTTACCTCACTGACACCGTGGGCCTGCCAGACGACACCACCGCGTTTTTGCAGCGACAAGCGTTGGATGTGTTGATCCTCGACTGCTCGATGCCCCCGCAGCCGCAAGCGCCTCGCAATCACAATGATCTGAGTCTGGCGTTGCAAATCATCGACACCTTGAAGCCGGCAAAAGGCGTGCTGACCCATGTTGGGCACACGCTGGATGCGTGGTGGATCGGGCATGCGGCAGACCTGCCAGAACACGTCGTGGCCGCTAAAGACGGCATGGGCGTGTAACGCTGGGTTTACACCCGCGACGCTGTGCATGACCGCTGGTCGGTGGAAGCGTCAAACACGGGGTTTACGTTCAACTTTCTGCACACGTGGCCGTAGCAAAGGTACCACCACCTTTCTTTGGAGCTTCACCATGCCTTTGATTCCCAGCCGTATTGCAGGGCGAATGACCTTGGGAATCCTGATATTGCTGATCCTCACCGCCGTGGCGATTTTTGCGGTGATGACCCTGGGCGGCAAACCGCAGTTGGTGGACGCCGGCACCGAAGCGGCCGAACAATCTGCCAGTGCCATTACCCGGCAACTGGCGTTGCCCTTGAGCCGTATTGAAGGCACCGCAGCGTCGATGGCGTTGCTGGCCGAATCCCTCCCTCATGATGAAGCGCTGTTCATGAGCAATTTCCCCGGCCTGATCGACAGTCAGGGCGATACCGCCATCGCCGGTGGCGGCGTGTGGCCTGAGCCCAACGCCTTTACGCCGGGCACCGAGCGACGCAGTTTTTTCTGGGCGCGTAACGCCAGCAATCGACTGGAATTTTCCAACGAATACAACGATGGCAAAACCCCGCCGTATCAGGCCGAGTCCTGGTACACCGGCGCCAAATCCTCTGCGCCGGGGCATTGTGTCTGGTCCGATGCCTATCAGGATCCGGTCAGCGGTGTGGCGATGACCACTTGCAGCGTGTCGTATCGGGCAAAGGGCGCGTTTGCGGGCGTCGCGACCATCGACTTGAAACTCGACGGCCTGGCCGCCTTTCTCAAAGACAAGGGCGGTGTGACCGATGGCTATGCGTTTGCGGTCGATCCGTCGGGCAACCTGCTGTACTTTCCCGACGCCAAAGGTGCCAAGGGATTGCTGACCGTGGAGGGGCTGACTCAGCAACAGCCTTGGTTCAAGTCGGTCGCAGAGCGTCTGGCGGGCAAACTGCCGTCGATCTCTACTTTGCGTCTGGAGCGTGACGGGCGGCTCGACGGCCCGGCCTATGTGACACTGGCGACGATGGAGGGCACCGGCTGGCGCATCGGCCTGGTGACGCCGGAGGCGCGAGTGGTCGGCCTGGCCAATCGTCTGACCGGGCAGATTCTGTTGTTTCTGCTGCCGCTTCTGGGCGTGTTGTTGGGGCTGGCGTGGTTGGCGGGCAGGCGCTTGTTAGCGCAATTGGACGAAACCACTGCGCAGATCGAAAGCCTTGGACGGGGCGGGCACAGCGAAGCGCAACTGGCCATCGTGCGGGCGGACGAAATCGGTGCATTGCGTGGATCGGTGAACCGCTATGCCGGGTCGCTGCGTGAGATGTTGCAGCGCATCGCGCAGGAGTCGGTGTCGCTGGAACGTCAGGCCAACGATCTGGCGCAACTGTCCCACGGGCTGGCCGAGCGAGCCGAAGCCCAGCGTCAGGACAATACTTTGCTGGCTACCGCCATTACCGAAATGTCGGCAAGTGCCAACGAAGTGGCCCACAACACCACCGACTGTTCAGACACGGCGCGCCGCTCACTGGGCGAGGCGCAGAAGAGTCAGGATCAGGTGAACAGCAACAGCCAGTTCATTGAAACCCTGGCCACCGACATTTCCGGTGCCGCGACAGCGATCACTCAGCTCGGCGATGACATCGAGCGAGTGGGCGGTGTGCTGGAGGTGATCAAGTCGATTTCCCAACAGACCAACTTGTTGGCGCTTAACGCAGCTATCGAAGCGGCCCGTGCCGGAGAGCAAGGCCGTGGCTTCGCCGTGGTCGCTGACGAAGTCCGAACGCTGGCAGGCCGGACCCAATCATCGGCCAACGAGATTCAGGAAATGATTGCCCAGTTGCGCCACGCCTCGACGTCAGCTGTTTCGACCATGCAGGCCGGCGCCGAGCGGACCCGGGAATCGGTGCAACAGGCGGTCTCGGTGGCGGCGACGCTGGGGACGACCGTTTACAGCTTCGACGACATCGTGCAGCGCGCCCATCAGATTGCCGTGGCCGCGCAGGAACAGAGCCATGTCACCCATGAGATCAACGAGTTGGCCGTGCGTATTCATGCGTCCAGCGAGCAGGGCGCGCGCGACGCGAGCACCTTGCGTGAGCTGGGTAAGGGGATGCAGTCGATCTCGACAAGGTTGGGGGCGTTGAGCCGTGGAGAGCGTCAGGCCTGATAAGTCTGTCTCCATGAAACCAGCACATATCTACAAGGCACATCCGAAAACCGGGTCTACGCTCAATCTTCCCTGCACACTTCCCGAGGATTGCGGCACATGTCTATCTTGACCCTGAAAGACGGCACCGAGTTTTTCTACAAAGACTGGGGCACCGGTCAGCCCATCGTGTTCTCCCACGGCTGGCCACTGGATGGCGATGCCTGGGATGCGCAGATGCTGTATCTGGGCCAGAAAGGATACCGCGTGATCGCCCATGACCGTCGCGGTCATGGCCGTTCCGGCCAGACCTGGGATGGCAACGACATGGACACCTACGCCGATGACCTTGCGCAGTTGTTCGAAGCGCTGGATTTGAAAGACGCGATCATGATCGGTCACTCCACCGGCGGTGGCGAAGTGGCGCGTTACATTGGCCGTCATGGCTCGTCCCGTGTGGCCAAGGCCGTACTGATTGGCGCCGTGCCGCCGATCATGCTGAAGACCGCTGCCAACCCGGAAGGCCTGCCGATGGATGTGTTCGACGGCATTCGCGCAGGTTTCACGGCTGACCGCTCGCAGTTCTTCAAGGACCTCGCGGTGCCGTTCTTCGGTTTCAACCGTGAGGGCGTAAAGGTTTCTCAAGGGGCCATCGATTCGTTCTGGTCCATCGGCATGCTCGGCAGCGTCAAGGGCGAGTTCGACTGCATCAAGGCCTTCTCGGAAACCGACTTCACCGAAGACCTGAAAAAGATCGATGTGCCGACCTTGATCCTGCACGGTGATGACGACCAGATTGTGCCGCTGGTGGCCTCGGGCGAGAAGAGCCACAAACTGGTGAAAGGCTCGACTTTGCACATCGTCAAAGGCGGCTCCCACGGCATGTGCACTGTTCAGGCCGCCGAGATCAACGAAATCCTGCTGGGCTTCATCAAGGGGTGATTCATTGCCGCAGACCCCGTAATAGCGCACGAGCATCGCGAGGCCGCGATCTGGCGCGAAGCGGCAGTAAACGCTGAGAACGCGGTTCGTCAGCTGATGCCGTGTTGTGCGTGTTACGACTGCTGCGCAGCCGATCGCGGCCTCGCGTTGCTCGTGCGCTCCTACAGGGTGAGGGTGGGGCGCACGGTTCAGCGGTGTGCGACATCCGATTTTGCCGACTGCGGCCAGCCGCCCCCCAGGGCGCGGAAGGTCGAGACCGCCGCTCGCGCATCATTGGCGTGCAACTGCGCCAATTGATCTCGCGACACCAGTAACTGGCGGTCTTCGTCGAGCACTTCCACCAGGCTGATCGCGCCCCCTTTGTAAGCGTCCTGCGCCGCATCCCGTGCGGTTTGATGCGCCGCGACTTCGGCGTTCACTTCCTCCCGTTGTTGCTCCAGTTCCACCAGTGTGAAGATGGCGTTCTCGACATCTTCAGTGGCTTTCAACATCGCCAGTCGGAACTCGGCCAGCGCTTCGGCGTTGGCACCTTTGGCTTGCGCGACTTCTGCGTCGACCCGGCCAAAATCGAACAGCCGCCAATGCAGGCCGAGAATGGCTTGAGGCTGGAAGGCCGACGCGGTGAACAACTGGCCGCTATGTGCCGTGTCGAAGCCCAGCAAACCAGACAGGGAAACTTTGGGGTAGTACTCGGCAATCGCCGCGCCGATGCGCGCATTGGACGCTGCCAGTTTGCGTTCAGCCGCGACCACGTCGGGGCGACGACGCAACAGGTCAGCCGGGCCGTCAGAGTCGCTGATGGTGGGCACGCTGTAGTGTTGCGGACTGTTTGTCAGCTCTTGGGCGTAGGTGCCCGGTTGAGCGCCCATCAGCACGTCCAGCCGATTGAGTTGGGTGGCGAGTTCAGTGCGCAATGGCGGGATCGTGGCCCGAGCCTGCAAGACCAACGCTTCAGCCTGCGCCTGCTCGCGATTCGTCGCCAGGCCCATGCTCATGCGGTCCTTGATCAGGTCCAGCAGGCCATTCTGGGTCTTGACCTGATCCTCCGCGACCGCCAGCCGCTGCTGCGCACCCCGGATGCGGAAATAGGCGTCTGCCGCTTCAGCCGCCACGGAAATACGCACGCCGACATGCGCGGCTTCTGCGGCTTGGGCTTCATCGACGGCCGCTTCTTCGCCCCGCTTCAGACCGCCTGCGAGATCAGCCTCCCAACTGGCGCCGACGCCGAGTGTTTCCAAGGTTTGATTGCGGTCGTAACCGGGAAAGGTGCTGCCGATCTGGCCTTGCGAGCTTTCGGTGGACTGGCGCTGGCGCACGGCCTTTGCGTCCAGTGCGCCCTGAGGCAAGCGAATCGCCCCGGCTTGCTGTGCCACAGCGCGGGCCTGTTCGACGCGGGCGAAGGATTTCGCCAGATCGAGATTCTGGTCCAGCACGCGCTGGATGATGCGGCTCAGTTCGGGGTCGTTGAAACCGGTCCACCAGTTGTCGAGTGCAGGCGCCGGGGTTTCACCGACCCGCTGTTGCAGCAGCGGTTGATTCTGGTAGTGCGCGGTGAGTGGGTTGTCCGGCTGGTGGTAGTCAGGGCCGACGGTGCAACCGGCCAGCGCAATGAACAACGTGCTCAGCGCAAAGACGCCGTTGCGTTTGAAACGAGACGCCAGAGTGTTCATGGAGCGGTCCTCGGAACGGGAGCTGAAAAGGAAGAAGGCGTTTTCATGGCGGTCTCAATGGGCGTCGGCAGAGGGGGCTTTGGGCGGCGCAACTTTACGCATCAGCGGCACCATCGCCACGGCTACGATGAAGCAGACCATGATCACCAGAAACGTATCGGCGTAGGTTTGCGTTTGGGCTTCGCGGTAGGTCAACAGCCACAATTGATGCAACGCTGAGTTGCTGGCTTCGGCGCTGTTCTGGCCCAGGCTGGCGAAGTTGTCGGTGACCGTCGCAAGCCAGATGTTCATGGCCTCGTTGCTGACGTTCAGGTGCTCCGCCAAGTGGGTAAAGTGCTGGTTGGTGCGGTCGTTGAGCAGCGTGGCGCAGGCTGCGATGCCGATGGCGCCGCCAAGGTTGCGCATCAGGTTGAACAGCCCGGAGGCCTGTTTGAGTCGCGAAGGATGAAGGCCGCCCAAGGTCAATGTCACGGTAGGCGGCACGGCCATCTGCTGAGCGAACCCGCGAATGGCCTGGGGCAGCATCAACTCATGACCGCCCCAGTCGTGGGTGATGGGCGAGAAGTCCCACATCGATAACGCGAACAGCGACAAGCCGAACATCATGATCCAGCGCAGGTCGATGCGGTTGGCGAGGAAGCCGTACACCGGGATCGCCATCAACTGGAACACCCCGGTGGAGAAAATCGCCTCGCCGATTTCCAGCGCGCTGTAACCGCGCACCCGGCCCAGAAACAAGGGCGTCAGGTAAATCGTGGCAAACAGGCCAATGCCGGTGACGAAAGAAAAGAAGCAACCGAGCGCGAAGTTGCGATCGCTCAGGGCGCGCAGGTCGACCACCGGGTTATTCACGCTCAACGTACGACCGATGAACGCCAGCCCCGCCAGCCCCGATACCCAGGCGGTGGTGAGAATGGTCTGGTCGCTGAACCAGTTCCAGCGTGGGCCTTCTTCGAGGGTGTATTCCAGGCAGCCCAGAAACAGCGCCAGGAACACCATGCTGAAGTAGTCGGCGCCCTTGAGCAGCTTCAGGTCCATGGCGTCGATATTGACCATGATCGGCACGGCGATGGCGACGAAAATGCCCGGCACCAGGTTGATGTAGAACAGCCAGTGCCACGACGACACATCGGTGATCCAGCCGCCGATCACCGGACCCAGCGTGGGCGCGAGGGAGGCCACGGCACCGATGGTCGAGGCGGCGATGACCCGCTGTTTGCCTGTGAAAAACACGAAGGCGGTGGTGAACACCATCGGGATCATCGAACCGCCGAGAAAGCCCTGCAGTGCGCGAAAGGCGATCATGCTCTGGATATTCCAGGCCAGACCGCAGAGCAGGCTGGCGACGGTAAAACCGACCGCCGAGGCGCAGAACAACCAACGGGTGGAGAACACCCTCGCGAGCCAGCCGGACAATGGAATGACCACGATTTCAGCGATCAGGTAGCTGGTCTGCACCCAGGCGGTTTCATCGGCACCTGCCGACAGGCCGCCGCCGATGTCGCGCAACGAGGCAGACACGATCTGGATGTCCAGGAGCGCGATGAACATGCCCAGGCACATGGTGGCGAACGCGAGGACTTTGGTGGACGTCGTCATTGAGGCAACGTCGACCGGGCCTTTGGCTTTGGCGGCGACCGAGCTCATGGCGTGGTCTTCCCGTTAACGGCACTGGCGACTTGATCATGGGTGTCACGGGGCTGGTTTTTCGTGTCGACTTCAGCGATCACCGACAAGCCCGGACGCAGTTTGCCGAGGCGGCCGTCTTCGCCATCCAGATAAACCCGCACCGGTACCCGCTGCACGATCTTGGTGAAGTTGCCCGTGGCGTTTTCCGGCGGCAGCACACTGAACTGCGAACCGGTGGCGGGGGCCAGGCTGTCCAGATGACCATGGAACACCTGGCCCGGCAACACGTCGGCTTCAATCGTCACGGCCTGGCCCGGCTGCATGCGCGCCAGTTGGTCTTCCTTGAAGTTGGCATCGACCCACAGGCCTGTGGCCGGAACCACCGAAATCAACTGCGTCCCGGCGGCAGCATAGGCGCCGACTCGGGCGCGGCGGTTGCCGATCACGCCATCGACCGGGGCGCGCAGTTCGGTGTAACCGACGTTCAGTTGCGCAAGGTCCCGCTCGGCCTTCGCCTGCTCCAGCGCGGCACGCGCCTGTTGTTTCTGGGTGGCGATCACGTCCAGTTGCCGTTGTGAGGCCAGCATCGAGGCCTGGGCCTTGGCACCGTTGGCCTGGGCAGTCTTGTAGGTCGCGTCAGCGCGCTGGAAGCTTTCGATGGACACCGCCGAGCGCCCCGACAACACCTGATAACGCACCTGATCATCCCGCGAACGCACCGTTTCGGCGTTGGCTGCGTCAATCCCGGCTTTCGCCTGGCTGACCACCGCGTGTTGCAGCTGCTCGGTGGCATCAAGGTTGGCCAGCAGCGCTTCTTCGGCGGCCACGGCCCCTTCGGCTTTTTTCAACGCGGCCACGTAGTCGCGGTCATCGATTTTTACCAGCAGATCGCCTGCGTGAACGAACTGGTTGTCGACCACCTTGAGTTCGGTGATGTAGCCGGGGATTTTTGGCCCGATCACCGTCACGTCGCCGCCGACATAGGCGTCATCGGTGGATTCGAGAAAACGGCCGACGGTCCACCAGTGCGCGCCGAACAGCACGGCGCCGATCACGGCGGCGCTGCCCAGCGACAGCAACATCAGGCGTTTGCCCCGAGCGGATTTGGGCGGTGCTGCAGCGGCAGCGGGCTCGGTGACGGTTTGTGGCTGATTCATGGCGGATTACCTGTGGGCTGCAGTGGTCAAGAGGCGGTTTTGGGGGATGGGGTCAGGCTGTTGCGATAGCCCTCGCGACGCGTACGGCCGGTCTCGACACGCCAGGCGGACAGGCTCTCGGGCGGGCCGCTGTAACGCACGGTGTGTTCGAGGAAGCTGATGGGCTTGCCGGTGTTGCCATCGGTGAGTTGCAGATCGACGGGCTGGTCGGTTTGCTCGTCAAACAGCTGAATGCGCGTGCCATTACGGGCGAAGTGCTTGTTGCCGAACTTCATCAGGGTCAGCACCACCGGGCGAAAGTCGCGACCACGCTCGGTGAGCAGGTAGTCGTAGCGCGGCGGCTTGTCGGTATAAGCGCGACGCTCCACCAGACCCGAGGCGATCAGGTCGTTCAGGCGGCGGGTCAGGGTGCTGGACGCGATGCCCAGGCTTTTCTGGAATTCGTCGAAGCGACTCAGACCATAGGCCAGGTCTCGGAGGATCAGGATGTTCCACCAATCCCCCACGTGCTCAAGGCTGAGGGCGATGGGACAGGGCATGTCGGCGAAGCTTTTCTTCTTCATGAACAGCCTCTCAAGCGTGAAGGTGTGAATAAATTATGGTCATAATTTAATCGTGTGACTTTCACTATGCAAGTGACTATTTAAATAAAAGTGATGAGCGGAAAACCGGGCACGGTCAGCGACAGGCAAGCGATGGTCGCCCTGGCGGGATTTCAGAGAGTGAAATGAGGTGAGCGCGGGGGAGGTCTAGGCCGCAAACGCAGTGGCCCAGACGCCGGGATGGTGTCTGGGCCACTGTATTCGCAAGCAGGGAAAGGGCGTGTGGGCAGGAGGCGGTCGCTTAATGAGCGATCAGATCAACTCCACCGAAATCGGCGGCAGGCCACGGATTTCACCTTCGGCCACACCCGCGCCTTTGGTCAGGTACATGCCGGTGTACGAGCCGGTGGTGATGACCAGATCGGGTGTCACGCTGAAACCGTTCTGCGTTTGATGGTTCACCAGCCACGGCAACAGGCGGCGAGGGTCGCCCGCCGGATTGGCGCCGTCGCCTGGCACGATGTCTTCGCCCGCGTATGTGAAGGTCAGCGCCGGCTCCAGGAACGGAAATGTCGGGTCGTAAGGCACGAAATCACCGACGATCAGCGCGCCGTGGTTCAGCAGGTCGCCCAGCGCCAGCAGCGGATCGACTTTTGGCCAGGCAATGAAACGGCTGGAAACGACCTCAATGGTTGCGCCCATCGAGCCAATGCTGCTGAGCACCTCTTCATCGGAATACGGCTCGGCACGGGGCGCGAACTCGCGGTTCAGGCGGAACGCGATTTCCAGTTCGAGAATGGGCTGGGGGTAATCGACGATTTCCACCTGGCTGCCGCTGGCAAACAGGCCGTCTTCGGGCAACAGTGCGCCGTTGATCGGGCCGCCGCTGGTGGATTTGGAGCCAACTTTCCAGCCGCCGACGGTGGTGTCGCGCAGGCGCAGAATTTCCCGTTGCAGCGCGTAGGCGCTGGAGGCGTCTGCGGGGATGTAATCGGGGCGAATCTCGGTGATTTTTCGACCGTCGCGCATGGCGTCGACAATCAGTTCAGCAATGTTCGCTGGGTGAGACGGTTGATTCACGCGGGACTTCCTTCAGTCAATTGAATGGAAAGCGCCCCACAACCTGACGCGCCGGTTGTGGAGCCAGCGCGTTTACTCTAACCCTATTTGCCGATAACGCAGAACCCTGCGTCGGCAATCAACCGTTCTGGCAACCATCGCCCAGACGGGTGTACTCCAGATTGTGAGTCACGCCTTTGCTGTCGACGTACACCATGTGCGACTCCACTGGACCACAGGCGGTAGACACGTCGCTGGCACTGGTCATGCTGATGACTTTGGCGATGTCCAGGTGCTGCGAGTAGGTGTACTCGACGGCAGGGGGGGCGGCGGCGTCCGCGTTGACAGCTTGATTGGCCGAAGCAAAAGCGCTGAAGATCGACAGCGCGGCAAACAGTGCGTATTTCATGGTCTTTCTCCAGAAAGAGCATCAGCATTAAACAGAGTGATCGGTAGGTAGGGCCGCAGTATCTCGCCAAGTTAGCGATGTCCGGAAATGGCGAGTCTCGATACAGCGCATCACGGGAATTGATAATCAGGGTGAATATTAATGTGGCGTTAATTATTAACGGATGGGTAAAAGTGTCTTGCAAAACACTCAGCCTTTTTCGCAATCGTCCCCCAGACGGGTGTACTCAAGTGTGTGGCTGACCCCTTTGCTGTCCACGTATTCCATCTGCGCCTTGAGCGGGCCACATTCGCTGGAGGCCACGTTGGCGTTGCTGATACGGATGATTTTGGCGATGTCCAGATCGTGGGTGTAGTCGTATTGAGTGTCCTGAACGGCCGCCGACGGACTGTGGGTATTATCGTTGGCCGAGGCAAACAGGCTGAACATCGATAAGGCAGCAAACAGTACATATTTCATGGCGAACTCCAGTTCATCGGAGGGTGTAAAAGTGAGGTGGGGATTAACCCGTCGATGGCGCTATTTTAAAAACGGGCGAGCGCCGCGAAGAAATACTGTCTGTCGATAAACGTCATCAGCCGCGATGATGCGTGAGGCACTTCGTAGGATTAACGATGAAGTAATGGACTGTTGTTGCGCCTTTGATAGACCTTAAAGCGCCTTGATGGTATTCCAGACGGGAATTCACTGTATGAAAAACATGAATTTTATTTATGGCGTTTGACCCTCTACCGTGTGCGGATATCACCCAGCAAGGAAGTCGAAATGTCCGCCGCGCCGCCCACCGCCGTCATCGAGCAGCACTGGAAACGTAACTTGGCCGTGTGCGTCATCGGCGCCTTCACCACCATCGTCGCGATGACCTTGCTGCTGCCTTTTCTGCCGCTGTATGTCGAGCATTTGGGCGTGAGCGATGCTGCGGCAGTGGTGCAATGGTCCGGCGTTGCCTATGGCGCGACGTTCTTTTCTGCTGCGCTCACCGCGCCGTTGTGGGGGCGATTGGGGGACCGTTACGGGCGTAAGTTGATGCTGATTCGCGCCAGCCTTGGCATGGCGATCGCGATGTCGTTGATCGGCCTGGCGGAGAACATCTATCAGTTGGTGGGCCTGCGGTTGCTGGCCGGGTTGCTGGGCGGATATGCCTCGGGCGCGACGATTCTGGTCGCCACTCAGACCCCCAAGGAGCGTTCGGGCTGGGCGCTGGGCACCCTGTCGTCAGGCATCATGGCTGGCAATCTGGCAGGCCCGCTAATTGGTGGGTCGTTGCCGCCACTGATCGGCATTCGTAACACGTTCTTTCTGGCCGGTGGGGTGATCTTCGTGACCTTCCTGGCCACGTTGTTTCTGATGAAAGAGGCGCCTCGCCCCAAACCGAAGGCCGATGCGAAGGCGACTGCGTCCCGGCGTCCATGGGAATTGATCACTGACCGCAAACCGGTGATCGCCATGTTCGTGGTGGCGAGCCTGGTGATGTTCTCGATCATGTCCATCGAGCCGATCATCACGGTGTACCTGACGCAGTTGCACACCGAAAACGTGACGTTCATGGCGGGGCTGGTGATGTCGGCCACGGCGTTGGCCAGCGTATTGTCAGCGTCGCGCATCGGCAAGCTGGCGGACCGGATCGGCCATCGCAAGGTGGTGATCGGCTGTCTCACGGCGGCGGCCACTCTCTTGATCCCCCAGGCGTTTGTCACCAACGCTTGGCAACTGGTCGCGCTGCGTTTTCTGATGGGCGTTGCGTTGGGCGGCTTGTTGCCTTGCATTGCGGCCATCATTCGCCACGCCGTGCCTGACGCAGTGGCCGGGCGAATGCTGGGCTACTCCACATCGAGTCAATACGTCGGACAGGTGCTCGGGCCGCTGACCGGTGGTTACCTGGGCGGCCATTTCGGTATGTCGATCGTGTTCATCGTCACCTGTGTGTTGATGGGCGGCTGCGCGATGGCGATGGCGCTGATGCCGCGATCAATGGGCAATTGACCCACGGCCTTTCTGTGGACGAAGGCATCCGGTTTTTATGCAGGCACCCCGTCGCCCGCGCGTGGCAATTGACGAAACCATGACATCCGGATGCCGATAATGCGCGCAGGCCGTGGGCGTTCGAACCCTGAGGCAGTCGTGGTCAGCTTGGGTGTGCGCAGAGTCGGATGGATATCAAACACAGCTTGAAACAACGGATCGTGATCGTCTTCGCCCTGATGAGCGCCTTGGTGGCCGGGGTGTTTGCGGTGGGGGTGATCGCCACGGTGCATGTGGTGGAAAAGCGCCTGACGATCATGAGCCTGGGCGGCAATCTGCATCGGTTGCTGACGCAGGACCGTATCGAGGATTGGCGGCATCGTCCGGAAAAAGGCGAGTTGTTCTATGCCGACGACGGCATTGACGACGTGGCGATGGTCGAGGATCTCAAGCCCCTGCAACCGGGTTTTCAGGAGTTCTTTCGCGGCACCAAGGGCTATTACGCCATGGTCGAGGACGTGGGCGGGCGCCGCTATGTCCTGTTGCGTGACCAGCGCAGTTTCAGAAAGCGCGAACGCATTCTGTTCGCTGTGGTGCTGGTGGGCTTCATTCTCAGTGTGTTGCTGGCCATTTTGCTGGGGCGACTGCTGGCGTCCCGCGTGATGGCGCCGGTCTCGCGGCTCGCCGGTCAAGTGCGGCATCAGGATCAACTGCTGGAACTGGCCCCTGTGCTGGCCAACGATTACGCCCGGGACGAAGTGGGGGCGCTGGCGCGCTCCTTCGACGACACGCTGGGGCGTCTGCGCGCCGCGTTGGGCCGGGAAAAACTGTTCACCAGCGACGTCAGCCACGAACTGCGCACGCCGTTGATGGTGCTGGCCACCTCTTGCGAATTGCTGTTGGAGTACCCGCGTCTGGACGACCGTTCCCGCACGCAGGTGCAGCGCATCAGCAAAGCCACGGCGGGTATGAACCAACTGGTCGAAACCTTCCTGCTGCTGGCCCGTACGGAAGGCAACAAGGCACCGAATGGGCAGCAGGCTGGCCTGGGGCAGGTGGCAGAAGAGCTGGTGGATATCTGGCGTGAGCCGATCAGGGAGAAGGGGCTGAATTTCATCTTTGTCCCGTGCCCTGACGCCGATGGCCTGTACAACGCCGCGTTGTTGCGGTCAGTGATGGGCAACCTGCTGCGCAATGCCTGGCACTACACCGACAACGGTTTTATCCGGCTGACGATATGCCCTGATGGTTTCAGGGTGGAAGACAGCGGTATCGGGATTCCGCTGGAGAAGCAGCAGGCGATGTTTCAGCCCTTCGTGCGGGGCGACGAGCAGCGTGGGGAGGGGCTGGGGTTGGGGCTGTCGCTGGTCCAGCGCATCTGTGCCAATCAGCACTGGACCGTGACATTGACCAGCCGTGAACCGGCGGGTTGCTGTTTCACCGTGGTACTGGGGTCGTCTGGACGCGTGTCGGCATGAAGGCCCTGGCGTTGGGCGCCAACGGAATCGAAGGATCCAGCCTGGCCCTGCCATAGAACACCAGTGCTGTGAGGAACATCGAGAACCAGACGATGATCCCGGCCCAGAAGGTGTGGGACATGAAGTGCCAGCCCTGCAAGACCCGCGTCGTGCCGTACACCATCCCCAGTGTCAGGGCAAAGGCCAACAGCGTACGGGCGTGTCGCCAGCGATAGCGACGTGCCACGAAAAACAGCGCCATCATGGTGAAGCCCCCCGACGCGTGACCGCCGGGCCAGCAGCGTCCCGCACCCGCGTCGTGCAGCAGATTGAAATTTTCGAACCACTCTTTTTTCTGCTCGACCCCGCCGTACAACGTGGTCTCCACCGGGCAGTAAATACTGGTGTGGCTCTTGAAGTAGTGAATGGCGCCCGTGGTGATGGAGAACGCGAACACCACGAACAACAAATCACGACGATGGCGGGTCAGGAAACGCAACAGCGGTGCGATCCGGACCTTTTCCAGCCACGCCATGAGTGTCTGGTGTTTCTCGGCTTTGAAGCGCGGCCAGATGAACGACAGCAGGGCGCCGATGATCGCCAGTTCGCCGGTCCAGTTCGGGATGATCCGCGCCCATTTATGGGTGATGGTTTCGAACAGTTTGCTGTGTTGCAGCGGGAACGCGTGAGTGCTGGTGTTGTACATCCAGTCGCTGAGGATGACATCAAGCCCGGTCAGGTCGAAGCTGACGAACAGGGCCAGCGCCAGCAACAGGGGAATGCCCAGGTTGTTGAAGTAAAAGCGGCTTCGGCGGTTGTGCACGGTGGGGTGTCTCGATAGAGGGTGAAGGATAGGTCAGGGTTCAGGGGCGCTTGGCCAGGACTTTGACCCAGTCCTGCGGGTCGATGTAGCCCAATGCCTTGGCGACGTGGGTTTGCGGGTCGACCGACACGATCAGCGCCGAGCCATAATCCGGCGACGACGGGGAGGGCACGTTGAGGGATTTTTCCAGGTCGGCGATGCACTCGCTGTGCGTCACGAGCACCAGGTTGTGGCCGTCCTGTTTGTGGTTGATCACATTGCTCAGCATCGATTTACGGCAGTTGGCCAGCCAGTCCTGGCCCTCGGTCGTCTGATTGAAGGCGAACGCTGCGGTCTGCTCGGTGCGCCGCAAGGGGCTGTTGTAGAGGTTCACCCCTTGCATGCCCAGCGATTGAAAGGCTTGTCCGAGCCGGTCGGCCATGACGCGGCCCTTGACCGTGATGCCGTCGGGCTGCGCCAGACAGGGGTTGGTGGAGTGGTCGCAGCGTTCGACATGGCGTACCAGGACCACCAGATCACCTTTCTTCCACAAAGAGAAGAAGTTGGCCCGATGCAGTCGCTGTCCCTGCGCGAGATCCGCCAGTGGCGCCGGGCGCAATACAAATGCAGCGAGCCCGATCAGCGATAACAGCCCCGCCAGAAAAAGAAAACGTCGAGAAAGAGTGCCCAGCGCGTGATAACGCGTGCCGAGTTCATCCAGCACATGGGTGAAGTTCGAGTTCATGGTCGGCTCGTTCAATAAAAAAGAGGGGTCTGTGTTCACGCGCGCCTCGCCTTTACACTCAGGCATTCAACGTAAAGGGAAACGGTTTGAATCAGGCGGGGGTAGCTTAAAAAGAGGAGGGTCAATGAGGAGTGAAGCGCATGTGAAAAACACTTTCACATCTCACCTTTGCTCGAAAGCCCCGTATTCACTGGGTGATTCAGAAGGCGGGCGGTGGGTGGAAGCGTGTTTGACGAATACGAAGGCGTTGCCTCGTTAACAATCCAAACGTCGCTTAAAGGGTATTTTCACGAAAGTTTTACATCGGAATGTTGTTTTTTGATTTCAAGAGGGCGTCACGCATAACGTTAACAATTTGCCTTTAAGCTGCGGCTGCGGATCCTGTTCTCAAGGTGGACACTTATTGTGAATGTTCGTTATAGCCATGCGGTGGCATTACTGTGCGCGTTATTGCTGTTTTTTGCGTTGGGCAATCATCAGTTGCAGAACTCCACTGAGCCTCGCGTTGCCGGGATCGCGATGGAAATGCATTTGAGCAACAACTGGGTCACACCGACGCTGAACGGCGAACCCTTTCTGGAAAAACCGCCGCTGAGCCTGTGGCTGGATGCCGCAGCGATTCGGGTCATTGGGCCTGTGCCGTTGGCGGTGCGTCTGGCCTCGGCCTTCGCCGGATTGCTCACGCTGTGGGCGCTGTACCACCTGTTGCGCCGCTTCGGCCGACCCCATTTCGTTGCGCTGGGCGCAGTCTGCCTGCTGCTGACCACGGCGACCTTCTGGAGCAATGCCCGGCAAGTGGGCGAAGACGCCCTCTTGACCCTAGGCGTGACCGTGGCGCTGCTGGCGTTTTTTCATGCCAGTCGGCATCGTCAATTCACCACACTGCCCGTTGGGCGCTGGTTGCTGTTCAGCCTGGGTATCGTGATTTCTACCCTGAGCAAGGGCGTGCTGGGGCTGGCATTGCCGGGGGTGGTGATTTTCGCCTATCTGGTGGTGGAAACGATGCTGGAACGTCGATTTGTGCTGAGCCACTGGCTGCGCCCGTTGATGTTTACGTTGCTGGCGCTGATCCCGTTGCTGATCTGGCTCTATTTTCTCTACGGACAGGGTGGCATCGAGTCCCTCAAGGCTGTGCTGTGGACCAACAGCGTGGGCCGTTTCAATGGTGAATTCGTTGAAGCCGGTCACTACGAGCCGTTCTATTACTACTTCAGTAAACTGCCGGAGGCCTTCCTGCCGTGGAACCTGTTGGTGTACCTGGGGCTGTGGCACTTCAGAAAGCAGCTCGTTCAAGACCGCCATCTGTTGTTCTTCAGCCTGTGGCTGCTGGCCCAGTTTCTGTTGCTGACCCTGGCATCGAGCAAACGCATGGTGTACCTGATGTCGTTGACGCCGGCGGCGGCGGTGATCGCCTCGGAATACCTGGCGGTGCTGCGTCAACGCTTGCGTGATCGCGCCGGGTCGTCGGTCCGGGCACATCGCTGGCTCGAACGCAGCCCGGCACTGGCCGTCGGTGTTGTCGGACTTGTGTGCGCCGGGTATCTGTCCTCGGCGTTCTGGCTGGCGCCCAGGCTGGACAAAAAACTGTCATTCGTCCCGTTGACCGAACGCGTCCGTGCGCTTCAGGCCGAAGGCAAGGAGGTGGTGCTGTTTCAACCCAGTGAGCGGCTGGCCGGCGCCAGCGTGTTCTACAGCCAGAGCCTGCTCGGCACAGCCCACGACGATCGCCAGTTGCAGGCGATGCTGAGCGGTTCGGCCCGCACCGTCGCCATCATGGAGAGCGAAGAGGCGCCGCGGCCGCCACTGAATATCGTGGAGCAGGTCAAGGTGGGGGATCGCGTCTACTATTTCGTCAGTCGTTGACCGGTATCGCCGTGCTGAGGGGTGTGCATTGACAGCAGTCGCTTCCGAATTTTTATCCGGGGTCACCCCGGCGCGAGCCCGACGTCAGGCGTGGCGCGCAGGGGGGCTGGCGTTCCTGCTGTTCGTCGCAGCCAGCTGGCACCTGAGCATCATCGGATTCGACTCGCGCTTCGTGTTGTTCGCCCAGGAAATGTTGCGCCACGGCCCCAGCGTGTTTCCCACCACCTATGGCGAGCCTTACCCGGATTATTCCGGGTTCTCGACCTGGCTGATCTACCTGTTTTCGTGGCCGTTTGGCGAGGTGACCAGCTTCACGGCATGGTTGCCCACGTGCATTGCGTCAGCGGTCACGGTCGGATTGATGTACCGCCTGCTGGCCCCGTACTCGCGACGCTGGGCCTGGTTGAGCATCGCGTTGCTGCTGTTGAGCAACACCTTCATCACCGAAACCCGTGCCGTGTCGCTGGACCAGATGCTGGCGACGGTGTCCTTTGCTGTCTTCTATCTGGCCTATGCCCACGATCATTTCAGTTCCGCCCGGCGGCTGGGGTGGATCCTGATGCTGCTGGTGCTGGGTTTCGCGATCCGTGGTCCGATCGGGCTGGTCGTGCCCACGGGCATTCTCTGCAGCTATTACCTGCTCAATCGCCAGTGGCAGCGTCTTTGGATGGTCGCGCTGATCGCATTGGTGCTGCTGGTGGCCTGCATGGGCGCATTGTTGTTGCTGGCGCGGCTCAGCGGTGGCGAGGCCCTGCTCGCCGAGGTGTTGCGCATGCAGATTACCTCGCGCATGGATGGCAGCGAGGGCGCCAGCCCGGTGTTCTGGTATTTCGGTAGCTCGTTCGGCAATTACGCGCTGGCCTACCCGCTGGCACTGCTGGTGTTGGTGGTCGTCGCGATCTGGGGGCGGCGTCAGCCCAGCGAGGCGTTGAACCTGCTCTACGTGTGTGCGTTTGCCGGGCTGACGGTGATGGTCGGGCTGTCGATTCCCCAGGCGAAAAAAGCCCGGTACATCCTGCCGATGTTGCCCATGGCGGCGATTGTGGCGGCGTACCCGTTTCAGGTTCGCGCCGGTCAGTATTTCTGGTGGTTACGGGGTTTGATCCTGACCTTGTGCTGCTTCATCCCCGGCACCTTGATGGCCGGTTTGCTGGCGGTGCGTCCGCGGTTTCCTGAAGCACTGAGCGAGATCGGGCCGATCTTGACCGTGCTGGGGTTGTTGCAGTTGATCGCCTTGCCGCTGTTGATGCGCCCCCGGCTGCGGTTGTACGGGCTGCCGGCGTGCGCGGTGCTGGCGGTGTGGATCGGCTACATCGGGGTGTTCGAAAAGACCGAACGCATGCTGTACGACACCCGCCATTTCACGCAGGCCGTGCGTGACGTCACCCGGACCGACAGCGCCGCGCTGGTGCTGCACGGCATGGGCAAGGACGCCAAGGGCATCAAGTTCATGGTCAATGTCGATGAGGATCTGCAACCGTTGTTCACCGATTCGCCCGCCCAGCTTGAGCGCATCGTCGGACCGGCCAATGTGGTAATGAGCAACAACGATTTCCAGAAGCTGCAAGGCACGCGATTCTGGAAACTGCCGGTGCTGCTCAGTGGGCGATTCGATAAGGAGGATTACGTGTTGGTGCGGGTGCCGGGCGGGTAGGCGAGTGTCGCGCTTGGGCCGGACTTCTGGCGAAAGACAGCGACCAGCGTCCTTACGGCTCCTCAATCTGAATCACCTCGTCCGTCACTTCTTCCAACTGCCTGACCACTTGATAAATATGCGCCACGGCCAGCAACGTCGGGCGAGGGATGTATTTGCCGGGTTTGACCTTGTACAGCGTGCGCGCCAGCCAGATGCTCTGCACCACGGGAATCCCGGCTTTCTTCGCCCGTGCAATCAACGCCAGCGCGTCGTCGTCTTCACCCTTGCAGTGAATCTGCGGCAGTGGCGTCTGCCCCGGTCGGTAGTACAACGCCACAGCGTAGTGGGTCGGGTTGACCACCAGCATGTCGGCGTCTTCCACCGGTTTGGGCGGCGCGGTCGGGGCCTGGTTGAGCAGCTCGTGGGCCAGTTGCCGCCGGTGGCCCTTGACGTGAGGGTCGCCCTCGGACTGCTTGTATTCCTTCTTGATGTCTTCGTGGCTCATGCGCAGCTTTTTGGCGTGGAAGTATTTTTGCAGCGCAAAGTCCGCCATGGCGATCACCAGCAGCAGCCCCAACGTGGCGCGCAGGATATGGCGGAACAGTTGCAGCAGCGAATGCCAGTAAGTGGTCAGGTCGGTGTTGGCCAGCAGAATCAACGCCCCCAGCGATGGCTTGACCACCGTGTACAGGGTGGCGGTGATCGCCACGGCCTTGAGCAGACTGAGCAGCAAGGTCGTAAGGTTCTGCGCCGAGAACATCTGCTTGGCATGGGCGAAAGGGTTGAGTTTGTTGATGTCGATCTTCAGGGCCTTGGGTGCGAACAGGAAGCCGATCTGCATCCAGCTCCCGACCAGCCGCATCAACATGGCCATGCCGACGCTGCTGAGAATGAAGCCGATCAGCATCGAGGCGCCTTCGCTGGCGACTTGTTCGAGGGTGTGCAGGTAGGGTTTGCCGATGCCGCCAAACGACAGCGACATCAAATGCTGAAGGCGTTCGACGCTTTCGTCGGCCAGGCCCAGGGTGATCTCGCTGACCACCAGCAGGATCAGCAATTTGCTGACGTCCTGACTTTGCCCGACCTGGCCTTTTTCACGGGCGTCGCGCAGTTGTTTGGGGGTGGCCTTTTCGGTTTTTTCGCTCACGGCTGTGTTTTCCCGCTCAAGGCTGTATTTTTTCGCTCACGGCTGCGTTTTCTCGCTCATGGCGTGGGGACCAATTGCGACAGCAGGTGTTTGAGGTCCGCCAGTTGCAGAATCTGCCCATTGCCCAGTTGCAACAGCGTGGGCAGATAAATCAGCAAAAAGGCGATCCCGGCCATGCTCTTGGCGGGCATCGCCAGAATCGACACGTTCAGTTGCTGCGCATACAGACCGATGATCGCCAATGCCGCCTCGATCAACAGCAGCAGGCCAATGAACGGTGCGGCGTAAAGCATCATGTGTTGCAGGGTTTGGTTGAGCTGTTCGAGAAACACGTTCAGGCCATCCACCGTCATGCCCGGCAACCAGGCGGTGGGCGGCCAGATCTGGTAGCTGTCCCAGATCACCTGCGTGATCAACGACAACCCGCCCGAGAGGATCACCAGCATGATCAGGGTTTCCTGAAACAGCTCACCCAAGGGCGTCGCGTCAGGCCCCAGTGCCGGATTGAGCTGCCCACCGCTCAACGCGCCGCGCTGGCTGTCGAGCAACGCCCCCACCGAGGCGAACATCCAGAACGGCGCGTACAGCAACAGGCCCAACAGGGTGCCGAGCACCGCCTCCTTGAGCAGCAATGCGCCGATGGAAAACCAGTCGTTTTCGAACGACGACAGGGCACGGCTGATGGCGGGCGCCGGGACCATCGCCACCACCAGCACCACTGCATAGCGCAGCGGCCCCTTGAGGTATTTGAAGCAGAACGCCGGGACCAGAATCATGCAGGGCAGCAGGCGCGCAGCGGCCAGCCCCATCCCCAGCATCAGCTCGAAAAAGCCTTGCGCGTCGAAGGGCATCTAGTGCATGCCCCCGGAACGGGCGATCAGGTCGAAGGCCATGTTGATGAACTGGATCAATTCGACGCCGATCCAGCGCCCGGTCATGGCCAGGGTCAGGCCCACCGCTGCCAGCTTGATGCCGAAGGGCAGGGTCTGATCCTGAACCTGCATCAGCGCCTGCACCAGCGAGGTGATCACCCCCACCAATACGGCCACGCCCAACGGCGGCGCAGTGAGGATCACCACCAGAAACATGCCTTGCTTGAACAATGCCAAAGCTTCCATGGCCGCCTCACATGTACGAATAGAAGAGGCTGTCGAGCAGGCGCGTCCAGCCTTGCACCAGCACGAACAGCAGCAGCTTGAGCGGCAGGGAAATGGTCATCGGCGAGACCATCTGCATGCCCAGCGCCAGCAGCAGGTTGGACACGATCAGGTCAATGACGATGAACGGGATGTAGATCAGAAAGCCGATCTGAAACCCGGCCTGCAACTCCGACAGCACGAACGCCGGAACGGCCAGTAGCAGGTCATTCTTGGTCGCCTGATCGGCCATTTCCTTGGGCCACATGCGTTGCGTATTGTCGAGCAGGTGGGCACTCACGTCCGGGTCCGTGTTTCGGCTCATGAAGCGTTGCAGCGGTTCGATGATCGTATTGGCGCTGGTTTGCAACTTGTCGGTGCTGCCCATTTCCAGGGGGTGTTCGTGAATCCGTTGCTGAATCTCATGGGCTACCGGGGCCATGACGAACATCGTCGCCGCCAGTGCGATGCCGTACATCGCCATGTTCGGCGGTACCTGCTGCACGCCGATGGCGTTGCGAGTGATCAGCAGGGTCATGGCGATTTTCAGGAACGCCGTGCAGACGATCAGCAGAAACGGAATCAACGACAGGGCGCCCAGAAACAGCGCCAGCATCACCGGGTTCATCCCGTCCATGATCATGCGGGCGACGCCACACGGGTGATTTGCAGGCCCAGACGCCCATCGATGTCGACCAGTTCACCTTCGGCGACGACGCGTTCGCCGTGGCACAACGTGGCAAATCCGGGCCTGACCCCGCCGACTTCCAGCACCGTGCCTGGCGCGATCCGGCGCAAATCGCCCAAGGTCAGGTTGAGGCTGCCGCAGCGCAGGGTGAGGGCCATGGGCAGTTGGTCAATGGAGTCCAGCGCCTGGGCGTCAGCGTTTGAAAGCACCGGCGCTTCAGCGGCGTAATCGTCGTGCGCCGGAACGTCCTCGGCGTTCAGCGCCTGAGCGTCGTCCTCCTCATACGGCTCGGGGGACGCGTGGTATTCATCGTTGATCGAGGTGTCCAGCTCTTCGTCATAGAGCGCTTCCTGAGTCATTTTTTCGTGCTTCCTCATGGCTGAACCGTACGTACAACTGCCGGTCGTGGCTGTCGGTCTGCACTGCCCATTGCCGCCCGCCCAGTTGCAGGCGGCCATGACCGTCGCTGTCGAAGTGGCTGAGCGTTGGCAGCACGACGTCGCCGGGTTGCAGCGAGGCCAGTTGCTCCAGTGTCAGGGACAAGCGGCCCAGCTCCAATGGCGTGTCGACGGGCCAATGCTCATCAGCCTGCGCACGATGGACTTTCCAGTCCGCGCCATCCAGCCAGCGCAGCAGGACGTCGGCAGAGGCGCGGAGTACGCCATGCACGGTCTGATGGCCCAGGCGCAGCGCCATCCGACAGCTCACTCCAGCCGCTTCATCGACAGTCGACAAGGCAGTGTTACCGCTGAGTGGCTCAAGGGGCGAAAGCAGTTCCGCGATCACCGGACTGAAATGTTGATTGAGCACCTGCCAGTACCACGGCTGGTGCTCGCCCGTGAGCGTGACCGGCAGCTCGCCAAGCAGGCTGAGCAGGGTTTCGGCTTCGCTGAGGCTGAACACACCGAGGGCACTGTTGAACGTCTGAAAGGGTGTTTGATCGCCGTCGGGCAAGCGTTGCGGGCGAAGGGTCAACTCACCGGGCAACCCTTGTGCGTTGAAGGTCAGGCTGGCCCCCATGCCCAAACGGCGGCTGAAGTGGGCAGCGGTTGAGTCGATTGTGCGTAGCGTCACCGGGTTCATGCGGGCAGGACCTCGTCAAAGGACAAATCCACGTGCTCGCCCAGCGCTTCAGCCAGCGCGGTTTCACAAGCGCGCTGATGGGGTTGCAAACGCTTGAGTACGCCGCGCCGGGCGAAGGCCAGTTCGATGTTCCACTGATTGTCGCGCTTGTTGGCGTTGACCTGGACCTTGCCCAGACGGGGCATGATCAACGTCACGTTGAACGGGCCCTCGGGCTGTGCGGGGAGGCGCTCGGCGAGCTCGTCGATCAATTGGGTGGGCATGCCGTCACCGGGAGGCAACGGATTGAGGCCGCTGCCGCCGAAACCCGAATGATCCGGTTCTTCGCTGACCAAGGGCACCAGCAGTTGCGAGAAGAACAGGCCGTCGGCGTTCAATGCGTCGTTGGGGGAGGGCTGATGCCAGGCGGTGCGCAGGCGATCCAGCTCGCCGCGACGCGGGCCGCCGAGGCTGGCGCGATTGTCCGCAGGCGCCGGAGATTGCGCCTGAACCGGCCGCTGGGCGGGCTGCGCAACGGGGCGAGGCGTGGTTTTGATGGGCGTATTCATGGCAAATCAACCTTGTTCGTTGAGGGCTTCGGCCAGGCAGGCCAGTTTTTCCACGGCGCGCTGGGAAGCTTTGGCGTCCGCACGGGCCTGTACAAGACGCTGGTGCTGCTCGTCGATGCCCAGGCGCTGTTGTTCGACGTCCTGACGGATATAGGCCAATCGGTCGAGCATGCGGTGTTCCTTTTCATGCCAGCGGTCCAGATCGTTCAACGCCATGGCTTTGTTCAGGTTGGCGTCGCTGAGCACCTGACGCCGTTCTCGCTGGTTGATGCGTTCCTGGGTCAATGCATCGCGGGTTTCCTGCAAATGCACCTGCATGTCCTCCAGCGCCTGCTGCGCCCGGCGTTGCGCCCGTTCGGCACTGGCCTGACGGTGCTGACGCAAGGGCTTGAGCACGGCGATCACCTGTTCCATGGCCAGATGGTTCGGGTCGATTTCCAGTTCTTCTTCCATTTAGAATCGGCGGCCTCTTGGTGGATCACGACGGGTATCGGGTTGCGAACCCGGTTCCCAGAGGCACACCGGTGTTCTTTGCGCACTCATTCACTCCGGCAACTGCGACGTCAATTGCATTAACGCCTCCAGCGTGGTCTGCAATGGCACCGGCTCACGCAGGTCCTGGCGCAGAAACGCGTTGATCGGCTCGTTCAATTGCACCGCGCAATCGGTCACCGGGTCACCACCGGGCTGGTATTCGCCAAGACGCAGCAACATTTCCACTTGTTTGTAGGCAGCCATCAGCCGTCGCAGCCGGTTGTTGGCCTGTTGGTGCTCGCGCCCCGTGACGTTGCTGAGAATCCGGCTGATGCTGGCCTGCACGTCGATAGCCGGGTAGTGCCCGCGTTCGGCGAGTTTGCGCGACAGCACGATGTGGCCATCGAGCAACGAACGCACCTCATCGGCCACCGGGTCGTTCATCGAATCCTGCTCGATCAGCACGGTGTACAGCGCCGTGATCGAACCCGTCTCGCTCATCCCGGCGCGCTCCACCAACCGTGGCAGTAGCGTGTAGACCGAGGGCGGCAAACCACCGCGCCCTAGCGGTTCGCCCGCCGCGATGCCGATTTCCCGCTGCGCTCGGGCAAAACGGGTCAGCGAGTCGAGCAACAGCAGCACTTTCATGCCGCGCTCGCGGTAAGCCTCCGCAATGGCGGTGGCGGTGAACGCTGCTCGCGCGCGTTCCATGCTCGATCGGTCGGAGGTGGCGCAGACCAGCACAGAACGGCTGCGCAGGGTGGCGTCCAGTTCGTGATCGAGAAATTCACGCAGCTCGCGACCCCGCTCGCCGATCAGGCCGAAGACGATCACGTCACAGGCCATGTTGCGCGCCAGCTCCGCCATCAATGTGGTTTTGCCACAACCGGCACCGGCGAACAGGCCGACACGCTGCCCTTCGCCGAGCAGAATCGCGCTGTCGATGGCACGCACGCCCGTGGGAAGCGCCTGAGTGATGCGAGGGCGTTGGGTCGGCGGCAGCGCATCGGCGATCACCGGTAAGGTCACCCGCCGGTCACCCGGTCCGGCAAACGCGCCTTGGGAATCCTCCAGCAGTGGCCTGCCAAAACCGTCCAGCACGCTGCCCAGCAGGCCGTCATCGACACCGATTCGATGGGCCATACCCAGGGGGCGAATGTGCGCGCCGACCTGAATGCCATCCGGTGTGCCCAACGCGCTGAGCAAGGTGCAATCGCGAGTGAAGCCAACGATCTCGGCGAGCATCACGCTGCCGTCGGATTTGCTCACTTCACACAGGTCGCCGACTTTGGCTGCGGGAATCTGGCACTCCAGCAGAATCCCGCTCACGGCACTGACCCGGCCACTGACCTGCACCGCAGAAAAGCCGTTTAGGCGCCGGGTGTGGGCGGTTTTCCATTGATCGAGGGCGGCGTTCACCAGTTCACCTCGTAATGCCGCTCGCCGTCGAACTGGATGCGGTTGTCATCGATGCGGGTCAGGCGCAGGCCATTCAATTCGTCACCGATGTAGAGCCGATGGCCGTCGGCAGTGACCAGGTGGGCGTGGGGGCCGGACATGATCTGCACGATGGTGAACGGCAGGCCACTGCTTGACGCAGTGACGTTGTCGATCAGGGCCACGGGGCTGTCATATCGGTCTTTGAAGCGTTGCAACATGCGCTGATAAACCAACTGCGACTCGGGTTTGAGGTTGCCGCTCAGGGTCAGGCCATCGGCGGTTTCCTGAATGTTGACGTCGCTGAGCAGGCGGTCGCTGAGCATGGTGTTGAGCTGGCGTCGCGTGTCATCGGCGTTGGCCAGATGCACCCGCTTATGCGCAGGCGCGGCGGCTGTTTTCGGCGCGTGGATGCTCTGGGCGGATGGCTGCGTCGCAATGCCCGCCGCCAGCGGCTCAGGCGCACTGCTGCGGGTCAGGCTCCAGGCGCTTCCGGCGATACCCAGTAACACGCCGACCACGATGCCGGTGGTGCGATTGAGCAGACGCGAACGGGATTCGACTTTTTCCAGCGGTGGCGTCGTGGGGGCGGGTTCCGGCTCAGGCGCCGGTTCATCCATATTCGGGGGTGGTTGAATCACCGCGGGCAGGGTAGGCCAGGCATCCTCGGCCGCCGACACGCACAGCCACACCGAACCGAGCACGAACGCGGTGTTGGGCAGCAGTTCGGCGGTGTCGTGCCGATGCCCCTCCTGATCGCCAATCTGGCCGTCGGCGCCGTTCATGACCCAGCGTTCGCCGTCGCGCTGCAATCGGCAATGCAACTGTTCGACGCCCGGATCGTGCAAGGCCAGGTCCTGCTCAGCGTCCGAACCGATCCCCCATTGATCGCCCACCAACGGCAGCGCGGCGCCTTGATGCAGGCCACTCAATACCCGTAATTCAAACATGCGAAGCTCTCCGGCGCTCAGATGGCAGATCAGGCGGCATAGTCGTTATCCAGTGCGTCGAGGTCCTCTTCCAGATCGAAGCGACCCAGGACCTTGACCTGCGCGGCGTTGCTGATTTCGGCGAAAGACAGCACCGGCACGTGATAGAACTCTTCCTGCAACAGCGTACGCAGCGGGCTGCGCAGGTCCTGGGCGACCAGCAATACCGCCCGCTCGCTGGTGCGCACCGGAAAGGCAATGTGCAGTTGTTGCACCAGTAACTGACTGGTGTCGTTGTCCAGCGCAAAGAACGTCTCGGTCTGGGTCTGGCGCAAACCATCGCGCAGGATGCCTTCGCTTTCCGGGGTCAGCACCCAGACCAACAGGCCCTCGGCGCCGCAGTATTGGTGATAGATCTGCGATTTCAGGGCAATGCGCACGTAGTCCGCCAACACCGTCACTTCACGCTCATGCTGGCCATGCTCGATCAGGGTTTCGGCGATCAGCCGGATCGCCCGCAGCGGCACGCATTCGGACGCCAGGCGTTGCAAGACCGCTGAGAAGCGCGCCAGCGGCAGTACCCGCTGCATCTCTTGAGCCAGTTCAGGCTGCTCGCTCTCCAGCCAGCCGAGAATCGCCTTGGTTTCCTGCAATCCGATGAATTGCGGCCCACACGACTGCAAGGCGCGCTCCATGCGCTCGATGATCAGGGTCATGGCGTCGACCCGTTCGACGTGTTGATCCAGCAATTGCGGGTCGTCGGCTGGCAGCCACAGCCATTGGCCTTCCTGGCGTTCGACGCTGCCGGAAAGCGCGTTGTCCGGTGAGTCTTCAAGGCTGCGCACGTCCACGGCGACATGGCTTTCAGTGAAGGTCGCCTTGAGCAGCGGCACTTCATAGACCGAAAAGCGGAATTCGTCCGGGGGCAAGTGTTCGGCCTGTTCGATGATGAACGAGGGAAGCGTGAGGCCGTATTGCACCACCAGCCGGTTGCGGCGCTGGCGGATCTCGCTGACCAGCGCTTCGACCTGCGCCGGGTTCTGGCTGGGATGAAACTGCAACACGAACTGGCGGCTGGGGGAAAAGGTGCGCAGGTCTTCCCGGCCATTCATTTCAGGAGCCACCGCCACGGCCTGGACCTGCTCGGCCTTGGGTTTGGCCCGGTGCAACTGCAACAGCCCGCCGACGCCGCAGATGATCGAAATGACAATGAACACTGCTGTCGGCATGCCGGGCAGGGCGGCAAAGCCGAGCATCGCCACCGCCGCGATGATCCACGCCTTGGGCTGACTGGTGATCTGCTCGGCGATCTGGCGACCGATGTTGGCTTCGGCCCGTTCTTCGTCCGGTACGCGGGTGATGATCATGCCGCAGGTGACCGAGATCAGCAGCGCCGGAATCTGCGCGATCAGGCCGTCGCCGATGGTCAATACGGTGTAGACCTGAAGCGCATCGCCCGCGCTCATGTTGTGCTGCACGACGCCGATGGCGATGCCGCCGATCATGTTGATCGCCACGATGATCAGGCTGGCGATGGCGTCACCGTTGACGAACTTCATGGCCCCGTCCATGGCACCGAACAACTGGCTTTCCTTGCCCAGTTCGGCGCGACGGCGACGGGCTTCGTGGACGCTGATCAGGTTGGCGCGCAAGTCACTGTCGATGGACATCTGCTTGCCGGGCATGGCGTCGAGGGTGAAGCGTGCGCCGACTTCGGCGACCCGCTCCGAGCCTTTGGTGATCACCAGAAAGTTGACCACGGTCAGGATCAGGAAAATCACCATGCCTACCGCCAGGTTGCCCCCGACGACGAACTGGCCGAAGGCCTCGACGATGTGCCCGGCATCCTGATTGAGCAGGATCAGTCGGGTCGTGGAAATCGACAGTGCCAGGCGAAACATGGTGGTCAGCAGCAACACCGCTGGAAAGGTCGAGAACGCCAACGGCCGGGGCAAGTGCATGGCCAGCATGATCAACAGGCAGGAAATGCAGATGTTGACGGCAATCAGCACGTCCACCAGCCCGGTGGGCAGCGGCGTGATCATCATGAACACGATGGCGATGACCACGAAGGCACCGACGATTTCCGAGCGTCGCATCGCCGCCAGGGCCAGTTGGTTGAGCAGGTTGATGACGCGATCCATCAGGCGAGGTCTCCCAGGGTCGGGTTCTGTTCCAGCCGAGTCAGTTCGGCCATGAGAATGAGCAGGTTGCCCAACGCGTTTTGCCGGCTTTTCATGTCACGCCAGAGCAGGATCGGCAGTTGTTGCAGCATGGGTCGCAGGCCGTTGAGGAACGCCAGTTGGTGCTTGAGCTGCTTGCCACCGATGTGCTGGGTCAGTTGCAGGGTTTCATTCAGGGTCATGCCCTTGCCCGAAAGTGCCAACAGGTGCTTGAGGAACGACGCCGGGTCGACCTGCAAACCCGGGTTCTTGCTGCGCATCCGGCCCAGCAGGTGTTCGCAGCTTTGCAGCAGCGTCGCGACGTGGCGGGCGGTGTTCAAGCCGTGCATCAAGGTGCGCAGTTGCTGGGGGGAGGTGGACGGGGTGAGGGATGACAGGTCGTCGGCGATGGCGCTGCGCATGTCGCGCAGGTTGAGTTCGAAATCGCCGGTTTCTTCCCGTTCGCTGAGCAGCGCGTCGATCAGCCCGGTGATGTTCTGCTGCCCGGCAGTCGCCACGCCATACAGGTTACGCAGGGCGCCGCGACGCTTGCTGTCGATTCCGGATTTGGAAAAGGCTTTGGCGCTGTTGATACCGGCCCGAGCACGCTGGCCGTATTTGCGCCGCAGCAGCTTCAGTTGCTGAGTCAGCACCACGTGTTCGCCTGTGGCCCCGTCGGCCTGAGCCTGTTTGCGAGCGGCTTGTAACACCACGTGAGCCTTGGCCGGATCGCCATCGCTATAACTGAGCACCTGCGCCAGATTGGCCGCACGCTGCTTGAGCAAAAACTTGCGCAAGTTGCGCGCGGCGTCTTCAAGACCGGTGTCTTGCGACCCCATCAACTGCTGATACAACTCGCCCAGCTTCACCGCCCGCGACTGCAAGGCATTGCCACTGGCGATCAGTTCTCGCTGGCCCAGGCTGCGGCTTTGCTGCACCAGCGCGGCGGCAAAGCGTGAGACTTGCAACGGTGACGTCCCGTTGGGGTTCGGCGCGTTGGTTCGCGGCGGCGCTACCGGCACAGCCGGACTTTTAGCGGACGACAGCGCTGTATTGGGCGCGGTGGCGCCCGGAGCAGGAGGCAACGTCTGTGGCGCGGGAGCGACGATCTTCATAGGACGGTTCTGAGCGTGGTCATGCGCTCTGAGTGGTCGCGCCGACTGTCCGGTTCCATGAATCCGCCAACACGCGAATCTGTGCCAAATCCCGTTTGAGAATCAGCGCCCTCGCGCAAGATTTTGCACGACCAAACGACGGGTAAAAATAAATAACGTTATAAAACAGATAGATACAACGATAAATTCAATGGCACGCATATCGCTATAGGGCTAACACACTCCAAACAAGGAAGAGCCCTGATGTTTCCAAGCCTCGCGATACTCGACATTGAATCCACCCGTCGCCGTCAATCGATCCATGGCATCCGGCAGATGTCCACCGATCAGGTCAAGATGATTCGCGCCTTCATTCAGAAGCGCGTGATGAACCCGGAGGACGTCGATGACATCCTGCAAAGCACGTTTCTGGAGGCGCTGCGCAGCGAACACAAGTTTCAGAACGCCAGCAAACCGCAGACCTGGTTGTGCGGCATCGCGCTGAACCTGATCCGCAATCACTTTCGCAAACTGTACCGTCAGCCGTATCAGGAAAGCTGGGAAGACCACACCCATTCCGAGCTTGAAGCCCACGGCGACATTGGTCATGAGGTGGATGGCCATCGGCAGTTGGCACGGGTGGTCAAGGCAATCGGAACACTGCCTTCGAACATGCAACGGGTGATCGAGGTGTCGCTGGAAATGGACGGCAATTATCAGGAAACCGCAACGTCACTGGGGGTGCCCATCGGCACGGTGCGTTCGCGTCTGTCGCGGGCCAGGGAACAACTGAAACGTCAGATGGACCCGTTCGCCTGAGACCGGCTCAGTGTTGGCCGAGCGCAGCCGAAACGGTAGAACCGTTTCAGATGTGCTCGGAAACGGTTGCAGCGTTGACCAGGTCGTACAGGGCGAAAGCGCGGTTGACCAGGAAAACGGTCACAGCGGTGAGGGCAACAGCGTTGATCAGATGGATGGTCATGTCGATAGTCCTGTGCGAGCAATCAAAGGGGAGTCAAGCGATGGGCGCGATGTTACGCGACGCCCGAAAAACCTGAAGACAATCGCCTTCATGGTGGACATCAACGGGAATGATAGGAACGGTTGCAGGCTCTGGAATGGGCCTTTGAACGCACCTCATCATCCTCTAGCCGCATGGCTTGCCTGCGGTGCTGTCCGTAAAATCGACACAACCTGAAACATTTTCCGGAACTGACTCTCTGTCGGAACCACACAGTTGCCATCCCTCATTCCCGGATGACGACCCCATGCGCATTTCGAACAGTCCCTACAGCGGCATCGCACCTCAACCCGACAATGGCGATGGGCACCTGCAATCACCACTGAGTGCTGCGTTGCCCGCAGCCCCGAAAACGCTGTTGTCCCAAGGCAATGGCGGTGTGCAGTTCGGTGCCATGGCGGCGCAACCTGCGGCGAATGCCGAGGCGACCGAGAAGCAGTTGGTGTCCCTGCTGGCACAACTCACGCAGTTGCTCAAGGGCAATACGCAGGTTTCGCCGAATGCGCCACAAACGCCACCCAGCACGGGAGTGCCCACGACGACCACCACCAGCCAAACCCAGGCGGTGAGCGACGTAGGCACCCCGAAACCCGTCGATACCGATACCACGGTCGATACCCCCAAGGCCGACGACGCGAGTTTTCTCGACGATTCCAAATACTCATCACCCAAAGAGCTGGAGCGCTGGGCGCCGATGGTCGCCAACCTGCCACCGGACCAGCGCGAGCAAGCGGCCAAAGAACTGAACCGACCGATCGCCGCGGCCCGCATGGCCGCCGAGAAAGGCCCGGACGCGGCAAAGGCGATGGATTTCATTAACGCCAACCCGGCCCTGAAAACCGCGGTAGACACCGGAAAACATGGCGGCAAGGCCGACGGAAAAATCACTGACGGTGACTTGAAAGCCTTCGCCAAGAACATGCAAAAGGCCGCTGACAGCGCCGACAAGGACATCGCCAATTACCAGAAAGACCATCCAGATGCTGACCCGCAGTCCCTTGAACTGGTCCGCAGCGCCGCCTTGATGCGGGCCAACGAGCCGCTGACCAAAGCCGCCGATCCAAAGCACGCGGCGGGCACCGAGGGCGAAACCAAGGTCAACGGGTTGACCAGCGCCGATGGCCTCAAAGCCCTGCAGAACGACAACCCGGGATTGGCCGGACCGTTGCGGCAGGCCGCGAAAACCTGGTCGCAGCCCGGCTTTCTGACACAGATCGACCAGGGTGGCCTTGAAGGCCGTTCGCTGGCCGCCCACAGCCCGGACAAACTGTTCAGCGCCAGCAACATCAGCGACTGGATCAAGAAGCAGGCGCCCACTAATGGCGGCGAGTTCGCCAGTGTGCTCAGCGACGCGGCGACCCTCAATTCAGTGGCCAATACCGACATCAGCAAACTGGGCAAGGACGTCTTCGAGAACCCCTCGGCCTATAGCGGGGAACAGAAAGCGGCGGTCATGGTGAAACTCCAGCAGACCCTGCAAAGCGTGGTGGCGGGGGAGGACCTGCGCAAGACCGGCAAGACCGAAGACGCCCTGAATGAGAAGATTGCCCAGTTACAGGCCGATCCGGACGTGCAAGCGTTCCTCGATCAGCAGATTCCGCAGCAGTCCCGCGCGCTGGTGAGCAGCACGCCGTCACTGCAAAAGGCGGTCAACGAACAGATGCAGCGGGTCAACAGCGGGCAGGCGCTGCAAACCGATCTGAACACCGCCGACAAGGCCACCACCAAGGACAAACCTAACGCCGACTACAGCAGCGCATTGGGCGGGTTGTCCGCGCAGTTGCAGATGCAGAAGGATCTGCTGGGGCCGGACGCCAATGTCCCGACCGCGCAACAGGTGCTGGGCCAGCGCCCCGATCTGCGAGGCCGGGTGCAGGACTCCTACGTGCGGAACTTCAGCGAAGGCGGCGCGGTTCAGCAATTGCTCAACCAGAAGAAGGCCGATGGCGAGCAGGCGCTGAACAGCGCCGACGCGCAAAAGGCCGCCTACGACAGCGTGCTGCCCGAGGATTTCGTTCAGGGGCAGCAGGCGAGTTACGTGCAGTCCACGTTGAATCAGCTTCAGGACTCCAAGGCCGGGCGCAAGGTGCTGGACAACGCCAAGGGCGACAAGGACCACGCGCCTTCGATGCTCATGCAGGCGGCGTCGCAGATGGGGCCTAAAGCGTTTCAGTCCATCGCAGGCTTTGCGTCGGTCTCGGACATGCTCGCCCGTGGCGACAAGGCCGATGCGGCCAAAACCATTTACGACAGCACCAAATCCGGGCTGTCGGCAGCCAAACACGGCTATGACGCACTGGCCAAATCTGCAGGCCGTGCCGGGTTGGGCGAAGTCGCGGCCAAGGTCGGTGGCCGCGTCGCGGGCATGGTCGTCGGCGAGGCCGCTGGTATGGCGGCAGGCGCGGCCATCGGTGCATCGATTCCAGTGGTGGGCTGGATCGCTGACGCGGCCATGAGCCTGGGTTTTGGCATCTCCGCGATCATCGAAGCGGTGAAAAAACACAAGGCGCAAAAAGCCTTCGATCACAACGTCGACCCGGTTCTGGACCAGTTCGGCATTCCCAAGGCCCATTGATTCATCCCCCCTGAGCTGAAAGAGGTAAACGATCATGAACATCGGTGTTTCGTCGCTTCGTCCGTTACAGGACTTGAGCACGCCCACGGACTTCTCGTCCCTGAGCGGTAAAGCCGGGCAACACAACCCGTTGAACGGCGGTGGTAGCGGCAATCAGAGCATTGACCCGAGCACCTTGCTGTTCGCCAACCCCGCGCAGCAGTCACAAGTGAACTTCGCGCCCCCGAACAGCCAGGACCCGCAAGTCAATGCGAGCAATGCGCTGTCCAGTGATAACAACCAGAACGGCATCGTGCAGCAGATCATGACCCTGCTGATGGAACTGATGCAGATGCTCATGCAGAACAACCCCAACAACTTGCCGAACACACAGAACCTCGCTGCGCAAAACGGCGGTGGCGGCGGCGTGGACAATGGCGGTGGTGGCGGAGGAAGTGGCTCCGTGGACGGCGGCTCGGGTGTGGGCGCGCCCACCCGCAATGCTGCCAGCGGCGTGACCGACGACACGTCCCTCAGCGGCTCTGGCGATCTGCACCTGCCTAAGCAACTGGAACCGTACCGCAACGACATCATGGACGCCTCGCAAGCGACCGGCGTTCCGGCCAACATTCTGGCCGGGCAAATCTGGGCCGAATCCCGTGGCCAGTTGGGGCAGGACACCACCAACGTCAACGGCAAGACGGATGCCGGTCTGATGCAGGTCAACGCCGATACGTTCGCCGGTCTGAAGAAAGAAAACCCCGACCTGCTGGGCAACGCCGACGTGAACAACGCCCACGACAACATCATGGCGGGCGCGCTGTACATGCGTGACCAGCATCAGGCATTCGGCGACTGGGGTTCAGCGCTGCGGGCATACAACTCCGGCCCTGACAAAGTGAGCAAAGGCGATTTGTCCAACGCAGGCGGCGTGGGCGATCCGAACTACGTCAACAACGTGATGAACTTCGCCAAAATCATCGAAAGCGGTCAGGGTCAACTGCCTGCCTGACGCTGGTCAGTCCCTTCCAACACCGACGGGCTGTGCCTGCTCGTCGGCCATTGGCCGCATCGCTGAAACGCTGCGGCCCCCGTTTCAGAGAGTTCAACCATGAATGGAATTCAAAGAACGCCGTCACCAGGCGTCGCGCCGGTCGATACTTCGGCCGCCAGCTCGATTCACGAAACCGAAGGAGGGCAAGGCACCGGGCCGGTCAATGCCATGACCCCGGCGATGGTGGCCCATGAAGTCAGGGTGATCGCCGATTACCTGAAAACCCATGTCTTCGCCGCCCACCGGCAAGCCCTCAAGGATATCCCCCGCGACGCCAGCCAGGCGGAACTGGATGAGGTCGGCCTGTACAACGAACGTGCCACGCAAAACAATCGTCAGCTTGACCTGATCGCCGAAAGTCGTGCGCGCGTCCTGCAACGCGAAGGTGAAACCCTGGGTGACATCGCTGACACGCTGGCCAAGGCCGACAAGCTCGATCGCCTGGCGGCGCGCAGTTCCAGCGCCTTTCGTGCCATTCCGTTCGCCGCCGCCACGGTGTTGCAATACGCACGTCCAGAGATCAACAAGGGTGACTGGCTGCCCACGCCGCTGAAACCGTTGACGCCGCTGATTTCCGGCGCGTTGTCCGGGGTCATGGATCAGGTCGGCACAGGGGTGATGAATCGCGTGACCGGCGACACCCAATACCTCAAGGCAGCGCCTGAAAAGCTGCATGGCGCCATGGCCGACTCGCTGAAGCGTCAGGCCCCGGGATTGCTTCAGCGAAGCGTCGACATGGGCGGCGCGATCCAGAGCTACACCGCACGGAACCTGGGGCGAACGATAGTGGCTACGGCGCTGGCGGGTCATCCTGGCCTTCAGGCAGGCATGGACACCGGTATCGCGGCGGTGGGCGGGTTGGCGGCCAACGCAGCCTTTGCCAGTCGGATGCAGACCACCGAAAACCGCGATCATCAGCGCGGCGGGGCCTACGTCTTCGGGCGCAAGGACACTGAAACCAAGCCGCTGGATGAGGAAACCGAATGGCTGGACGCCTGGCGCGGCATGAAGAACGCGAGCTATACCGGCGCTGCGTTGAACGCCGCAAAGCGGGTGGCGGGCATGCCCATCGACATCCTCACCGATGGCGGCAAGGCCGTGCGCGGTCTGGTGACGGCCAGCAGCCTGACCCAGAATGGCCTGGCGCTGGCGGGCGGCTTTGCAGGTGTCGGCAAGTTGCAGGAACTGGCGACGAAAAACATCAGCAATCCTTACGCGAAAACCGCCGTCAGCCAACTCACCAACGCGGCGGCTTCATCGGCGGTATTCGCAGGATGGACCACGGCGGGCGTCGTGACCGATCCCGCCACCCGTGCGGCGGAGGATCTGTTGCAAAACACCGTGAAGAATGCCGCGTCAACCAGCGCTTCGTTCGTCGGAACCCACACCGCCGAGGCAGCCCGTGCGACAGCCAATGCCGCAGTCCGCGCCACGAACACCGGAATCAACGCGGCGGTGACGACCGGCGCCGCCTTGCGTGCACAATACGACAACCACGTCAGGCGTCGTGATCGTGACCCCGATGAAGACTTCATCGAGATGACGTGACGCTCTGTTGCGAGATTTCGCTTCAATGGGGGTATTGCGGACGTCTGTTCGCAATGCCTCGATGAACGTTGCGTCATGGGAGTACCGAGAAATCAATCGGTTAAGTCATGCGTCGCCTCCGACTTACTTTATGGATCACAGAGTGCACTTATTTGAGGCACTGTTAACGCCTCTATTATTACCGCTACACGATTAATCTTTTGCGAAGTTGTAGCAGCGCGCACTTGCACAATTGTGCTTTTATTTCGCCGCGACGAACTAATGGACGCGTAATAGCTCGAAACTTTCGGTAGCGTATGACTTGGCCATTGGGCGGACAGTCCAGCGTGGCCGGGCGCAAGCCCGCAAAGCGGTCTATCCTGAGCGAACGTGGGCCGTCGTCTTCCAGACACCGGCCCGGTTCATCACTGCCTGCTGGCTGTTCTGGCGTTAGTTATCAGGAACGTACGCGCATATTGAATTGGACGTGCGATGTTTTATTGTCGAGGAAGGCAACTTGCCGGGCATCTTGCTCGCACCGACCGACATGACACGTGGAGCAATCGGTTATGAAAAGACAATTGATGATGGGCCTCGCGGTTTCCGTGCTGGCCATGGGTGTGTCTGTTGCGTATGCGGCGTCCGACGTGAATGACGGCAAAACCGTCGCCGAGTACGGATCCGAGAAGGTAGGTCCGAACAAGACGGCGTCCGACGGTGCAGATCATGTCGGTGCCAATGCGACGGCGTCGGATGGTGCGGATAAAGTCGGTGCTAACCGCGTAGCTTCGGACGGTGCCGATAAAGTGGGCACTAATCGTGTTGCTTCTGATGGTGCGGATAAAGTCGGCGCTAATCGCGTTGCTTCTGATGGTGCGGATAAAGTCGGCGCTAATCGCGTGGCTTCTGATGGCGCAGACAAAGTCGGTGCTAATCGCGTGGCTTCTGATGGTGCGGATAAAGTCGGCGCTAATCGCGTGGCTTCGGATGGCGCAGACAAAGTCGGTGCTAATCGCGTGGCTTCTGATGGTGCGGATAAAGTCGGTGCCAACCGCGTTGCGTCGGACGGTGCGGATAAAGTCGGCGCTAATCGCGTAGCTTCCGATGGCGCAGACAAAGTTGGTGCTAATCGCGTTGCCTCGGACGGCGCAGACAAAGTCGGTGCTAATCGCGTTGCTTCGGATGGTGCAGACAAAGTGGGCGCCAATCGCGTTGCTTCGGATGGTGCAGACCATGTCGGCGCTAACGCCGTCGCTGCCAATGGCCAACCAGAGCGTGGCCTGGCCTCTGACGGTTCGGACAAGGTGGGCGCAGGTCGTCTGGCTGAACAGGGCCAGAAACTGGACCACATGAACTTCCGCGAAGTGGCCGGTGAGATGGATTACGACCGACTCACCAAATAGTGTCAGGCCGAACCAGCCACCCCGATTCGGTTCAGGGTGGCTTTTTTGTGGGCGCCGTTCAGGGCGTCACCGGCACCGCAAGCGCGGGTTTTGATGCGTACTGCTCGTGCAGTTGAGCAATCAAGGGCGACGGTTGCATCTGGTACTGCTTGCCGAGGGCCAGCAGCCAGCCACTGCCGTGCCAGTCCTGCACGATACGGTCCAGCACGCTCTTTAGTTCGGGCTGTCGCTTGCGCAGCCAGATCACCGAATCTGCAGGCACCAGATCCTCGGCAATCGGAATCTCGAAACCCGCCCACTCAGGCTGCCTCAACAGTTCATGCATGATTGGACTGTTGAGGACAATCGCGTCACAGCCGTTGCCACGCAAGGCCAACAGAACCTCGGACTGACCGCGAAACGCCTTTGAGAAATGCACACCGTTTTATCCTTCAAGTCCTCCCAGCGGGTGATGCCGGAATGGCGCGGGGCAACCAATGCGCCGCCCAGTTGCTCGTAGGGCGTGGGGACATAATCCAGTTGTTCTGCTCGCTCAGGCGTGACCGTCATGTTGGCGATCAGCAGATCGACCTTGCCCTGTTGCAGAAACACTGCGCGGTTGGCGGCGACGACCGGGACCACTTCCGTCTCGACCCCCAGTTTGTGGCCAATGTCCTGCGCCAGATCGACGGCAAACCCCACCGGCGTCTGCGTGCCGGGCTTGTAGGTGCCAAACGGCAGGCCACTGAGGTTGACGCCGATCCGCACTTTACCGCGCTCCATGATGTTGGCGTAGAGGTCGTCCGCCTGAGCGTGAGCAATGGGCGTCGCTAACCCTTGTGTGCGAATTTATTCGCGAAGACGTCGGCAGCCTTTACATCGATGGCGCCTGACACCTCGCTTTCGCAGATAAACTCGCTCACAGGGGCTGCGTGCTGAACAAGGAGGTATGCCCTACAGGGGTTATGGTGGGGCTCGGTTCTCCCGCCAATTCTTCGACAGGGGCGGTGGCTGTTACAGCGCTCTGCACCAGGTCGATGAACGCATTCAACGCCGGTGAGCGCACGCCACGGCGCCAGGTCAGCCAGATGTTCAGGTAGCGAAACTCCTCGCTCAGCGGGTAGGCGTTGACGTTGCGGCTGCCGGGCATGCTTTCGAGCATGCTGCGCGGCACCATGGCGACCCCCGCACCCGCCGTCACGCACGCCAGCATGCCGTGGTAGGACTCCATCTCAAAAATCTTCCCCGGTGTCGCCATATCAGCCTTGAACCAGGCTTCGAAGTGGCGGCGATAGGAGCAGTTCTGGCGAAACGCATAGACCGTTTTACTGCTGACGTCCTGTGCCCGTGTCACGGGGTCGTGGCTGGCGGCGGTGATCAACAGCATTTCCTCTTCGAACAATTCAATGCCGTCCAGATCCGGATGGCGCAACGGCCCGTCAACGAAGGCTGCACTGAGTCGTCCCGACAACACGCCATCGATCATGTCACCGGAGGGGCCGGTGGACAGATCCAGCTCAACCTTTGGATAACGCTGATGAAACTCGGCGAGCAGGGAAGGGATGCGTACCGCTGCCGTACTTTCCATCGAACCGAGGGAAAACACGCCCTGCGGCTCAGACCCCGAGGTTGCCTGTTTTGCCTCTTCAACCAGTTCCAGAATGCGCCGGGTGTAGTCCAGAAACGTGTGGCCGGTGGCGGACAGGCGCAAGCGCAGTTTCTCTCGGATGAACAGGTCCACCCCCAATTCCTGCTCCAGTTGCTTGATGCGGGTGGTCAGGTTGGACGGCACGCGGTGCAGGCGCTGGGCGGCAGCGGTGATGCTGCCTTCCTCGGCGATGGCCTTGAACAGTTCGAGTTGGGTCAGGTCCATGGCGAATTCTCATCTTTCTCGTTTTGAGAATGTATTTTTGATAATTATTCATTATCGGAAATTTTTCAGAGAGCCTATCGTGACGCCAAGACTTCAGCAACGGGTGTCAGCCCAGTGGTGAAGATCAACCCTTACAGGAGGCTATCTGTCATGTCGCAACACGTATCGTCGACCCACGCTGTCTCGCTGAACCCCGCTACCGGCAAGGTGTTTGCACAATACCCGTTCGAAACCGCCGCTGATCTCGAACAATCCCTGACCCGCGCTGCTGCCGGCTTCAAGGCCTGGCGCAAGCAGCCCGTCAGCGCCCGTGCCGAGCAACTGCGCAGTATCGCCAAGGCATTGCGCAAGAACGCCGAAGCCCTCGCGCAGATGATGACCGCTGAAATGGGCAAGCCCATCGCTCAGGCCCGTGGCGAAGTGGAAAAAACCGCCGTGACCTGCGAGTGGTATGCCGAAAACGGTCCGGCCATGCTGGCCCCTGAAACGACTCCGGTGGAAAACGACAAGGCTTACATCGATTACCTGCCGCTGGGGCCGATCCTTGCGGTCATGCCGTGGAACTTCCCGATCTGGCAAGTCATGCGCGGCGCGATTCCGATGATTCTCTCGGGCAACACTTACGTGCTCAAGCATGCGCCAAACGTCATGGGCAGCGCTTACTTGCTGCGTGACACGCTGGCTGAAGCCGGTCTGCCGCAAGGTGTTTTCGAAGTCATCAACGTGGGCAACGAAGGCGTGTCCAAGGCCATCGCTGATCCACGCATTGCTGCGGTCGCCGTGACGGGCAGCGTGCGCGCCGGTTCTGCGATTGCAGCCCAAGCGGGCGCTGCGTTGAAGAAGTGCGTGCTGGAACTGGGCGGTTCCGATCCGTTCATCGTACTGGCCGACGCCGATCTGGACGAGGCCGTCAAAGCCGCGACCATCGGCCGTTATCAGAACAGTGGCCAGATCTGCGTGGCGGCCAAACGCATCATCGTTGAAGAGAGCGTGCTGCCTGCGTTCACCGAGAAGTTCGTGGCGGCGGTCAAAGCCCTGAAAATCGGCGACCCGCTGAACGAAGAAAACTACATCGGCCCGATGGCCCGTTACGATCTGCGTGACGAGCTGCACGAGCAAGTGCTCAAGACCGTCAGCGAAGGCGCGACCTTGCTGTTCGGTGGCGAGAAGATCGAAGGCGAGGGCAACTACTACGCGCCGACCATTCTGTCGAACGTACGCCCTGGCATGACTTCGTTCAAGGAAGAGCTGTTCGGTCCTGTCGCGTCGCTGATCGTCGCTCGCGACGCCGAGCATGCGGTCGAACTGGCCAATGACAGCGAATTCGGCCTGGCCGGGAGCGTCTGGACTGCCGACGTCGAGAAGGCGCGCGATATCGCGGCGCGTCTGGAAACCGGTGGCGTGTTCATCAACGGCTACACTGCATCCGACGCCCGCGTCCCGATTGGTGGCGTGAAGAAGAGCGGTTTCGGTCGCGAACTGTCGCACTTCGGCATCCGCGAATTCTGCAACGCGCAAACGGTGTGGCTGGACCGTCGTTAAGCGTTGAGGGCGAAAAGTGCGTCGGGCGGGTTCGCACGTGGAGTCGACTTACCCGGCGAATTTTTTTCACTCGATTGCTTGACTTCTCTTTTTCAATCAGTAAGATAGCGCTCATTCCGCGATAGCTCAGTTGGTAGAGCAAGTGACTGTTAATCACTGGGTCCCTGGTTCGAGTCCAGGTCGTGGAGCCAGACGAAACATCAAAAAGGCCAGCTCATGTAGCTGGCTTTTTTGTTTGCCCGAAAACTTGCCTTTTGCGGGCGTTCTGTCCTGAAATGCCGGTCTCAGACGATTTATTCATCGGTTCCGGAACTTCCCCATGACAGACACCGCTCAACAACGCCTCGCCACTCGCTATGGTCAGCCCGACATTCAGGTCCCAGGGAGCTGGAGTCCAATGCTCGATGAGCTGCTCAATCATCGCAGCGTCCGTTCTTTCACCGATCGGCCCTTGCCTGATGGCACGCTGGAAGCCTTGATCGCGGCTGCCCAGTCGGCGGCCAGTTCGTCAAACTTGCAGGTCTGGAGCGTGGTGGCGGTTGAAGACAGCGCGCGTAAGGCTCGGTTGGCGAGCTTTGCAGGTAATCAGGCGCATATTCATCAGGCCCCGCTGTTTCTGGTGTGGCTCGCCGATTTGTCTCGCGTCTCGCGTCTGGGTGAGCGCCAGCAGGTTGAACTCGAAGCCATGCCTTATCTGGAAAGCCTGCTGCTGGGCACCATCGATGCAGCACTGGCCGCGCAGAACGCCGTCGTGGCGCTGGAGTCGTTGGGGTTGGGCAGCGTTTACATTGGCGCGATCCGCAATGACATCGAAGGTGTGGCGAAAGAACTGGAACTGCCTCCTCAGGTCTATCCAGTGTTTGGCCTGTGCATTGGCTATCCGGCGCCCGAGCGTCCAGCGCAGGTCAAGCCACGTTTGCCTCAGTCGGCCGTGCTGCACCGCGAGACTTACTCGGTGGCGCCCGAGCAGTCCGCCATTGAACAGTACGATGCGCGACTGGGTGCGTTCTATAGGCAGGAAGGCCTGAAGGCGGCAGGGTGGTCCGAGCAGGTGGTCGCTCGCCTGCGCAGCGTGGCCAACCTGCATGGCCGGGAGCATCTGGTTGAAGAGCTGAAACGCCTTGGCTTCGGTTTGCGTTAAGACTCAAGGGTCGCGCAGGGTTGCGCCACCCTGCGCGGTGTAACTTAGTTGAGGTGTTATTGTTGTTTAATATGAATAAACACTGTTGCAGCAAATAGTACAATCGCGGGTATTGATGCCGCTAATGTTTCCTATCGACAGCAAGTATTTATCCTTCGATAAAAAATCCATAAGAATGAGTTCCAGAAGCAAACGAAACCGCGCTTTGCTCACTCACGTTTTAAACCGACTTCTGGAGAATCAAAATGAAATACGTTGCCTTCGCCGCTCTCTCGTTTTTTAGTGTCTTCGCTTCGGCTAATGAGCTTGCCACCAGCGCCGCCAGCGCCCAGCCACTGACTCAGGTCGAGCAGTACAACCGTCACAAAGGCCTGGACGTTGCCAAGGTCGTCAGCGTCAAAACCGCTCAAGACCCTGAGAAAGTCGACGGTCTGGTCAAAACTCAAATGACTTATGTCGACAGCAATGGCGCCTCGCACAATCTGGAATACACCACTCAAGGTTATGGCCGTCAAAACGGTTAATGGATTGGCGCTATCGGTATGATTGAAATGGATGAATAAAAAACGCTGCATGAAGATGCAGCGTTTTTTTTTGAGTTTGCGTCATAGGCTTTCAACTATCGCTTGCAGTGATAGTGAGCATCAGCCCTTTCAAGTTCAGTTCTGGCGATCAATCCGGACAATGGCCTGCATAGAAGAACTGCCTGATGAGCAGCATTTTTGACAGGACCTGACCATGCGCACTTTGATGATCTCCGCCACCCTGACCGCTCTCGCACTGTTGACCGGCTGCGCCTCGGCACCCAATGAGCCGACCCTCACGCTGGAAACCAAAAAGTCGCCCGAACAATTCGCCGCCTGTGTGGTGCCCAAGTTACAGGGCCATTCGATGAGTCCGATCTTGTCTCAGGCCCAACGCCATTACCGAATCGTCGTGTCGAGTTCGGTGGCCGCTGACAACGTGATCGAAGCGTACAAGGCGCCTACCGGGGGCAAGGTGTTCATTTATGAACGCAGCCTGCTGACCACCGGTTTCGGTCAGGCCGCCAAAGACTGCGTGTGATCGCGGATGATTACAGCGTCCAGCCCAGCCCCAGGGCTTTGTGCAGCGAGGCAAAATCCTTGAGCAGTGCCGCGTCGCCAGAGATGCGGCTTTCCTGCGCCTGATAGCGCGTGCGCTCGGCGTCTAGCCAGTCGAGGGTGCTCGCGGTGCCCGCGCGATAGCGTTGGCGCGTCAGGTCGGCGGCGCGCACAGCGGAGGCTTCGACACTTCTCAACAGCACCACATTTTCCCGCTGATGGCCATAACGGGCGAGGGCGACGTCGGCGTCTCGCAGAGCACTCAAGACCACGCTTTTGTATTGGGCGAGGGCTTCGTCGTGTCCGGCTTCTGCGCCTTCGACGCTGGCGGCCACGCGACCGAAATCCAGAATGTTCCAGCTCAGCCGTGGCAGCAGTAACCAGGTGCCGTTGTCCTTGCGTGCGAGATGGGCGGGATCGGCAGCCGAGAACGACAAGTCGCCCATCAGGCTCAGTTTTGGGAACCAGTCGGCTTTCTTCTCGCCGATCTGCGCGTTGCTGGACGCCAGCGCGCGTTCGGCCACACGAATGTCAGGCCGGGCCTTGAGAATCGCCGCCGGGTCAGCGAAGGGCACCTGGCTCGGAATGTTTGGCAATGGGCGCGCGGTATTCAACTGCGTGTCCAATTCACCCGGCTCCAGCCCGCACAGCAGGCCCAGTTGATCCATCGACTCGATGATCGACGCTTGCAAAGGCAGGCGTTGTGCGCGGGTGTTCTCGGCCTGGGTCAGCACTTGTTCCAGTTGTAACTGCGAGGCGACGCCTTGGGTACGACGCTGTTGCGTCAGGTCTACGGCCTGTTCTTCGATCTCGACGCTGGCGTCCACCAGTGCCAGTCGGGTCTGTTGATCACGCAAATCCGCGTAGGTCTGCACCACCTCAGCGGCGAGTTGCACTTGTGCATCGGCCAGCCGGGCCTGAGACGATTCGGCTTCAGCCTGTGCGGCCTCGATGGCGCGCCGGGTGCCGCCGAACAGGTCAGCTTCCCAACTGGCGTCGAAATCCGCCAGATACAAGGTCAACGGGCCTCGACTGCCGCCGCTTTCACCGCCAAAGGCTGAGGTGTCGGGGGAGCGCAGTTTCAACATCGCCGCGTTGCTGCTGATCTTGGGCATCTGGTTGGCCTGGTTGCCTTTCAGGCTGGCCCTGGATTGGCGCAGACGTGCTTGCGCAGTGGCGATATCGGGGCTGTTGTTCATGGCGTGCTCGATCAAGCCGTTGAGCTGCGGATCGCCCAGGGTCTGCCACCACTGGGCAACGGCGGGGGCTTTCCTCGCCGTGCTGTCGGCATGGGGCAGTTGCCTGGCGGCGAGGGTTTTGGGGGCTATGTCCGGTGCACCTTTGTAGTCTGGCCCCACGGTGCAGGCGGACAACAGGCCGAGGGTCAGGAAGAGGGGAATCGTGCGAGCAATCATTTTCGTGTGCCTGCCAGCGCCGCGCGCTTTTTCAGAATGAAGATCAAGGGAAGGCACGCCAGCATGGCCAGACCGAGCACGTAAAACGCGTCGTTGTAGGCCATGACCGAGGCCTGCTGCGCGATGTCGTTGGCCAGTTGGGCAAACGCTCGCAGTTGTGCGGTCGAGGCATCGCCGGTCTGTGCGAGATGGCTGGCCGTGCTGCTGGCCATCTGGTCCTGGGCCAATTGGCTGTTGGCCAGAATGCCTTCGCGCAGGGCGTCGTCGTGAAAGTGGCTGCGACGGTCCATCAGCACGCCGAGCAGCGCCAGGCCGATGGTGCCACCCAGGTTGCGCGACATGTTGTAGAGCCCGGCGGCGTCGCCTGCGTCTTTGGCCTCCACCGAGCGCATCGACAATTGACTCAGCGGCATCATCACCAGAATCTGCCCGAAGCCGCGCAGCAATTGCGACCAGACGAAATCATGGCCGACGCTTTGCGTCGTGAGTTCGGTGTCGAGAAAACAGCTGGCCCAGTACAGCAGCAACCCCAGCCCGACCATGATTCGCAAATCATAACGGCCGAGCATTCGCGGCAGGATCGGCATCAGTAGAAATGCCGGAATGCCCGACAACAGCATGATCGAACCGGACTGTTCGGCGTTGTAGCCCGACACGATGCCGAGGAACTGCGGCACCAGATAGGCCGTTCCGTACAGACCGGCACCCACTGCCGTGGCGATCAACAAGACGCTGCCGAAGCTGCCGTTGAGCATCAATTGCAGGCGCAGGATTGGCGTACGTGAACGCAACTGGCCGACGGCGATCAGGAAGAAACCGACCACGGTCGCAATGCTCAGCCAGACAATCAGCGATGAGTCGAACCAGTGTTCGCGCTGGCCTTCTTCCAGCACCACGGTCAGCGAACTCAAGCCCATCGCCAAGCCGAGGATCCCCGCCCAGTCGGCCTTGATGAAGCGCTCAAGGTTCATGCGTTCGGACGGCAAACCGGTCAACAGCAGGGTGATCAGGGCAATGGTGATGGGCAGGTTGAGGAAGAAGCACCAGCGCCAGTCGATGTTTTCCGTGAGCCAGCCTCCGATGACCGGCCCCAGCAAGGGGCCGAGGATCACCGTCATGCCGAACATGGTGGTGCCGATGGGCAGTTGATGGGCAGGCAGCCGCGTGCGCACGATGGTTTGTGCGGTGGGAATCATCGCGCCTCCCGCAAACCCTTGACCAATACGCCCGGCGATCATCGCGCCGAGGCTGGAGGAGAGGCCGCAGAACATCGAGAAGAAGGTGAACATCAGCGTGGTGCCGATCAGAAAGCGGCGCAGGCCGAACACCTGGGTCAGCCACGCAGCGAGGGGGATCATGACGATCTCCGACATCAGGTAGCCGGTGGCGATCCAGGTGCCTTCAGTGCCGGTCGCGCCGATCTGTCCCTGAATCTGCGGTAACGCCGAGTTGGTGATCGAGATGTCCAGTGTCGCCAGTAACGCACCCAGTGAACCCGCAGCGACGGCGATCCAGTCGGTCAGCGAAGCGTTGCGTGGCGTCTCGGCGTACGCCACGGTTGCAGTGGCTTCAGCCATGGTGAGCGTCCGCGTTGCCGGTGCGGGTGTCGACTTCCACGGTGGCCGACAGGCCGGGGACCAGCGCCGGGCGCACGTCGTCGGGAATGTCCAGCGCGATGCGCACTGGAACCCGTTGCACGATCTTGGTGAAGTTGCCCGTGGCATTGGACGGCGGCAGCAAGGCGAACTGCGCGCCAGTGCCGGGGGCCAGGCTGTCGATATGACCTTGCAGCGTGCGCCCTGGCAGGGCATCAATGTGAACGCTCACGGTTTGGCCGGGCCGCATGTCGCCGATCTGCGTTTCCTTGTAGTTGGCGGTCAGGTAGATCGCATCGACCGGCACCACCGTCAGCAGGCGTGTGCCGGGCTGAACGTATTGGCCCAGACGCACGCCACGGTCAGCGATGCGCCCGTCGATGGGGCTGCGGATCACCGCGTCGTCGACGTCCAGTTGGCTCTGCGCCTCGCTGGCCTTGGCCACGCCGAGTTGCGCCTGTGCCTGTTTGAGTTGGGCTTGCAGCGTGCCGTAACGGGTTTCGCTGGAACGCAGCGCTGCCTGTTTGGCCGCGACGGTACTGCGGGCCTGAGCCAATTGGTTATTGAGCTGCGCCAGACGCTCCTCGGGTTCGGCGCCAGAACGGGCCAGCGGAGCATAACGAGCGACTTCGGTCTGGGCGTGGCGAGCATCGGCTTCGGCGCCTTGCAATTGCGCGCGGGCTTCGGCGATGGTCGAGTCCTGCTGTACGAGTTCGGCATGGGCCTTGGCCAGATCAGCGCTGCGAGCCGCAATCGTGGCTGATGCTTCATCACTGACGGCCTGATACTTGCGCGCGTCCAGCCGCACCAGCACATCTCCGCGCTTGACGGTTTGGTTGTCGACCACCAGCACCTCGCCAACGTAGCCGCTGATTTTCGGTGCCACGCTGATGCTGTCGGCTTGCAGATAGGCATCGTCGGTGGATTCGATGAAGCGTCCGGTGATCCACCACCAGGCGCCCCAGAACAGCGCGATCAACAAGGCGGCGCCGACCAGGCTCAACAAAATTCGTCGGGCCTTGCCCCGTTGACCGTTGGTGGTGTCGGCGGCGTCTTCAGGGGCGACCTGAGGCGTGGGTTGTGCGGCGGACATCAGGTCACTCCAGAATTTATACCAGGTGGAATAAATTCGTTTTTTCGCGAATTTTTGTCAACTGGTATATTTTGGCCCGGTACCGAACGGGAGCTGCACATGGCACGACACAAACCCGCCGCCGAGGGTGGCTATCAACGCGGCGAAGAGACTCGCGCACGGATCATCGAGGCCGCCGTTTCGGTGTTCGGTGAACGCGGCTACGACGGCGCATCGACGCGTGACATCGCCACCGCCGCCGGGGTCAATTCACCGGCCTTGCAGTACTACTTCGATGGCAAGGAAGGGGTGTACCTGGCCTGTGTCGAACATTTGATTGGCCTGTTATGGCGCAAGATGGGGCCAACGGTGGACATCGCCGAAAGCGCGCTGGCCGCCGCCGATGCTGATGATCAGGCGTTGATCGAAGCGTCATTGGGGATTCTCGGCGCGGTGGTGTCGACCATTCAGGACAGCCCGCAGACCACTGCGTGGCGGGCTTTTCTCGACCGCCATCAGGCCGGGTTGTGCCCGGAGAGCGCGACCATGGCCTTCGAAGACCGCTTCAAAAAGCGCGTTGGTGTGGTCATTCGTCAGTTGATCGCGCGCCTGTCCGGCTTTGCCGTCGAGGATGACCGTACAGTGATTCATTCCATGGCGCTGTTCACTCAGGGCCTGGCGTTCAGGGTGCAGAAACCGAAGCTGCTCGAAGCGCTTAAGTGGACGCAGATCAACCAGAAGGAAATGGAGCAGGTGAGGGAGGTAGTGCTGACCCAGGCCCGCTTTACGCTGGAAGGTCTGATGCGGCAGCGGGATCAGGGCTTATCGCGCCGTCTGGAGGCTCCTTGAAACGCGTCATCTACCCGTTACGAGGGGGGGGGGCAGATTGCCCGGCGGTTGGCGGTCTTTTTGCGCCTGAACGAGCAGTTGCGCGAGTCGTGCCGGGGAAGATGTCGAGGTGTATAAGCATCCTTATCAAAAATGGCCCGCCCGCAGGCGAGCCGTTCGGGGTTATTTGCTGGTGACGACGGCGGCTGGAGCCTCCGGGGTTTTCGAGGGCGCTGCCTGAGCAGTGTTGCCGTAATCGAATTTGCTCTGTGGGCGCATACGGAATGACAACAACACGCCAATCGCCAGCAGCACGACGCTGACCAGAAACGGCAACTGCCAGTTACCGAACTGATCGATCAACAGGCCTGCGACGACCGGGCTGACAATCGCTGCCATGGCCGAGCCGGTGTTCATCATGCCGCTGGCGGTGCCGCAATGATCGGGCGCGATGTCCATGGGAATCGCCCACATTGGGCCGATGGTCATTTCCGAAAAGAAGAACCCCACCGCCAGGCACGCCAGCGACACGTACATGTTGTGGGTGAACATCAACGGCACCAGCGCCAACAGCGTGCAGGTCAGGCAGATCGCGACCATCCGGCTGCGGGCTTTGTTCAGGTCACCCGTGCGTTTGTAGATGCGGTCGCTGACGATGCCGCCCAGGGTGTCACCGACCACGCCGCCGAAGAACACAGTAGAAGAGAAGATCGCCGTGTTCTTCAGGTCCAGCCCCATGTTCATGAAGTACATCGGCACCCAACTGAGCAGTAGCCAGAGCGTCCAGCCGTAGCAGAAGTAGACAATGGTGACCGGCGCCATGCGCTTGAACAGGCGGCCCCACGGCAGCGGGATCTTGCTCTTGGGTTTGGGCGGCGGCAGTACGTCCAGTTCTGATTTGCTGATACGCGGATGGTCTTTGGGGTGCTCGGTGAACACCAGCATCCATAGCATGACCCAGACGAAACTGATCGCAGCGCAGGCGTAGAACGATTCCCGCCAGCCATAGGCGGCCATCACTGCAATCATCGCCGCCGGTGCCAATGCGTTACCCAGGCGCGCGAAGGCGTGGGTGATGCCTTGAGCGAAGCCGCGTTGATCCTTGGCCACCCAGCGCGACATTGCTGCCGTTGCGGCGGGAAAGGTGGCGCCTTCACCCAGGCCCAGCAGGACGCGAGCGATGATCAGCGAGACGAAGCCACCGGCCAGCCCGGTCAGCACCGTCGCACCGGCCCAGATCAGACCGCACACCACCAGCGTGCGCTTGGCGCCGAAGCGGTCACTGACCCAGCCACCAATGATTTGAAACACCAGATACGGGTAAGCGAAGGCAGAAAACACCAGCCCGATTTCAGTTTTCGTGAGGTTGAATTCCTTGCCAAAACCCACCGCTGCCGTGCTGACGTTGACCCGGTCCAGGTAGGTGATGAAATACATGGCGCACAGCATGATGAGCACCACCGTAGTGGGGCGCAGGCGTAAAAACTTCATGTTCTATCTCCATTTTCTTGTTGTTCGCGCTGGGGCCAGCGCGTTGATTCGGGATAGGTAAGTCAGTTTTGCACAGGCGCTGCGAAGAGTGCCGCAGCGCGGATCATGTCATTCGCGTCGCAGCGGGACCGATTGCCCTCCCAGATAATCCATCGCTGCCAGCACGCCACTGGACTGTAGCTTCACGCCCGCCAGTTGTAGGCCCATCTCGCAGCCAGTCAGGGTCGCCATCAGGGTCAGGTCGTTGCAGTCGCCCAGGTGGCCGATGCGGAACATGCGACCTTTGACTTTGCCAAGGCCTGTGCCCAGCGACATGTCGAAGCGCTCGTAAATGAGCTTGCGCACTTGGTCGGCATCGACACCTTCCGGGGTCATGACGCCGGTCAGCACCGGGCTATAGACGGTGGGGTCCGCGCACTGGATCGGCAGACCCCAGGCGTTGACAGCGGTGCGGCAGGCTTGCGCCAGGCGTTTGTGGCGAGCGAACACGTTGTCCAGGCCTTCGCCGAGGATCATGTCCAGCGCTTCGGACAATCCATAGAGCAGATTAGTGTTCGGCGTGTACGGCCAGTAGCCGGTCTTGTTCATCTCGATGATTTCGTCCCAGCCCCAGAAGCTGCGCGGCAGTTTCGCGCTTTTGCTGGCGTCGATGGCCTTGGGCGACAAGGCGTTGAAACTGATGCCCGGCGGCAACATCAGGCCTTTCTGCGAGCCGGAGACCGTAACGTCAACACCCCATTCGTCATGGCGGTAATCAGCCGAAGCCAGACCGGAAATGGTGTCCACCAGCAGCAGCGCCGGGTGGCCTGCGGCGTCGATGGCCTTGCGCACCGAAGCGATGTCGGACGTCACGCCGGTGCTGGTTTCGTTGTGCACCACGCACACGGCTTTGATGCGATGGGCGCTGTCGGCACGCAAGTGGGATTCGATCATCTGTGCGTCAACGCCGCCGCGCCAGCCCTCGATTCCGGGCTTGCCGATGAACTGTGGCTTGAGGCCCAGGCTCAGGGCCATTTTCTGCCACAGGGTGGCGAAATGGCCGGTTTCGAACATCAGCACTTCATCGCCAGCGCTCAAGGTATTGCACAGCGCGGCTTCCCAGGCGCCGGTTCCTGAGGCGGGGTAGATGATCACCGGGTGTTGAGTCTTGAAGATCTGCTTGATGCCCGACAGCACTTTCAACCCCAGCTCACCGAATTCCGGTCCGCGGTGGTCGATGGTGGGGTAGCTCATGGCGCGCAGGATGCGGTCCGGAACCGGGCTTGGCCCAGGGATTTGCAGGAAGTGACGACCGGCCGGGTGGTAATCGAGCTTCAGCATTCGATGACTCCTTTTTTGTTCTTTGTGTTTTGAATGCAAAATACATTAGCACTGGGTCCAAGTGTGTCAAACGTCACAATTGAGCTAATATCCGGGGTCTGATGAGTGTTTTCAGCATAAGGCGTTGGTCCAAAACGTCGCTGTAGAGGATTTTGTATGCAAAATTTTGAAGCGTTTGCCGAACCGGAAAGTGCCCGCCCGCTGCTCAAGGTCGAGCGTCAGCGCTTGCACGATGTCGTCGTCGAACACTTGCGCGGTTTCATCACCGAGGGGGTTTTGGCTCCAGGAAAGAAACTCAACGAGCGTGAGCTGTGCGAAACCCTCGGCATTTCCCGCACGCCGCTGCGTGAAGCGCTCAAAGTCCTCGCCGTAGAGGGGTTGATTGAGATCAATCCGAACCGAGGCGCCACGGTGGCGCGCATGTCGGAGCTGGAAATTCGCGAAACCTTCGAACTGATGAGCGGTATCGAAGCCTTCGCCGGAGAGTTGGCATGCGACCGCATCACCACCGAGGAACTCGATGAAATCAAGGCGCTGCACTACGCCATGGTGGTGAGCAAGAACCAGAACGACTTGCCCGGCTACTACCAGCGCAACCGCGCGATCCACGATCTGATCAACCAGGCCGCGCGCAACACGGCGCTGCGTCAGGTGTACCTGTCACTGAACCGGCGCATTCAGGCGCTGCGGTTCCTGTCCAACCAACAGGCCCCCAAGTGGGAGCGGGCGCTTCACGATCATGAAGAGATGATCGAAGCCCTCGAAACCCGGGATGGCAAACGGTTGAGCCACATCTTGCGTCATCACCTGCTGGAGAAGCGCGACGCGATCATGTTGATGGTGCGCGATGAGGCCGAACATCCGGACTCTATCCGCCGCTGACTGCTTCACTGATTGCGTCTTCAGAGGCGAATGGTCTATATTTGATTCTGTGGAATCAGGTGAGGAGACCGTTTAATGGCTGCTGCGCTCAATATTCAGGCGTTATCCCGTGCGCAAGGCGTTGTGGGCCTGCGCACGGCGTTGCGCATTCTCGATAAATGGAAAACGTCGAGTGAGCAGGCCTGTCGTATCTTGCGCATCTCCCGCAGCACGTACACCCGCGCCCGGCAGGACGATGCCGACTGGTCAGTGGCGTTGGATCTGGATCAGTTGCAACGCATCAGTTTCGTGCTGAACATCCATGCCGCGCTACGTACGCTGTTCGACAACCCGGACAATGTCTACGGCTTTCCTTCGATGCCCAATCACAACGAATTTTTCAACGGCCGCTCGCCGCTGGACGTCATGACGCAAGGTGACATGACCTCGCTCTATGAAACGTTTCGGCGTATCGATGCCCTGCGGGGCGCGCAATGGTGACGCCAGACGCGCTGCCTGCACTTGCGGATGAAAAGCAGCATGCCTGGCGCCTGATCAATTCCAAATATCCGCCCATCAGCCTGTTTAACGATGTGGCGGATGCCGATGAGTTCGAAACGCTCTACCAGATCCAGTCGCTGACCAATCCCCGGTTGCAGAACGAGCTCGGCCGACTGGAACTGATCCCACGGCAGGACATCCCGTTCGGCATTCCCGGTTGCGCCTACGCGACAGCGCCTTTCACCCACGTAAACCCGGCCGGATCGCGTTTCAGCAACGGGACGTTCGGGGTGTTGTATCTGGCGGATGCCGTGGACACGGCCATTGCCGAGGTGAAGCATCATCAACAGCGCTATTGGTCCGGCGTGGAGCACCTGAATTACGACCGCTTCGTCTTTCGTGGCTTGTCGTGTCGGTTTCGCGAGGTGGGTTGCGTCGATGCCATTGACGTCCCGTTGTCCGATCCCATTTATGCCCCCGACGATTACTCGGCCTCCCATTTTCTGGGCGAAGGTTTGAAACGCAAAGGCGTTGCGGGGCTGCGATACCACTCGGTGCGCTCACCGGGGAATGTCTGCTGGGCGCTGATGACGCCGCGCCACGTTGTATCCATTCACCAGAGTGCGCATTACGAAATGATCTGGAATGGTCGCATCACCAGCGTTCATCGCCTTGCCGGTGCATGACAGTCATCGGTTCAACTTGCAATCGCGTGTGCACTCACACGCTCAGCGCCACACCCGCTGATTCGCTGTGCATGTTGCAGGGATGAACCTACGGGTTTTCAAATGCGGTGGGGCTTTTCCGATGACCGCCGACAACTGTCCTGTGCTGGGGACGGTGGCTGAATCCGTGATCGACACCACATTCTTGTAATGGGACCTGTCTCGTTTTGCCCGGTGAACCTACACTGACACATCGGTCTGAAACAGGCAGGCATCACGGTGCCCGGGCGTGCTCAACAGGGAGGTAGGACCATGCTGTTTACCCCGGAAATGCGCAGGACGATCGAGAGCAGTTTTCGGCCGCTGGCGTGTGAATGCACGCTGATGCCTGGCGACGCGCTGATGGTCAAAATCTTCGACCCCGACACCGGGCGTGTAGCGATGCTCGCGGAGAACGTCTCGATTGCCCACCTCACCACGGTTCGCGCGCTGGCCGAACTGGTGGCCGAGTTGCGCTATGATCTGCGCACCTGCGCTACGCCCTTTGGCTCGACGCCTTCCTTCTTCACCATGCCCAGCGGTGCGTAAAGCCACGGCGCAGACGGGCCGACGGGTGTTTTGCCGTTCCGCCGCGTCGCAGCGCCATGGAACCAACGGCGCATCATGCTGTTGCCTTGACGGCGCTTCCTTGTGGCGTTACATCATGCGTTGAGTCTGAATTGCCGTGGCTTGTATCGTGTCCATGGAATATTTTTGTTACTGTTTACACCCATTCATTCAGTGCCGACCTGTCTGGCACCCACCTCGGGAGCTGCCTGTGCGATGCAGGTCGGGGTGAAGGAGATTGACCGTTGACCCACCGTCCGGCGCTTGAGCAGAGCGCAATCGACCAGTGCGCCCGTGAACCGATCCAGATTCCCGGCAGCATTCAGCCCCAGGGCTTTTTGCTGGTGATCGAAGAAGTGACGATGACTGTCGTTCAGGTCAGTGCCAACGTCAGTGACTGGCTGGGGATCGCACCGCAGGCGCTGATCGGTGCAGCACTGGGAACGGTGTTCGACCACTCCGAGCGGCTGCTGGAGCGCTTTGCGGCGTTGCCCGAAGACGACCAGAACCCCTTTCACGTCGGCGATGTGCGCTTTCTGATCGGTGCGCAAGCAGGCAAGCCCATTGCGATGATGGTGCACCGGCACGATCGGGTATTGCTCGCCGAGTTCGAACCGTCCAGCGACATGACGTCGGCCTACGGCAACGTCTACCCGCTGATGCGCACGTTCATCAGTCAGATGGAGGAGACCGAAAGCATTGAGGCGCTGTGTCAGCGCTCGGTGTCAGAGGTCAAGCGCATCACCGGTTTTGGCCGGGTGAAGGCCTACCGCTTCGACGCCGACGGTAACGGGCTGGTCAATGCTGAAATCGCCGACGACGGCTACCCCAATTATCTGGGCCTGAGTTTCCCGGCCTCTGACATTCCTGCCCAGGCACGCGCTTTGTACTTGGCCAACCGAATTCGTGTGATTGAAGACGCGAACTACCAGTCCTCGCCCTTGGTGCCGGTGGACAATCCGGTGACCGGTGCGCCGCTGGACCTCAGTTTCGCTACCCTGCGCAGCGTGTCTCCGGTGCATCTTCAATACATGCGCAACATGCAGACGCTGGCGTCGATGTCGATCTCCATCGTCGTCCGGGGACAGTTGTGGGGCTTGATTTCCTGCCACCACGCCACCCCTCGCTCGGTGAGTTTTCAGACCCGTACGGCCTGTGAGCTGTTGGGCAGCGTGTTGTCGTTGCAGATCGAAACCAAAGAGGCTCAGGCCAAGACCCAACGCATGTTGAGCCTGCGTCGACAGATTGTGCAGATGCTTGCTGCCATGGCGGACCGGGACAGCGTGATCAGTGGCCTGCGCTCCATGCCCGACGTGTTGCTGGCGTTCGTAGGCGCATCCGGCGCGGCGGTCATCTCCGAATCGACCCTGGACGTTTACGGCGAGACGCCGGACCACGGGCAGATTCAGGCCCTGACGCAATGGTTGAGCCAGCGTGGCTCCCACGACGTATTCCAGTCGGACAACGTGGGTCGGGACATTCCCGAGCTGCCCGAGCTCGGTCGCTCCGTCAGCGGCGTCTTGGCCATGGCGATCTCCGAGTTGCATTCGAACTACATCATCTGGTTCCGCCCGGAACAGACCCGTGTGGTGAACTGGGCGGGCAGGCCCGAGAAGGCTGTCGATGACAGCGGCTCGCTGAGCCCGAGGCACAGCTTTGCGCTGTGGCAGGAAACCGTGCGGGGCTTCTCACAACCCTGGGACGAGCTGGACACCGAAGGTGTGATCGAGTTGCGGGCGGCCGTGCTGGGTATCGTCTTGCGCAAGGCCGAGGAAATGGCTGAGCTGGCCGAAGAATTGAAGAAGTCCAACAAAGAACTCGAAGCGTTTTCCTACAGCGTTTCCCATGACCTTCGCGCGCCGCTGCGGCACATTGTCGGTTACGCCGAGCTGCTGGGGGATATCGAAGGCAGCAAGTTGTCTGACCGGGGTGTGCGTTTTCTGGAAAACATCGGCGAGTCGGCGCGTTTCGCCGGAACGCTGGTGGACAACTTGCTGAGTTTCTCTCAAATGGGCCGTTCGGCCATGCGTTACTCGCACGTCGACCTCAATGCGATGATCGAGGCCATACGCCGGGAAATGCAGCCCGACTATGAGCGCCGGAATTTGCAATGGCGCATTCCAGAGCCGTTGCCGGTGGTCATCGCTGATGCGGCGTTTTTGCATCTGGCGATGCGCAATCTGCTGTCCAACGCCATCAAGTACAGCCGCAATCAGGAAGCGGCTGTCATCGAGATCGGTAGCTACGAAGAGGACGGCAAGGTCGTGGTGTACATCCGCGACAACGGAGTGGGCTTCGATATGCAATACGCCGGCAAACTGTTTGGCGTGTTTCAGCGTCTGCACCGAATGGAAGAATTCGAAGGCACGGGGATCGGCCTGGCCAGCGTACGCCGGATCATCGAGCGCCATGACGGCTCGGTCTGGGCCCATGGCGAGCTGGGGCAGGGAGCCACTTTTTATTTTGCGCTGCCCAAGCGCAGTTTGACCGTAACCCTTTGAGTGTCCGAGGAGACGCCCAATGCTCAAACCCATTCTTCTGGTGGAAGACAATCCCAACGACCTGGAGCTGACTCTGGTTGCGTTGGAACGAAGCCAGTTGGCCAACGAAGTCATCGTGTTGCGCGACGGTGCTGAAGCGCTGGATTACCTCTTCCGACGCAATGCCTGGCACGATCGCGCGGCGGGCAATCCGGCCGTGATGCTGCTGGACCTGAAACTGCCGAAACTCGATGGCCTTGAAGTGCTCAAGGCCATCCGCGAGAGCGAAGAACTGCGCAGTGTGCCGGTGGTCATGCTGACCTCTTCCCGCGAAGAGCCGGACTTGCAACGCGCGTATGCGTTGGGAGTGAACGCTTACGTCGTCAAGCCGGTCGAATTCAAGGAATTCGTCTCGGCAATCTCCGACCTCGGGGTTTTCTGGGCCGTTCTCAACGAGCCGCCGCCCGGCTCTCTGCGACTGTCACGCCGCCCGGGATCCTGATTGCCCCGTCCCTCAAGGCCTGCGCCGTCGCAACTCCTGTCGGCGGCGAAGGCCTTCGTGTAATGATCGACGACTATTCATGCCGATACCGCTACTCAAGTTGCTACTGGTTGAAGACAGCCCGCACGACGCGGAGCTGACCCTGCTCACCCTCGAAAGCAGTGGGCTGAAGATTGACGCCACGCTGGTCTACAACCACCAGGAAGTGGAGCGCGAGTTGTCGGCGCGGCGATTCGACCTGATTCTCAGCGATTATCTGCTGCCGGGCTCCTCAGGCCCCGAGGTGCTGGAAAACGCCTTGCGGCTGGCCCCCCAGACCCCCTTCATTTTTCTGTCTGGCATTTTTGGCGAGCAGCATGCGGTCGAGATGATGCGCATGGGCGCCATCGATTATGTCCTCAAGCAGAACCTGAAAATGCTGCCTAAAGCAGTGACCCGGGCCGTGCTTGAGGTGCAGGAGCGGGAAAAGCGCCAGCGTGCCGAACAGACGCTCAAGGAAACCGAAATCCGCGCGCATCTGGCGATCGAGGCGGCGGACATGGGCGTCTGGAACTACGACCCGCGCAGCGAAATTTTGCTCTGGGACGAGCGCTGCAAAACCCTGTACGGCGTGCCCGCCGACGCTCACGTGAGCCTGCCGTTTATGTTTTCTCGTTGCCATCCGGACGACCGTGATCTGCTGCAAGCCAAAGTCATGGCGGCGCTGACCGCCGACACGGGCTTTCAGATCGAACACCGGATCATGGTCGAGGGCGACGAAGAGCGCTGGGTGTTTTCCAATGGCCGTTCATTGTTCGAAAACGGCCTGTGCGTGCGCTTTACTGGCGTCATGCAGGACATCAGCGAGCGCAAGCAAGCGACCCAAGGCCTGCAACAGCTCAACGAGATCCTGAGCGAGCGTGTCGTGCAACGGACCCGAGAGCGCGACCGCACGTGGGAGCTGTCCCGTGAATTGCTGGGCGTGCTGCGGTTCGACCTGACCCCGGTTGCCCTGAATCCTGCATGGGAAGCGACCTTGGGGTGGGCGCGCAGCGATTTCAATGGCCAGTTCCTCGGCGAGCTGATTCATCTGGACGACCTGGAGGCGACGCTGCGTGAGACCGCCAGCGTCGCCAACGGCAACGTGACCACCCGTTTCGTCAACCGCATGCGCCACGCCGAGGGCGGATACCGTTGGTTGTCGTGGACCATCGTGCCGGACGAGGGGGTGATGTACGCCGCGGTACGTGACATCACCAGTGAGCGAACGGTAATGGACGAACTGGCGGCGACCAACAAACGCTTGCGCGATCAGATCCGCGAGCGGGAGCGTGTCGAGGCCGCGCTGCAACAGATGCAGCGACTGGAAGTGGTCGGGCAACTCACGGCGGGGGTCGCCCATGACTTCAACAACCTGCTGACGGTAATCCTCACCAGTGCGAATTTCCTGGCCCGGGATCTGGAAAAAGGCGTGTTCGCCAAGTCGCCGCAGCGCCTGGAAAACATCCGTTCGGCCGGTGAGCGAGGCGCCAAGTTGACCAGCCAGTTACTGTCGTTCTCCCGTCGCCAGCGGCTGGAGCCGGTCGCGTTGAACCTCAACGACACCATCGGCGGCATGCGCGAGTTGTTGGCGCGTGCGCTGGGCGGCAGTGTCTGGGTCGAAACCGATCTGGCTGACGACTTATGGAGTGCGCTGGTGGACCCCACTCAGACCGAAATGATCATCCTCAATCTGGCCATCAACGCGCGAGACGCCATGGCGCAGGGTGGGCAATTGCGCCTGAGCACCTGGAATGAAATGGTCTATCACCTGCCGCAGCGCCCGGAAGACCCTGACCCGGGGGCTTACGTGGTGCTGTCGGTCAGCGACACCGGTTGTGGCATGAGTGAAGAGGTGTTGGCCAAGGCATTCGAACCGTTTTTCACCACCAAGGCGGTGGGCAAAGGCTCGGGGTTGGGGCTGGCGCAGGTGTTCGGCTTTGCCAAACAGTCCGGTGGCGGGGTCCGCATCGAGACGGCCGAGGACGTTGGCACCACGATCAAGGTGTTTCTGCCCAGCATCGCAGGTACGGCGCAATCGGTGACGAACGCGCTGGACACGCCCGGCCATGCCGATGCAGACGATCAGCACCGTACGATTCTGCTGGTGGACGATGACCCGGCAGTGCGTTCGGTGACCTCGATGACGCTCAGTTCGCTGGGCTATTGTGTGGTGGAAGCGGAGAACGGCGCCGACGCCTTGAAGAAGATCGATTCGAGCATTGAGCTGGTGTTGACCGACTTCGCCATGCCCAACATGACGGGCGCCGAGCTGGCCGAGCTGGTCCGGCAAGATCACCCCGGCGTGCCCGTGATGTTCATCACCGGTTTTGCCGATATCGATATTCTCGACGTTGACCAACAGCTGATCGTGCAGAAGCCTTACAAGGAAGAAGAGCTGGCGCGAAAGCTGGCCAATGCGCTGGCTAAAACGGGGGCTGGCGTGGCGTCATAGAGCCAGGGCGCGCATGCTCGCTTTGGCCAGCAAATCGGCCACAGGGGCATGCAGACTCAAAAGCGTTTTGTTGCTGTGCCTGTCGTCGGCCAAACGACGGGCAGAAAAAAGCCCGCTGGGGAAGACGGGCTTAAAGAGGATCAAAAGGAGTGGGTACAGATTGAACCCTCAGACGTGAAAGGTTTGTGAAAACCGTTTTATAACTAATTCCTATTTAGAAATTGGCGACGAATGGTCATCGATCCGTCCCCAGGCTGTGATCTTCAAGGGGTTCTGTGCACCGGGTCCTGCCAGAACGCCGGGTCGGCGCTCTTCAAACGCTCTACTGCGTTATTGATGTGTGTCAGTGCGGCCTGTCGCGCTGCATCGGGATCGCACGCCGCGATGGCGTTGTAGATCGCAAAATGCTCGATGCGCACCGTGCGCGCCATTTCCTGGCGACGTTCTTCGTTGGAACGGGTGATGCGAATCGCCTCCTTGACGAACTGTGCGATGAATTCGTGCAGCGAAGGGTAGAGCGGGTTGCCCGTGGCATGGGAAATCGAGAGATGAAACGCCAAGTCCTCATCGACCCCGTCATGACCCTCGTGCTCGGCTATGTCGATGGCCTTCAATGCGCGCTCGATGATCTCCAATTCCTGGGGCGTATGGCGCTGCGCAGCCAGTGCTGCCGCTTCGCCCTCGATGCCCCGACGCAGTTCGGTCACCCGCAGCACGGCGTCGATGGAACCGCGCACGTCCATTTCAATGGTGAACGCCTTGATGTGCGCCCCTTCGCACACCACCGTCCCACTGCCTTGACGCACTTCCACAAGCCCCGCTGACTTGAGCCGCGAAATGGCTTCACGCACCACGGTTCGGCTGACGCCATAGCGCTCGCACAATACAGGTTCGGTGGGCAGGCGCGAGCCGGGCAGGGCCTCGCCGCTGGCGATGTGGGCTTTGAGGGCGGCAGTGACCTGATCGGCCAGGGTGCCTTTGGAGGCGTCTTTGAGGCTGCCCGACGGAATCGGGGGCAGGGCGGGATCAGAAGCGGACATGGAAATCTCATGTTTCAAATGATTCCACGTTACTGCATTTCGTCCCCGGCGTCCCCTGTCGACAGTGTGTTGAATTCGTATGACGTATTATGTTACTTGTTATGTCGCACACCGTTCTACCCCACACATCGCCTACTACAAAAACAAAGGGATGGGAAAGACATGAGTGAATCACTGACTCAGGATGTCATCGGCGCACCTGTCGATGCTTCAGAAGACGCGGCCTATCGCAAGGCCGCCTGGCGAATCTTGCCGTTGCTGTTGTTGTGCTACCTGTTGGCGTATCTGGACCGGGTCAACGTTGGGTTCGCCAAGCTGCAAATGTCCGATAACCTGCATTTCTCCGAAGCGGTGTACGGCCTAGGCGCCGGGATTTTCTTCATCGCGTACTTCCTCGTCGAAATCCCCAGCAACCTGATCCTGCACCGGGTCGGCGCGCGGCTGTGGATCGCCCGCATCATGATCAGTTGGGGCGTGATTTCTTCGTGCATGGCCTTCGTCACCACGCCGATGTCGTTCTACATCATGCGGTTCCTGCTGGGGCTGGCCGAGGCGGGGTTCTATCCGGGCGTCATTCTGTACCTGTCGTACTGGTTCCCGACCCACCGTCGCGGAAAGATGTTCGCCATGTTCGCGACGGCCGTGCCGTTGTCCGGACTGATCGGCGCGCCGTTGTCGGGCTGGTTGATGACGGCATTCCATGGCGCTCATGGTTACGCCGGTTGGCAGTGGTTGTTCTTCATCGAAGGTCTGCCGTCGATTGCGGTGGGCATTCTGGTGATCTTCTGCCTCAGCGACCGCATCTCCCACGCCGGGTGGCTGACGCAGGAACAAAAGACGCTGTTGCAATCACGTATCGACGCCGAAACCAAAGGCCACGTCGCCCACAGCGTGCGTGAAGTGTTCATGCAGCCGCGCATGTGGTTGCTCACAGGCATCTATTTCTGCCTGATCGCCGGTTTCTACACCGTGGGGTTCTGGTTGCCGACGCTGGTGCGTCAGGCGGGTGTGACCGATGTCTTGCAGATCGGTCTGTTGACCGCGATTCCCTATGGCGCTGCGGTGGCGACCATGGTGCTGGTCTCGCGCAACGCTGACCGGCTGCGCGAGCGGCGTTGGCACCTGGCGTTGACTTCGATCGTCGGCGGCATCGGTTTGATCATGTCGGCGACCTGGAGCGACAACTTCACCGTTTCGATGATCGGCCTGACCCTCGGCGCCATGGGCGCGCTCAGCACCTTGCCATTGTTCTGGCCGTTGCCAACGGCATTCCTTGGCGGCACGGCTGCGGCCGCGGGGATCGCGCTGATCAACTCCTGCGGCAACCTCGCCGGGTTCGTGTCGCCGTACCTGATGGGCTTTCTCAAGGACATGACCCAAAGCACCACCGTCGGCATGTATGTCATGGCCAGTGCCTTGTTTTTGGGGGCCGTACTGGTGTTCCGCATTCCCGCCAAACTTGTAAATCGCTGAGTATCAGGAGTCTTTCATGAACATTCTCGTGACCGGTGCGGCCGGTTTTCTCGGTCGCCGCCTGATCGAAGCGCTGCTGCAACGCGGCGCGTTGACGGATCGACAGGGCACCCAGCGCCCGCTTAAACGCATCGTGGCGTTTGATGTGGTGCCGTTGACCGGCATCGACGACCCTCGCGTTCATGCGGTGTGTGGCGACATCGCCGATCCGCAGGTGCTGGAAACCCTGGTCACCTCCGAAACCGACAGCGTGTTTCATCTGGCTGCTGTCGTTTCCAGCCAGGCCGAGCAGGATTTCGATCTGGGCATGCGCATCAACTTCACGGCGACCCATCACCTGTTGGAGCGCATCCGTGCACTGGGCACCTGCCCGAAATGGGTCATGACCAGTTCGGTGGCGGTGTTCGGCGGGCAACTGCCGGAGCAGGTGGAAGACCATCAGGTCTGGGCGCCACAAAGCTCCTACGGTACGCAGAAAGCCATGAACGATCTGCTGCTGGCCGATTACAGCCGTCGAGGGTTTGTCGACGGCCGCAGCCTGCGCATGCCGACCATCGTGGTCCGCCCCGGCAAGCCGAACATGGCGGCATCGAGCTTTGCCAGCGGCATTATCCGCGAGCCGCTCAACGGCGTTGAAAGCGTGTGCCCCGTACCGCTGGACACGCGGCTGTGGTTGATGTCCCCGGCCCAGGCGATCGCCAACCTGATTCACGGCCATGAACTGAGCGCCGAGCGTCTGCAACAGGGTCGAGTGATCAACATGCCCGGCCTGTCGATCAGGGTCGAGCAGATGATCGATGCCTTGCGTCGTACCGCAGGTGACGTCGTGGCCGGGCGAATTCGACTGGAGCGCAACACGGCGATTGAAAAGATCGTCGGCTCCTGGCCAGGGTCGTTCACCGCCACTTACGCGAAAAGCCTCGGCTTTACGGCCGATCACGATTTTGCCGACGTGATCGGGCAATTCATCGCCGAGTACCCGCCACAGGGCGTGTGATTCACAACGCTTTCATATGTCGCGTAGCCGTATAGGTGAGGGCGCTCAAACGTGCTCTAATCACCTCCACTCAAACGGAGGACGGCCAACGCGTCGTATGCCTGCGGGCACCGCGCCAGCGTCCTCGATACCCTCATTTCACAAAGGGCTGTCATGGATACGGGGTCACGACTCAAGTTAGTGCGCGAAAGCTACAAGATGTCTCAGCGGGAGCTGGCCAGACGCAGCGGCGTCGCCAACGGCACGATCTCCCTGATTGAATTGAACCGCGTCAGCCCGTCGGTCAGCTCGTTGAAAAAGCTGCTGGAGGGGTTTCCCATGACCCTCGCCGATTTCTTTTCCTTCGACCAGCCTCCTCAGGATCAACGCTACATCTTCCGGGCCGGTGAACAGCCGGATCTGGGGCGTGACGGTCTGCGCATGCTGCTGATTGGCGCCTCGCTGCCCAGCCGCCAGATGCGCATGCTGCGCGAGCAGTACGCCCCCGGCGCCGGTTCGGGCGATGAGCCGATCGTGCATGCCCAGGGTGAGGAGTGCGGTCTGGTGACCCGGGGCACCATCGAGCTGACGGTCGATGGGCAAATCAGCATTCTGAATGCGGGCGATGGCTATTATTTCCCGACGACCTTGCCCCACAGCTTTCGCAACATTGGCCAGGACGAAGCGGAAATCATCAGCGCCAATACACCGGCCAACTTCTGAGGTCGAGGCGCAAATGGATCGGCTGTCGACGCTGCTGTCTCTGTTTGGAGTGCGCGCCACGCTGTTTTACAGTGGCGAGCTGTGCGGCGTTTCCGCCCATGACGGTGCGCAGCGGCGCGGTTATCTTCATCTGTTGCAGAAAGGCACCCTGACACTGGCGCTGTCGGGCAGTCCGGACCAGCGCTTGACGCAACCCAGCCTGATTTTCATGCCACGCCCGTGCGAGCATCGGCTTGGCGGTGACGAATCGTCGAGCGCCTTCGTGCAATGTGCGTCACTGGAATTTGCCGGTGGCGAAAACAATCCGCTCGCCGGTTCTCTGCCGGATGTGCTGGTCCTGCCACTGGCCGAGCTACCCATGCTCGATGACACCCTCAAATGGTTGTTCACTGAGGCCGCCGAAGACCACTGCGGGCGTCATGCGGTGCTGGATCGGCTGTTCGAACTGATCGTGATTCAACTGTTCCGGCATTTGTTGGACCACCACCAACTGCAAACGGGGATGATGGCGGGCCTGGCCGATCCACGTCTGGCGCGTTCATTGGTCAGGATGCACGACGAACCGCAACACCCCTGGTCAATTGCCGAGTTGGCGAATGAATCCAACATGTCGCGGGCCAGTTACGCAGCGCATTTCAAAGAGGTCATTGGTCAGACGCCGGCTGACTACCTGCTGAGCTGGCGCGTCAGTCTGGCGCAGCAACTGCTCCGTGAAGGAAAGCCCATCGCATTGATTTCCGATCAGGTGGGTTACGAAAGCCCGTCAGCGCTCGCGCGAGCGTTCCGGCGAAAAACCGGGCTGAACCCTCGTGACTGGGTTAAATCGCTCAAAGCCTACGAAGCGAGCCTGTGAGCAGGTGAAAAAGCGCTTGGTGTCCGGATGTAACAGTCTTTAGAATCATTCGCATTTGTTACATCTTCTGGTTTGTTCTCCATGACTGATGCCGCGACGCCTTCGTTACCCACGCTCCACACCCTGTATCGCGACCACCACAGTTGGCTGGAAAGCTGGCTGCGGCGGCGCATGGGCAATGCGTGGGATGCAGCAGACCTGAGTCATGACACCTTTGTGAAGGTGCTTTCCAGCGTCCAGCCGTTGGCCGACGTCCGGGAACCTCGCGCTTACTTGCTGACCGTTGGCAAGCGACTGATGAGCAGTTTCTACAGCCGTCGCAGTCTGGAGCAGGCTTACCTCGACGCGTTGGCCCAACTGCCGGAAGCGTGCGCGCCGTCCCCCGAACAACGCTGGCTGCTGTTGGAAACCCTGCACGCGCTGGACGAACTGCTCGACGGTTTGCCTGCCGGGGTGCGCAGGGCATTCCTGCTCAGTCAACTGGAAGGCCTGGGCTACCGCGAAATCGCCGAACGACTGGAAGTCTCCGAGCGCACTGTCAAACGCTACATGGCCCAGGCCTACGAGCATTGCCTGCTGGTGGACCTGTGAGTCGTACCGCGCCCAGCCATGACGAGCGTGACGTCGTCCGCCAGGCCGCACAGTGGCTGGCATTGCTCGAATCGGGCGATGCATCGGAAGCCGACCAGCGTCAGCTACAGCATTGGCGCGACAGCGATGGGCGTCACGAACGCGCCTGGCAGAAGGCGCAGCAGTTGCGCCAGCGTTTCAGTGGTTTGCCGACGAAGCTGGCCATGGCCACGCTGGACCGCCCTGATCACGCCCGCCGCGCAGCACTCAAGCGAGCGTTGGGGCTGGCAATCGTGGCCCCGGCGGCGTGGCTGGCATGGCGAGAGTTGCCTATTGATGTCTGGCGCGCCGATTTGCAAACGGCGACCGGCGAGCAAAAGCGCTGGAACCTCGCCGATGGTATCGTGCTGCAACTGAACACTGCCAGCGCGGCCAATATCGACATGACGGCCCGCCGTCTGACGCTGTTGCGTGGCGAAATGGCGCTGAAGGTGCCGGGTATGTCGCCGCTGATCGTCGACGGGCCTTATGGCCGCATTGTGGTCAGCCAGAGTGAGGCGTGCGTGCGCCTGGACGATGACCGTTGCCGGGTTCAGGTCGTCAACGGCAGCGTGCAATTACAGCCCCTCAACGGGCCGGTGCTGACTTTGCGCAGCGGCGAGCAAGTCATATTGCAGCGCTCGGGGGCCGGTGCCGTCAGCAGCTTCGATGCCTCGCTACACGGTTGGCGCGATGGCGTGTTAAGCGCGCAAAACCAGCCATTGGGGCATTTCCTGCGAGAACTGGGCCGTTACCGCGCAGGCGTGCTGCGTTGGGAACCGGCGCTTGAGGCGTTGCGCGTCACAGGCAGTTTCCGACTGGACAACACCGACCGCATTCTCGCGTTGCTGGCTGCCACGTTGCCCGTGGAGGTCCACAGTCGGACACGTTATTGGGTCACGATTGTCCCTCGCCAAACCCCTTCAACAAAAAATAACGCGTGAAGCCTGTCCCTTTTTTTCACCTCGCCGGTCATTCCAGGTAAGTGAACAAAATACGAGAGCCTCCGATGCCCGCCGTTTCGTCTTATCGCCTGCGCCCGCTGTTGCAGTTCAGCCTGTTGCTGACCTTGAGTTCCAGTCCTTTGTTCATCGCTCCCAGTTGGGCCGAAACCGCCAGTCGGCGCAGCTATGAAGTCCCGGCAGGCAGCTTGGGGGCTGCATTGACGCGCTTCGCCGGGTTGGCGGGCGTCAACCTGTCGGTGGACCCGGCGCTGGTCAATGGTCGCAGCAGTGCGGGGTTGTCGGGCAGTTACAGCGTGGAAGAGGGTTTTGCCCGGCTGTTGCAAGGCTCCGGTTTGCAATGGGTTTCGGTGGGCGAGGAGGCCTACACGCTGATCCCGGCCCCCGAAGGCAGCAGCCTGCAACTGGCGCCGACTTCGATCCTCGGCGCCAACGAGACCACCGATGGGCAGGCGTACGCGGGGGGACAGGTCGCCCGCAAAGGCTCGCAAGGCTTGCTCGGCAGCCGGGATTTCATGGAAACCCCGTTCAGCCAGATCACCTACACGAGCGCAGCGGTGAAGAACCTGCAAGCCCGGACACTGGGCGATCTGGTGGCCAGCGACCCCTCGGTACGCGCCACCAACCCGGCGGGCGGACGCTATGAGCAGTTCACCATTCGCGGTTTCAGCCTGTTCAACAGCGATGTGTCTTACAACGGCTTGTACGGCATCCTGCCGACGTACAGCATCGACATGGAAATGGCCGAGCGCGTCGACATCCTCAAAGGCCCGAGCCAGTTGATCAATGGCATTTCGCCAAGAGGCAGCGTCGGCGGCGGAATCAACGTGGTGCCCAAGCGCGCCACCGACAAGCCGATCACCGAATTCACCACCAGTTACGCGTCCAACAACCAGGTGGGCGGTGCCGTGGACGTGGGCCGCCGCTTTGGTGACGAGGATAAGTTCGGCATTCGCTTCAATGGTGTGAAGCAGTCCGGCGACACCGAATGGGATCACCAGAGCGTGGACCGGGAAATGGCCGTGCTGGGGCTGGATTTCCGTGGCGAGCGGTTGCGCCTTTCCACCGACATCGGCCACACCGAACGCAACACCGACGCACCGCAAGAGCGGGTGCAAATTGGCGCCAACGCTCAAGTGCCCAATGCCAATGACGTGCACCGCAACTACGCACAAGCCTGGAGCAAGGCGCGCACCGAAGACACGTTCGGCGCGGTGAATGCCGAGTACGACGTCAGCGAGTCGATGATGGTCTACGGCGGCGTCGGGGCGCGCAAGAGCGATCACGACTTCCTGCGTCACGCGGTGTCGATCACCAACAACGCCGGTGACTTCAGCGTTCAGCCACGGGATTTCACCCGCGACGAAAACGTCAGAACTGCCACGGCGGGCGTGCGCAACTGGTTCCACACAGGACCGGTGAGCCACGAGGTCAATCTGGCGGCCAGCTATTTCTACATGGACTTCACCAACGGCGGCGCACGTTATGCGGCGTCGCCCAGCAACCTGTTCAACCCGGTGGACACCCCGACGCCCAGCAACCCGACGCGCCAGGACGCGAAGGTCTACACCGAAAACCGCTTCAGTGGCGTGGCGCTGTCCGACACCCTGGGCTTTTTCGATGACCAGCTGTTGTTGACCCTGGGCGCGCGGTGGCAGCGGGTGAAAGTGGACGACTGGACCGATGGCGTCAAAGGCGACACCTCGTACGACGAGGAAAAAGTGTCCCCGTCTGGCGGGTTGCTGTTCAAGGCCACCGATCGCCTGTCGTTGTACGTCAACTACTTGGAAGGCTTGAGCCAGGGCAAGATCGCCCCGTCCACCTCGATCAACGAAGACGAAATCTTTCCACCCTTCATCAGCCGTCAGGTGGAAGTGGGCGCCAAATACGATCTGGGCAATTTCGCGCTGACCGCCGCCGCGTTTCGCATCAAACAACCCGCGTATGAAACCAATGCCACCTCCCGCGTGTTCGGCCCAAACGGCAAGCGAGAAAACAGCGGGGTGGAGCTGACCCTGTTTGGTGAACCCCTCAAAGGCGTGCGGCTGTTGGGCGGTGTGATGTACATCGACAGCGAACTGACCCACACCGTGAACGGTGCGTTCGACGGCAATCGCGCGCCTGCAACGCCCAGATACAACGTCAACCTGGGCGCCGAATGGGACGTACCGGGCGTTCAAGGGCTGACCCTGACCAGCCGCGGCATGTATTCCAGTTCCCAGTATCTGGATCAGGCCAACAGCAAGGAAATCGATGCGTGGGAGCGCTTCGATGTGGGGGCGCGTTACGCGTTCAAGGTCGATCAGAAGGATGTGACCTTGCGCGCTGCTGTGGAGAACGTGGCCGATAAACGCTATTGGAGTTCGGCGGGCGCCTCGGATGACAGCGAGCCGGGGTTGACCCTGTCGACGCCGAGAACCTGGCTGCTCTCAGCCACGATCGGTTTCTGACGTGCAGTGGCCCCGGTTTCGACGGAGCCGCTGCGAACGTTCTCAGATCGCGTGTTTCAACGTCTGACGCGCCGCCTGTGCTGCCGGATCATCTGCCGGGCTGACCATGGCGTAGTTGTAACCCGGTCCCGACCAGTAATCGGCCTGCAGTTCGCCATCCCGGCGGGTGCCCGGCGAGAGCAGGCGGTTACGCTCGGCAGGCGGGCGTATGTAAAAACTCAACGTGCGGCCCTGGGCGTCCTTGTACACCACCATCGCGGCTGCGCCCTGTTCGGTGCTGGTCAGGCGCCCGCTGACCGGTTTGAACCCTGCGGACTCCAGATCCGGCAGGCGGTTGGCCTGGGCAAAGTTCTTGTCCAGCCAGACTTGCACGTTGTTCGGCTTGGCAGGGTTCCAGTCGTTGGCCATGGTGTCGTTCAGGGCGAACATGCGATAGGCCTGTACGGCGTCGGCCATGGGCAGCACGCCGCTGGTGAGGGTCATCTCCCGTGCCTGCCAGCCGCTGATGCCTCCGACGCTGACGGCGATCAACAGCACGGCTGCCGTCGCGAAATGCCGGGTGCGGTTGCGACGCATGCGCTGACGGATGAAAGCCGGGTCGAGATCCGGGTTCAGCGGGCGATGCAGTTCTCCGCTGAGTGCAGCGCGCAGATTTTGTGCATCCAGTTGCCAGGCCTGCACCTGTCGGGCCAGCTCGGGGTGGGCGGCCAGGTACGTTTCCAGAGTCTGCTGATCGGCCTCGGTGAGCAGGCCGTCGACGTAAGCGTGCAGATCGCGTTCGGAGGGGGGCAGGGTAATCATTTCAGTATCCGCAGGGCAGGGGTGGTGATTTCGCCTTCGCTGAGCAGGCGCAAGGCCTGACGCGCGCGAGACAAGCGGGACATGACGGTGCCCACCGGGACGTCGAGAATTTCGGCCACTTCGTTGTAACTCAAGCCCTCCACCGACACCCACAGCAGCAAGGCACGTTGCTCGGTGTTCAAGCGTTCGAAGGCCTGCAAGGTGGTCTGGGCGACGACCGTGCGCTCGACCGACGGCTCGTAATGATCTTCTTTGCCTCCGGTAAACAGCTCAAGCATGCGGCTGTATCGGCGCGAGCGTCGATGGGCGTCGAGAAATTGCCTATAAAGAATGGAGAACAGCCAGGCACGCAGGTCGCCTTCCGGACGCTTGCTGCTCCAGGCGGACAGCGCTTTTTCCAGGCTGGACTGCACAAGGTCGTCGGCGCTGCTGGGGTCGCGGGTCAGCGACACCGCAAACCGGCGCATTCGCGGTAACAGTTCTCGTAATTGATCGTCGACATCGTTCATTGGAAGGTTTCCGGATCGACCGGCAGGAGCGCTCGGTTCGTGTAACTGCCAGACGACGGTCGGCGGGTCTTATTCCACCCTGAAAAAAATAAATCTGATCCGAGGGAATAAAGCGGCGCATGCTGCGTCCCACCGCGACCTGTATTGATAGAGGCCGAAGGCCCGGAGTGTAACCGATGATTGACCGTGAGCCACCGTATCCCCGCAAGCCCCCGTTGAGTGCATCGCAAAAGCTCGTTCGTCTGGCCGGCATCGGCCTGGTGGTGCTGGTTGCCGCCGGGGCGTTCGCCTACGTTAACGGTAGCCTGGACCCACAACGTTTGACGCCCGCGCGAGTGGTCGATGTGTTCGAACACAACAATGGCGTCCACCCCGGTTATCGCCGCAATCACCCGAAAGGCATTTGCGTGGCCGGCTATTTCGACAGCAATGGCGCCGCAGCGTCTCTGTCCCGAGCCGAAGTGTTCGCCCCCGGGCGCACCCCGGTCATCGGACGCCTCGCACTGCCCACCGGAAATCCGTACTCACCGGACAGCGCCGCGCCGATTCGCAGCTTTGCGGTGCAATTCACCCAACCCAACGGCCAGCAATGGCGTAGCGGCATGAACAGCATGCCGGTGTTTCCCGTCGGCACCCCCGAGGCCTTCGTTGACCTGCAAAAAGCCACCGCGCCCGATCCCAAGACCGGCAAGCCCGACCCCGCCAAACCGCCAGCCTTCTTCGCTGCGCACCCTGAAGCCCAGCCGTTTCTGGCGTGGGTGAAAACCGCCAAACCGTCGGCCAGTTTCGTGACCGAAACCTACAACAGCGTCAACGCGTTCGTGCTGGTGGATGCCCAAGGCAAGCGTCAGGCGGTGCGTTGGAGTCTGGTGCCCGAAGCCAAGGGCGATGCTCCGGCCCCGGATGCCAAGGACTATTTGCAGCAGGATTTGAGCGACAAACTCGCCAGCGGTCCACAGCGCTGGAGCCTGGTGCTGACGCTGGCCAATGCGCAGGATCCGACCAACGACGCGTCGAAAGCCTGGTCCGGGGAACACAAGACGGTGAACGCGGGGACGTTGGTGGTCGAGAGCGACAGCGCGCAGCTGACCGGCGATTGCCGTGACATCAACTACGACCCACTGGTTTTGCCGAGCGGCATCGAAGGCTCGGATGACCCGCTGTTGGCGGCGCGTTCGGCGGCCTACGCCGCGTCTTACATGCGCCGCACCAGCGAAGTCGACCAGTTGAAAGCCGCCCCTGCGCAGGAGAAACAGCCATGAGTGCACCCACTTCACATTTCGCGCCGCTGGCCCGGTTGCTGCACTGGCTGATGGCGTTGATGATCATTGCCATGCTGTTCATCGGTGCCGGGATGGTCGCCTCGGTGTCCGAGCGCCATGAATGGCTGTTGAACATTCACAAGCCGCTGGGCATCGCGATTCTGGCGCTAGTGATCGTGCGTCTGATCGTGCGCTTCAGCACGCGACAACCCGCGCTGCCCGCTGATTTGCCCGCGGTGCAAGTGCTGGCGGCCAAGCTTTCGCACTATCTGCTGTACGCCCTGATGCTGGCGATGCCGCTGATCGGTTGGGCGATGATTTCAGCCGCCGGAGATCCGGTGATGCTGGGACACTCGATTCGTCTGCCCTCAATCGTTGGCGCCCATGCTGAGACCTTTGCTTTCTTGCGCAAGGCGCATCGGTATCTGGCATATCTGTTTTTCCTGACCATCCTCGCGCACCTGGCGGCGGCGTTGTTTCACGGCTGGGTTCGTCGGGATGAGGTGCTGAACAGCATGTTGCGGGGGAAGGCGCGAGGGTAGGACAGTTACGACCGCACCTGTGGCAGCACTGCTTGTCGGCGGTGGCGATTTCGAGGGCGCCACCGCTGGCAAGCAGAACGCCGCCCGGCCGTACGGCTACAGAGAGGGCACTTAACGCAGAGCCGACACCATTTGCCCGATGATGGTCAACACATCCCGTGCCAGTTGCATTGAGCGCTTGCCTGACCAGCCGGTGACGATATCCGGCGCGTCGTCGTTGTCCTTGAACGGCATTTCCAAGGTCAGCGACAGGCATTTGTAACGCTCACCGACACTGTTGCAGGCCAGATTCATGTTGGCTTTGCCGGGTGCGGATTTCGGGTAGCCGTAGCGCGTCTGGAAGTCTTGGGTCAACCCGCTCAGGCGCGCGCGGAAATCCGCTTCCAAGGCTTTTTGCTGCTCGGTGTAACCCGGGTTACCTTCACAGGCGGCGGTGAAGACGTAAGGGATTTCCTCGTCACCGTGTACGTCGAGGAACATGTCCACGCCGTATTTTTCCATCTGCTCTTTGACGAAAAACACTTCAGGGCTCAGTTCCGGCGTCGAATCCTGCCACGCACGGTTGAGGTCCTTGCCATTGGCGTTGGTGCGCAGGTGGCCATGGAACGAACCGTCAGGGTTCATGTGTGGCACCAAGTACAGGTCTGCCGACGCCAGCAGCGCTTGCAGTTCAGCGTCGTTCTCTTTCAGGCGCTCGATCACACCTTCCATGAACCATTCCGCCATGTGCTCGCCCGGATGTTGCTGGGCGATGATCCAGACCTTGCGTTTGCCCGCTGCCCCATCCCCTTTGCGCAACAGAGGGATGTCGCGGCCTTCCACGCTCTTGCCCGTGGCCAACAGCTCGGTGCCTGCCTGGTTGAGCGCCTGATCGATCAGCCGGTCATGGCGCTCGCGGCTGTAGGGTTCGAAGTAGGCGAACCAGATCTGCGGCTGCTCGGGAGACAGGGCGAAGTTCAGCGCCTTACCGTCGAACTGGCTGGGGACGCGGAACCAGTTTTCCTGATCATAGGAAGCGACTGCGTTGTAGCCGGTCCACGCCCGGTTGTAGCTCGATTCACTGGCGTTGGTCAGGCTGAAGGCGTGCGGCTGGCCGACCTGCATGCCGTCGACCTTGAAGTGGAACCACTGAAAATGTGGGCTGCGGGTGTCCGGGCGGATGGCCAGTTGCACGTTCTGCGCATCGCTGGCGTCGAGCACAACGATGTTGCCGCTGTCGAAATCACAGGTGATGGAAAGGGCGGTCTGAATCACGGAAAGGTCCTGAGTATGTCAATACCAACTCAACGCCATCATATGGCGCTTATGACCGGTACTTTACACGCATCAGAACAGCGAGCCGCGACAGAAACGGTTGACGATGAGACTCACGTGAAGGCTTCGGCGGTGACCAACAGGCCGCACAGGAATGCGGTCAACACGACCCAGCCGATGTACACGCGGCGCTTGCGTCGATGCCAACCACTGGCGCCCATGACCGCCGCCGGGGCTTCGAGGCGGCGCCAAAGTCGTTCCGCGTCCTGGAAGGCGTTCAAATGCAATGCGTCGGCGTCCAGCCAATGACGGAACTCGATGCGCTGGCTGGCGGTGGCGTGAGGGCTTTGCAGGTGCACGTACCAGTTCAAGGCTTGCAGGCGTGCGGGTTCGCTCGCTCCCGCACGATCGTTGCAATGCTCAAGCACGCGGACCATGCAACGCTCGACGCAGGCCACTTCAATTTCCAGCAAATGGGCGATGTCGGCGTAGGAAAGCTGATCAAGACGACTGAGCAGAAATACTTGCTGTGCCTTGCGTGGCAGCTTCTGGATGCGGCGGCGCAGGGCGTCGGCTTCCGGGCTGACCGGTGCGTCCGGCTGACGGGTCGACAGGGGGAACGATGAAGTGAGCTGATCAGTCATGGTGTATCACTCGCAAGTCATCCGTGGGCCGTCCTTTGAGGGAGGAGTGGGGGCATCATCCATGACGCGGACCCGATATTAATGTTTATGAGAGTCATTCTCAAGTAAGTGGTCGTTAATTTGCGATTTTTTACCAAATATGTCGTTTTTGACCTCCTCGACGGTTCAGCGCTCATTTTTCTTTTGCTATGATGCGCGCCATCGCAACGTCGACCCCTCTTCATTAGCCTGAAGAAGCAGCACTTGACCGAACCTAGACCCTTTCAAGGGCAGAAAAAAAAGACCCGGCAAAAATGCCGGGTCAAAAACCGTGATTAGCCTGATGAGGAGATAATCCAGAAGCCGACCTAAGGCTTCAGGGTTACCAACCAGTCTCGCGACCGGTTGCGCTCAATAATAATCATTATCATTTGCACGTCAAATGTTTTTTGCGCTCTCGTGAAAATAAATTTTCGTGTGCCTGCACCTTCTGCGACCAACCCTGATCTCTGCAGCAGTACGGCTGGGCGGCGTTCCGCTTGCTGGCGGCTGCGTCGTGCCTGGGTCTTGGATGTCACTGACACACCGCCACCGCCGGCAAGCCATACTGCTACGGACATCGTCACTCCAACGGCAACTCCGTCGTGCGCTTGACCACACTCATCGCGATGTTCGAATGCGCCTCTTGCACATGAGGGCTTTGTAACAGGTGGTCGCGCAAGAACCGTTCATAGCTGGCAATGTCCTGCACCACCACCTTGAGCATGAAATCCATGTCCCCGGCCATGGTGTAGCACTCCAGCACTTCGGGGTAGCCGATGATCGCTTCTTCGAATTCCGTGAGGTAGCGCCGCCCGTGGCCTGAGAGTTTCACGTCGACGAATACCGTCATGGTCAGGCCGAGTTTGCCCGGATTGAGCAGCGCGACCCGGCGTTCGATCACGCCTTCCTCTTCCAGCCGATTGATCCGCCGCCAGCAGGGCGATTGCGAGAGCTCGACGCGCTCGGCGATGTCCGCTGCGGAAAGCCCGGCGTCGTGCTGCAACAGGCGAAGAATCTTGCGATCGATGGGGCTGAGTTTGACCTGCATGAATTGACCCTTTTTTATTCTTGAAGTGGAACAGGCATGCAGGATATGAGCAGATTTCGGCCCATTTAGAAAGAAAAAGCCCGCACCGCACAGGCAGTATTGACCCTGAGCGCGTCGGGCTGAACCGTCCCGGCGCCACGGCGGTCGTGGCTCACGAGGCTGCGTCGCTGCATTCAACATGCACCTAATAACAACAAAGGAGTGCCTGAATGTCCCTGGCCGACATCCGTCTGGACGATAAGTACCGGCTCGCAACCGGTAACCTGTACCTCACCGGAACCCAGGCGTTGACCCGCCTGCCCATGCTGCAAAAGCAACGCGACGAGGCGCGAGGGCTGAACACCGCCGGTTTCATTTCCGGCTACCGTGGCTCGCCACTGGGCAATCTCGACAAAAGCCTGTGGGACGCCAAGGATTACCTCCGGGAAAACGCCATCCACTTCCAGCCCGGTGTCAACGAAGAACTGGCGGCCACTGCGGTCTGGGGCAGCCAGCAAGTGAATCTGTTTCCCCATGGCAAATACGACGGTGTGTTCGCGCTGTGGTACGGCAAGGGGCCGGGTGTCGACCGTTGCGGCGACGTGTTCAAACATGGCAACTCGGCAGGTGTCGCGGAAAAGGGCGGGGTGCTGATCCTCGCGGGCGACGACCATGGCTGCAAATCTTCGACCATTGCGCACCAGAGTGAACACGCGTTCATCGCCTCGATGATTCCGGTGCTCAACCCGAGCAACGTTCAGGAAATCCTCGATTACGGCATCATCGGCTGGGAGCTTTCGCGCTACAGCGGGTGCTGGGTAGCGATGAAGACCATTGCCGAAAATGTCGATTCCTCCGCCGTGGTCGAGGTCGATCCACTGCGCATTCAAACGCACGTTCCCGAGGACTTCCAGCTTCCCGAAGACGGCTTGCACATTCGCTGGCCTGATCCGCCGCTGGCGCAGGAAGCCCGCCTCAACACCTATAAAATCTACGCCGCGCGGGCGTTTGCCCGGGCCAACAAGCTGAACAAAGTGGTCATCGATTCACCGCAGCCGCGCCTGGGCATCATTACCACCGGCAAATCCTACCTCGACGTGCGCCAGGCCCTTGAAGAGCTGGGCATTGACGAAGCGCTGTGCGCATCCGTGGGTGTTCGGGTGCTCAAGGTCGGCATGAGCTGGCCGCTGGAACCGGTGTCGGTCCACGACTTCGCCGAAGGTCTGGACGAGATTCTGGTGGTCGAGGAAAAACGCAGCGTCATTGAGGACCAGTTGACCGGGCAGCTCTATAACTGGCCAGTAGACAAGCGTCCGCGGGTGGTCGGCGAGTTCGACGAAGAAGGGCGCTCGTTGCTGCCCAACCTGGCGGAATTGACCCCGGCCATGATTGCCCGGGTGATCGCCAGACGCCTGGCGCCGATCTATTGCAGTCCGCAAATCGAGGCACGCCTGCAATTTCTGTTGGAGAAAGAGAAGGCCCTCGCGGCGCCGCTGTTCAAGACCCAGCGCACGCCGCATTTCTGCTCAGGATGCCCGCACAACAGCTCGACCCAAGTCCCGGAAGGCAGCCGCGCACTGGCGGGAATTGGCTGTCATTACATGACCATCTGGATGGACCGGGAAACCGATACCTTCACCCAGATGGGCGGCGAGGGCGTGACCTGGATCGGTCAGGCGCCGTTCACCGAAACGCCTCACGTGTTTCAAAACCTCGGCGATGGCACTTATTTCCATTCCGGGCATCTGGCACTGCGCGCGGCGGTGGCATCCAAGGTCAACATCACCTACAAGATCCTTTACAACGACGCCGTCGCCATGACTGGCGGGCAACCCATCGACGGTATATTGCGGGTGGATCAACTGAGCCGTCAGGTATTCAACGAAGGCGTGCAGCGCATCGCGCTGGTCTCGGATGATCCGGACAAGTACCCGAGCCGTGATGCGTTCGCGCCGATCACCACGTTCCATCATCGCCGCGACCTGGACAGCGTCCAGCGCGAGCTGCGTGAATTCAAAGGCGTGTCGGTGATCATCTACGACCAGACCTGCGCGACCGAGAAACGCCGTCGGCGCAAACGCGGAACGATGCCTGATCTGAACAAACGTGCCGTGATCAACCCGGCAGTCTGTGAAGGCTGTGGCGATTGCGGCGCCAAGTCGGGTTGCCTGTCGATCCTGCCCAAAGAGACCGCTGAGGGGCGTAAGCGCGAAATCGATCAGAGTGCGTGTAACAAGGATTTCAGTTGCGTCGAAGGCTTCTGCCCGAGCTTTGTCACCGTGCACGGCGGCAAACTGCGCAAGCCGCAGTTACCGAAGCAGGTGCAGACGTTCGCCCAATTGCCTGAGCCGACGCTGCCAGGCCTGGATCAACCGTTCAATATCCTGCTGCCCGGCGTTGGCGGTACCGGCGTGACCACCGTGGGGGCGATGCTGGGCTTTGCCGCGAATCTGGAAGGCAAGGGCTGTAGCGTGCTGGATCAGGCAGGGTTGGCGCAAAAATTCGGCCCGGTGGTCAGCCATATTCGTATTGCGGCTCGCCAGGAAGATTTGTTCGCCGTCCGTATTGCCGCAGGCGAAGCGCATTTGCTGCTCGGTTGCGATCTGCTGGTGGCCTCCGGGCCGGATGCCATCGCCAAACTCAACAGCGCCAAGTCCCATGCGGTGGTCAACAGCCAGCAGACCCCGACCGCTGAATTCACCCGCAACCCGGATGCCGAGTTCCCGGCCGACGCGATGATGCAAACCCTCCGTGACGCGGTGGGAGCGGACAAGACCCATTTTGTACCTGCCACCGATCTGGCGACCCGGCTGATGGGCGACAGCATTGCCACTAACCTGTTCATGCTCGGCTTTGCTTATCAGAAAGGCCTGATTCCGTTGTCGGCCGCGGCCATCGAGAAGGCCATCGAGCTTAATGGTGTCTCGGTCAATCTCAATCAGCAGGCTTTTATCTGGGGGCGTCGTGCGGCGTTCGACCTGCCTGCCGTGCAAGCTGCGGCCCATCCTGAGTCAACGCCCTTGGCCGAGCCGCTGACTCTGGAACAGCGTGTGATGAATAACGTTAAAACCCTCGGCGAGTACCAGAATGCGGCATACGGCGAGCGCTACCGGGCGCTGGTCGAGCGAGTGCGTGCGGCGGAGGAGCGCTTGTTTCCGGGCGAGCAACCGGCGTTGACCGAGGCTGTGGTGTTCAACTATTTCAAACTGCTGGCCTACAAAGACGAGTACGAAGTGGCCCGCCTTTATAGCAATGGCGAATTCATCCGTCAGGTACACACGCAGTTCGAGGGCGACTACCGACTGGAGTTTCATCTGGCGCCCTCGTGGCTGGCCAAGCGTGATTCGCAAGGTGGCACGCCGCGCAAACGCAGTTTCGGTCCCTGGATGCTGAAAGCCTTCGGCGTGCTGAAAACGTTCAAATTCCTGCGCGGTACGGCGTTCGATCCCTTTGGACGCAGCCTGGAGCGACGTCAGGAGCGGGCGTTGATCGAGCGTTACGTGGCGGATATCGACCTGATCCTCACGCAATTGACGCCCACCAATCGCCACACGGCCCTGAGCCTGGCACGCTTGCCGGAACGTATTCGTGGCTATGGGCATGTGAAGGAAGCGGCGATGAACGCGGCGGCGTTACAGGCCGAGCGTTTACGTCAGAGCTTGATCAGCGGGGAAGTGGAGTTGCCGAAACTATTTGAGGTGGCCGCGTAGGTCGGCAATACGCCGGTGTGCTCCTGTAGCCGTCCGGCTTGCCGGCGGTGGCGTCATGTTGATCGCTACCGCCGGCAAGCCGGACGGCTACAAGGTGCTTTATACGGTGATCTCCACCAACACCGCCCCCTCGCTGACCATTTCACCCTCCGTGCAATACAGCGCTGACACCACGCCCGCCTGATTCGCCCGAATGCTGTGCTCCATTTTCATCGCCTCCAGCACCACCAGCGGCGTCCCGGTTTCGACGGCCTGACCGATTTCCACCAACACCCGAACAATGCTGCCGTTCATGGGCGCACTGAGGCCGCCGTGCGCGCCATGGCTGGCCTCGCTCGCGGCAATCGGGTCAACGCGGTGGACAGCGTGCAGTTCGCCGTTCCAGCCCAGGTACAGGGTGTCATCACGACGAATCGCCAGGGTGCGATGGCGAACACCGTGCTGTTCGTAGACGAGTTGGTCGCCTTGCAACTGAATGCCCTCAAGTACGCCGCAAAGCACGATATGGCGGGTTTCATCGAGGCAACCCAGCGACAGGCCCACGTCTTGATTCAACCCCAGACGCATGCCGCTGATGGCGGACCACGGCGAGTGTGGGTCGTCTTCGCGCGTGCGGCGGGGCGTGCTCAGACGCCAGGCGTTGGCCGCCAACGACCAGAAAGTGTCTGACAACCCCTCGGCCACAGGCAGCAAATCCGCCTGATAACGTGGGATGAACCCGGTATCCAGCTCGGCGTCGGCGAAGGCCGGGTGCGCGATGATCCGGCGCAGAAATGCCAGATTGGTGCGTAGCCCACCAATGGCAAATTCGTCCAGCATCGCGAGTAACCGCAGGCGCGCCTGCTCGCGGTCTTCGCCCCAGGCGATCAGTTTGCCAAGCATCGGGTCGTAGAAGGGCGACACCTCATCGCCTTCCTCCACACCGCTGTCGACACGACGTCCCGGTCCGGCCATTGATTCTCGATAGACTTCAAGAGTGCCAGTGGCAGGCAGGAAATCATGGGCAGGATCTTCGGCGTACAGCCGCACCTCAATCGCGTGCCCGTTCAGTGGCACCTGCTCCTGAGTGATCGGCAGCGGCTCGCCCTGGGCGACGCGAATCTGCCAGGCCACCAGATCCAGCCCGGTGATGGCTTCGGTGACCGGGTGTTCGACCTGCAAGCGGGTGTTCATTTCCATAAAGAAGAACTCACCGCGGGCATCCAGCAGAAACTCCACGGTGCCCGCACCGACATAGCCGATGGCCTGCGCTGCACGCACGGCGGCTTCACCCATCGCGCGCCTCAGTTCAGGTGTCAGGCCCGGCGCTGGTGCTTCTTCGACCACTTTCTGATGGCGGCGCTGAATCGAACAGTCGCGCTCGTTCAGGTACAGGCAATGGCCGTGCTGGTCGGCGAACACTTGAATTTCCACATGGCGTGGCTTGAGCACGTACTTTTCCACCAACATCCGTGCATCCCCGAACGATGACTGGGCTTCGCGCTGCGCCGAGGCCAGCGCGTCGGCCAGGTCTTCGTCCCGCTCGACCACCTTCATGCCTTTGCCGCCGCCTCCCGCCGTTGCCTTGAGCAGCACCGGGTAGCCGATGCGCGCAGCGGCTTCACGAAAGGTGGCCGCGTCCTGCGCTTCGCCGTGATAACCGGGCACCAGCGGTACGCCGGCGGCTTCCATCAAGGATTTTGCGGCGGATTTGCTGCCCATGGCGTCAATCGCTGAGGCGGGAGGGCCGAGAAATACCAGTCCGGCGGCTTCGACAGCCCGAGCGAAACCGGCGTTCTCCGAGAGAAATCCATAACCCGGATGGATCGCCTGAGCACCGCTGTTTTCAGCGGCGGCAATCAGCTTGTCGATCTGCAAATAGCTGTCGGCGGCCTTGCTGCCGCCCAAATCCACCGCCAGATCCGCTTGGCGTACGTGGCGCGCGTTGTGATCGGTCGCACTGTGTACGGCGACAGTCGAAAGTCCCATGGCCTTGGCGGTGCGCATCACTCGGCAAGCTATTTCGCCGCGATTGGCCACCAGTAACGAGGTGAAGGTGTTGCGTGCCTGGTCACTCATGAACGCGCTCCCTTGGGTTCATCCGACTCGGCGCGCCAGCTCGGCTCGCGTTTTTGCAAGAAGGCCCGCAAGCCCTCTTGACCTTCCGTACTGACTCGAATGCGAGCGATGGTGTTTTCGCAGTAGCGACGCAGCGACGGACTCAGTTCGCCGTGGCCGACTTCGCGCAGTAATTCCTTGCTCACGCGCATGGCCTGCGGGCTGTTGAGCAGCAGATTCTGAATCCAGCGCTGCACCTGTGGCTCAAGCTCGGCGGCGGGGCAGGACTCGGCCAGCAAACCGATCTCCTTCGCCCGCAGGCCATTGAAACGTTCTCCCGTCAGCGCATAACGACGGGTGTGGCGTTCGCCGATGGCCTGGGTCACGAACGGACTGATGACGGCAGGGGCCAGGCCGATCTTCACTTCCGACAGGCAGAACTGCGCATCATCGGCGCCGATGGCCATGTCGCAGCAACTGATCAGCCCCAGCGCGCCGCCATAGGCGGCGCCCTGCACCACGGCCAGCGAGGGCAATTTGAGCTTGGCCAGGTTGTACATCAATTCGCCCAACTCTTGGGCATCACCCAAGTTGGTGTTGTAGTCCAGGTTCGCGGATTCCTGCATCCAGGCCAGATCGGCGCCCGCACTGAAATGTTTGCCGCGGGCGCGTAACAGCATGAAACGCAGGGTGCTGTCGCCCTGAATGCGGTCCAGCGCGATGATCAGTTCGCGAATCATCTGCGCGTTGAACGCGTTGTTCTTTTCCGGACGATTGAGCCAGAGCGTCACGAAACCACGAGGGTCACGCTCAAGTTCCAGGGTGTCAAAATCAGTCATGGTCGCTCCTCGGGTCACATGCGGAACACGCCGAAGCGGCTCGGTTCGACGGGGGCATTGAGCGCGGCGCTGATGGCCAGGCCCAGGATGTCGCGGGTCTGGGCCGGGTCGATCACCCCGTCGTCCCACAGCCGGGCGCTGGAATAGTAGGGGTGGCCTTGATGTTCGTACTGATCGAGGATCGGCTGCTTGATCTCGGCTTCCTGTGCCGCGCTGAAGGGTTGGCCGCTGCGTTCGGCCTGTTCGCGTTTGACCTGGGCCAATACACCTGCGGCCTGTTCGCCGCCCATGACGCCGATCCGGGCATTGGGCCACATCCATAGAAAACGAGGGTCGTACGCCCGGCCGCACATGCCGTAATTCCCGGCGCCGAAGCTGCCACCGATGATCACGGTGAATTTGGGGACGTTGGCGCAGGCAACGGCGGTGACCAGCTTGGCCCCGTGTTTGGCAATGCCACCTGCTTCGTATTTCTGCCCGACCATGAAGCCGGTGATGTTCTGCAAAAAGAGCAGCGGAATGCCCCGCTGGCAGGCCAGTTCAATGAAGTGCGCGCCTTTTTGCGCGGCTTCGGCGAACAGAATGCCGTTGTTGGCGAGGATCGCGATGGGGTAGCCATGGACATGGGCAAAGCCACACACCAGCGTGGTGCCGAACAGGGCTTTGAATTCATCGAATACAGAGCCGTCCACCAGCCGTGCAATGACTTCACGTACATCGAAGGGCTGTTTGGGGTCTGCTGAAATCACGCCATAGAGTTCGTCACTGGCGTAGAGCGGCGCAACGGGGGGGCGAAACTGTAGCTGACCCTGTTTGCGCCAATTGAGGTTGGCGACGCTGCGGCGAGCGATGGCCAACGCGTGTTCGTCGCTGTCGGCGTAGTGGTCGGCCACGCCGGAAACCTTGCAGTGCACATCGGCGCCGCCCAGCTCTTCGGCACTGACCACTTCGCCCGTCGCGGCCTTCACCAGAGGAGGACCTGCGAGAAAGATCGTCGCCTGCTGGCGGACCATGATCGCTTCGTCCGCCATGGCCGGCACATACGCGCCGCCTGCGGTGCAGGAGCCCATGACCACCGCGATTTGCGGAATGCCTTCAGCGCTCATGTTGGCCTGATTGAAGAAGATCCGTCCGAAATGCTCGCGATCGGGGAAAACCTCGTCCTGACGGGGCAGGTTGGCGCCACCCGAATCCACCAGATAGATGCAGGGTAGGCGGTTTTGCTGGGCGATGGTCTGGGCGCGCAGGTGCTTCTTCACAGTGAGCGGGTAGTAGGTGCCACCTTTCACTGTTGCGTCGTTGGCGATGATCATGCATTCGACGCCTTCGACGCGGCCAATTCCGGCGATCACGCCTGCAGCCGGAACGTCTTCGCCGTAGACCTCGTAGGCCGCCAACTGGCTGAGTTCGAGAAAGGGTGACCCGGTGTCCAGCAAGCGATTGATGCGCTCACGGGGCAGCAGTTTGCCTCGGGAGGTGTGGCGCTCCTGCGCTTTGGCGCCGCCACCTTCAGACACGTGCGCGAGCAGCGTATGAAGTGCGTCGACTTGCCTGCGCAGGGCATCGCTGTTAGTGCAAAACTCCGCCGAGCGCGGATTGATGCGGGTATGCAGAATGGTCATACAGCCTCCGAGACGCTCAGCGGGTTTCGTTGAACAGTTCGCGACCGATCAGCATGCGACGGATCTCACTGGTCCCTGCGCCGATTTCGTAGAGCTTCGCGTCGCGCAACAAGCGTCCTGCGGGAAATTCATTGATGTAGCCGTTGCCGCCCAGAATCTGGATCGTGTCCAGCGCCATTTGCGTCGCGCGCTCGGCGGTGTAGAGGATCACGCCAGCGGCGTCCTTGCGTGTGGTTTCGCCGCGCTCGCAGGCTTGCGCCACGGCGTAGAGGTAGGCGCGGCTGGCGTTGAGTTGGGTGTACATGTCGGCGACCTTGCCCTGAATCAGCTGGAATTCGCCGATGCTCTGGCCGAACTGTTTGCGGTCGTGGATGTACGGCAACACCACGTCCAGGCAGGCCTGCATGATCCCGGTCGGGCCGCCGGAGAGCACCACGCGTTCATAATCCAGCCCGCTCATCAACACTTTTACACCGCCGTTCAGGGCGCCGAGCAGGTTTTCTTCCGGCACTTCTACGTCGTCGAAAAACAATTCGCAGGTGTTCGAACCGCGCATGCCGAGCTTGTCGAATTTCTGGCTGCGGGAAAAACCTTTCCAGTCACGCTCGACGATGAACGCACTGATGCCGTGAGGGCCTTTTTCCAGATCGGTCTTGGCGTAGATCACATAGGTGTTGGCGTCGGGGCCGTTGGTGATCCAGGTCTTGCTGCCATTGAGCACGAAGCGGTCGCCACGTTTGTCGGCGCGCAGCTTCATCGAGACCACGTCGGAGCCCGCATTGGGTTCGCTCATTGCCAATGCGCCGATGTGCTCGCCGCTGATGAGACTGGGCAGGTAGCGGGCTTTTTGAGTCGGGTTGCCGTTGCGGTTGATCTGGTTCACGCACAGGTTCGAATGCGCACCGTAGGACAACGCCACCGATGCCGAGCCGCGGCTGATTTCTTCCATCGCCACCACGTGGGCCAGATAACCCAGGCCTGCGCCGCCATATTGCTCTTCGACAGTGATGCCCAGCAGGCCCATTTCACCGAACTTGCGCCACATGTCAGCGGGGAACTGGTTGTCTTTGTCGATCTGCGCGGCCCGCGGCGTGAGTTCCGACGCGACAAAGGCCTGCACCTGGTCACGCAGCATGTCGATCGTTTCACCGAGGCCGAAATTGAGGGTGGGGTAATTCATGAGGCTGCATTCCCTTTGTTATTTTTGGCGGGGCTGCCAGAGAGTGATGTATCCATCACCTTTACGTTAACGTAAACCTGTGGGCGTAAGGATGTCAACGCGCATTGAGAGGAGGGAGATTGGCGGCAGCCTGAAGGGATTTCCGAACGCCAGACAGCAGAAAGGGGAGCCGTAGCTCCCCCTCAAGTTGTTGCATTGCATGCTCTTTTTTGTTTTTAGGTGGCCTGTTGTTGTTTTTGGTGGCCAGACCTTTTTGGCTTTTTGAGCGACCCCCATCCGGGGTCAAGAGCAAACGTATTTTTTTGAGCGCTGATACTGCTTCGATCTTGCGATTCATCCGGCACGGTCGCTGCCTGAAGGCAGTTTTGTTGTTCTCTGTCGGTCGAGAGGCCTGAGCCTCACAAAGCGATCCACTCCAAAAAAATCAGTTAGCTGCGCCTCTGTCCGTCTTGTTCTTGTTATGTCAGAGCCGATACGTCTTGTTTTTATTGGGTTGCTGCGATTTGTTATTTTTGTTGTACCTAAGACATAGCAGAAGCCATGCCACTTTTTACGATTGCCCGGAAACTGGGGCGTTCAGGGAAATGTCAGGTTTAACTGTTCGGTTAAATCATGACTGGGTGTTTCCGTGTTACCCGTTTCCAGCGCTTCAATGCCGATCAGGGTAACACTCTGTGACAAGTTGTCGCACACTGCTCCGACAAACGTAGTTCCCACAAGCGTCAACTCGCCAAACGTGCCTTGGCTACACGCGAACCATTGGGCCGACCCAGTACCTCGCTGATGCGCTGCCCGGCGCGAATCAGCCGGTCGAGGTTGACGCCAGTGTCGATCCCCAGGCCGTTGAGCAAATAGAGCACGTCTTCTGTCGCCACATTGCCGGTTGCCCCTTTGGCATAGGGGCAGCCGCCCAGTCCGGCCACTGAGCTGTCGAACACCTGAATCCCTTCCAGCAGGCTGGCGTAGACGTTGGCCAGTGCCTGCCCGTAGGTGTCGTGGAAATGCCCCGCCAGTTTGCTGCGTGGGATGAACGCCGCGACGGCATCGATCAGCGCGCGGGTTGCGCCCGGTGTGCCGGTGCCGATGGTGTCTCCCAGTGACACTTCGTAACAGCCCATGGCAAACAGCGCTTTGGCCACGCGGGCCACCTGTTCCGGCGCAACGTCGCCTTCATACGGGCAACCCAGCACGCAAGACACATAACCGCGCACCTGAACACCGTGCAGGCGAGCGGCTTCCATGATGGGCAGGAAACGATCGATGCTCTCACTGATCGAGCAATTGATGTTGCGTTGGGAAAACGCCTCCGAAGCGGCGGCAAAGACGGCCACCTCCTTCACTCCTGCGGCGAGCGCGTCCTCGAAGCCGCGAAGGTTGGGCGCGAGCGCGGCATAAGTGACGTTGGCTTTGCGCTGGATACCGGCGAACACCTCGGCGGAACCAGCCATCTGCGGCACCCATTTGGGCGAGACGAAACTGCCCACTTCGATGTAGGAAAGGCCCGCGTCGGTCAGATCGTCGACCAGGCGGATCTTGTCCGCCACCGAAATGGGCTGAGCCTCGTTTTGCAGGCCGTCTCGGGGGCCGACTTCAACCAGGCGAACGTGTTGAGGGAGCGACATGGCAGGGGAGTCCTTGAAAGTGCTTGTCATTGGGCCTGACCGAGTGCGGCTTTGCAGCGCTCTTCGGCGGTGTCCAGTTCCAGTTGCATCTGCTGGATGTCGAGCAGTTGCTGATCCAGTTGCGCCCGGCGCTCGGCAATTTTGGCCAGCATGGTGACCAACTGCTTCTGGTTATCGCCGCTGGGGTCGTACAGACCGATCAAGTCGCGGCATTCGGCCAGAGAGAAACCGATGCGCTTGCCGCGCAGAATGAGCTTGAGGGTGACTTTGTCTCTGGCCGAATAAATGCGCTCAAGGCCGCGCCGTTCGGGGCTGAGCATGCCTTGCTCTTCATAGAAACGGATGGTGCGGGTGGTGATGTCCAGCTCACGGGCCAGATCGGAAATGCTGTAGGTCGGGTTGGTCATCGGCGTGCTCGACGGGAGTGGCGTGGAGCTAACCTACGGCGACCTTGACGTAAACGTCAAGGTGAAAGGTTTTCCGTTACCTCACGCAAGCCTGTGGGAGCGAATTCATTCGCGATGGCGTCTGCACGGTCAATATCACCTACGCCTGAGCTGACGCTATCGCGAATAAATTCGCTCCCACAGAGCAAACCCTTGTCGGCCTTGAAAGCTGCTTAAAGCTTCAGCGCAACTACTTGAGCGCCTCTTCAAGCTGTTTTTCCTGCCTGCGCTCCTGCGCCACCACCAGTTGGCACAGCTCGATGATCAGCTCACGCATCCAGCGATTGGCCGGGTCCTGATCGGTGCTTTCGTGCCAGTACAAATGGGTCTCGACGCTCGGTACGTCGTTGACGGGTAACGGCACGAAATGCAGGTCATTACGCCGAGCGAAGCGCTCCGGGACGGTCATGACCATGTCCGTCTGATGCAACACCTGGGAGGCCATCAGGTAATGCTGCGAACGCAGGGCGATCTTGCGTTGAATGCCCATTTTGCCCAGCGACAGATCGACGTAGCCCAGGCCACTGCGGCGACTGGAGATATGGATGTGCGCCACGGACAGATAATCATCCAGAGTGATCGAACCCTTCTGCGCCAGCGGGTGGCCCTTGCGCATCGCGCAGACGTAATTGTCCTCCATCAACTTCACGTGACGCACCTGCGGGTCGGTATTGAGTGGCGCGTCCACGGCAAAATCCAGTCGACCGGCCGCCAGCTCCTTGGTGGTTTCCCGACGTTTGGACAGAAAACTCTCGATGGTCACGGCGGGTGCCAGGCGTCGCAGTTTCTGAAACAGCGGCGGAAGAATGATTGCCTCCGTCAGGTCGGTCATGCTGATGCGGTAATTCTTGCTGGCCTGTTGTGGATTGAAAATCCGGCTTTCCTGCACCGAAACCCGCAGCAGCGCCAGGGCGTTGCGCACCGGGCCGATGATGTTCTGGGCCATGGGCGTTGGCACCATGCCTTGGGCCGTGCGCACGAACAGCGGGTCGTTGAAGGTTTCCCGCAGACGGGCGAGGGCGTTGGATACCGCAGGCTGGGTAATACCGACGATCTGACCGGCGCGTGTCAGATTGGCTTCGGTGTAGATGGCGTCAAAGACAATAAAGAGATTGAGATCGACCTTGCTCAGATTCATTGCTGTGCGCCTCATGCTGTTCTTGTAATTGGGACTTTCGTGCAGAAACGAGCCGATCATATATCAGTGATGAATGTTAATACACGCCGAGAATAGGTTAGATAAATGCGGAGGCGTGTTCTAGCATCCGCTGCATGTCTTGAAACACCTCACCAGAAGGTAGCTGCCCATGGATTTCGCTTACTCCCCCAAGGTTCAGGAACTGCGCGAGCGCGTCACCGCATTCATGGACGCTTACGTCTATCCGGCCGAGCCGGTGTTCGAGCGCCAGGTGGCTGAAGGGGATCGCTGGCAGCCAACGGCGATCATGGAGGAACTCAAGGTCAACGCCAAAGCCGAGGGGTTGTGGAATCTCTTTTTACCTGAGTCAGAACTGGGGGCAGGGCTGACCAACCTTGAATATGCGCCGTTGGCCGAAATCATGGGCCGTTCGTTGCTGGGGCCTGAGCCGTTCAACTGCTCGGCACCGGACACCGGCAACATGGAAGTGCTGGTGCGTTATGGCAGCGAGGCGCACAAGCGTCAGTGGCTTGAGCCTTTGTTGCGTGGCGAGATTCGTTCGGCCTTCGCCATGACCGAGCCGGATGTCGCGTCCTCAGACGCCACCAATATGGCCGCCCGCGCCGTGCGAGAAGGTGATGAATGGGTCATCAATGGTCGTAAATGGTGGACTTCTGGCGCCTGTGATCCGCGCTGCAAGATCATGATTTTCATGGGGCTGAGCAACCCGGACGGCCCGCGTCATCAGCAGCACTCGATGATCCTGGTCCCGACTGACACACCAGGGGTGAAAATCGTTCGCCCGCTGCCGGTGTTCGGTTACGACGATGCGCCTCATGGTCATGCCGAAGTGCTGTTCGAGAACGTCCGCGTCCCCTATGAGAATGTGCTGTTGGGGGAAGGCCGGGGCTTCGAAATCGCTCAAGGGCGACTCGGGCCGGGCCGGATTCACCATTGCATGCGTTCGATTGGCATGGCTGAACGGGCGCTTGAGTTGATGTGCAAGCGCTCTGTGCAGCGCACGGCGTTTGGTCGTCCGTTGGTGCGGTTAGGCGGCAACATCGACAAAATTGCCGACTCGCGTATGGAAATCGACATGGCCCGTCTGCTGACTCTGAAAGCCGCCTACATGATGGACACCGTCGGCAACAAGGTGGCGAAAAGTGAAATTGCCCAGATCAAGGTGGTCGCGCCCAACGTGGCACTGCGGGTGATTGACCGGGCGATTCAGATGCATGGCGGAGCTGGGGTTTCAGGGGATTTTCCGCTGGCCTACATGTACGCGATGCAACGCACGCTGCGCCTGGCGGACGGCCCGGACGAGGTCCACCGTGCGGCTATCGGGAAATATGAAGTGGGTAAATACGTGCCAAGAGAGATGATGCGCAGCGAGCATCGTTGAATCGACCGCATTCGTGTCTCGCAGACGCGGTGTGTAGGCGAATTCATTCGCGAAAGGTCGTTCAGACGCCACGGATGTGTTGAATCTGATGGTGCCATCGCGAATGAATTCGCTCCCACGCTTTGCGCGACTTCGAGTCTCTACTCAACCCACACCTCAACCCGACGATTCTTGATCCGGCCTTCATCGGCGTCATTGGCCGCAACCGGCATTTCGTCGCCGAAACCGCGCACATCGCGCAGAATCACGTCGCTTTTCAACAGCTCACGGCGCACCGCCATGGCCCGCAGCTTCGATAAAAGCTGCGCCCGGGCCGGGTCGCTCTTGGCGTCGCCGAACCCCACCAGGGTCACTTTCTGATTCAGTTTGTCGTGGGTTTTCAGGTAATCCACCACGCGTTTGACGTCCAGACGGGCTTTGGTGTCGAGCGTGGCGCTGCCTTGTGCGAAACGGAAATTCACCGACAGCCGCTCAGCTTCGCGGGTCAGGTTCTGGTATTCGGTGGGCATCTCGGACGTGGCGCGGACCTTGACCGCCTGCACGGTCTGCGCCACAAATCCGTTCTGCGCGACGATGGACTGGCCTTGCGGACTCTGGGCGAAGCGCACCAGCGCTTTGGCCCAGGGCTGTTTTGAATCGGGCGGCAGGTAGAAGTAAAGCCTGCGCGACAGGGGGTAATCTTCCGTGGCGATCAGCCCGAGGGTGGGCAACATCGGTTTAGACTGACCGTCTATAACCGCCACTGCACGGGCTTGACGGACATAAGGCAGGCCGATGAACCCAATACCCCGGCGATCATGGCTGACATCATCGGACAGCGCCTCGCTGGACTCGAAACGTTTCGCTTCACTGGCCAGCTTCTTGCCCGATTTGGTCAGGACCAGTTCGTTGAAGGTGTCGTACGTCCCGGATTGCTGATCCCGAGCGTAGAGATGAATCGCGCCGCCGATGCCGCCCAGCGCCTCCCAATCGTGGATTTCGCCGGAGAACACCTTGGCCAACTGGTCGATGCTCAACTCCCGCACCGGGTTGGCCGGGTGCACAATCACCGCGACGCCGTCGATGGCGATCACCTGTTCGGCGTCATGGCTGCGCAAGTCGCCCAATTCCATGAGTTCGCTGATTTCGTTGTGCTTGATGGGGCGGGACGACGCGGCCAGGTCCGCCTGCCCCGCCTTGAGGGCGGCAAACCCGGTGCTCGACCCATGGGCAGCCACGTCGACACTCGCACTTTGCCCGGAGGGCAACCGGCCGACGATGTGCATTTCGTTGGCGCGCAACCCTGGCTGTTGCGTAATGCCCTGTGCGCCTTGTTGGCTCAATAAGCCCATGACCAGCGCGGGACCCAGTTGTGCGCCAATGGTGTTGGAGCCTTGAATGCGCAGGGCGGGCGTGCCGTCTGTGGGGGCTGAAAGCCCGACCGCACCGGACGAAAAGGGGGTGATCAGCGTCAGCAATGCCGCAGAGAGGAGAACGAGAAAACGCGTGCGCTGCATGTGCGACATCTTCTTATTGGCCAAAAGTGCTCGGAGAATAAGACAGATGGGTTACAGCGATGTGACGTGCGAAATGGCGGGGACTCACCTCTGTGGGAGCGGATGCATTCGTGATTCGGTCGTACATCCGATGAAGGTGTATCGAATGTACCGGCCGATCACCAATGAATGCGTGCCCACAGGGGGAGAGTGGTGCCTGATATCAGCTCAGTTCCAGCCAGATCGGCGCATGATCCGACGGCTTTTCCATGCCGCGCAGTTCGTAGTCCACGCCCGCAGCCTTGATACGAGGTTGCAGGCCGTTGGACGTCAGGATCAAGTCGATGCGCAGGCCGCGCTTTGGCTCGTCTTCAAAACCGCGGCTGCGATAGTCGAACCAGCTGAATTGATCGACCACTTCCGGGTACAGGTGGCGGAAACTGTCTACAAGACCCCAGTTTTTCAGCCTGGCCATCCACTCGCGCTCTTCCGGCAGGAAGCTGCACTTGCCGGTTTTCAGCCAGCGTTTGGCGTTGTCCGGGCCAATACCGATGTCGCTGTCTTCCGGGGAAATGTTCACGTCACCCATGACGATCACGGGCTGATCGTTCTTGAAACGCGACTCCAGCAATTGCTGAAGGTCGGCGTAGAACCTGGTTTTGGCGGGGAATTTTGTGGGGTGATCACGGCTTTCACCTTGTGGGAAATAGCCGTTCATGATCGTCACCGTCTGGCCATCGCGATCGGCGAACGTGCCCCAGATGAAGCGGCGCTGGGCGTCCTCATCATCGGTGTCGAAGCCTTTGTGCAGGGTCAGCGGCGCTTGGCGCGAGAGCAGCGCCACGCCGTAATGGCCTTTCTGGCCATGGAAGTGGACGTGATAGCCCAGTGCTTCGATTTCGGCCTGGGGGAACTGGTCGTCCGAGACCTTGGTTTCCTGCAGGCCGATCACGTCCGGCTGGTGCTTTTCAATCAGCGCCGTCAGTTGATGCGGGCGGGCGCGCAGGCCGTTGATGTTGAAAGACACAATTTTCATAGACGGCAGTCCTGGCAAAAATCAAACAGCGATGCTAGCCGACCTGCCGAATGACGGCCAGCGCCAGAGCGAATTCAATAGACCGACAGGGCTGCTACGCTGTCAGAAACGCCTAAGGAGTTTGTCGGAACTGTCGCCAACGGCGGCGACTCGAACGCCTGACACCACGCAGCCGCTCGTACGAAGCGGGTGGTCAACCAAAGGGACGCTTTCTCATGCCTGAATCAGTGCACACCGCAACCGACATTCGTCAGCTCGACAGCGGCTACTCCCGTGAGTCCCGTTCGCTGTTGTATCAGGCTTATCGCCACGAGCCGAGCTTCGGCTATTTGTTCGAGTCGGGCCGCTCAGGTTATGAGCAACGGGTGCGCGCCACCATCCGCGAATTGGTGAAACAGCACTTTCTACAAGACTTGCCGGCATTGGGGCTGTTCGTCGAAGACCGATTGGTGGGCGTTGCGCTGATCGCGCCGCCGCAACGCAGACTGGGTATCACCGAAAGTTGGGCCTGGCGCTTGCGCATGGTCATGGGCACCGGCTTGCGCTGCACTCAGCGGTATCTGGAGTATTACCAGGCGGTGTTGGGGTGTTTGCCCTCCGATGCCGTGCATGTGTTGCCCCTGTTCGGCATTCATCCGGAATTTCAGGGGCAACATTACGGTGAGCAATTGTTGCAGGCACTCCATGATTGGTGTGCGGTGGATGAGCATTCACAAGGGGTCGTGCTGGACACGGGAAATGGCCATTATCTTGAGTTCTATCGCCGACAGGGGTACGAGGAAATTGGCGAAATTGCTGTAGGACCAATCCGCGAACACATTTTTTTTCACCCGAATCCCCAGGTGTCGTTGGGTTCCACGGCTTGAACGCGGGTGTCCTCTCAACCTTCGCGGGTTCCAGACGTCCCCGCTGCTCGTGTTAGCATCCGCGCCTATGAAGTTTCCCGGTCGATTCACCAGCGGTTTTCTCCTGATGTTGTCCAGTTGCGCAGCCTTCGCCGATGCCCAACTGGATGTGCGGATCAAACCTTCCAATTCCGAGCTCAAATCCAATATCGAAGGGTACGTGGGCAGCCTTGGCGAGCGCGATGAACAGGCGCTTGAGCGGTTCAGTGTGGGCGCCGTCGAGCAGGCACAAAAGGCCGCTCAAGCCCTGGGCTACTATCAGGCGCAGATCGACAGCGAAGTCAAAAAGGTCGACAAGGACTGGCACCTGATCCTGAGCGTACAGCCTGGCGAGCCGGTGCATCTGCGCAATGTCACCGTCCGTATCGAAGGTCCGGCCAGTCAGCTCAAGGCTTTCAAAGTCCCGAAAAGCGATGCGCTCAAGTCAGGTGCCGTGCTCAATCACGGTTATTACGAAGACGCGAAGAAACTGATCCAGAACCAGGCCGCTCGCTACGGTTTCTTCAATGGCCGTTTCGTGACGCAACGCCTTTCCGTCGATCCGCGAGCGGGCGTGGCGGACATCGAATTGGTGTATGACAGTGGCCCGCGCTTTACCTTGGGCAAGGTGACGTTTAGCGGGGATGCGCCGTTCGATGAAGACCTGCTTAACCGGATGGTGCCGTTCAAGGCAGACACCCCCTACGATTCCGAATTGATCGCCGAACTCAATCAGGCCATGCAATCCAGTGGTTACTTCGAGGGCGTTCGTGTGGACGCGTCCCCGACCACCGCGCAGGGGCAAGTGATTCCGGTTGACGTTCAACTGCAAACCCGTAAGCCCCGCACCATGGGGCTTGGGGTTGGCTATTCAACCGATGTGGGGCCGAGGATCAAGGCCAACTGGACCCGCCATTGGGTCAACCCCCAAGGCCACAGTTACGGCATTGAGTCGGAGCTGTCCGCACCTCGGCAGAACGTCGGCCTGTTCTATGACATCCCGCTCGATCCTCCGCTGACCGACAAGCTGCGCTTCGCGGGCGGCTACCAATACGAAGAGATCGCTGACACCGACAGCCTGAGTAAATTGCTCACCGTCGGTCCCGAATGGCACAGCAAGTTGCCCAGCGGCTGGGAACGGGTGATTTCCCTGAAGTGGCAGCGCGAAGAATATCGCCTGGGTAACGACTCGGGATTGAGCACGCTGCTGATGCCGGGGATCAGCTATTCGTATCTGCGCAGCGACAACCGGATCGACCCTCACAATGGCTATCGTCTGCAATTTGAAACCGAAGTGGCGAAGGAGGGGCTGGGTTCTGACGCCAACGTCGTGCATGGCCTAGCCACTCTCAAAGGACTGACGACGATTGCGCAAAACCATCGTTTTCTGGGGCGGGTACAAGTGGGCGGTACGGCCACCAATGGTTACAAATCCATTCCGCCCTCGTTGCGTTTTTTTGCCGGTGGCGATCAGAGCGTGCGCGGTTATGACTACCAGTCGCTGTCTCCGGAAAACTCCGATGGCGACAAGATCGGTGGGCGTTACATGGTCGCTGGCAGTGCGGAATATCAATACTCCATCGCCGAAAAATGGCGCGTGGCGGCCTTCATTGACGAAGGCAATTCTTTCAATTCGCTGGATTTCCCCAGTCTCAAAACCGGTGTGGGTATCGGCATTCGCTGGGTATCGCCAGTCGGACCTTTACGCCTGGACCTGGCTCACGCGCTGGATGACGACGGTGGTATTCGTTTGCACTTCTCGATGGGACCTGAACTGTGACGGGTACGGCACGGGTTAAACGTATTGCGCTGTTTGCGCTGTTGGCTTTGCTGACGGTGATTTTGATCATCGGTGCGGCAGCGGGCTGGATGCTGGGCACGGAATCCGGCAGCCGCTGGGCGCTCGCAAGAGTGCCGGGCTTGACCGTGCAGAACTTCACCGGACACCTGGGCGGAATGTGGCAGGCCGATTCGCTGGTCTGGCAGGACGGTGAGAGCAGGGTCGAAGTGGATGCGCCCGTGCTGGCCTGGTCGCCGACGTGCCTTACGCGCATGACCGTATGCATTGACGATCTGCAAACCGGCGACATTCGCCTGCATTTCGCGCCATCAGGTGCAGACGAGAGCAGCGACCCGATCGCCTTGCCCGATCTCAACCTGCCCGTCGTCATCGAGCTGGGCCGTGTTCAGGTGGGCAGTGTGCAACTGGACGGCACCGAGCAAGTGCGTGATCTACACCTGTCGGCACATTGGACGGTCGAGGGCCTGAAGATCGATTCGCTTCACGCGCAACGGGACGACATCATTCTCGACCTGAACGGCCTGCTGAAACCGACGGCCAATTGGCCGCTGACGGCGCAGGGGCAGGTGAAACTGCCCGATATCAGCGGCCAGCCACTGTTCCTGGCCTTGAACGTGGAGGGCGACCTGCTCAAGACGCTGAACCTCAACGCACAGACGCAGGGTTACATCAACGCGAAACTGGTAGGGCATTTGCAACCTCTTGCGGCCAATCTACCGGCTGACGTGGTCATCACCAGTGACGGCTTCAAACCGGCTGCCGACCTGCCGGACACGCTGCAACTCAACCAGTTGAATCTGAACGCCAAAGGCGATCTTGCCCAAGGCTATGCCATCCTCGGCAACGCGAGCCTGCCTGCCGAGCAGGGCCCTGTGGAATTGGCATTGCAAGGGCGCGTGGACGCCAAAGGCGCTGAAATCGATACCTTGAACCTGGCCGCCAGCGCCAATCAGCGCTTGAGCGCGAGCGGCAAGGTCGATTGGCAAACCGGCCTGCGTGCCGACGCGAAAATCGACTGGCTGGACTTCCCCTGGCATCGGTTGTACCCGCTGATCGACGAGCCTGAGGTCAGTGTTCATACCTTCTCCGGTGGAGTGTCTTACACCGACGGCAAATACCTCGGCAATTTCACCGGCGCCTTCAAGGGGCCTGCCGGGCCTTTTACGTTGCAAAGCCCGTTCAGTGGAGACCTGCAACAGATCTTCCTGCCGCAACTGGAGCTGGTGGCCGGGCAGGGCAAGGCCAGCGGGCACGCGAATGTCGGGTTCGCCGATGGCGTGTCCTGGGACACCGCGCTGGATCTGAGCGCGCTCGATCCGTCTTTCTGGGTGGGCGAGTTGCCCGGCTCATTGGCCGGTCCGTTGCGCAGCAAGGGTGCCTTCAAGAATGAACAACTGAGCCTGAGCGCCGACCTGGACCTCAAGGGGCGGCTGCGCGGCCAGCCAGCGGTGTTGCAGACCAAAGCGGAGGGTGCAGCGGACAAGTGGACGGTCAATGCCCTGGAAATCCGGTTGGGTGACAACCGCATTCAGGGCACGGGTAGTCTGCAACAGAAACTGGCCGGGCAACTTGATATGAACCTGCCGCGTCTGGGGCAGTTGTGGCCCCGGTTGCAAGGGCAGATCAAAGGCCGTCTGGATCTGGCGGGCACGTTACAGGCGCCTCAAGGGCAACTGGCTCTGCAAGGCAACCAATTGGCGTATGAGACCAACAAGCTGCAAAGCCTGACGCTAGCGGCCAAGCTGGACAGCGCCCAACGGGCCGATATCGATCTGAAGATATCGGGCATTCAGAGCGCAGACACAGCCCTAGGCACACTGGTGGTGACAGGGCAAGGCGACATCAAAAAGCAACAGATGAAACTCGATCTGCAAGGGCCGCTGCTCAAGCTGGCGCTCGCCCTTGATGGCAGCCTCGACAAAGGCAACTGGCGCGGACGGCTGGCCAGCGGCGATATCCAGACGGGCGGGCAGGACTGGAAGCTGCAGCAACCGGCGAAACTGGAACGGCTGGCGGACGGTAAAGTCAACTTTGGCGCCCATTGCTGGATGTCAGGCCCTGCCAGTCTGTGCGGCGAGGACCAGCGTCTGATGCCGGATCCGCGTCTGCGTTACCACCTCAAACAGTTTCCGCTGGAAAGCCTGGCGCAGTGGATGCCCAAGGATTTCGCCTGGAAAGGCGCACTCAATGCCGATGTCCAGCTGGACGTCCCGGCGGCAGGCCCCAATGGTCAGATCGTGATCGACGCCAGCGGTGGTACATTGCGCGTCAAGGACAAGAACCAATGGCTGGATTTTCCCTATCAGGCCTTGAAACTGACCAGCAATCTGACGCCCAAGAAGGTCGACACCACACTGGATTTTCGCGGTGGCCAACTGGGTGAGTTATTGGCTCGTTTGAGCATTGACCCACTGGCAAAAAACAAGCCGGTGAATGGCGATTTCAACCTGAGCGGCCTGGATATCTCGGTGGCGCGGCCGTTCGTGCCAATGATCGAAAAACTCAATGGCAAGCTCAACGGCAACGGCCGCATTTCCGGCACGTTGTTGGCGCCGCAGGTCAACGGCGACGTGGTCCTTAGCGACGGTGAGGTGTCAGGGCCTGAATTGCCGGTCAGCCTGGAAAAACTCAATGTGCAGGCGCTGATTGCCGGTGAAAACGTTCAACTCAAGGGCCACTGGACCAGCGGGCCGAGCGGGCAGGGCAGTATCGGTGGGCACATCGGCTGGGCTGAAGCGCTGGATGTCGACGTCAGCGTGAAAGGCTCGCAGTTGCCGATTACGGTGGAACCCTATGCCAAGCTGGAAGCTGCGCCGGACCTGAACATCACGTTGCAGGGTGACCGGTTGGCGGTTTCCGGCAACGTGCTGATCCCCAAAGGTGAAATCACGGTTCGGCAGTTGCCGCCGTCCACGGTGAAAGTGTCCGATGACACAGTGATCGTCGGCGCGCAGACCGAGCAGGGCAAACCGTCGATGGCCATCGCCATGGACGTCAACGTCGTAGTGGGTCAGGACAAACTGAGTTTCAGCGGCTTTGGCTTGACCGCCAACCTGGCCGGTCGTGTACACATCGGCGACAACCTCGACACCCGTGGCGAACTGAGTCTGAATGACGGTCGTTATCGCGCCTATGGTCAGCGTCTGACCATTCGCAAGGCGCGGCTGTTGTTTGCCGGGCCGGTGGATCAGCCGTATCTGGACATCGAGGCCATACGCCAGACCGATGACGTGATCGCCGGAATTCGCTTGACGGGCAGCGCCGAGCAGCCGACCACGACGGTGTTTTCGGAACCGGCGATGAGTCAGGAGCAGGCGTTGTCCTATCTGGTGCTGGGACGACCGTTGAGCACCAACGGTGAAGACAACAACATGATGGCCCAGGCCGCGCTGGCGCTGGGATTGGCGGGGAGTTCGTCGACAGCAGGCAAGCTGGCATCGGGGCTCGGGATCAAGGACTTCGACCTGGACACCTCGGGCAGCGGTGACAAGACCTCGGTGGTTGCCAGTGGCAAGATCACTGACAGGCTCAGCCTGCGTTACGGCGTGGGTGTGTTCGAACCGGCCAATACCATCGCGCTGCGTTACCTGTTAAGCAAAAAAGTGTACGTGGAAGCCGCAAGCGGTGTGGCCAGTTCCCTGGACATTTTTTACAAGCGAGATTTCTAAAGGGCGGTTCGAATCAATCTGCGCTGTCCCGGGGGCGCGGGGGTGTGGTGCACGGTCTGGCTAATCGAGCAGTGTCAGACGCTGCGCTCCCTTCACCACGCTCCTGCGCTTACTGGTGGTAACGCTCAATACCGCGCCTTGTCGATCCACTCCATCGACGTGCGCCAGACGCAAATCCCCAGGAAATACGCCGACATCAACAACCACACGCTCAACACCCATGAGCCGTTGTACGGATGGTTGATCACCAGCAGAAAGCTGCACAGAAACCACACGCTGGTCACGGCGATATTGATTGGCATGAAGCGTCGTACCCGGAATGGATGGAGAAATTTCATCCGGGTGACGGTCAGCAAGGCCAGACAGATCACGGTGATGAACGTCAGCCATGGCGCGGGTGACAGGATGTACACGCACAGCGCCACCACGTTCCAGGCGGCGGGAAAGCCCTGAAAGTAGTTGTCCTTGCTTTTCATTTCGGTGTTGCAAAAGCAGAACAGGGACGACACCAGAATGATCGAGATGGTCAGCAGCAGGGTGTAATCCGGCAGCGGGATGTAGCGGTAGATAAAGAGTGCAGGAATGAAGACGTACGTCAGGTAGTCGATCACCAGATCCAGCACCGAGCCGTCGAAATGCGGCAGCACCGACTGCACGTTGACCTTGCGCGCCAGTGAACCGTCCAGACCGTCGACGATCAGGGCGATGCCCAGCCACAGCAGGCAGGCCTTGGGCTGGTTGTCGAACAGGGCAATGGTCGCCAGGAAAGCGAGCACGACGCCAGTGGCCGTGAAACCATGGGCACCCCATGCTTTGAGCCAGGCAATACGTTGAATCGGGATCATGGATGGTCCTTCTGGAAATGAAGCCAGCCAGATCGATGCACCAGACGGATACGCTCGACCTGACCACGGGTGCAACTATCGACCGGTTGTCAGCCGATAAGGTTCACCTCGCTCCCTTACACGGTAGCAGGCGGCGGGGGCTTTGGTGATTCATTTGTGACGGGGGTGAAGTCATTCGGCGCGCTGAAACGTGTCACTGGTCGGCTGCCCGGCAAAGCAGGCCATTTGCTGGCCCCTGCCCTGAAAAAACCTCGGCAGAATCCTCGCCTTATCAGGAAGTTAGGCACGGAACTGCATGCGAATTATCACGCGCTGTCTGGTGTTGGTTGTGTTAGCGGGCGCTTCGAATGGCGTTTGGGCGAGGGATTTGAGCAAGAACGAACGGGATCTGTGTACCTGGGGTGCGGGGATTGCCGCCACCGCGCAACAGTACAAACTCGCCGGGCTGACGCTGTATGGCGCTCGCAACAAGTTACAGGCGCGGCGTTTCCCTCAGCAGTGGATGCGCATGAGCGCTCTGGGCATTACCGAACAAACCTACGACAGCCCTTCGCGTATGCGCCCCGAGAGTGTGCGTCAGGTTTATTACGAAGGGTGCACCCGCCATGAACTGGCACGCCGGTAGGGTGTTTCAGGACAACCGTTGCATGAGATAAGCCTCGCCCGTTACCCGGATCATCGGGTGCGGGGTGATCTGGCAGGTTTTTATCACAGAGAAACCGTGGCGCTCGTAAAACCGACGCGCTCCGGTATTGGCCGCGTAGTCGATCAGGCTCAGGCCTTTGAGTTTCATGCCATCGGCCCGCGCCTGTGCCTGCTCCAGAAAGCGCAGCCCCAAACCTTTGTTCCGCCAGCCGTCATGCAGTGCCAGGCTTGAGATATAGAGCGTGTCGGGGACTTCCATGTCGGCGTACGGCGCCAGTACCGGGTCGGTCGCGGGTGCCGGATTCGGATCTTCGTACATGGCGTAGCTGTGCATCATGCCGATGACTTCTCCGTGTGCTTCAGCGATCAGGCAGTTCTGAAACGAAAAATCCACGCCTTCGCGGGCATAGCGGCGGGTGCCGACTTCCAGTAAATCCTCGCCGGGCTCCGCCAACTGGCTCCAGATGTAATCCGACGCCCCTTCGGACGTAATCTGGAACAGGCGGGCAATCTCACGCGCATCGGCACGGGTCGCTGGGCGAAATACGACAGGCATTCACAAGGCTCCACGGGTGTTGGGGCGCCTGTTATAGCGTGCCGTTTCAGCGTGAGGCCAATGCCGCATGGGGCAACGTCGCAATCAGGCCGACGGCCGTCGTTCTTGAGGGCTGGAGAGGGATGACAGAAGGATCAGGCGCGCCATTGCGGCACGCCCGATCATCACTCAGTGCGGTGCCCGAGTGATGGTCTTCAGCAGGTCGGCAGGGCTGATGTGCCCCACCACTGGCGCGCTGCCCGGTTGCGGCAGGTTGAGGATGTGGCCTTTCATCTTGCCGATGATGTGCATCTCGCAAGGCTTGCAGTCGAATTTCAGGGTCAGCACCTCATCGCCATGAATCAATTGCATTGGCGCCACCTTGGTGCGCACGCCGGTCACCCCTTTGGCCTGTTTCGGGCACAGGTTGAAGGAGAAACGCAGGCAGTGTTTGGTGATCATCACCGGCACTTCGCCTGGTTCTTCGTGGGCTTCGTAAGCGGCGTCGATCAGTTTGACGCCGTGGCGGTGGTAGAAATCGCGGGCCTTCTGGTTGTAGACGTTGGCCAGGAACGACAAATGCGCTTCCGGGTATACCGGAGGCGGACTGGTCTCGGCTTTACGGCCACCGCGAGGGTGAGCGGCGACCCGGGCCTCGGTCAGTGCCTCGATGACCTCGCGGCGCAGGGCCTTGAGCTGCGAGTTCGGGATGAAGAACGCTTGCGGCGCGTCCAGCTTCACGTCCAGGGCGTGATACTGGGTGGTGCCGAGCTGGCACAGCAAGTCGCGCAGTTGTTCCAGTGCCTGTTCCGGCTTGTTGGCGGCGCCGAACGGGCCATCCAGCGACACGCTGGCGCGCACGCCTTCTTCACTGACGGCGGTCAGTTCAAGACGCTCTTCGCGCAATTGCACCTGCCATGTCAGGCCGATGCGGCGCTCGGCCGAGGTCTTCAGCAGCGCCTGCTGCCAGTTGTGATCGAGGTTGCGGTTCAACGGATGATTCGGGCGCGCCTTGTACAGGTCGGCGGGCATTTCGTTAGGCTCGACGCGGTAGCGGTAGCGCTTCTCGCCATCTTCGTCGAACTCGCCCTTGGGCTCGGCGATGTTGGCGCGGAAACCCACCACTTCGCGCTTGATCAGTACGTTCAGGCCGTCGCCGTTAGTGAGCGGGTCATGGGTCACGACCTGCAGGTCGCGCTTGCCGACTTTCTCCACCACGCCCACCGGCAGGCCGGTGAAGGTTGGGGTGTCGAAGGCCCCGATGTCGATCTTGCGGTCGGTGACGAAATAATCGGTGCTGCCACGGTGGAACGTCTTTTCCGGGTCAGGCACGAAGAAGTGCGCGGTACGGCCGCTGGAGGCGCGGGCCAGGTCCGGGCGGTCTTCTAGCACGTCGTCCAGGCGTTGACGGTAGTAGGCCGTGATGTTTTTCACGTAGCCCATGTCCTTGTAGCGGCCTTCGATCTTGAACGAGCGTACACCGGCCTCGACCAGCGCGCGAATGTTGGCGCTCTGGTTGTTGTCCTTCATCGACAGCAGGTGTTTTTCGAAGGCAACAACGCGGCCCTGATCGTCTTTCAACGTGTAGGGCAGGCGGCAGGCCTGGGAGCAATCGCCACGGTTGGCACTGCGGCCGGTCTGAGCGTGGGAAATGTTGCACTGGCCGGAGAACGCCACGCACAGCGCGCCGTGAATGAAGAACTCGATGGCAGCATCGGTTTCATCGGCAATGGCGCGGATTTCCTGCAGGTTCAACTCGCGGGCCAGCACCAGTTGCGAGAATCCGGCCTGATCGAGGAACTTGGCCCGCTCCAGGGTGCGGATATCGGTCTGCGTGCTGGCGTGTAGCTCGATGGGCGGAATGTCCAGCTCCATCACGCCCAGGTCTTGGACGATCAGCGCGTCGACGCCGGCGTCGTACAATTCGTGGATCAGCTTGCGCGCCGGTTCCAGTTCGTTGTCGTGCAGAATGGTGTTGATCGTGGTGAACACGCGCGCGTGATAGCGATGGGCGAATTCCACAAGCCCGGCGATGTCGCTGACCTCGTTGGAGGCATTGTGCCGCGCGCCAAAGCTCGGGCCGCCAATGTAGATGGCGTCAGCGCCATGCAAAATGGCCTCGCGCGCGATGGTCACATCGCGGGCAGGGCTGAGCAATTCCAGGTGATGCTTGGGTAGGGACATGTTTTTTTAGTCGGATCTTCACGGTCAAGGCGCGCATTGTAGCGGTGAAACGCCTGACCGGCATCTTTCGGCTGCCGGGTGGTGGAAACCGAGGAAAACCGACCTGTAGCCGCATGGCTTGGCTGCGATGGCGTCTTTGAAATCGCTGCCGCCGGCAAGCCATGCTGCTACAAGGTAATGCGCTGAACTTCAGGCCTTCGCCGCCATCGCGGTCACTTCCACGCGCATGCCTTCCACAGCCAATGCGGCAACGCCCACCGCCGCGCGCACTGGCCACGGTTTGGCGAAGAAACGCTTGTACACCTCGTTGAACGCAGCACGGTCGGCCATGTCGGTGAGGTAGATGGTCAGGTGCATGACCCGATCCATCGAGCTGCCCGCACGCTCCAGCGCGACTTTCAGGGCTTGCAGGGTGCATTCGCTTTGCAGAGTGATGTCGCCCAGTTCCAGGCTGCCGTCGGCGCGGGTCGGGATCTGGGTCGAGACCATGATGCCGCTGAAGCTGGCGACGTCGGAGGAAATGGAGTCCTGGTCAGGATCGGGGGTGAAGATGAGGTCTTGGCTGGACATACGCGTCTCGTGCTGAAAAAGGAACCCTGCATCCGCCGAAGGTCGGCTGACGCAGGGTGCTTATCATACGCAGCTCGTCACTGTTTCGCCGACTTGCCGTCATGGCGCTTGCGCCATTCGCCGAGAATGCGGTCGCGTTCCTTCGACGCCCAGGCGAAGTCGTTCTTGATCAGGTGCTGCTCAGAGTCTTCAGGCAACTCGGCAGGTGGCTTGGCCAGGTCGGCCTGGGCCAGCACGGTAGGCTGACTGAGGCCCAGCTTCTTTGCCGCCTGCGTCACGCTGCCGAGACGCGCCGCCGTGTAAAACGCTTTGAGCTATGCCGAGAGCATGGACACACCAGCACCTTGAATCTGAAACGATGGGAAGTGCATCGTAAGCGGTTTTTTAGCGCAAGGCATCGGCAGCGTTGTTGGCATCAACCGGCGAGGCGATGCTGGCGAATGAACTGATCGATGATCGCGGCGACTTCCGAGGGGGCTTCCAGCGGCGACAGGTGGCCGATGTCCGTCAATTCGTGCAACGCCGCGTGAGGAACGCGGCTCAGCAATTCGGTTTGCAGCGTGGTCACCGAGTCCACTTTGTCCAGCGTCCCGGCAATCACCGCAACGGGGACCTCGATGCGCGCCACCGACTCGGCGATGTCTTCACGGCTGGTGAACTGCGGCCATGCCCGCTTGGCGTCGGGCATACCTTGCAGGCTGTCTTCAATCACTTGCTGGCGTTGCGCCGGACTCAAGGGGCGGGCGGTCAGCATGTGGTCAATGGCCAGCTCAACGGAGGCCACCGAGTCATAGGCCCTGGCCATGGCCGCGAGGGCGTCTTCCGGCATGTTCAACGGAGTGGGAGGCGCCGGAGCCACCAGCACCATACCGCTCAAGCCGACCGGTCGGCGCGAGGCGATCCGTTGCGCGATCTTGCCGCCCATCGAGTGGCCGACCAGTACGTAATGGTCCAGCCTCAGCGCCTGCACGACGTTGAGCACGTCATCGGCAAAGGCGTCGAGACTGAACGCGATGGGCGTTGCGGGCGTTTCGAACCGTTGTGACTGGCCCCAGCCACGCAGGTCGGGCCTCACTGTGCGGTAACGCGCGGGCAGGGCCGCGACGACGGCGTCCCAAGTGCGTGCAGAGCCGCCCCAGTAATGCAGGAAAATCAGCGTCGGTACGCCTTCGCCCTGGTCTTCGACATGCAGGTGTACGCCATTTGAAACCACGTTCATGGTTGATGCTCGTCAGTTGAGTGGGGACGAACACTTTAAATTGCAGCGCTGTGGAGGATAATCTGCCGATTCTTATCATGAATCGATCACCAGATTATCGAATGGATGGGCCATGGACCGTCTGACCAGTATTAGCGTTTTCGTCACCGCCCTCGAAAAGGGCAGCCTTGTCGCGGCAGGGCGATGTTTCGGGTTGTCGCCGTCAATGGCGGGCAAACACGTCAGCGCGCTGGAGGCCCAACTGGGCGTGCGCTTGTTGCAACGCAGCACGCGCAAACTCAGCGCCACCGACGCAGGTCGGGCGTATTACGCCCGATGCAAAGGCATCATCGAGGCCTGGGATGAAGCCAATCATGAAGCCAGCGACACCGGAATCAGCGTACGCGGCACACTGCGCGTCGCGGTGCCGGTGACGTTTGGCGCGCTATACATGGGCGATGTGATGGCCGGATTGTTGCGTGATCATCCGGACCTGAACGTCGAACTGATTGCTGATGATCGCTTCATCGACCTGCACGCGGCCGGAATCGATGTCGCCATCCGGATCGGCGAATTGGCAGATTCATCGCTGATCGCCCGGCGACTGTGCGCGTGTCGAATGGTCATGTGTGCGTCCCCCGACTTCATCGAACGTCATGGCTTGCCGACCACACCGGTGGCGCTGCGGGCCTTGCCGCGTCTGGCGTTCAGCGAAGCGGTCTCCGGCGATGGCTGGACGATTCGGGATACCGAGGGCCGGCCTTTTCGGGTCGATGGGCCGATCCGCGCTCAGGCCAATAACATGCAAATGCTGCTGTCGATGACGCTGGCGGGGTTGGGCATTGCTTATGGCCCGACGTTTGTCTTCGGGCAGGCGCTGCGGGAAGGAAATCTGGTGGCGTTATTACCGGACTTTTGCCTGACGGAACTGGCGATCCATGCCGTCTATCCGACGGCCCGCTACGTGCCGTCGAAATTGCGCTGTTTCATCGACCACGTGGCGTCAGCGCTTGCGGGGACGTTGCCTTGGGAGCAGCGTTGAATCGCACACGGGTATAGCCAAAGGCTTACACACGGTTCAGCAAACTGTCCGTTTACAGCGACAGGGCAAAACCCTAAATTGGATCCATCGACTGAAGCGCAGGACGCGCTTCAGAGGTCAAGGATGATCTGCCATTTGCCCGGAACGCTACCGACAGGACGTTGGAATGGCCTTGATAGAAAAGAACCCGCTTCGGCGGGTTTTTTAATGCCTGCGATTCAGCATCGCAGGCCCGCGACATCACTCTTTGACGTCCATGAACTCTTTGGCCCAGTTCACGTAGCTTTCGGGCAGCGTGTAGGTGTGGGTCAGTTCTGTGGCGCTCAGGTTTTCCGTGCTGTGAGTCACTTTGCGCTGGGCGCGCAGGCTGTCGTAAGTGGCCTTGATCGCCGCGAAGTAGGCGCCGTGGCCCGCCACGACGACACGTACGCCCAGTTTTGCCAGACGTGCGTAGTCGCTCAGATTAGGATTGCCGTAGGTGACCAGCATCAACGGTACGCTGAGCTTCTCGGAGATCTGCTCCAAGTGGTCGAAGTCCTTGATGCCGACCATGCAGATGCCGTCGGCACCGGCTTTTTCATAGGCCTGGGTGCGTTCGATGATGTCCTTGACCGGTAACACCCCGGCGTTGGTGCGGGCGATGATCGACAGCTCAGGGTCGACACGGGCTTCCAGGGCGGCCTTGACCTTGCCGATACCTTCTTCGATGGAGATCAGGTCGGTGGATTTGCGTCCGAACTGGGCAGGCAGCAGGGTGTCTTCGATGGTCAGTGCAGCGACGCCTGCGCGTTCCAGTTCTTCCACGGTGCGCATGACGTTGAGGGCGTTGCCATAGCCATGGTCGGCGTCGGCAATGAATGGCAACTGGGCCACGCGGCCGATGCGGGTAGCCTGTTCGACGAATTCGCTGAGGGTGATCAGCGCAAAGTCCGGCGCTGCCAGCACTTGCAGCGACGCGACGGAGCCGCCGAGGATGCCGACTTCAAAACCCAGGTCTGCCGCGATACGGGCGGACATCGGGTCGAAGACGGAGGCTGTTTCGAAGCACGCGTTGGACGCGAGCAATTCGCGAAAATTACGGCGCAGAGCGGTGTGGGACATTCTGGACATGGTGTTTCCTGATATGGGTCGTCATCGAGACTGACGATCTACGCCTTTCATTTGAGCCGCGAGACTAACATGCGGAATATTCCGAAGTTATGTCGTTTTGGCATGCCCCATGCGGCAAGTACATAGGTCGCCATAACTGCATGATTAAAGGGCGCTTATCGGATTTGCGCACTTCTATGGTGCATTTTTTGTGGCCCGTTTTTCCGGTTTTTTCATCCGCGAAGGCGCGGGCGGTCGGGATGTGGTTCAGCGTTCGAGCGATTGTAACGTTCTGACCAGAAGCGAGCCTAAACGGACCTGAGTCGCAGCCAGCGGGCTCAGGTTACGGTTCATAGAAAGCACCGCGACGCTGGGTGAAGAAATGCATCGGCTGCATGTTGGTTCATTAGGTTATGCAAAAATGGAATTTAACAATCGGCGATCGAGGCATTAGCTTATAAACCACTGGATATTTAGATCCGGCAGCTATTAGCCATCCGGGCGTTTCTGCCTGAACATGTCGAGACCGCACGTGCGGATCGGCCCCTGTTTGCCGATTCCGGCATTTGGAGCCCACGTGCGTCATCTCAAGAATCTACTCGCCACTGCCGCGATTTCGCTTGTCGCGTTCACTGCCCACGCCCAGACCCTGGTGGTGGGTGACCAGAGCTACAACGCTCAGTCCGTGATGGAAGCGGCAGGGGTGTTGAACGATCTGCCCTATACCCTGGAGTGGAAACAATTCACGGCCGGCTCGCCGGTAGCAGAAGCCTTGAACGTCGGCAGTCTGGATCTGGGCCTGCTGGGCGACGCGCCCCCGCTGTTTCTCGGCGCCTTGGGCGCACCGATCAAAGTCATCGCGATCACCCGCCAGAACCTCGGCGGCGTGGCGATTCTGGTACGCAAGGATTCCGACATTCACAGCCTGGCGGATCTGCGCGGCAAGCGTGCGGCGATCTGGAAAGGTTCGTGGAGCCAGCAACTGCTGTTCAGTGCGCTGGACAAGGCGGGCGTGCCGCGAGATTCGCTGGACCTGCGTTACCTGAGCGCGCTGGACGCCTCTCATGCACTGGACGGCGGCGCGGTGGACGTGATCGCCACGTGGGAACCCTACGTCACCCAACAGGAGCGTCAGGGCGCGCGAGTTCTGGCAACGGCCGAAGGGTTGATTCCGGCACAAAGCTATGTGGTCGCCAATGCCCATGTCATTGACAGCAAACGCGCGGTCATCGAAGACTTCCTCAACCGTCTGAAAAAAGCCCGTGAATGGACCTTGAAGGATCCTGCCAACACGGCGACCTACGCCGATGCCTGGGCCAAACGTACCCGTGCAGACAGTGAGATCGCCCGCATCTGGTTCGCCCGGGCCAGAACCAACGTCGAGGCACTGAACCCTCAAGTGGTCGCCGACGCGCAGAAAACCGTCGATTTTTTTGCAGGAATAGGGCTGATCAAGTCCTACCCGGCACAAAGCCTGTTCGACACTTCCTTCTCCAGCACGCTTCAGCCCGCCACCGCGCAAGCACAGTAAGGAACTGACGAGATGAGCAAGCGACAGATCAAACTTGGTGCGCTGACCATGGGCTGTGGCGGGCCGGGACGGCATAACCTGTGGCGCGACCCTGCACTGCCCGCCGACGCCAGCGTGAATATCGACTGGTACGTCGATATTGCCCGGCAGGCAGAAGCGGCGCTGTTTGACCTGATGTTCATTGTCGACAGCCAGTTCATCACCCCCGGCTCGCCGCCCCATTACCTGAACCGGCTGGAGCCGCTGACACTGCTGTCGGCGTTGGCGATGAGCACGAAGCGTCTGGGGCTGGTCGGCACGCTGACGACCTCCTACAACTCGCCCTATAACGTGGCCCGGCGTCTGGCGTCGCTGGATTTGATCAGCAAAGGCCGGGCCGGGTGGAACGTTGTGACCAGCGGCGACGCCGGTACGGCAGGGAACTACAGCCGCGATGAACATTACGATTACGACACTCGCTATGGACGCGCTGCCGAACACGTCAAGGTGGTGCAGGGGTTGTGGCATTCCTACGAGGACGACGCATTCGTGCGCGACCGCGCCACCGGCCAGTTCCTGAACCCGGACAAGCTGCACGCCCTGAATCACAAGGGTGAGCACTTTTCGGTGGCCGGGCCTTTGAACATTCAGCGCTCTGCGCAAGGTCAGCCGGTGATCTTTCAAGCGGGGGACTCGGAGCAGGGCCGTGAATTGGGTGCCGCTACCGCGGACGTCATCTTCACCCAGGCGCCCAGCCTTGAGCAGGGCCAGACTTTCTATCGGGACGTCAAGGGCCGGGCGCAACGCCTGGGCCGTGATCCGGAGCAACTGTTGGTGCTACCGGGCGCCGAGATTTACGTGGGCGACACGGACGAGCATGCCCGTGAAATCGAGCGCCACTACCATCAGCTCGATCACAGCTTTGAGCTGGCGCTCAAGGAGTTCGGACGCAATTTCGGCTGGCACGACTTCAGTCAGTACGACCTTGACGCGCCATTCCCGCAGGAGAGTCTGGAAGCCGCACGCAGCAGTTTCTTCACCAATGCCAAACGCATTGCCGATCAGGCGCGAGAGAAGGGGTTCACCCTGCGCCAGGCGGTGGAATTCGGACGGCAACTGCGCCCCGGCGCCTTTACAGGATCCGCCGACACCGTGGCGCGCAAGATGTCGGAGTGGTTCGAGGCCCGGGCGCTGGACGGCTTCAACATTTACATCGGCCATCCGGAACAGTTCAGCCGCTTCACCCAGGAAGTGATCCCGCAGTTACAGGAACGCGGCGTGTACCGTACGGCGTATGAAGGTACGACGCTGCGAGAAAGCCTGGGCCTGGCGATCCCCGGTTTCCGTCGCTGACGGCAGCAAGCGAGGGGGGGGCACAGTCAGTCCTGATCAGCCTCGACCGGCGCAAACGCCCGTTGCGCCGCCACCGTGTCCATCGCCTCACGCAGCAACTGGATCTTGCCGTCCCGGGCCACCAACCGCCCGGCGTAGGACTGTTTGTAGATACGCCCCGTGGCAGGCACGGGTTCTTCGACGTCGTATTCAGCGAACACCTGGTCTGGCGTTTCGATCAGGAAACGCACGCGCTGGAAACTGAAGGTGGGCACTTTCTTCAACAGCGAGCCGATGAAGGCTTCGATGGCGGCAGGGCCTTGCACGCTGTGAGGGATGCCCAGGGTTTGTAGGTAGGGCAACTCAAGCACGCCGTCTTCGGCGAACAGGCTGGCAGCCTTGCGTGGGTCCTGAATGGATTCCAGGTACATTTGCAGCAGTTGGACGGCGTTTTTCATGGTGAAGCTCCTTGAACGAGTGTGGGATCCGCCGTGGTTGAGTGCGGCGGTTGAGACACAGGTTAAGGAGCTCCCATGATTTCAAAAATAGAAGGATGTGAAAGTCATCGTTTCTTTTTTGAAAATCTGATCAGCTTGTCGTTGATGAGCATCAAGGGCGGGGCCAGCGCCATTCAGGGTCGGCCAGGTGCTGCGCAAAGAAATCCGACAGTGCCCGGATTTTCGCGGGTCGGCTGCGAGCCGAAGGCGTCACGAAATACAGGCCGCCCCGGGTCATGCTCCAGTCGGGCAGCAGCGCTTCGAGTCGGCCATCGGCCAGGTATTCGCTGGCGATGAACTCCGGCAATTCGGCAATGGCCAGGCCTTCCAGCAACACCGGAATCAGGGCATCGGAGTTGGTCACGCGCAGTGGCCCGTTCGGCACCACGTCTTCTTCTGTGCCGTCGGTATGGGTGAAACGCCAGACCTGGCTGCGGGCGCGGTAGGCGTAACTGAGGCAGGGGCGGCTGGCCAGTTCGCGCGGGTGAGTGGGGCGCCCGTGTTCGGCGAGGTAGGCGGGCGAGGCCACCGCGAATTGAGTGACGGCGCACAAGCGGCGAGCGACCAGCGAGGAGTCGGGCATCACGGCGATGCGCAGCGCTGCGTCGAAGCCGTCGGCGATCAGGTCCACCGAGGCGTCGGACAAATGCAAATCCACCGAGAGCTCGGGGTATTGGCGCAACAGTTTGGGCAATAACGGCGCGACCCAGCGCAGGCCGAACGACATTGGTACGGCCAGGCGCACCTGACCCCGTGGCTGTACGGACAAGTCCTGGGCTTCGCTTTCCACCTCTTCGGCCTGGCGATAGATATCACCGGCCTTGGCCGCCATGCTCGAACCGAACTCGGTCAGGGCCAGTTGCCGCGACGTGCGGTTGAACAGGCGCCCGCCCAGACGTTCTTCCAATCGCGCAACGGCGCGGGACACCGTAGGCACCGAAACCCCCATGATGCGCGCAGCGGCGGCGAACGAACCTTCTTCAGCCACTTTGGCGAACATGGCCAGACCTTCAAAATCGGGAAGTTTGCTCATTTCATTTCTGCAACGATGGTTTGCAGATGATTCTATTTTGGAAGTGTCGAGCCGTCGATAAGCTTCTCCCCACTTGCAGCACTTCTGCAGCAACCTTCAGGAGAAGCCCCATGAAAACATTCGCACTCACCGCATTGGCTTTGAGCCTTGCTTTCAGCGTCGGCGCCCAGGCCGCAACTTCGGCTCCGAAGGCCCAGGCCCAGGCCCCGGCATTGCAAGCCGCTGTCATTGATCACGTCGGCATCAACGTGCCGGACATCGACGCCGCCACTGCATTTTTCAACGAACTGGTGGGCGTCAAAGTCCTCAGTGACACTCGCCCAGGCCCCATTCCCGCCGAATGGAAAGCCAGCTTCAACTGGCGCGAATCCAGCGAGTTGCAACGCTTCGCCATGCTGCAACTGAGCGGTGGCTCGAAAATCGAGTTGTTCCAGTACCAGGGCGCGCAGATCAATCACCAGCAACCCCATGAAGACGACATCGGTGCAACCCACATCGCGCTGCGCACCCCGGACATCGACCACAGCCTGGCGGTGGTCAAGGCGCGGGGCCTGAAAGTGCTGAACGAGCCGATCACCAACCCGGACGGCATTCGCTGGTTCTACGTGCTGACACCGTGGGGTTCGCAACTGGAACTGGTGTCGTTGCCTGCCGCCAGTTGATGGCCGTCTCCGGCCTCGGCTGATTTGCGCGAGACACACCCGAACCCGCCATGTCGCAAAACTCCCTGTTTAAGCCGCGCTTTTAGGGTTTTTACCGACGCTCGCTTCGTAACGTAAGCCGGTCGCCAACAGAGCGATGCAGGCAGCCCGTTGCCTGACCAGAATGGCGTGGTTCTTTCTCACTGTCTCCGTTTAGCCTTGGTCGGAGAAACACCTGATGAAACGTGGCAACCGCTCACTCAAGTTTTTGTTGGTCGGCCTTGGGCTGGCCGTGGCCTGCAACGGCGCTTCGGCAGCCGAGGCAGCGTCGTGTGAAACCGTGCGTTTCGGCATGATGGCCTGGACCGATCTGGCCGCCACCACCGCCGTGGCGCGCACCTTGTTCGAGGATCTGGGCTACAAAACCTCTGACAGCACGGCGTCTCAGCCGATCATCTTCGGCGCGATGCGCGATAACCGGCTGGACGCCTTTCTGGGCTACTGGAGCCCGTCGGCGGATTCGATTGTCGAGCCGTTTCGCAGCAAGGCCCAGGTCAAAGTGCTCGATGAGCCAAGCCTGGCCGACGGTCAGATGACCCTCGCGGTGCCCACCTGGCTGGCCGAGAAGGGGCTGCGCACCTTTCAGGACATCCACAAGTTCAAGAAGGAGCTGGGCGGCAAGATCTACGGCATTGATCCGGGCACCGACATCAACCGTCGGTTGCAGGCCGCGATTGACGCCAAGCGCTTCGATCTGGAGGGCTTCAAACTGGTGGAATCCAGCGAAGCCGGGATGCTGTCAGCCGTGGCCCGGGCAGAAAACCGCAAGGAGGCCATCGTTCTGGTCGGCTGGAAGCCGCACCCGATGAACATCCACTTCAACCTCACGTACCTCACCGGCAGCGATGGGCTGATGGGGGCGGATGAGGGCAAGGCGACGGTGTGGACGGTGGTGCGCGGCGATTACGCGCAACAATGTCCGAACGCTGCGCGTCTGCTGAGCAACATCAGGTTCAACAGTGCACAGGAAGCGCAGATGATGGAGCGCATCCTCAATCGCGAAGACCCAATGAAAGTGGCGCGGGATTTCCTCAAGGCCAACCCTGCGTTGGTCAACGACTGGCTGGCCGGGGTGACCCGCTTCAATGGCGACACGGCGACTATCGCCGCCAACTGAACACACCTTCTTATACCTACGCACACCGCCGAGTCGAAAAAACCGTTCGATTCGGCGGTGCTGTTTTCACCTCAAGGAACCGCCATGGCTGAGCGCCTGAACACCACGACTGAAGAATGGAACGCACGCTGCGAACTGGCGGCGCTGTATCGGCTGATTGCGCACTTTCGCATGACCGATCTCATCGACACCCACATCAGTTTGCGTTTGCCTGGCGCGCAGGATCGCTTTCTGATCAATCGCTATGGGGTGTTATTCGATCACATGAAAGCCAGCGACCTGATCGTCATCGATTACGCGGGCAACGTCGTCGGCGAAGACGCGGACAAGGCTGAGGTCAACGCCGCCGGGTTCACCATTCATTCGGCCATCCACAAGGCGAGGCCTGACGTGCATTGTGTGATTCACACCCATACGGCGGCGGGTATTGCCGTGTCAGCGCAAGAACAGGGCCTGTTGCCCATTTCTCAACACGCGCTGAAGTTCTACGAAAAGCTCGCCTATCACACTTACGAGGGCGTCGCGCTGTGCCTCACCGAGCGCGAGCGGCTGGTGGCGGATCTGGGGCCACATCGGGCGATGATTTTGCGCAATCACGGCTTGCTGGCAGCTGGGCGCAACGTCGCTGAGGCCTTTCACGAAATCCACTTCCTGGAGCGGGCCTGTCAGGCGCAGATTCAGGCGCTGGCCGGTGGCAGCAAACTGATTTTCCCCAGCGAGGCCGTGTGTCGGCTCACGGCCAGCCAGTTCAGTGATGACGAGGAGGGCATGCGTTACATCCAGACCGGCTGGAACGCGGCGCTCACACTGGTGGCCAGTCAGCGTGATGATTACTGCGCCTGAGCAGGGCTGCATCGACCGGTGAGAATGGCCCGGTCCTGACGCGGCGTGCACTTGAACCGCTCCTTGTAGCAACGGGCGAAATACGATGGTGATTCGTAGCCACAGGCGACGCTGATTTGCAGGATGGTCAGGTCGCTCTGCTGCAACAGTTGCCGCGCCTTGTCCAGGCGCAGCCGCTGACGAAACTCGGCCGGTGAAGCCTGCACTGTCGCGCGAAACAGCCGCTCCAGATGCCGCCGTGTCACGCAGACGCCACGGGCCAGGTCGTCGACGTCCATGTCCTTTTCCAGATTCTGCTCGATGCGCTCGATGACCGCGTGAATCTTGCGGTTGGTGAAGTTGTAGCGTTTCGGCGCCTCCAGACGCTGCAACACCTGACGGGCACGAATCGGGCCGTGCACGAACTGCTCCGCAACCTTGAGCGCCAGCTCCGAGCCGTGGGCCTGAGCGATCAATTCCAGCATCAAATCCATTGAGGCCGTGCCGCCGGCCGAGGTCAGTCTGCGTTGATCGATCTCGTACAGCTCATGGCTCACCTGCAAGCCGGGATAGCTTTCGAGAAATGCATCGATGGCCTCCCAATGCACGGTCATGCGATAGCCCTTCATCAAGCCGGCGTGGGCCAGCACAAAGGCACCTGTGTCGATTCCACCCAGCGTGACCCCGGCCTTGTCCTGACGCCGCAGCCACGGTGTCAACGGCGCAGAAATCGACGCCATCGGTTCATAGGCCGCGACGATGATCAGCGTGTCTTCGGGGCCGAGGTCCAGCAGCGCGCCATCGACTGCGATGGACATGCCATTGCTCGCCGCGACGGGCTGGCCGTCCTGACTAATGGTGCGCCAGCGGTACAAATCGCCGCCCATGCGGTTGGCCGACCGCAGCGGTTCGGCGACGGCGGCGAAGTCCATCATCGAGAAACCGGGAATCAACAAGAACGTGAATAACCTGGACACCTGACACCTCCATGGACGGGTTGCATCGGGGTATGCAAGCCATCGGCCAAAGCCCCGCAAGCATGTCGCAAAAGTCGCCATCCTCGACGCGAAGTTACGGTTTGCGCCGGTTCGCGATCCGTAACGTATGCCTCAACGGCCTGCGTTCATCGGGTGGGCCGCCCCGTCACAGCGCCACGCCGTGTCACGCGGTGCAGGCGTCCAGGACGGGTCCATTGGGGATTGGAAAAGGAACGCGGCAAATCATGAACAGAGACGTCATCGTGACCTGTGCCTTGACCGGTGCAGGCGATACGACCGGTAAACACCCGGCGATTCCCGTCACACCCGCGCAGATCGCACAAGCGGCGGTCGAGGCGGCCAACGCGGGCGCCAGCATTGTGCATTGCCACGTTCGCGACCCTGACACCGGCACGCCCAGTCGCGACCCCGTGTTGTACCGCGAGGTGATGGAGCTCATTCGCGGCAGCGGCGTGGACATCATCGTCAACCTCACCGCCGGCATGGGCGGCGATCTGGAAATCGGCCAGGGCGAAACACCGATGCAGTTTGGCGCGGGCACCGATCTGGTTGGACCGCTGGAGCGGCTGGTGCACGTGCAGGAGCTGCTGCCGGACATCTGCACCCTGGACTGCGGCACGCTGAACTTCGGCGACGGCGACACCATTTATGTGGCGACCCCGCCGCAACTGCGCGCCGGGGCAAAGAAAATCACCGAACTGGGTGTGAAGGCTGAACTGGAAATCTTCGACACCGGGCACCTGAGCTTCGCCAGCCAGATGCTGCGCGAAGGATTGCTGGTCGATCCGATGTTCCAACTCTGTCTGGGCATTCCGTGGGGCGCGCCTGCCGACACCGGGACCATGAAAGCCATGGTCGACAACCTGCCCACGGGCATGCAGTGGTCGGCGTTCGGGATCGGTCGCATGCAAATGCCCATGGCCGCGCAATCGATGCTGCTGGGCGGCCATGTGCGGGTGGGGCTCGAAGACAACTTGTGGCTCGACAAAGGTGTGTACGCCAGCAATGGCAGCCTGGTAGAGCGAGTCATCGAACTGATGCTGCGCATGGGCGCGACCCCACAAACCCCGGCGCAAGCGCGCAAAACCCTGAATCTGCTCTGAACCCCTTTCTAACCCGTGCGCAGGACACATCATGCAATCAACTGTTAAACACGTTGCCATCATCGGCGCGGGTGTCATCGGCAGTGGCTGGGCCGCACGTTTTCTGGCCAACGGCCTGCGGGTGACCGCATGGGACCCGTCGCCTGAAGCCGATGCGCAGATTCGCCAGCGTGTGGCCAATGCTTGGCCAACGCTGGGTTATGCGACCCGTTCGCTGGATGCCGCCCTGGCTGATTTTCGAACCGTCGACAGCATCGAGGCGTGTGTTGCCGAGGCCGATCTGATTCAGGAAAGCGCCCCGGAAAACCTCGCGCTGAAGATCGACCTGCATGCGACGATTTCCCGTGCGGCGCCGGATCACGCGCTCATCGCCTCGTCCACGTCCGGGCTGCTGCCCTCCGAGTTCTTCGCTGACGCCTCGCAGCCTGAGCGCTGTCTGGTGGCCCATCCGTTCAACCCGGTTTATCTGCTGCCGCTGGTTGAAATCGTCGGCGGCGTGCGCACGTCCACTGAAACCCTTGATCGGGCCACCGAGGTTTACCGGAATTTGGGCATGCACCCACTGCGAGTGCGCCATGAGGTGCCGGGGTTCATTGCCGATCGGCTGATGGAGTCGATGTGGCGCGAGGCCCTGCACATGATCAACGACGGTGTCGCAACGCCTGCAGAAATCGACGATGCCGTGCGCTTCGGCTGTGGTTTGCGCTGGGCCTTCATGGGATCGTTCATGACGTTCTCATTGGCAGGCGGTGCGCAGGGCATGCGCCATTTCATGCGCCAGTTCGGTCCGGCGCTGAAGTTGCCCTGGACCTACCTTGAGGCGCCGGAACTGACGGATACATTGCTGGACGACATCGTCAGCGGGTCCGAAGCGCAACTGGCCGGGCGCAGCATCGAAGCGCTGGAGCGTTACCGGGACGACTGCCTGCAGTCCATTCAGCAGACCATCGCGCAGGTCAAGGCCCGCCACCGGATCGAGGACTGAGCCATGGGTGCTGACGGTGCCATACATGCCGTGAATGACGTTCCGGACGTGCTGTGGTCCGGCCCGATTTTGTCGGAGTGGACTGACTACAACGGCCACCTGCGGGACGCGTTTTACCTGCTGATTTTCAGCTTGGCGGGCGACGCACTGCTCGACCATTTGGGGCTGGACAGCGAAGGCCGCGCGCGCACCGGGCATTCGATGTTCACCCTCGAATGCCACCTCAATTACCTGAAAGAGATGAAACACGGCGATGACGCCGAGGTGCGCTGGCAGTTGATCGGTGCTGACGCCAAACGCTTGCACCTGCATTTCAGCCTGCACCCTCGGGGCCGTGAGCTGGTCGCGGCAACGGCTGAGCAAATGTGGCTCAACGTCGACATGAGCGGCCCGAAATCCGCGCCGTTCGCGCCCTCGGTTCACGCGAACGTGAGTGCTGTGTTGGCCTGTCATCGTACCCGTGAACGACCACCGGACCTTGGTCGGTCAATCGCTTTGCCTGTCTGATTCCTGTCACCCTGAGCTGTCTGGAGATGATCATGAGTGCCGTTCAGAAACAAACCGCTGAAGTGTTTTCGTCTGACTGGCGCAGCTTCGCCACGGTCAGGCGCATCGAGCATTGCCTGCTGCAACCCGGTGGCGTCGCCGTGCAGTGGGACGATGGCCGCAAAAGCCTGTTCCATGCCGAGTGGCTGCGTGACAACTGCCCCTGTGAAACCTGCGTACACCCGGTAACCCGCGAGCAGGTGTTCGAGATCATCGATACGTCGGTCGACCTGCATGCTGAAAGTGCGGGTCTGAACGGGCAGGGCGAATTGGCCATCGGCTGGTCCGACGGGCACCGCAGTGTCTTCGGCGCCGGTTGGTTGCGCGCCCATGCCTACGACCACGCGACACGGCTGGAACGCTTGAGCGCCGAACGTACGGTGCAGATGTGGCGCAATGATCTGCCCATCCCGACCTTCGACTATCAGGCCGTGATGAGCGACGACCGCGCGTTGCTCGACTGGCTGCTGGCCGCCCGCGACGTGGGCCTGACACGCATGGTCAACATGCCCACCACGGAAGAAACCATGGAACAGGTGGCGCGGCGCATTTCGTTCATTCGCGAGAGCAACTTTGGCGTGGTGTTCGAGGTGCGCACCAAAGTCGAAGCGGTGAACAGCAACGCCTACACCACGCTGGAATTACCTCACCACACCGACCTGCCAACACGCGAGCTGCAACCGGGGCTGCAATTTCTGCATTGCCTGGTCAACGACGCCACCGGCGGCGACAGCACCTTCGTCGACGGCTTTGCGATTGCCCACCAGTTGCGGCTTGAACACCCGGAGGCCTTCGAACTGCTGACCCAGATCCCGGTGAGCTTCCGCAACAAGGCGCCGCAAAGCGACTATCGCAGCCTGGCCCCGATCATCGGCCTGAATGCGCGGGGGGAGGTCAGCGAGATCCGATTGGCCAACTGGTTGCGTGCGCCGTTCGATGTCGCCGAACGGGACATGCCCGCGTTCTATCAGGCCTATCGCACCTTCAGCGCACTGACCCGCCAGCCCAAGTTCATCGTGCGCAAACGCCTGAACGCCGGAGAAATGTGGTGCTTCGACAACCGCCGCACCATGCACGCCCGACAGGCCTTCGATCAGGCCAGCGGCATGCGCCACTTGCGCGGGTGCTACATGGACCGTGATGAGTTGCTGTCGCGCATTTTGGTGTTGCAACGTGCCGAGTGATTCGGCTCACTCCCTGGACGCCAGCGTTACGCAGGTGTCCAGCACCACCGAGCGCAGCCACTGATGCCCCGCATCCCGGTGGGTGCGCTCATGCCAGGCTAGGGTTTTGCTGAAGCCCGGGATCGCCAGTGGCGGCTCGATCATGGCGACATTCCGTTCATCGAGTCCCCACGACCATGCACGCGATCCATTGGCCGCAAGGCTACCTTCAAGGCTTTACCGACAATTTTGTCTCAAGCGAAGTCATCGTCGCGGGCTTGGCCGCTGTTGAGCAATATCCGATGCTGCCCGAGATGGGTCACGTCCGGAACTGCAACACCAACCCATTCAATCCCACCGCCAGTTGCGACAGTTCGCCACTGGCGGCTGATGTCTGGTTGGCGCCCGCAGAGGTCTGCAACGACAAATCGCGAATGCTGGTGAGGTTACGGTCGACTTCACGGGCCACCTGGGCCTGTTCTTCCGTCGCGCAGGCAATGCTGACGTTGCGCTCGTTGATTTGCACGATGGCGCTGGTGATCTGCGCCAGCGCGATTCCGGCCGCTTCGGCCACCTCCAGGCTGGCCCGGGCGCGGTCACTGCTCTGGTCCATCGCCGTGACGGCCTTGTCAGTGCCGCCTTGAATGGAGGCGATCATTTTCTCGATTTCGGCGGTCGATTGTTGGGTCCGATGGGCCAGCGCGCGCACTTCATCGGCGACCACCGCAAAGCCGCGACCGGCTTCACCGGCACGGGCGGCCTCGATGGCGGCGTTGAGGGCCAACAGATTGGTCTGGTCGGCAATGCCGCGAATCACGTCCAGCACGCCACTGATGCTTTGTACCTGACTGGCCAGGCCGTTGATTTCCACGGCCGTTGCACCGACCGCCTGATGCAGTTCATTGATGACGCTGACGGTTTCGTCCACGCGTTGACGACCGTTCTGCGCCGATTCGCTGGATTCGCGCGCTGCCGCAGAGGCCAATGCCGCATTGCGGGCGACTTCCTCGACGGCGGCGCTCATCTGATTGATCGCCGTGGCCGCCTGATTGATTTCGTCGTTCTGTCGCTGAACACCCCGCAGGGCGTCCTCGGTCACAGCGGTCATTTCTTCGGACGTCGACGCCAATTGACTGGAGGAATCACCCAGTTCAGCGATGGTGCGACGCAGGTTGTCCTGCATCAACGACAGGGCCTGAAGCAGACGCCCCGGCTCATCGGAGCCATCGACCTGAATCGGTTGGCTCAGGTCATTGGCGGCAATCTGCTCGGCTACGGCCAGGGCTTTGGCAATCGGTGCCACCAGGCTGCGGGTGAAAAGGGCGGCCAGGGTCACCGTCGCAGCGAGTGCAACCAGAATCGCGGCGATGACGACGTTGCGCGACTGTTCATAGCTGTCGTCAGCCGCCGCGTCGGAGTCCTCCATCTTGAGCGTCGCCAATTGGGAAATGGTGGCGATGTCTTGGGTCAGAACGTCAGCGGCGCGGGTTTGCTCGCCAGATGGTTGGGTCATCGCCGTGATCACGTCATCGCGGTTCTGCGCCACCGCCTCCAGGTAACGGGTATGGACGGCGAGGTAGGCGATCATGTTGGCTTCCATTGCCTGATACGCATTCTGGCCACGCTCAGTGACCAGCATGGGTTTGAGGCGCTTTACGTCTTTTTCCAGATCGGCGCGGCCTTGATTGACCCGCTTGCGCGCGCTGTCCGCGCTCTCGGTCGTTTGCGCGGCACGCAGGCTGGTGTTGCCCAGGCGAATCGTCAGCAGGTCATTTTTGATGTCGGCGATGGTCATGAGGGTGGGCAGCACGTTGTCTTGCAAGGCGTCGCGGGCGTCTTTCAAGCGCGAAGACTGCATCAGCGAGAACACCCCGACAGCGGAAATCAGGAGGGCAAAAAAACCGAAACACATCAGTGATCGGGGGGCAATGTTCAGGCTTCTGAGGTTCATGAGATAGGACGTCCGACGTAATGATGGCGCCATGATATCGTCATGAAGCGATTCAGCTAAAGATATTTCGTCACCTGTTTTGGCAGAAATGCACCGTCACTGGGTCAAGTTGAGCATTATAAGGCGACAAAAAGCCCGATTCACGGGCGTTCGAGGGTTTTGACCGGTCGTCTGTTTCAGCGCATCGTCTATGCTTTCGCTGCGTTGCCCGCGAGGTCTGTTTGGCAGCAGGCCGAAAGAGGTGGGCGCCCTGAACATGGAGGTGCGTGTTGCACGTGGAAGGCCAAGCGCTGGAAATTCTGGTGGTGGATGACCAGGCCGAAAATCTGGAAGAAATGCAGGAGTTGCTCGAAGACCTCGGTCGTACGGTGCGCTGCGTCGACTCCGGCGTCAAAGCCCTTGAACGGATGGCCACCGGGCAAATCGGCCTGGTGCTGATGGACGTGCAAATGCCCGGCATGGACGGCTTTGAAGTGGCGCGACGGATGCGTGCCGACCCGGAAACCCGCTTCACCCCGATCATTTTCATTTCCGGCATTCGCCAGACCGACACCGTGCTCAATCAGGGGTATTCCGCAGGAGCCGTGGATTTCCTCAGCAAACCGGTGCAGCCGAACATGTTGCTGCACAAGGCGCGCATTCTGCTGGAGCACGACCATTATCGAAGAGGGCTCAAGCACACCAGCGAGCAACTGGAGCGTGAGCGTTCGTTCAACGCGTCGATTCTGGACAACACCGCCGAAGGCATTCTGGTGGTCAGCGACGAGGGCATCATCCGTTTCGCCAATCCGGCGATCACCCGCATGCTGGGCTGCGCCGGTAGCGAGTTGCAGGGCACTGCGCTGCTGGAGTGGATCGAATCGCCCCACGAAGACACCTGGCAGCATTCGGTGTGGCACGATCATTTACAGCGCGGCGAAAGCCTTCGCCTGCATGACGCCAACTTGCGCACTCGGGAGGGGCGAAGCCTCCCGGTGGCGCTGTCCTGTTCGCCGCTCCCCCCTGACCAACGCGCGATGACGTTGCTGGCGCTGGACATGTCCGCCGTTCGCGAACTGCACCACCAACTGGAAGTGATGACGATCACCGATGCACTGACCGGGCTGCTCAACCGACGGGGTTTCATGCAAGCGTTGCAGGCCGCCATCGCCCGAACCCAACGGACCGACCGCATGAGTGTGCTGCTGTATCTGGACCTGGACGGTTTCAAGCAGATCAACGATCAGTTCGGCCATGAGCGCGGCGATGACGCGTTGCGCTGGGTGAGCACTCAACTGCAGGGATGCCTGCGGCCTTACGACCGATTGGCGAGAATCGGCGGCGATGAATTCACGGTCATCATCGAGGGGGTCAACGGACCGGACGATGCTGCGGCCGTCGCCGGGAAACTGATTGCGCAGGTGTCCGCCGATCAGGAGACCTTTCGACTCGGGGCCAGTGTTGGCATCGCCTGCCTGCTCAGAAACGGCAACACCGTCGAAGGCCTGATGCGTGCTGCCGATTCGGCGATGTATGAGGCCAAGCGTCGAGGCAAGGGACAGTACCGCTTTGCCTCGAACAAGATCGCAGCGGGGGAGTAGACAAGCGCTGAACCACGATGCGCTCAACACCTGGTTCGTGTCGCGCATGGCCTCGTTCAAGAAACCGAAAAAGTATTTTTACGTCGCCACGGTGGCGCGTCGCTGATTGCGTTGGTGATCTTGCGCAAGGAGGATTTCTTCGCTTGCTCCCAGGCGGGGCAGCCTTCGACCGCCAATGCGCACGTTCCGGCGAAGAGGCCGGAACTGCTTGCCGGGCCGTCGGTCAGTCCTCTGCCTCGGCAATCCTGAGTCTGATCGATGACGCGGGTCTGATGGCAGGCCCGCTCAACGATTGAAGCGTTCGGCGAGGCTGTGCAGATACTGCGCCATATGCTCCAGTTCCCGGCTGATACTGGAGCCTTGCTGGGCCTGGCCCGCGCTTTGATCGCACAATTGGGCGATGCGATTGATCTGTTGGTTGATGCTTTCGGCCACGTGGGTCTGTTGCTCGGAGGCCGAAGCCATTTGCTGACTCATGCCGGTGATGCGCGTCACCGCTTCGCTGATGCCGCTGAGGGCCTGTTGCACGGCTTCGACACTGGCCACGCTTTCCTGAGACATGGCCTGGCCACGCGTGGCGGTGGCCACGGCGCGATTTGCGCCTTCGCGCAGTTCGCCGATGATGCCCTGAATCTGTTCGGTGGAGGTTTGCGTGCGCGAAGCCAGTGAGCGCACTTCGTCGGCCACCACCGCGAATCCTCGACCTTGTTCACCGGCCCGCGCCGCTTCAATGGCCGCGTTGAGGGCCAACAGGTTGGTTTGCTGGGCAATGGCGTTGATCACGTCGACGACGCTGCCAATCGATTGTGTGGCCCCTGCCAGTTCGCCCACGGCCTCGCCGATTTCGCTCACCGAATTGGCCATGTGCCGAATCGCCAAGAGGCTGTCATCCGCCAATCCGCGGCCTTGCTGGGCGAGGGTGTCAGCCTCTTGAGCGGCGTGGGCGGTGCTTTGCACGTTGTGGGTGACTTCCTGAATCGTCGCTGCCATTTGGTTGATGGCGGTGGCCGACTGCTCAGTCTCACTGCGTTGCTGATCCAGCGCTTCGGCTTGCAGCAGCGACAGGCTGGCGGATTGCCCGGCGCGCTGTTTGACGCTTTCTCCTGCGTCCACCAGGCGCGTCAGGGCGGTTTGCAGACGAGCCTCCTCGCTGAGCAGCGCCAGATCGAGCCTGGCCTGAGGGCCGTGATTGTCGCTGTAGGTGAGGGCGATCAGCGGGTCGGTGAAGGCTTTCGGGTGATCGTCGAGAATGGTTTTCAGGGTCTGGTTCTGGCGCCACTCCAGTACCGCGCTCAGGGCAATGAGGGTCAGCAGCATGACGCCGAGGGTGGCATGCTCGGGCAGTACGTAATTGCACACGCCCAGCACTAGGGCGGCGAGCAGCAGCGGTAATTGGCGCATCAGGTGATAGCGCGCGGTGCTGAACGAGGACACCGCGGGTTTGCCCGCCCGCAATCGGGCGTACAGCGCCTCGGCGCGGCGCACCTGGTCTCGGGTGGGCAGGGAGCGGACCGATTCGAAGCCGGCGATCTTGCCGTTTTCGTAGATCGGTGTGACGTAGGCGCTGACCCAGTAGAAATCGCCGTTCTTGCTGCGATTCTTCACCACGCCCATCCAGGGTTTGCCTTGTTTGATGGTGTCCCACATATGGGCGAACACCGACGGTGGCATATCGGGGTGGCGCACGAGGTTGTGGGGCTGACCGATCAGTTCTTCACGGGTGAAGCCGCTCAAGGCAACGAAGGCGTCGTTGCAGTAGGTGATGTGGCTGCTGAGGTCGGTGGTGGAAATCAAGCGCTCGCTGGCTGCAAAGGTGCGTTCCTGTTGTGTCACCGGCATGTTCAAACGCATAGACGGTCTCATCTCTGAAAGTGCTGGATATACAGCCTGTAACTAGGTGTAGCACAACATTTTTAGGGAATGGAGGGTGCAATGCCGCAGAACGATGAATCTGTGGTGGGCGGCAACAAAATCCGGCAGATCGCCTGTTTTACACCGACGATTGCCGTTGATCTTGATCGTGATCTTCTTACGCGATGGCGCAGACACAGCCGAACGCGACTTGAGTGCAGGCTGAACGCAAGTTGCGGTCGGCGGTGTCTGAGCTATTTCTGTATGAAGAGCAAGAGCAAGAGCAAACGGCAAGAGCGCACGCAGGACAAAATGACGCGCTCCACCAGGGTACCTCGCACAGAACGCTCGACCGAGTCGGATCAGTCGTCCCGCGTCAGCACTTCCAGCAACTCGATCTCGAAAATCAAATTCGAATGGGGTTTGATGTGCGCGCCCATGCTGCGCTCGCCGTAGGCCAGGTGCGACGGAACCAGCAGCTTGCGCTTGCCGCCGACTTTCATGCCCATCAGCCCCAGATCCCAGCCCTTGATCACGCGGCCTGTGCCGATCACGCACTGGAAGGGCTTGCCGCGCTCCCAGGAGGAATCGAACACCGTACCGTCTTCCAGCGTACCGGTGTATTGCGTGGTGATCAGCGCGCCTTTGACCGCCGCCTTGCCGGTGCCTTCTTCAAGGTCAATGATCTGGAGTTCTTCATTCATGGTGTGTTGTCCGTGCGAAAGGGCGCGATGCTAATGGTGCGGGGTGGGCGCTGGCAATCCTTGCCGTAGCTGTCGTGGTATCCTCGCGCTTTGTCGGTTACCCCGTGGAGTCCCGTGAAATTCATTCATCAGCGTGAGCACCTCAATGAAGGTGACATTGTCGTCATCGAGTCATCGGGTGTTTGCAATATTCGCCTCATGAGCGATGCCAACTTTCGCAGCTTCAAGAACGGTGGGCGCCACACCTACCACGGTGGGGCGTTCGACCGTTTTCCGGCGAAGATCGTGGTGCCAAGCACCGGCTTCTGGAACATCACCCTCGACACCGTGACCCGGCGGGCAATCAGTGTGACCCGCAAACCCGCGATCAAGCATTCGATCAAGATCATTCGCCGGTCTGGCGCCGGTTTGCCTCGCTGATCGAACGATCGGTCTTGATGCCGCTTCGCCTCTGATCCCTGCGCAGGCTTGTCCCAAGCCTGCCGTCCTATCGAACATCGATACCCTTCGCTCACGTTAACGACCTCAAAACACCGGAAACGACACCCGTCGTTTCCTGGTCTTGCGCATCCCTTTCTATCGAATATAAATAGAAACATATCGAACATCGATACGGGTGAATCTTGAAAACTGCGTCCGATCCGTTCAATTGTCTCTGGCATGCCCACTGTCCAATGCCCTCGTTCGCTGCCACCCTGCCGTCCCGTGCGCGCTGTGTGGTGATTGGGGCGGGGTACACCGGTTTGTCCACCGCGCTCGCCTTGTCGGCCACCGAGCAGGACGTGCTGGTGCTCGACGGGATGAACATTGGCGACGGAGCCTCGGGGCGTAACGGGGGACAGGTCATTCCAGGCCTCAAGCTCAATCCTGACGAGCTGGAGCAGCGTTTCGGCCAAAAGCGGGGCGCGGCATTGGTGGAGTTGGTTGGCGGCGCGGCAGATTATGTCTTCGAGTTGATCCGCCGCCTGGGCATCGAATGCGACGCCCGGCAGGATGGCTGGCTACAGGCGGCCCACCACGAAACGGCGCTGGATGGCCTGATCAATCGCGCGGTTCAATGGCAGGGCCGGGGTGCCGATGTGCAGATTCTGGACAAGGGCCAGACTCGCCAGTTGTTGGGCGCGTCGATCTACCAGGGCGCGCTGCTGGATCGCCGCGCCGGGCAAGTGCAACCCTATCAGTACGTTCACGGCTTGGCCGCAGCGGCGCGGGAACGGGGCGTGCGGATCTTCGAACACAGTGCGGCACTGCAATTGCGTCGCACGGAGGGCGGCTGGACGGTGGTGACGGCCAGCGGTGAGGTCCGGGCCGAGCAGGTGGTCATTGCTACCAATGCTTATTCTTCGCCCCTGTTGCCCGCGTTGCCCCACACCTATGTCACGCTGTGGAGTCTGCAAGCCGCGACGGCGCCGTTGCCTGCCGAAATGCTGGCGCAAGTGTTGCCGGGCGGCCTGCCGGTGTCGGACACCTTTCGCGTGCTGCGCTATTTCCGTCGTACTCACGATGGTCGCTTTGTGCTCGGGACGCGAGGTGCCTTCCGCGATGCATTGAACCTCGCCGATGTCGCTCGGGTCAGGGCCGAGATGCTCGACATCTACCCAATGCTGGAAAACGTCCCGATCACTCACTGTTGGTGCGGTCGAGTCGCGGTGCCCGCAGCGAGTATCCCGATGTTGAGCCAGCCTGAACCGGGGTTGACGGTCGCGTTGGGCTATTACGGGCGTGGTGTGGCGATGGCGACCCGCATGGGCGCACTGGTGGCCGATCTGGTTCGCGGCTTGCCCGCTGAAGAGAGTGTCTACCCGGTGACGCCGTTCAAAGCCATGCCCGCTGCGCCTTTGCACCGCAACGTAGCGCGGGTGGCCGCCAACGTCATGCGCTTTCAGGATTTGTTCGAGCGCCGGGTCAGGGGAGCCAGACGATGAGCCGCCTACACGCCGAGGTCAGTGCACCCATGACCGCATCCGCCACACCTGCGCCACGACGCTCGCGCGCGCGACTGTTCGATGCCTTGCTCAATCTGCCGGGTGGGTTGATCACCTGCACCTTGATTCTGTTCGCGCTGGGGCTGCTGCTGTACATGAGCGTGCGGGTCAATGACGGGCAGATCCTCGGGTCGGCGTTCAGTCTGGACAATCTGTGGTCGGCGCTGACCGATCCGCTGACACGCCTGGTGCTGTTGCGCTCGATTGTGCTCTCGGCGATTGTCACGACCGCCACCGTGGTGCTGGCTTTCCCCGTGGCGTATTTCCTCGCGTTTCGTGCCGGTCGCTGGCGTCATCTGTTGTTGTTTCTGGTGACGCTGCCGTTCTGGACCAGTTACCTGTTGCGGGTGTTCGCCTGGAAAATCGTCCTGGCCTACAACGGCGTGCTCAATTCGGCGCTGATGCAGTTGGGGCTGATCGACACGCCGCTGAACGGCCTGCTCAACACCCCGTCCACGGTGGTGGTGACCCTGGCCCACGCCTATGCGGCGTTCGCGGTGTTGCCGTTGTACATCTGCCTGCAAGGCCTGCCAAAAAACCTCTTCGAAGCGGCGTCCGATCTCGGGGCCAAACCGTGGCAGGGCTTTTTCCGCGTGGTGTTGCCCCTGTCGGTGCCCGGCATTCTGTCGGCGGCGCTGGTGGTGTTTGTGCCGACGGTGGGCGACTACGTGACCCCGGCGCTGGTCGGCGGCCCCAACAGCTCGATGATAGGCACCCTGATTCAGGCGCAATTCGGCAAAGCCAACGACTGGCCCGCAGGGGCGGCGCTGGCGGTGATCAGCATGATCGCCATTGCCGTGGTCGTGGTGGCGGCGCGCTGGATCATCACCCGTTGGAGCACCCGCACATGACTCGCTACCTGACGCGCAACTGGCTGGCGGCGTACGTTGCGGCCTATCTCGTGTTTCTGTATTTGCCGACGCTGCTGATTCCGGTGTTTTCGTTCAACGATTCCATCGCTCCGGCGTTCCCGCTCAAAGGCTTCACGGTGCAGTGGTACCAGAGCCTGTTGGATGATCCGCGCCTGCGCAATGCCGCGCTCAACAGTCTGATCGTGGCGAGCACGGCGGCGGCCATCGCCACGGCTGCCGGGTGTCTGATTGCCTATGCGGACCTGCGCCGCAGCTCGCCACTGGCCCGCAGCATCTCGTTACTGGCGCGGCTGCCGATCCTGCTGCCCGGCGTGGTGTTGGGCATTGCGTTGCTGGTGGGCGTGAACTTGATCGGGCCGGGGCCGTCGTTGGGGGCGATCGTGGTCGGGCACGTGTGTTTTTGCCTGCCGACGACGGTGGTGGTGATGCGCAGCCGGTTCGCGGCCTTTCCTCGCAGCCTTGAGGACGCGGCCATGGACCTGGGCGCGGACGAGTGGATCACTTTTCGTCGCGTGGCCCTGCCATTGGCGTTACCGGGGCTGGTGTCGGCGTTCATGCTGGCGTTTATCACCTCGTTCGACGAGTTCATCGTCGCGTTCTTCCTGGTCGGCACCGAGCCTACGTTGCCGATCTATATCTGGAGCCAACTGCGCTTTCCCAAGCAACTGCCGAGCGTGATGGCGCTCGGTACGGTGATCCTTGTGGTCTCCGTAATCATCGCGGCGCTGGCCGAACACCTTCGTCGCCGCGACACCCGTTCCTCTGCCAACTCCATAACGAAATAGCTCGGAGGTCTCATGAAAATCCGCATGACAGATTCACGCGCCTGGGTAATGGGGCTGGGGGCTTTTGCCCTTGGTGTCACGTTGTTGCAACAAGGGGCGCAGGCGGCCGATAGCGGCAAGCTGACCTATTTCACCTGGTCGGGTTACGAACTGCCGCAGTTTCACAGCGACTTCGAAAAAGCCCACGCCGGACAGGTGGACATCTCGGTGTTCGGTGATGACGACGACGCGCTGTCCAAGGCCCGGGCGGGCTTTCACCCGGACCTTGCGCACCCGTGCTACGACAAGCTGGACCGTTGGAAACAGGCCGGGTTGATTCAGCCGCTGGACCCGAAACGGTTGAAGAACTGGGGCCAGATTTTCCCGGTCTTGCAGAAACTGCCGGGCATTGTCGATGCCGATGGCAAGGTCTGGATGGTGCCGTGGGACTGGGGCAATACCTCGATCCTGTACCGCACTGACCTGGTGAAAGACCCGCAACCGACCTGGAAAATGTTCTTCGACCCGGCGTCACCTTATGCCGGGAAGATGGCCACCATCGACGCGGTGCACGACACACCGCTGGTGGCGGCTTTGCTCGCGGGTGTCGATCCGTTCAAGAAGATGGACGACGCGCAGTTGGAGAAAGTCGGCGCGATGCTGCGTCAGCAGCGGCCTTTGATGTCCTCGTACACCACCGACATGACCTCCGTGGAGCAAAGCCTGGCCAGTGGCGAGCTGGTCGCGGCCATGGCCTGGAACGCTTCGGCCACGGCGCTGAAGAAACAGAACGTGCCGGTGGCGTTCATGAAGCCCAAGGAAGGCATGCTGACCTGGGTGTGCGGCATGGTCATGCTCAAGGACGCCAAGCATGTGGACCTGGCGTATGACTTCATCAACGCCCGCATGAACCCGGATTCCGGTGCCAGCCTGATCAACGAATACGGCTACGGCAGCGCCAGTGAAGCGGCCTTCAAAAAAGTCCCGGCGGCCAAGCTCGAAGAGCTGTCCCTGCCCAACGACCCGGAAACCATGCTGCGCGATACCGTCCTGACCAAGCCGATTCCGAGCAATGACGAACTGGCCAAATTGTTCGAGCGGGTGAAGGCGGGCGGTTAGGTCCAGCTCTGTTGCACATGGCTTGCCTGCGGTGGCGTCGGTGAGATCGCTGCCATCGCTAAGCAGGACTGGGAACGACTGGAAAGCACGTTGCACCTATTTCAGCGAGGATTCGCCCATGACAGACACCCATGTGGTCAGCCTCCGGGGCGTCAGCAAGCGTTACACCGAGAGCATTCTGAGCGTCGATAACATCGACCTGGACATTGCCAGCGGCGAGTTCATCAGCCTGCTCGGGCCGTCCGGGTGTGGCAAAACCACGACGCTGCGGCTGATCGCCGGATTTGAAGGCCCGACCTCCGGGCAGATTGTCATCGATGGCCGGGACCTGACTTCCGCGCCGCCATACGGGCGCCCGGTCAATACCGTGTTTCAGGATTACGCGCTGTTTCCACACCTCAACGTCACTGACAACGTGGGCTTCGGCCTCAGTCTGGCCGGTGTCGGAAGAGGCGAGGCGCGTACGCGGATTCGTGAAATGCTCGAACTGGTCGGTCTGGCAGACAAGGCCAAGGCGCGAGTTCAGGATTTGTCCGGCGGTCAGCAGCAACGAATCGCCATGGCCCGAGCGTTGGTCTGTCGGCCCAGAGTGTTATTGCTCGACGAACCGTTGTCCGCACTCGACGCTCACCTGCGGCAACACATGCAGGTCGAACTCAAGCGTTTGCAATCGCAACTGGGCACCACTTTCGTCATGGTCACCCACGATCAAACCGAGGCGCTGTCGATCTCGGACCGCATTGCCGTGATGCGCCATGGCCGAATCGAGCAGATCGCAGGCCCCGCTGAACTCTACGACCAGCCCGCCACCACCTTCGTGGCGGGCTTCATCGGCGCGAGCAATCTGCTGCCCGGTGAGGTCACGGGCGCCGATGAGCATCTGTTTCGAGTCAAGGTCGGTGCGATGCAGATGATGGCCCGCAGCGACCAGCCACTGCGCACGGGCGATCAGGTGACCGTGTCGCTGCGTCCTGAAGACCTGCGAGTCGAATCCCGTGCCGCCAGCAGCGATCCGGCCATGACCCAGGCCACTGTGGTGCAGACGCTGTTTCATGGCCGTTCATTACGCATTCAGGTGCGAGTGCCGGGCGTGGACGCGCTGACACTGGATTTGCCTCGCGATGGCCAGGGTCAGGCGAACGACGTGCTGCGCCCCGGCGATGGCATTTGCCTCAGCGTCGCGCCGGGAGCGGCCAGGGCCTTCGCGGCAGCTCCCCACTGAGACACCCAACAACGTTTCCATTTTTCGCTCGTGCAGGATGTGTTCATGACCACGATCTACCAGACCCTGGCGCAACGCAGCGCCGCCGATTGGCAGCAACGCTTGAGCGGCTTCGATTACCGCCTCAGCAATTTCATCGAGGGTGAGTGTTGTGCGGCTCTGAGCGGTGAGACGTTCGAGGTGGTCAATCCGGCCACCGGCAAGGTCCACGGCACGGCACCGCGCAGTCAGGCCGCTGATGTCGATGTTGCGGTGACGTCCGCGCGCCGGGCGTTCAAGTCCGGAAGCTGGTCACGGCTGGCGCCCCGGGACCGCATGGCGGTGTTGTATCGTTTTGCCCAGCTCATAGAAGAACAGGCCGAAGCCTTCGCCATGCTCGATGTGCTGGACATGGGCAAGCCGATCACCGACATGCTGGAGGTCGACGTGCCGTATTCGGCGCTGTCCTTCCAGTTTTTTGCCGAGACCATCGACAAGCTTGAAGGTGCGGTGACCAGCACCACGCCGGAGGCGTTGCACTACATCCTGCGTCAACCGCTCGGTGTGGTCGGCTTGATCGTGCCGTGGAATTACCCGCTGCTGATGGCGGCGTGGAAGCTGGCCCCGGCATTGTCGATGGGCAATTCGGTGGTGCTCAAACCCGCCGAACAATCGCCCTCCAGCGCGGTATTGCTGGCCGATCTGTTCATTCAGGCGGGCGGGCCACCCGGTGTGTTCAACGTGATTCAGGGCTTCGGCCGGGAAGCGGGCGAGGCCCTGGCACTGCACATGAACGTGGACAAGATCGGTTTCACCGGTTCGGTGGACGTGGGCAAGAAGATGTTCGTGTACGCCGGTCAGTCGAACATGAAGCGGGTGACCACCGAATGCGGCGGTAAAAGCCCGCAAATCATCCTGGCCGACGTCGCCGATCTGGACCGGGCGGTGAGCTACGCGGTCAACGGCATCTACGCCAATCAGGGCGAAGTGTGCAACGCAGGCTCCCGTTTGCTGGTGCAAGACAGCCTGTACGACGATTTCATCGAGCGCTTCACCGCGGTGGCGCAGGCGCGTTTTCTGCCGGGCGATCCGTTCGACCCGGCCACACGCATGGGGTCGATGGTTTCGTTCCAGCAACAAAAGCGGGTGCTCGGCTACATCGACAAGGCCAACGCCGAGGGCGGACGTCTGGTGTTCGGCGGCGGCGTGCCGAAAGGCCTGGAGCACGGCGCGTTCGTCAGCCCGACCTTGTACGCCGACGTCGCGCCCGAGATGACTCTGGCACGGGAAGAGGTGTTCGGGCCGGTGGCGGCGGCGATTCGGGTCAAAGGCCTGGAACACGCGCTGGAGATTGCCAACGACTCGATCTACGGCCTCGCGGCGTCGGTCTGGACCCAGAACATCGATCAGGCCCTGACCTTCGCTCGTGATGTGGAGGCGGGGATCGTCTGGGTCAACTGCTTCGACCACGGCGACATGACTCAGCCCTGGGGCGGTTTCAAGCAGTCAGGCAATGGCCGCGACCGTTGCCTTGAAGCGCTGACCCAGTATTCCCAGACCAAATCGGTGTGGGTGCATCTGGGCGGTTGACGCCCCGCAATGGTCGGGTACAGTCGCGCTGCCGTGCGGATGTACCTGTTCGCGAATAACACTCTGCTTTTATTTGAGCGCTCATGAGCCAAGACTCCATGCCTGACGACAAACTGCCTGCCGAGAAAGTCGCGCCTGAAGACTCACCGCTGTTCGCCAGTACCCTGGCGCGAGGACTGGACGTGATCATGGCGTTTCGTGCGGGCAATCCCAGCATGAACCTGCCGGAAATCGCGGCGGCCACCGGGATCACCAAAAGCGCGGCACAACGCTTTGCCTTTACCCTCGAAGCCTTGGGTTATTTACGCAAAGACCCGCAAAGCAAGCGCTATCAACTGACACCCCGAGCGCTGTCACTGGGCTTTGGCTATTTGCAGACCGACAGCCTGATCGACCGCGCGTCGCCGTACCTGCACCAGCTCAACCGCGAATGCCACGAAAGCTGCAACCTGTCCGAGCCGGACGGCCATGAAATGGTGTTCGTCGCCCGTTTCCCCAGCCACAACCAGGTAATGATCCCGATGCCGCTGGGCCTGAGCTTGCCGATGTACTGCACGGCGTCGGGTCGGGCGTACCTGTCACGCATGGCGCCTCAGTCCTGTGCCGAGCTGCTCAGGGCCATGCCACGTCCGGCGCAGACCCACGCCACCATCACTGATCTGGAGACGCTGCTGGACAAGATCGCCCAGGCGCGGGAGGAGGGCTTCAGCAGCATCGAGGGCGAATATTTCCTGGGTGACATCAGCCTCGCGGCCCCCATTGTCGACGCAGGTGGCACGCCACTGGGGGCGATCAACATTTCGGTCCCGGCCAGCCGCTGGAGCCACGAGGATGCGCGCAAGGCCTTTGGCCCGGCGCTGATTCACACGGCCCATGCGATTTCCAGTGCGGGCGGAAGCCAGCGGGCGGGCGGGTTTCGGTAGAACGATCAGGCCGGTGCGCAGGATCAGCGTTTCTGTAGCCAGCCCAGGAAGTTGTTCTTCTTGATCGCCACCGGTTTGCGCAACAGCACGTGCTGGCTGTTCTGTTGGCGGATGGCTTGCAGCTTGTTCAAGGCGGTGGTGATTTCCACTCGTTGTTCCATGGCCTTGCGCGTGGCGGCCTTGTCGATCCGATAGACCACGCATGAAGTGAGCGCGATAAAGCGCGCTTCGGATGGCGTGTCGGTCAGCACACTCTGTTCGCCCATGACCTCGCCTGGCCCCATACGCCCGGCTTCGACCATGCTGTTGCCATCCGGGATATTGGCCGAGACCACGCCGGTGGCGATGACCAGCAGCCCGTCGGTGATCGCACCCAGTTCGATGATGGTCTGGCCGGTGGCGTATTCCCGGGAGACCATCGCCTGTGCGAGTTGGTCTTTTTCCTCGGCGCTGCTGGTGCGGAACACCTTCACCTCGTCCAGCAGCGCGCGGGGGCGTGAGACTTCTTCGGCGGTGGTTTCCGACTGCCACGCGATACCCGCTGCCTCCAGATGACGGTAGGCCAGATCGAACAGCAGGTTGCGCACGTCACTCTTGGTCCCCAGATCGCTGATGAAACCGGTCATCGAGTATTCGATGGTGGTCGGGCTGGTGTCTTTGACGACGGCGCGGGGCTTGGGCGTTTGCAGCAGCGCGCTGCATCCCTGCAAAGCGCGTTCAAGTGCGTCCAGCACCCGACGGGGGCGAATGTGCGGCGACATCATGATGTTGATCGACACGCCATGAATATGGACCGGTCGACTCAAATTGACGATTTTGGCTTTCGCTGCCACCGAGTTGGGGATCACTACCATGCTGCCGACCCCGGTCAACAGATGCGTGGCGCGCCAGTCGATGTCCATCACTTTGCCTTCCATGCCATCGATGGAAATCGAGTCGTCGACCTGATAAGGCTTGGTGGTGTTGAGAATGATCCCGGAGAACACGTCGCTCAGCGTACTTTGCAAGGCCAGACCGACGATGATCGCCATGGCGCCCGAGGTCGCCAGCAAGCCTTTGACCGGCAGTTGCAGCACGTAACCGGCGGCCGCGACGATGGCGATCAGAAAGATCACCGCACCGATGACCTCTTGCAGCAAGCGCCCGCTGTGACCGACCCGTCCGGTCAGCAGCAGGCCGAGCAATACTGTCAGGGTGCGCGCCGCGTACATCCACCAGACGATGGCCAGCGCCGTTGCGGCGAATTGCATGGCGCTGTTGTCTGGCCAGGCCGGGGCCTCCAGCGGGCTGACACCGGCATTGATGATCACCAGACTGTAGGCGACGAACCCGAAGAGGCGGATGGCGATCCGGGCCATGCGGTTGCGATCGGCCAGCAGGTGCCAGGCGATCACGTCAGCGAGCAGCAGCAACAGGCTCCAGGCGAGGGCGTAATGAGGGACAGCTGGCGGCATAGGCAGAGTTCCACTGAAAAAAAGGCGGGTCGCTGTGGCACGGGGATGTTAGGGAGCGGCGGGGTTGGCTGTCTATAACGAATGCGGCATGGTGCTCGTTCGTTCTGCCGCGAACTCTCAGGCAGCGGGCGCAGTCTTCTCTTCAATCCCGTTCACTGAATTCAGGAACCTGTTTTGAATACACCCCGTCTTGGTTTTGCCTGCATGTACCGTCACCCGGAGCGCGCGCTGTCGCTCAAGGAATTGAAGGTTCTGGAAGGCGATTACAACCCGCGCACCACCACCTTGCGCTGGATGGACAGCGTCAGTGCGCAAGAGGCGCAGGACAAGCTGCTGGATATTGTCGAGCACAACCTCGCCGCACAGATCCGCTTGTTGGGGTATGTCGCGCAATTGCCGGTGGCGCGCCGCATGCTTCGCCTGAGCAGTGACTTGTTGCCGTTCTACAGCCACCCCAAGGTCGCCGCGTTCTATCAATCGCCTTCTGTCATGGGCCGTCTTGAGACGCTGTTTGGCGCCATTGGCGATACCGCACGGCAAGCTGACATTCGTCTGTCCTTTCATCCCGGCCAGTTCTGCGTGTTGGGTTCAGATCGGCCAGAAGTGGTCGAAAACAGCCTCGCCGAGTTCGAATACCACGCCGACATGATCCGCATGATGGGGTACGGCCGACGTTTTCAGGATTTCAAATGCAACGTACACATCGCCGGCCGCCTTGGGGCCGAAGGCGTGCGCACGGTGTGGCCGCGCCTGTCGGACGTAGCGCGGCACTGCATCACCTTCGAAAACGACGAGAAGACCTACGGCGTCGACGACTGCCTGAAACTGGCCGATCTGGCGCCCGTGGTGCTGGACATTCACCACTGCTGGATTCATGAAGAGCAGTACATCGCGCCGGATGATCCTCGCGTTGGACGCATCATCGACAGTTGGCGTGGTGTGCGGCCTGCGATGCATTACTCTCAGCCGCCCGAAAGCCTGCAAGGTCTGGGGTTTATGCCAGCGCAAAAGCTGGAGATGGAGGCGCTGCTGAAGGTGGTCAACAAGCGAGATTTGTACCTGCACAGCGACCGGATGTGGAACGACTGGACCAATCGCTATGCGCTGCAGTTCGTGGACCGCTTCGACATCATGTTCGAAGCCAAGGATAAGAACTTGGCGGTCGAGGATTTCTATCGCCAGTACGTGGTTTCAGCGCAGGTGAGTTGAAGATGGAAAGGGCCGCGCGATGGCTCGGGCGGCCCTTTCGATGGCGCAATAGCGTGGCTTAGTCGCCGATGGCTTCGACTTTGCGCGGGGCCATGAAGTACAGCCAGGTCAGGGCAATGAAGTACATTGCCGGAATCAGGGTAAACAGCACGTTGTAGTTGTTGTTGGTCGCGGTCAGGATCGCACCGACGATCTGGGTCATGAACATTCCGCCAATCGCCGCGCACATCCCGCCGAAACCGAACACCGTGCTCATCATGTGTTTGGGCGTGTAGTCCATCACCAGGCTCCAGATGTTCGCAGTCCAGGCCTGGTGCGCACCCACCGCCAGGGCGATCGCCGCAACCGCTACCCACAGTCCACTGGCGTTCGCGGCGAACACCACGCAAATGATCGTCAAGGCGAAGATCAGCATCGACAGCAGCCGGGAGGTGGTCGGGCGCATGCCCCGGCCAATCAGCCATGAAGAGAGAATGCCGCCACCGATGCTGCCAAAGTCTGCTGTCAGCCAGATCAGAATCAGCGGAATGCCCATTTGCGTGACGCTGATGCCCAGGTTGTATTGCTGATTCAAAAACGGTGGCAGCCAGTACAAGTAGAACCAGAACACCGGCGCAGTCATGGCATAGGCGAGGGCGAAGGCCCAGGTGCCGCGCATTTTCAGGATTTTCGAGAAAGGCACTTTCTCGGCGACGGGCTCGGGTTCGCTGGCCTGGTTGATGTAATCCAGCTCGCTTTGGCGAACGGTCGGATGATCTTCAGGGTTGAAGTATTTCAAACGCCAGGTGATGACCCAGATCAGGCCCAACGAACCCATGCAAATGAACGCCGCCTGCCAGCCCCAGACGGTCAGAATCAGCGGCAACAGCGCCGGGGTGACCATCGCGCCAACGTTGGTGCCCGCGTTGAAAATGCCCGTGGCCACGGCGCGTTCGCCCGCCGGGAACCACAACCGGGTGGTCTTGACACAGGCCGGGTAGTTGGCCGCTTCGGTCAGGCCGAGGATGAACCGGCAGACCATGAAACCGACCGCTGAAGTCGCCAGGCCGTGGGCGCCGGTCGCGAAGCTCCACAGCAGCACGGCCAGGAAGAACGCACGTTTGACACCAACCCGGTCGATGAACCGGCCTTGCAGCACGAAGCCGACCGCGTAACCCACTTGAAACCAGAAATTGATGTTGGCGTAGTCCATCGCCGTCCAGCTCATCTGTTTGGCGAGGATCGGCTGCATGACGCCCAGTGCAGCGCGGTCGATGTAATTGAGGGTGGTGGCGAAAAACACCAGTGCCAGCATGCCCCAGCGTGTCTTGCCGATGGCGAGGGCGCCACGGATCTTTTCGCCAATCCCGGCGTGGGGGTGCACGGGCGTGGCAGCGGTGGGCGCAGGCGAAGCAGGGTATGAGCGCATGAGCATTAACCTGTCTTGGAATTGTTATGGTTTTGTCTGTGACGCATGTACCGATGCAAGGCGGCATCGGGTTAAAGCTGAAGGTGAGGGTCTACCTTGTCCGACAATGTGGAGCTGATGGTGGAGCGCGTCGGCAGGAGCGTCAATTGACTCAATACGCTTTTGGGCGATTATCGAACACAAAACTAACCAGTCCGTACATTTAAATTGCGATCGCAGAATACCGGGAGAATAATCGCTTTCACACCTGAACATCAGCCCAAGAACTGCTCGTCAGGTGCCTCTACCCAGGAGTCAGATGATCATGCAGCGCTCGATTGCCACCGTTTCCTTGAGCGGAACCCTGCCGGAAAAGCTCGAAGCCATTGCCGCCGCCGGTTTTGACGGCGTGGAAATTTTCGAAAATGACCTTCTTTATTACGACGGCAGCCCCCGCAACGTGCGGCAGATGTGCGCCGATCTGGGCATCGCCATCACCTTGTTTCAGCCGTTTCGGGACTTCGAGGGCTGCCGCCGTGACCGCCTGCAACGCAACGTCGACCGCGCCGAGCGCAAGTTCGATCTGATGCAGGAGCTGGACACAGATCTGGTGCTGGTGTGCAGCAACACCGCCAGCGATTCGCTGGGCGACGAGAACATTCTGCTCGATGACCTGGCGCTGCTGGCCGAGCGGGCCGGTGCGCGCAAACTGCGGGTCGGTTACGAAGCGCTGGCTTGGGGACGTCATGTGAACACCTGGCAGCAGGTCTGGAATTTGGTGCGCCAGGTCGATCATCCGGCGCTGGGTGTTTTGCTGGACAGCTTCCACACGCTGTCGCTCAAGGGCGATCCCGGCGCGATTGCCGACATTCCCGGCGACAAAATCTTCTTTGTGCAAATGGCCGACGCGCCGATTCTGGCCATGGACGTGCTGGAGTGGAGCCGCCATTTCCGCTGCTTCCCCGGTCAGGGCGAATTCGATCTGCCAGGTTTTCTGGCGCCGATTCTGCGCAGTGGCTACACCGGCCCGCTGTCGCTGGAAATCTTCAACGACGGCTTCCGCGCCGCGCCGCCACGGGCCAACGCCGCCGATGGTTTGCGTTCGTTGCTGTATCTGGAGGAGAAAACCCGGGACCTGCTGGCTAAAGAGGCGCAACCCGTCGCCCGGGAATTGTTGTTCAGTCCGCCGCCAGCGAGCACTTACGATGGCGTCGAGTTTCTCGAATTTGCCGTGGACGATGCCCAAGGCGCGCGCCTCGGCGGCTGGTTGCAAGGCCTGGGGTTTGAAAAGCTCGGCCAACACCGTTCCAAGGCCGTGAGCCTGTTGGGGCAGGGCGACATCAAGATTGTGCTCAACGCTGAACCTTATTCGTTTGCCCACAGTTTTTTCGAATCCCATGGCCCGTCGTTGTGTGCCACGGCCTTGCGCGTCAACAGCGGCAGCGCCGCCCTGGAGCATGCGCGGCAATACAAAGGTCAACCGTATCGCGGGCTGGTCGGGCCGAACGAGCGGGAAATCCCGGCGGTACGCGCTCCGGACGGCAGTCTGATCTATTTGGTGGAACCCGGCGTGCCGGGCCAGTCGATCTACGACAGCGATTTCAACATCACTGTTCAGACGCCGGTCAACGCCGGTCTCCAACGCATCGACCACATGGCCATGGCGTTGCCCGCCGACAGCCTCGACAGCTGGGTGCTGTTCTACAAAAGCCTGCTGGACTTCGAAGCCGACGACGAGGTGGTGCTGCCGGACCCGTACGGCCTGGTGAAAAGCCGTGCCCTGCGCAGCCGCTGCAGCACCGTTCGTCTGCCATTGAACATCTCGGAAAACCGCAACACGGCCATTTCCCACGCGCTGTCCAGCTATCGCGGCTCGGGCGTGCACCACATTGCCTTCTCCTGCGGCGACATTTTCGTGCAGGTCGCTCGGGCGAAAGAGGCCGGCGTGCGGCTGCTCGACATCCCCCTCAACTACTACGACGACCTGGCCGCGCGCTTCGACTTCGACGACGAATTCCTCAGCGAACTGGCCTATTACAACGTCCTGTATGACCGCGACGCCAACGGCGGCGAGCTGTTTCACGTCTACACCGAAGCGTTCGACGATCGGTTTTTCTTTGAAATCCTGCAACGCAAAAATGGCTATGTCGGGTACGGCGCAGCCAACGTGGCGGTGCGTCTAGCGGCGATGGCCAAGTCTCGCAGCGGGGCGTCGCGTCAGGCGCGGTTGTGAACCCGTTGATGGCATGCTGGCATATGCCGCTTCCGTAACGGAGCGGTGCGGCTCATAATCGCGCGATTCCACCGTGGTCGTGAGCCAAGTATGAAAACTGTCGACGACACCCTGCTCGATGCGCCCGTAGAGGCGCCACGCAAGGGCCGCAAGAACAATCCGGAGAAAACCCGCGACGGCATCCTTCAGGCAGCCGTCGCCGAGTTCGTCGCCCAGGGCCTGTCAGGCGCCCGGGTCGACGCCATCGCCGAACGTACGCAAACCTCCAAACGGATGATCTATTACTACTTCAACAGCAAGGAACAGCTGTATACCGAAGTGTTGGAGAAGCTTTACGGCGACATTCGCCACACCGAGAGCAGCCTGAAACTCGACGTGCTGGAACCGATGGAGGCCATTCGGCGTCTGGTCGAATTCACCTTCGATCACCATGACCGCAACGTTGATTTCGTGCGCATCGTCTGCATCGAAAACATCCATAACGGCGACAACGTCAAGCAGTCACCGACCATTCGCGCCTTGAGCCAGCACGTGTTGCTGGCGCTGGACGAAACCCTGCGCCGCGGGGAGAAAGAAGGGGTGTTTCGGTCGGGCGTGCAGGCGGTTGATCTGCACATGCTGATCAGCTCGTTCTGCTTCTATCGTGTGTCCAACCGCCACACGTTCTCGGAAATCTTCCAGATCGAGCTGGAAGACCCCGAGGTCAAGGCGCGGCAGAAGGCGATGGTGTGCGATTCGGTGACGCGGTATTTGATGCCGTAAGCGCCTTTTCCTACAGGTGGAGTGTTCGACAGCGTCTCTTAAAGCGAACTGAAAAAATCCTGCATCCGCTGCGCATCCGCCTGCCGCCCGGTAAACAATTCGAATGCCTTGACCGCCTGAAACACCGCCATGGTGCTGCCGTCCAGCGTGCGGCAGCCCAGGCGGCGGGCGTGGGCCAGCAGTTCGGTTTCCAACGGGAAGTAGATGATTTCGGCGACCCAATGTTCGGCCCGCAGCAATTGTGGCGGCAGCGGCGTACCGGGCAATTTGCTCATGCCCACCGGCGTGGTGTTCACCACACCATCGGCCACCGCCATCGCGCCGGGCAGATCCAGGCCGAACCGCGCACGTCCAGCACCGAAATGCGCGTTGAGGTTGTCCACCAGACTCTGCGCCCGAGCAGGGTCAACTTCAAAAATACTCAGTTGCTCGACACCCTCGCTCAGCAGCGCGTGAGCCACCGCCGCCCCGGCACCCCCGGCACCCAGTTGCACCACGCGCCCGCGCGCGACATCACCCAATCCACGGCGGAAGCCTTCGGCAAAGCCCAGGCAATCGGTGTTGTGCCCGATGCGTTTCCCATCCTTGAACACCACGGTATTGACCGCACCGATGCTGCGCGCCTCGTCGGACAGCCCATCGAGCAACGGAATGACCGCCTGCTTGCACGGAAACGTAATGTTCAGTCCGGTGAAGCCGCAGCTTTGGGCGCCATCGAGCAATTGGGGCAGGGCCGTGGTGTCGAGTTTCTGGGCGTCCAGATCGATGATCCGGTACAAGTAGCGCATGCCTTGGGCATCGCCTTCGTATTCATGAAGCGAAGGGGTTCGGGAAGCCTGAATGCCAGCACCGATGAGGCCGACAAGGATGGAGGGTTGAGGGATGGATGACGTCATGATGATGGGCTCTTGTTATGCGGCAGTCCTGTGTCGGCTGCCTTGTATGAGCAAAATGTACCAGATGGTTAATTAAGTAAAAGTATCGAACCACAGATCGCCTTCACAATGTGTTCGGTAATCGCCCTGTTCCTTTGTAATGACTATTGAGGTCATTCCGGTCTGCTCGACATGACGTGAAACCTATACTCTAGAGCCTGGTCACTGTTGGGGCGGCCTGTACCTCGAACAAGGAACCCGTTGATGTCGCAACGCCAATCGACGCTGATCGCTTTGCTGGTCGCCGTCACCTTCTTCATGGAAAACCTCGATGCCACGGTGATCGCCACTGCCCTGCCGGAAATGGCCAAAACCTTTGGTGTGGCGGCTGTCGATCTGAACATAGGCATGAGCGCTTATATGCTAGCCATTGCGGCGTTCATCCCCATCAGTGGCTGGCTGGCGGACCGTCTGGGTTCGCGGCTGGTGTTTGGTGGTGCGATCGTGTTGTTCACGGTGTCATCGTTATTGTGCGGGATCAGCACCGGCCTTGATGCGTTTGTCGCGGCGCGTGTTCTCCAAGGCATCAGCGGCGCGATGATGGTGCCGGTGGGAAGGCTGGCCGTGATGCGAGCCACAGAAAAGAAGGACCTGGTACGGGCCATTTCGTTGATCACCTGGCCGGGACTGGTCGCACCGGTCCTCGGGCCGCCATTGGGTGGGTTCATCGTCACTCACGCGTCGTGGCCGTGGATTTTCTACCTCAATTTGCCCCTGGGTGTGCTGGCGTTAATCGCGACCTGGGTATTGATTCCGCGCCGCAATGACGTCACTCAGCGGGCGTTTGACTTCATCGGTTTCGTGTTGGTGGGCGTGGCCTGCATGGCGATTCTGTACGGCATGGAAATGTTGGGGCAGGGGCACGCCAGTCAGTGGCCGGGGTTGCTCGTCACGGGCGTAGGCTTGATCAGCGGTGCGTTGGCCTGGGCGCACATGCGCAAACGCAACGATCCGTTGATGAATGTCGCGGTGATTGGCATCCGCACCTTCAGTGTCAGCTTGCTGGGCGGCTCGCTGTTTCGTATTGCCATCAGCACTTTGCCATTTCTGTTGCCATTGATGTTTCAACTGGGGTTCGGATTGTCGGCATTTGACGCGGGCTTGCTGGTGCTGGGCGTGTTCGCGGGCAATCTGGCGATGAAGCCCTTCACCAGCGCGGTCATGGAACGCTGGGGGTTTCGTGCCGTATTGATGGGCAATGGCCTGATTGGCGTCCTGGCGATTGCGGCCTGTGCGTTGCTCAACGAGCGGATGGGTTGGCCGTTGATCCTGCTGATCCTGTTTGTCGGCGGCCTGTCGCGCTCGATGCAGTTCACGGCCTTCAACACGTTGGGCTTCGCGGATGTGCCAAAGCCGCAGATGAGTGATGCGTCGACGATGTTCAGCATGTTCTTTCAACTGAGCATGGGGCTGGGTGTGGCCATCGCGGCTCTGCTGTTGCGGGGGTCGATGTTTTTGCACGGCAATCAGGGGCAGGCGCAGACGGCGGATTTTCAGTTGACCTTTGTCTGGGTGGCGCTGATTGCCTTGTTGGCGTTACTGGATAACCGGCGACTGTCGGCGCAATCGGGGGAGGCGGTGTTGCAACGTAAGGCCTAATGGCCGAGTCACAGACTCCCTGCAACAGTACGATTTGTCGACAGCAGCGATTTTGTGGGCCCCATCGTCGAGGCCGCGCCGTTACAAGGGGCAATGGCTAAAACAGCCACCCCTGATGCACGCTTTGACTATTGCCCATCCCGGCCACAGGGCGGAGTATTTCCTCACTCAAACAAGAACAGTGTAAGGAACACACAGTCATGCAGATCGAAGGCAAGGTATTTCTGGTCAGTGGTGGCGCCTCCGGGCTGGGAGCGGCGACCGCGCAGATGCTGATTGAGGCGGGGGCCAGAGTGTTGCTCGTCGACGTCAACGCCCAAGCGCTCCACGCGCAGGTTCAGACGCTGGGCGCCAATGCCCGCGCCAGTGTCACCGACATCACGAATGAAGACGCGGCCAAAGCGGCGGTCGACAGCGCGCTGGCCGCTTTCGGACAGATCAACGGCCTGGTCAACTGCGCAGGCATTGTCGGCGCCGAAAAGATCGTGGGCAAGGAAGGGCCCCACGGGCTGGACAGTTTCAGTCGGGTCATCAACGTCAACCTGATCGGCAGTTTCAACCTGTTGCGCCTGACCGCCGCCGCCATCGCAGAAGGTGCTGTCGATGAAGGTGGCGAGCGCGGTGTGATCATCAATACGGCCTCCGTGGCGGCGTTCGACGGTCAGATTGGCCAGGCGGCCTATGCAGCGTCCAAAGGCGCGATTGCCAGCCTGACCCTGCCTGCGGCTCGCGAATTGGCGCGGTTCGGCATCCGGGTCATGACCATTGCCCCGGGCATCTTCGAAACCCCGATGATGGCGGGCATGACCCCGCAAGTGCGCGAAAGTCTGTCCGCTGGAGTGCCGTTTCCACCTCGACTGGGCAAACCGGACGAATACGCCGCGCTAGTGCGCCATATCATCGAAAACAGCATGCTCAACGGTGAGGTGATCCGCCTCGACGGTGCGTTGCGCATGGCTGCCCGCTAATCGAGTCTGTCAAACGAGGAGGTTCCATCATGTCGTTGAACCCACGTCAGCCTTTGAATGAAGACCCGGTGGTGATCGTCAGCGCCGTGCGCACACCCATGGGCGGCTTTCAGGGCGACCTGAAAAGCCTGACCGCGCCAGAGCTGGGGGCCTTCGCCATTCGCGCCGCCGTGGAGCGAGCAGGCCTGGCGTCCCGTGACGTCGAGCAGGTGCTGTTCGGCTGCGTTTTGTCTGCCGGGCTGGGCCAGGCGCCTGCGCGCCAGGCCGCACTGGGCGCAGGCTTGAGCAACGCCACGCAATGTACAACGCTCAACAAAATGTGTGGCTCGGGCATGCAGGCGGCGATCATGGCCCACGACCTGTTGTTGGCAGGCAGCGCCGAGGTGGTGGTCGCGGGGGGCATGGAAAGTATGTCCAACGCCCCGTATTTGCTGGGGAAGGCCCGTAGCGGCTATCGTATGGGCCATGGTCAGATCATTGACCACATGTTCTTCGACGGGCTGGAAGATGCTTACGAACGGGGCCGCCTGATGGGCATGTTTGCCGAAGAGTGTGCGTCGTTCGAAAGCTTCAGCCGCGAGGCGCAGGATGCGTTCGCCGTAGCGTCATTGACTCGTGCGCAGGATGCGATGAAAGCAGGCCGCTTCGACGCCGAGATCGTTCCGCTACAGGTCACGGTGGGCAAGGAGCAGAAAACCGTCAGCCAGGACGAACAACCGCCCAGGGCGACGCTGGACAAGATCCCTCAACTCAAACCTGCCTTCCGTCAAGGCGGGACTGTGACGGCGGCCAACGCCAGTTCGATCTCCGACGGCGCTGCGGCCTTGACCCTGATGCGCCAATCCGAAGCCGAGAAACGAGGCCTCAAACCGCTGGCGGCGATTCGGGGGCACGCAGGCTATGCCAATCAGCCAGGACTCTTTCCGACAGCGCCGATCGGGGCGATTGAAAAGCTCATGGCCAAGACCGGTTGGTCGGTGGACGACGTGGACCTGTTCGAGATCAATGAGGCGTTCGCGGTGGTGGCGCTGGTGACCATGAGCAAACTCGGACTGCCCCATGAAAAAGTCAACGTCAATGGCGGTGCGTGTGCGCTCGGTCATCCCATTGGTGCGTCGGGGGCACGGATTCTGGTCACGCTACTGTCTGCGCTCAAACAGCGTGGATCGAAGCGTGGTGTGGCTGCCATTTGCATTGGCGGCGGTGAGGCGACGGCCATGGCCGTTGAGGTTATGTAGCTTTATAAATCAATTGGTTATGCGTGATAGTTCAAGCTGCATGATGTGATTTCTTGAATTCGAATACATACATATAAGGTATATCTATCAATGAGTTACGCGACAATTCTAAAAGAAATAAAAGGTCGAGTGGCGTTGCTCACGCTCAACCGGCCTGAAGCCCTCAATGCCTTGAATTCGCAACTGATCAGCGAACTCAATCACGCACTGGATGCGTTGGAACGGGACACCGAGATTGGCTGCATCGTCCTGACCGGCTCCGCCAAGGCGTTCGCGGCGGGTGCGGACATCAAGGAAATGGCGGAGCTGACATACCCGCAGATTTACCTGGATGACCTGTTCAGCGATAGCGACCGCGTTGCCAATCGTCGCAAGCCGATCATTGCGGCGGTGTCGGGATTTGCGTTGGGCGGGGGCTGTGAACTGGCGCTGATGTGCGATTTCATTCTGGCGGCCGACAACGCGAAATTCGGCCAGCCCGAAATCAATCTCGGCGTTTTGCCGGGCATGGGCGGCACCCAGCGCTTGACTCGCGCCGTTGGCAAGGCCAAAGCCATGGACATGTGCCTGACCGGGCGCATGATCGATGCCGTGGAGGCCGAACGCTCGGGCCTCGTCGCCCGCATCGTGCCGCAGGAACAGTTGCTCGAAGAGGCACTGAAGGTCGCTCAAGGCATCGCAGCCAAATCGCTGCCAGTGGCCATGATGGTCAAGGAAAGCGTCAACCGTGCTTTCGAAGTCAGCCTCTCGGAAGGCATTCGCTTCGAGCGCCGGGTGTTTCATGCCGCTTTCGCCAGCGACGATCAGAAAGAGGGCATGGCAGCGTTCATCGAAAAGCGCGAACCTTCGTTCAAGCATCGTTGACGGCAGCTTGCGGAAGGTAATGCACGCCATCTTCAGTGATGCTGAGGGTGGCATGCGCGCCCTTGAGCAATAGCGGGCTTTGGCTGTCGATGCACAGGCTTTTGGCTGTATCGCGCGGGACCGGGGTGTCATTGTCAGGTTCGTTGTCGAGCGTACCGACGATCACGGGTTGCTCAGGATCTCCCTCGAAAAAGCCGATTTTCAGTCTCGTGCCCTCTTGGTGGGGCATCAGGCCCGTGACGGTACGCACCAGGCACCCCGGCGAGGTCTCGTCGGTCTCCCAGTCAAAGCGAACGGGGATGCGACCGGAACGGTCAGCAGGGCCTGAGAGCCGCGTCGCGTACTCCTCGTCGAGCAGCACCGGTTTGAGGTGAGCGAGCGTCGGACGAAATGGCAGGGTCCACGGGATGACCTGGAATTGATTGTCGTAGTGCGCCAGAGGAGGCTTGCCGCCCTTGGCGTCCGGGGCCAGTAAACGCGAAACACCGTTTCCGCCAGTGTCCCGAAACGCCATCGCCTGAAGAATATGGACCACGTCGCAAGAGGCGCAGCCCCGCAAGGGCGCCAACTCCCAGGCCGTGTGGGAAACATCGGTCAGCAGCCAATGATCGTTGAACTGTGGTTCGGGATGATCGTCGACACGGATGACCAGCCCGCCACGCAGCCATGGTTGGGCGCTGTTCCCTTTGATATCACGGCGTTCGCAGCGCAGCCGTTCCAGTGTGCGGCTGCGAATCTGCTGGAGGCGGCCTGGCGGGAGAGTCTCGCCGTAAGGCGCCCAGAAAGGCTGGTTGTCAGCCTCTGAGGCCGATGACGACCAGGACGATAGCGGCACGTAATGCTCGCCAGCGTGACTGCTGTAGCAGTTGCGGGCTGACAGTCGCTCGGCCAGGTGCGCCATCCCGGCGGCGGCTGGCCACTCGGGAAAAGTCATCGGATCGTCGGAGAACACCAGGGTGTGGCCGCGAGGTGAGTGTTCGAAGCGATAGCTGATGCCTTCTTCTTCGCAGAGCCTGTCGAGAAAGTGCAGGTCATGCTCGTCGTATTGCAGGCACTGCTCGCGAGGCGGGTAGACGCCGACGACGTGGTCGAACCGAACCGTGCAGCCTGGCATGTCGTGGCCCTGGAGCACGCGCTCGATGATTTCGATCACGTTCAGGTCGCGGAACACACGACGGCGTGTCGGGTTTGCCAGTCGTTGCAGCGAAGGCATCAGCGTGAGGCGGTACAGGCTCAGGTCCTGCCCTTGATAGAGGTGGCGCAGCTCATGGATCTGGCCATGCAGGCCGTGAACGTCTTCTGCCTGGTTGCTGATTTGCAGGTATGCACTCCGGTGCAGCAAGGAGGCGTCCGTCAGTCTGGCTTCGGTGCTCACCAGATCGACTTCAAAGCGAAATGGCGCATTCAGACGGTCATGGCCGCTGACTCCGACGACCTGAAGGTCGTATGAGCTGTCGGCAATGGCCAACGTCAAAGTCACGTGCGAGTTGTCGTGCATCTGCTGAGTCACCCTGAAAATTCGAGGTGCAGAGGGTACGGAAAGCGATCGGGTAAAAGGTTAAGTTCCAGATTTTCGGAAATTGCCTACGACGTTGGTCCTTTTATCCTGCGTCTCGCGTCGGCAATTGCTCAGCAACTTATCGCCAGCCGTTTGATCGGCGGCAACATGTCAGGGGTTTCATCTGGCGTCATCGCGTATAAAATGCGCCGGGCGCGATGGTTCTGCCATGGCGCGTCGATATCGATCACCTTTTTCAGCATTCATCGTCAGCGGTTTGGCACGCCATGTCAGACAACAGCGCGACGGTCAATCGCCATCGGAACAAGAGAGCACTCATGGGCGCACAGTGGAAGGTCAAACACAAAGAAGCAGCAGCCAACGCCAAGGGCAAGATTTTCGGCAAGCTGTCCAAGGAAATCATGATTGCTGCCCGCGCCGGAGCCGATCCGGACATGAACTCCCGCCTGCGCCTGGTGGTTGAGCAGGCTAAAAAGGCCTCGATGCCTCGCGAAACCCTGGAGCGTGCGATCAAGAAAGGCGCCGGTCTGTTGGGAGATCAGGTTCAGTTCACGAGTGTGACCTACGAAGGTTTTGCGCCGCATCAGGTGCCTTTGATCGTCGAGTGCCTCACGGATAACGTGAACCGCACCGTTGCCGAAATCCGCGTGTTGTTCCGCAAGGGGCAATTGGGTGCGTCAGGTTCGGTGTCGTGGGACTTCGATCATCTGGGGATGATTGAAGCGGTTGCGGCCAATGCTGATGTCGATCCGGACGAAGCTGCTATCGAGGCGGGCGCTCAGGATGTCGAGGCGGGTGACGACGGGGTGACCCTGTTCTACACCGAGACCACCGATCTGGATGCGGTGTGCAAGGCGCTGCCGGAGCAGGGCTTTACCGTTGAGTCGGCGAAGATCGGCTACCGGCCGAAGAACCCGGTTTCGGGTCTGAGCGATGAGCAGATGGCCGAAGTCGAGGCGTTCCTGGAGGCCATCGACAACCACGATGACGTACAGAACGTGTATGTAGGCCTGGCAGGTTAAACAGAAAATCCGCTTTCGCTTTTGCTCTAGCTTTTGTTCTTCATCCACGATGGCCCAGTCACCGCGGAACGCTTGCGTTCAGCCTGCACGCAAGTCGCGTTCGGTGGCGTCTGAGATATCGCGTACGAAGAGCAAGAGCAAAATCAAAGGCGACGGCGACCGTTTGCGGGTGTCTTAAATCGTCAGGGCTGGTGTTATCTCGGCAAACAACGGTCGAGCGTTGATCTCTCGCTGTGTGCAGCGCTGCTGCAAGTCCCGCAGCGGGGCGGTCTGTTCTTCTGTTGCATCGCAATACGCCAGCAATTCCCCCAGCAGAATCCCGAACGCCCGCACTTCGATGCGTTCAAGCTGCAAGCCGGTGTCGATACCCGGGTAAAAGGCTGCCGCACCAAAATCCCCTAACAGACTTTCTCCGGACTCAGCCCAGAGCACGTTGTGTGCGTACAGGTCGCCGTGGTTGATGCCCCGTGCGTGTAAATGGTGGCACGCCGACGCGATACCCACCGCCATGCGCTGCACGGTGGAGAGGCTCAGCCGCGTACCGTTGTAAACGTCGCGGGTGCAGGACTCAAGGCTAGGCGGCCGGGCGAGGGTCACGAAGCGCGCAGAAATCAACTGCATCACCAGCCCTCGGGCATGCTGCGGATGGCCGAACACCTGGCCCTCGACCGGGATCAGGTTCGGGTGCTGACCCGCTGCAATGCAGGCGGCCATTTCGTTCAATGGTGTGCCATCGCTGGTCAGCTCGCCTTTATACAGCTTGACCGCGACGTCCTGGACATCGCCCTCATCGTTGCGCCAGTCGGCACGCTGAATCACCCCGGACGCGCCTTCGCCCAACACCTCGTGCAGCGTCAGTTGCGACCATGGGATCCGCCGGATCGAGGCTTCGGTGTGAATGTCTGTCAGCGGGTTGCCGGAAAATGCCAGCCACGCCAGAGAAGGCATTTGAAGCAACCATGAAGGCAACTCCCGGAAACGGTTGGAAGCGATACGCACCAACTCCAGTCGATCACAAGCGGCCAGGGATGCCGGAAGGCTGTGCAACCGATTACCCGAGAGCATGATTTTTTGCAGGTCTTGCAATTGCCCCAGTTCATCCGGCAGCGACTCGATACAGTTGTCGGTCAGCACCAGCGAACGCAAGCGAGGCGGGAGCGCGCGGGCAGGCACCTCGACAATCCGGCAGGCCTTGAAGCCCACGAAGAACAATTGCTCGCATTGGCCCAGCGCGTCGGGGAGCCGGGTAAACGGATTGTTGGAGCAGAACAGGATTTTAAGGTGGGTGAGGCGATGCAGGTCAGCGGGCAGGTCAGTCAGCCGATTGCCGGTGAGGTTCAGTATTTCCAGTGAGTCACCGAGGCTGAAGATTTCCTCGGGAAACGTGGTGAGGTCGCAACTGAGGTCCAGCCGCTTGCTGCCCGCCAGCTTACCGGCGCGCAGATCTGCAAGAGTGTGCATAAAGGGCAAGCCCCAGAGTCCATTGGCCCGCCATCATAACGATTTGGCGGGCGTTGCGCTTAACCCAGACAGCGATCCAGCAATTGGTGCATGCGTTGCAGGGTCGGTGCCGATTCGGCGTAGAGAATGCGGTAAACCATGGGGGCAACGACGGCGTCGATCAGTTCGTCAGCAGAGGGGCTGCGTTCGCCACGGGCTTGCGCACGGTCGATGATGATCTGCAACTGGTCTCGAACCATGTTCAGGCATTTGCCCGAACACAGGGTCGCGCTGCTGGCCACCACGTCGCGCATCATTTCGCGGCCGGGGGCGGAGTTGGTTTCTTCCAGGTACACCTCGACCCACGTGCGCAAATCTTCGCGCAGGTTGCCGCAGTCCACCGGTTCGTCCGGGCGCAGACGCTCGACGGCAGCGTCGGCCAGCAACGAGGTCAGGTCACCCCAGCGGCGGTAAATGGTGGATGGGGTGACGCCTGCGCGCGCCGCGATCATCGGCACGCTGAGCGCGGAACGCTCCTGTTCCTGAAGCAGATCGCGTACGGCGGCGTGGATCGATGTCTGCACCCGGGCGCTGCGCCCTCCGGTACGGATGCCTTCTTTGATAGCCATGGGGGCGGACCTTAACACAAAATATTTGCTTTAAGCGGTTTCTGCTCGCACACTCTTTAACGCAACTTCATAGCTTTTGTGGCGTGCTTTTTCGGGAGAGTTTACGCGTGTCTGATTATTTGCAGAACCCGCCAGTCGATGGTCGGGGGCGAGGTCATCTGGTTTATCTCGCATTCGTGATGCTGTGCTTCTTTGCCGCCTCCAGCGCGCCCACGCCGCTGTACCATGTTTACCAGCAGGCGTGGGGGTTTTCTTCGGCGCTGTTGACGCTGATTTTTGCGGTATATGCCCTGAGCTTGCTGGCAACGCTGCTGGTGTTCGGTTCGCTGTCGGATTATCTGGGACGACGACCGGTGATCTGCGTGGCGCTGATCCTGGAAATCCTCTCGCTGCTGTTGTTCATCAGCGCCACTGACGTGAGCTGGCTGATCGCTGCCCGCATTTTGCAGGGCATTGCGACCGGCATTGCCACCAGCGCGTTGGGTGCCGCGATGCTCGACACCTCGCAGACCCAAGGGCCGCTGATCAACAGCATTGCACCCATGTTCGGCATGGCGTTGGGTGCACTGGGTACGAGTGCGCTGGTTCAGTATGCGCCGCTGCCGACGAAATTGGCCTACGGCCTGCTGCTGGCCGCGTTCGCAGGTCAGTTGCTGTATCTGGCGTGGGTTCAGGAAACCGTGTCGCCGCAGCCAGGCGTGCTGAAAACCCTGAAGCCTGCGCTTTATGTGCCTCAGCGTGCGCGTGCGACGCTGATGCTGGTATTGCCTGCCGACATCGCGGCGTGGGCGCTGGGTGGATTCTTTCTGTCGCTGGCGCCTTCGCTGCTGGCGGCGGCCACCGGGTCGACCTCGGTGCTCAACGGCGGGCTGGCAGTGGCCGCGTTGACCATCAGCGGCGCCATTTCCATCATGAACCTGCGTTTGCGGGCGCCACGGCTGGCGTTGCTGGTCGGGTGCAGTTTTCTTGCGGCGGGGGTGTCGGTGGTACTGCTGGCGGTCGATCTAGGCTGGCTCTGGTTATTCTTTGTCGGCGCGGTGGTGGCAGGCGTGGGGTTCGGCGCCAGTTTTCTCGGCGCGCTGCGGCTGTTGCTGCCGTTGGCACACGCCCACGAGCGTGCGGGGCTGATGTCGACGTTCCTCGTGCTCAGTTACCTGGCGTTCTGTGTGCCGTCGCTGATCGCGGGCCTGGCGGTGAAGACGGAAGGTTTGATCGTCACGACCAATGTCTATGGGGCGGTGGTGGTCGTGCTGGCGTTGCTGGCGCTGGGTGGCCTGCTGCTGCGTCGTCGCGAAGAGGCCACGGCGGTTTGATTCGAGGACGTTTGACCGGGCCTTTCGTTAAGTCTTGTTCAACACAGAATGTCTGCCGGTACCATCCTCCGGACGCTCGAGTCTGCGCCGTCTGCTAACGTCATGGCTGTGCTTTGGCCCTCATAACAATAATCACAGGGATCCACGGATGAATAACCGAAACAACGGACACTACGCCCGGCACTACGCGCAATCCATCGCCGAGCCGGAGGTGTACTGGGCGCAACAGGCGCTTCAGGTGGACTGGTATCGCCCGCCGCAGCAAACCTTGCAAACCCTGCCCGACGGAACCCATCGCTGGTTTGCCGACGGTCAGCTCAATACGTGCCACTTGGCGCTGGACCTTCAAATCGAACAGGGCCGGGGTGATCAGTGGGCGTTGATCTACGATTCACCCGTGACAGATCAGCAGGCCTGTTTCACTTTCAATCAATTGCGTGACGAGGTCGCACGCCTGGCCGGGCTGCTGCGCCAACTGGGTGTGGAAAAGGGCGACGGTGTCATCATTTACATGCCGATGATTCCGCAGGCCGCCATGGCCATGCTGGCCTGCGCGCGGATCGGCGCCGTGCACTCGGTGGTGTTCGGCGGCTTTGCGCCTCATGAACTGGCGATTCGCATTGACGACCTCAAGCCGAAGCTCTTGCTCACGGCCTCCTGTGGTCTGGAGTTTGACCGGGTCATTCCTTACAAACCGCTGGTTGACAAGGCGCTGGAGCTGGCACGGTTCAATCCTCGGCGGGTGCTGGTGTGGCAACGTCCGCAGTCCCTCGCGTTGCTGCAAGAGGGGCGTGATCTGGACTGGGCGCAGGCGCTGCACGGGGTGGGGCCGGTCGACCCTGTTCCGGTATCGAGCCTGGACCCGCTGTACATTCTTTACACTTCCGGCACCACGGGCAAACCCAAAGGCATCGTGCGCGAAAACGGCGGTCATGCCGTGGCGATGCGTTACACCATGAACCAAGTGTACGGGATGCAGGCGGGGGATGTGTGGTGGGGCATCTCCGACGTCGGCTGGGTGGTCGGGCACACGTTGATTGTCTACGGCCCGTTGATGGCGGGATGCACGACGATTTTCTACGAGGGCAAACCCGTGCGCACCCCGGACGCCGGGGCTTACTGGCGGGTGGTCGAGCAGTATGGGGTCAACGCGCTGTTTTGTGCGCCCACCGCGATACGCGCGATCCGCAAAGAAGACCCGCAAGGCCGGTTGCTCAAGGGGCGGGACCTGGATTCGCTGCGTCGGGTGTTTCTGGCGGGGGAAAAACTCGACTCCAGCACCCATGAGTGGCTGCAGCAGCTCACCGCAAAGCCGGTGCTCGATCACTGGTGGCAGACGGAGACGGGCTGGCCGGTGACCGCACCGTGCCTTGGTCTGGAGGGGCATGAACCGGCACCTGGATCGAGCAATCGTGCGGTGCCGGGTTACGCCGTTCAGGTGCTGGATGACGAAGGGCGACGATTGCCCCCCGGCGAGCAGGGCGCGATCGTCATTGCCTTGCCGCTGCCCCCCGGTTGCAGCCAGACGTTATGGGGCGATCACGAGCGCTACCTCAGCGCTTATTTGCAGGCGTTTGCGGGCTATTACAACACAGGCGATGGCGGTTTCATTGATGACAGCGGCTTTGTGCACATCATGGGGCGCACTGATGACGTGATCAACGTGTCGGGCCATCGGCTGTCTACTGGCGAAATGGAGGATCTGACCGGACAACACCCGGCGGTTGCAGAAAGCGCGGTGATTGGCGTGCACGACGACATCAAGGGCCAGGTGCCGTTGGCGTTGGTGGTGCTCAAGGACGGCGTGGAGCAGGGGGCGGATGTGGTTTCTCGGGAATTGATCGCCCACATGCGTGAGCGAATCGGCGCGTTGGCTTGTTTCAATCGCGTGGTGGTGGTCAAGCGGCTGCCCAAGACCCGGTCAGGCAAAACCTTGCGTGCCGTGTTGCGCAAGATTGCCGACGGGGAGGCTTACACGATTCCCGCCACCATCGATGATCCGCTGATTCTGGAGGAGATCGCCAACGCCTTGCGCTAAGTCTTCGCGCCGAAGGGATGTGTCGGCCCCGATACATTTCTTCAAGTTGTCGTGGTGGCTGCCGACACAGCAGGCAGGACACTACCGATCCATTGGAGCATGGAGCCACCATGACCGCGATTTCTTCTGTATCAGCCGTGCAACCGTTGGTGCTCACCAGCGTGGCCGCGACCCCGGCTGTCAACACGTCGACGCAGGCCTCGACGAGTGCGACTTCGCCGTCGTCCGTGGTCACGCTGGGCCAGACCACCAGCGTTGCCGATGTGCAGACCTACACCTCCCGTGGCGTCATCAACGCCCCTGACGTCGCACCGGCATGGGAATACACCCAGCAAGACAAGGTTTCGCTGGTGATGCAGGGCAATTTCAGCACCCTGTCCGGCGTCAGCCGTTTTCAAGGCCTGGGGGCCTCGCTGATCACTCAACTGGCGCAAACCGGCAAGGGCGTCTCCCAGTCGGTGATCAGTTCCACGAGCGGTTCTGCGCTGGAACCCGCCGCCCTCGCAGCCGCGCAGAAAAAACTGCACAGCGACGCGGCGGACAACAGCATCAGCCTGACCCTCAAAACCGCCAGCGGCAAAACCGTGCAACTGACGCTGACCAGTACCGACAAAGGCCTGGCGGTGCAGGCGGACGTCAACGGCGGCAAATTGAGCGATGACGAACTGCTGGCCTTGGGCAAAATGGCGGATGGTTTTCAATCGGCCATCGACGGTCTGTCCGCCAAACCGCCACAGCTCAAACTCGATGCGTTGACCCGGTTCGACAGCAAGGTGTTTTCCTCGGTCGACCTCAACACGCATTTGAAACTGGACGATGGCAGTCTGCAGACCCTGGAGTTCCAAGCCGACGAGACTCAACGCAGCGTGCGCATGAGCGGCGCTTCCGGTGATTTGAATCTGAGTGTGGACCTGAAAAACAGCGCGATCATCGGCAACAGCGATCAGCAGGCCAAAGCGCTGAACAGCTACCTGAACCAGATTGAGGCGGCACGCAAGCGCGGCGACGGTGACCCGCAATTGCTGTCGATGTTCCAGGACGCCTTTAAAACCTTGCATAGCCATTACCCCGGCAGTCGCGAGTCGACCGCGCCTCAGACCGTCAGCTCCATCGCCCTGTCCGACACCGATCACGCACTGCTCAGCGGTCTGGCGGATTTCAGCGCATCGGTCACTGAAAAAACCTCGGCGGGTAACCCGGCGCGGCCCAATGAACTGGACAGCTTCGCCTACGACCTGTCGCAGAAAACCGAAACCAAGGGGCGCGATCAACTCAACCGCACACTCGTTCAGGACCAGCAGTCCCATCTGGTGGCCACCTATCACAAGCCACTGGCCGCCGGTCAGAAGCTGGAACTGAGCAAAGACCCGGCCTCGCAGAACTACCTGTATTACGAGGTCAACGACTCGGCCAGCAGCAAGACCACCATCGGCTATGACAAAGGCGAACTGGTGCAGGCGTCCGTTACCCGGTCGGCCAGCCAGTCCACACGGGTGTCGAAATACGTGATGGGGCGGCTGGAAGACGAAACGCTGACACCGACGACGTCCACTAAAACCCAGAACCTGCTCGGCTTGCTGCAGCAAGCGCTACAGCAGGATAAAGAAGCCAGACAGGGGCGCGGCGCCTCGTTGTTGAAAGACACCCTGGCGGGCATCCAGGACAAGGTTCTGCTTCAGGCGGACCCATCGCTGCTCAAAGGTTGAGGTCCGGGACGTGGGGCGGCGCGGGTTGCCCCACCCATCACGCTAAATGACAGGCGAATCCTCGCCCGGCTCGACGCCGATGGTGTGATGGCGCATGTCTTTGGCCCTGTACACCGTCAGCGCATCGGCTTCGGGTTCGGTGATGGGCACTTTCTGCCCGTCAATTTGCGCTTCGGACATGTGCGTGGCGTCGTTGGTGGTGATGACCACATCGACGATTGCGCTGCGGTAGACAGCGCCGTCCACTAAGGCCGAGCAATGCTCGTGGGTGGCATCGAATTGCAGAGGCATGGTCGTACTCCTTTTCAGGCGTGTGAACGTACGACTGCCAGGCGGGTTGGGGGGTTGCTGATTTCCGACGACGGGTGCTTCAAGGTTTGCCGACGCCATCGTCCAGTTCCGCCGAGTGCCCGCCCTGGCGCTCGGCAACCGCGCGCAATGTTCTGAGCGTCACCATCGGTGCGTCGATCACGAAACGGTTGGCCAGCCACGACGGAATGTCTCCGGCCGGTTCGGCCTGCAACTGGTACGTCACTTCGGTTTCCCGTTCTCCTTGGGGCACCATCTGCCAGATGCCCTCCAGTTGCTCCACGCGAATCAGCCCCGGCACCACCGGTTCCATGCCGTTGACCGCACTCAAACGCCGCAGCACGCCGCCGTCGTCAGTCTGTTCGGTCTGCACTTTCAGAACCATGTCGCGGGTGTTGGCGGGCCAGGGAAGGGCGGTGGTCAGGTAGACGAACGTGCTGTCGCCATCGACTTTCAGCAAGCGCATGTCCGCGCAGGCGTACAACCACTTGCAAGCGATGGTCAGGTTTTCCTGTAGGCGACTGAGCGTGGACACGTCGGCCTTGATTCTCGCCACCCCCCGGAAACTCTGGTATTGCGAGCCGACGCGCTGGCTCAGGTAGACCCTGATACCATCTTCGTCTTTGGCCAGGGTCCATTCTTCAGCGAAGGCGGGACCGAAGTGGGTGGCCAGCAGCAGGGCGCACACGACGGGCAGTGTTCTCATCAAGGGGCTCCAGGGCTGCACGTGGGGGCGCGACAGTTCAGAGCATAGGTGAGTTTGCCTGCTGCTAAGACGGGAGATCGTCGGTAGTGTCTGTTACGGTTTCCAGATTCCCACGTCGCTGGCATCCACCGCTTTGGGCAACAGGCCCGCGGCGAAGAACGCATCGGCAATTTTCTGTTGCTCGCCCAGGTTTCCTGCCTGCACCGGTTCGACGTGATAACTGCGATGCTCATTGGCCGCTTCGACGGTTTGTGTATCAAGGTTGCCCCACAGCGGCCCCAGCACCTGGGCGGCGTCTTTCGGGTTCTTTTTGACCCATTGGCCTGCTTCCTGAAGCTGCTGGTACACGCGTTTGAGTACATCCGGGTGAGTATCAGCGTAAGCCTTGCTGGTCAGGTAATAGCGCTTGTAGCTGGCCAGGCCGGTGCCATCGGTCAGGGTTCGGGTCGGCAATTGACGTTGCACGCTGGTCAGGAAAGGTTCCCAGGTCACCCACGCGTCGACCTTGCCGTTCTCGAAGGCAGCGCGCCCGTCGGCGGGCGTGAGGTAGGCGGGCTGGATGTCGGCGAAGCTCAAACCGGCCTTGTTCAGCGCCGCTATCAGCAAGTAATGGGTGCCTGCGGCCTTGGTCACGGCGATCTTCTTGCCTTTCAGGTCGGACAACTCTCGGATCGGCGAGTCTTTGGCGACGACGATGGCTTGGGCGCTCGGGGACGCTGATTCCTCCGCAAAATAGGTGAGCTTCGCTTGAGCCGCCTGGGCAAAGATGGGCACCGTGTCGGCCACATCCGCGCTGATATCGACGTTGCCAATATTCAGCGCCTCCAGAAGTGGCAGTCCACTGGGGAACTCATGCCAACTGATGTCGATATTGTCTTTGGCGAGCGCTTGCTCCAGCGTGCCCTGGGCTTTGAGCAGGGTGATCAATGTCGACGACTTCTGATAGCCGATACGCACGGTTTCTCGCGCTTGAGCGGGCAACGCGAGTGTGCACGCTAACGCAATGGCGAGGCTCGCGAACACGGGGCGACGGAGTGTCATTCTGAGGCGGATAGCGGGAAAGGTCATGATGGACTCGTGATCGAAAGAGTGGGATGGCGTTGAGCTATCGATCTTAGAGTTCTAAAAAATATTATTTAAATATCGTGTGGCTATTAGCTTATGCGGGTAGACAGTGAGCCTTTGTTGCCCGAATCCACGCATCGCGAATGAATTCGCTCCCACAGATACCGCGTTCGCGACTGAGACTGTATGGACCGCCCCACACCGTAGCAGCATGGCTTGCCTGCGGTGGCGTTCGTGAAATCGCTGCGCCGCCCGGCCGGATTTCTACTGGAGATTTGCGTGTGTCCCCTTGCCGTTAGCTCTTGCTCTTCATGCGCAACAGTTCAGCCTGCACGCAAGTCGCGTTCGGCGGTGTCTGGACCAGCGCGTGGGGAGAGCAAAATCAACGCGAATTTTGAGCCTGTGGGAGCGAATTCATTCGCGACTGGCCGCGACGATCAACATCATGGGTCGGTGGATTTCATCGGCCAGCATTGGACGATCTTGCAGGTCTTGTACCGACGGTCCCCATTCGTTGACGTGGTCGAGGCGCAAGCCGCTGGCGATCAGCAGGTTCAACAGGGTGCTCAGCGTACGGTGTTGCTTGATCACGCCCTCGGCCAGCCAGTTCGTGCGGCGTGGGCCTTCGACCTGGTAGTGATCCACTGGCCAGAAACGACGGCCCTGATCGTCGATGACCCAGTCAGCGCTCAGCGAGGCCATGAAGATCGGGTGTTCAATCGAAAACACCAGTCGCCCGCCGGGCACGAGGGCCGTGTGGATCGTACGCAACACACGGTGCAGGTCGACGATGTAGTGAAAGGCCAGCGAACTGTAGGCGAGGGTAACGCTCGCAGGCGGCAGTTCAAGGTGTTCCAGATCGGCCCGTCGAAAGGTGATACGCGAATCTTCGCCATCGCGTGCAGCCCGTTGCAGCATCTTTTCCGAGACATCGAGCGCGAGTACGTGGCGTGCGCCTTGCTCGACGGCCCACCGGGCGAACCAGCCATAACCGCACCCCAGGTCCACGACGTTTTGTCCGTTCATGTCTGGCAAAAGGGCGCGCAGGGCGGGCCACTCGGGGGCTCCGGCCAGGCCCTCCACTGACCGGGGTAGCTGGCTGTAGCCTTCGAAAAACTCGGGGGTGTCGTAAATGTTTTGAGTCACTGGGTGGCCCTTTTGTCGCAAACCATTGTCCATGAATGACAGACAGGGCCATTGCGGCCCTGTTGTCGACGGTTTGGCTTCCTAGTAACGGAACTCTACACCGACGTACGCGCCGATGCCGTCGCCGGGGTACAGTGACGCGGTGTCCTGGCCGTTGGCGTTGTAGATCGGTTGCACGGCGGTGACGTACTTCTTGTTCGCCAGGTTTTTCAGGTCCAGCGAAACCTTCCAGTCCTTCTTCGGCGTTTCGTAGCCCACGTTGGCGCCAAAGATCGTGTAGGAGGGCGCGTAGAAGGTGTTGGCGTAATCCACGGCGGTGCGCGACACCGACTGCACGTTGACACCGGTATAGAAGCCTTGCGGATGCTGATACTGCACTTCGCCCTGATAGATGTGTTTCGGAATACCCGGCAACTGGTTGTCGCCGAACGTCGGGTCGTGGCGGTAGTAGAAATCGTTGTAGGTGTAGACCTGACGCAAGGTGACTTTCTCGCCGGATGCGTTCTCCCACAGACGGGTATTCAGCCCGGCTTCGATGCCTTGGTGGATGGTCGGGGTCGCGTTGAAGGCACCGGTGACCGCTGCGGTGGTGGCCGTCGGTGCGACGATCTGCACGTTCAACAGTTCATCACGCACCCACGAGCGATAAAGCGCCAGGCTGCCGTCGAAAATCCCGGCTGAGCCCTTGACCCCGAACTCCACGGTGTTGGCCTTCTGCTCCACCAATGGCCTGACGTACGGCGTGGTCGGCCCTGAGCCCGAATATTCCCAGGAGGCAGGCGGATCGATGGAGCGGCTGACGTTGGCGAACACCTGCAACTGCGGCGTGAACTCATAGCGCACGCCGATCCGTGGCGCCAGGCTCCAGTTGTCGTACGTCACGTCCGTCGGGTAGGTCGTGGTGTTGGCTTGCAGGGCCTCTTTGACATCGGCATGGCGGCGCACGTTGATGGCCGACAGCCCGCTGGTCAGCCAAAGTCCGTCCACCAGTTCCAGATCGTTGCCGAACGAGAACACGTGATCGAACGAGGAGCCGTAGTCCACGAACTTGCGGGTCTGTTTGTTGGCGAAAGTGGAGTTGACCTCACCCTTCAAGTGCTCGGTGGAGGTAAACGCCAGGTTGGTGCGGCTTTCGTGGCCGAACAGCTTGTCGGTGCGGTCGTAACCCAGCACGAAACTCAGGTCGTGCCAGTCCCAGTAGCTCGGGTTGGCCGGGCTGTTCGGGTTGTTGTTGTGAGCATACTCGTAGTAGGAAACGCCCACGGACAACCGCGAATCATCGTCGAAGGTGTAGGTGGTCTTGCTGCCTGCCCAGACGCTGCCTGGTCGCCGACTGCCCGCTCCACTGGTGGCCGCAGTGGCGCTGGCGTCGCGGGTGTGGTGCTTGACCGCATCAAGGGTCGTGGGGCTTGGGTCGTTATGGTACTCGTCGCGGTAACGCAGCATGAACTGAGTTTCCAGTTTCGGGCTGAATGTGTAGCCGAAGTTGGCGACGATGCCCTGGCTCTTCGACAGGCTGTAATCGCGATAGCCGTCGCTGCGGTAGTTGTCGGCATTGAGGTAGTAATCGAAATCACCCTCGACACCACCGACGCTGACGCTCTGTTTCTGATAGCCGTAACTGCCTGCCTCGGCCCGTACGCGTAAGCCCGGTGCGGTGTAGCCGGTCTGGTTGACGAAGTTGACCGCGCCGCCGAGGGTCAACGCACCGTATTGAAATGCGTTGGCGCCGCGCAGAATCTCGGTGTAGTTCACCCCCGAGGCGTTGAGGAACTCATAAGGCGTGCCGCCGGGGCCGGTGATTGGCAGGCCATTGAACAGGAATTTGATGCCCTCGCGAAAGTAGCCGGGCGAGGTGTTGGCCCCTGAACCACGAATGGAAATCTTCGCTGCATCGTTACCGCCCGTGGATTGCACGAAGACCCCCGGTTGATAGGCCAGCGTGTCCTGCAGCGTGGCCGTCCGGCCCTTGGCGACCTGCTCGCTGTCGACCACGCTGGTGCCGCCCGGCACTTCGTCCAACTGACTTTTCGCCACTTCCACCGGCGTGACTTTCTGCGCCTGTACGGTCACGGTCTTGAGCCGTGGCACGTTGGCTTGTGAGGTGTCGGATGCTGTCGCCGCGTCGTCGGCCCGAGCGGCTCCGGTGCACAGCAAGACAGACCCCAATCCCACACTCGTCAACCATGTTGCCCGGCGAATGGCCTGCGGCAATTTTTGCAACTCTCCCCGAAACGCTAAATGCATCGTGTGTTTCCTTAATGAATAGATAAATAAATGCCAGCTTTCTATTCGTATAGTCATGCTTGTTATGCATTCAGCAGATTTTGTGCCAACGCTAGTTGGGGTGCGACAGCTGTTTATATGGGGATTCTTCCTTGCGCCGTGCGTGATGTTGCACTTAGTTTTGAGTCGCTGTCTGAAATTCAACAGTTGTTTTATTGTGCGCACGGGTGAGTGTTGTGGAGGGCGTTGTCGAAAAATCAACACTTAATGAACAGTCTGTCAGGGTGGGAACAAAAGGGGGCAGTGATCGGGTTATAAGCATAGACAGTGTTGCAAGCCCCGTCGGGCGTGTCGCCCGCTGGGCGTGCGCCGCGGAAGAGGTCTTGAGTGCAGGCGTGGTGCCCGGCCCGTCGGGCAACGAGCGGCTGGGTCGGTTAAATGCGCGATACATAAATAAGGTCTTTCAAAAAGTTCGAGGTGGCGATGGCATGCTCGCTGCATAGTCCTCATTGGTGTTGTTCGCATGTGTCGCGAGTGAGTTATTTCAAGGGAACTTCTTTGACGTCCTTATTCAAACTTTCAACTGTGTTGTCGCTGGTCATGGTGCTCGGTGCCTGTTCACCTGCCACTTCACCGGAACCGGGCGCTCCTCATGCTGACGGTACAGTAAGCAATGGGGTTATTTCCTATGCGCCGTCGGACTTTCATGAATCATCACCTGGTCGTCAAGGCGGCACCTTGCGCGTGACCGCGGCATCGGACGCTGGCAGTTTCGACATCCACGCCTTGTCCAACGGCAACATGCAGTGGATGGGGCGCATTCTGTTCGACTGTCTCGTCTATCAGGATGAGCAAGGCAACATCAGTCCATGGCTAGCGAAATCCTGGGACATTTCCGAGGACGGCAAGACCTACACCTTTCATCTGCGCGATGACGTGACCTTCAGCGACGGCGAAAAATTCGACGCCGCCGCGCTGCAAACCAACCTTGAGCACATGCGCGACCCGGCGACCAAGTCGCCGCTGGCCGCCGCCTACATCGCGCCGTATCTGGATGGCCGGGTGGTGGACGCGTACACCTTCGAAGCCCATTTGCGCGAACCCTACACGCCCTTTCTCGATGTGTTGGCCCAGTCCTGGTTGGGCATGGTCTCGCCGAAACAGATTCGTGAGGCGCCGAAAACCATCGCCGAACACCCGGTCGGCAGCGGCCCGTTTCTATTGCAAAGCTACACCCGCGATCAGGGCGCAGTGTTCGTCCGGCGTCCCGGTTACCACTGGGCGCCGCCCGTGACGCGGCATGTGGGCGAGGCGTATCTGGACCGTATTGAGCTGAGCTACGTGCCAGAAGCGATGATTCGCTTCACCGCGCTGGAGTCCGGGCAGTCCGATTTCGCGTTGGATGCCCCGGCGCAGAACGCGGCGGCGATTCGCGCCAACCCGAATCTGGTGATGCGCAGTCGGATCCGCAAAGGCAATCCCAGCCGCAGCATGACGTTCAACGTCGAGCAGGCGCCGTTCGATGACGTGCGCGTACGCAAGGCAGTGGCCAAGGCGATAGACCGTGACGGTCTGGCGTGGATTTCCGGCTTTGGCGAGTTCATCAGCAAGCCCGACTTTCTCGCGGCCAATACCCGGTTCTATCAGCCGAACAGTGACGCGCTGGCTTATGACGTGAAGGCTGCAAATGCATTGCTTGATCAGGCGGGCTGGACCGAACGCGACGCCCAAGGCTATCGCATCCGCGACGGCCAGCGACTCAAAGCGACGCTGTTGACCTACGACAACCCGGCGTTCCCGGCCAGTGTCTCGGTGGCGATTCAGGCGGACCTGAAGAAGGTCGGCTTTGACATGCCCATCGAGATGCTGCCCCTCACGCGGGTCACCGAGCGTCGTTACGCCGGGAAATTCCAGGCGCTGGCCGCGGGTTATTGGCATACCAATACGCCGGACGGCCTGTTCGTGCTCTACCACAGCGAGTCCATCAGCACGCCGAAACTGATCGGCCAGAACGCCGGAAGGTTTCGCGACGCCGAGCTGGATCGGGTGCTGAGTGCCGCACGCCGTTCCCGAGACCCGGTGGAGTTGAAGGCGCTGTATGCCGAGGCCCAAAAGCGCCTGACCGAGACCGTGCCCGCGGTGCCGTCGGTGGAAAGTCAGGTGCTGACGGCCTACAGCACACAGGTGAAAGGGGTGATTTTCGACACCTCCCACAACGTTCCATTCTTCACCAGCCTCTGGCTGGACCGGGGGCAACCATGAGCGCGGTCAAACACATTGCCGGGCGATTGCTGGCGGGCATCGGCGTGCTGTGGGGCGCGGCGACCCTGACGTTTTTGGCCGTCAACTTCAGCGGCGGCGACACCGCACTGGCCATCCTCGGTGGCCCGGACGCGTTGCCCACGCCCGAATTACTCGCGCGAGTGCGCGCCGAATACGGCCTCGACCAGCCACTGATCGTGCAATACGGGCATTACCTTGAGCGGCTGGCCCATGGCGATCTGGGTGAGTCTTATCGTCTGCGTATCCCCGTGTCGCAGGCGATTCGCGAACAGCTCGGCGCCACCGTCCAGTTGTCCCTCAGCGCGGCGCTGCTGGCCGTCGTGCTGGCGCTGGTCTGCGCCATCCTCACGGCCAACCGTTCGCGCTGGGTGCGTTCGCTGGCCTCGGGCAGCGAACTGGTGATTTCGTCGGCGCCGTCCTTCGTGATCGGGATTCTGCTGTTGCTCGCGTTCTCCTTTCACTGGCACTGGCTGCCGCCTTCGGGCTCGGTGGGCTGGCGCTCGTTGATTCTGCCCTCGGTGGCGCTGGCATTGCCGGTCGCAGCCGTGTTGACGCAACTGCTGCGTCAGTCGCTGGAAGACACCCTCGAACAACCCTTCATCGCCATGGCCCGCGCCAAAGGACTGTCGGAAACCGCCGTGCGGTTACGTCATGCCTTGCGTCATGCGCTGGTGCCGCTGGTGACCCTGGCCGGATTCATCTTTGCCAGCCTGCTGGGCGGCGCCGTGGTGATCGAACTGTTGTTCGCGCGTCAGGGCATCGGTCGTCTGATGCTCGACGCCACCAGTAACAAAGACGTGCCGATGGTGCTGGGCGTGACCCTGCTGGCGGCCACCGTTTATGTGGTGGTCAACCTCGCCGTCGACCTGGTCAACCGCTGGATCGACCCGCGTTCGGCCCACGCCTGACGGCCATGAACGTCAACGATCACGAATAAGGAAGCCCTATGAACGCTGCGATTGCCCCTGATGTGAAGTTTGAAGACCTGCAACGGCGCTTTGCCGATGTGTTTGCCCGGATCGCTGACACCGCTGTGCCCCGCGAACAGCAGCGAGAGTTGGCCTTCGAAGCCGTGCAGTGGCTGCGCGACGCCGGTTTCGGTGCCTTGCGTGTTCCGCAGACGCTGGGCGGATTGGGCGCCAGCCTGCCGCAGTTGTTTGAGTTGCTGATCGCGCTGGGTGAAGCGGATTCCAACCTGCCGCAGATCGTGCGCGCACACTTCGGCTTCGTCGAGGGACGGCTGTCCAGCCGGGAGGCGGACTCCCAGGCATACTGGCTGAGCAAAGCCGCCAGCGGAGAACTGTGGGGCGCGGCCATGGCGGAGCGCACCGACACCACGCGCAATTCGGTGACGCTTACAGCGGTCGAACCGGGCAACCTCGCTGCAGGCTGGCGGCTCAATGGCGAAAAGTATTACTGCACCGGCACCCTCTACGCCGACTGGATCGCGGCGGTGGCGCTGGATGGCGACGACTTCGTCAGCCTTGCGGTGCCGACCGACGCACCCGGTGTCACGGTGGAAGACGACTGGGACGGTTTCGGCCAGCGCCTGACCGGCAGCGGCACCACCCGCTTCAAGGACGTCCACGTACCGGATGCACACATCGTACGGCGCTTCAAAAAGGACGAGTTGCGCGCCGAATCCTACTTGTCGGCGTTCTACCAGTTGTTCCACCTGGCGACCCTGACTGGCATCGCCAACGCGGTGTTGCGAGACGCGACGGCATTCGTCAAAGGGCGGACCCGCGCCTTTGGCGTTCCGGGTCAGTCCAGCCCCAAGGATGACCCACTGGTGCAGCGCGTGATCGGGCGGTTGTCGAGCCTGGCCTATTCGGCACGCACTCAGGTACTGGCCGTGGCCCAGGTGCTGCAAGATGTGTACGAAGCGGAGCAGGGTGGCTACGTCATCGAGGCGCATTACACCGAAGCGGAGATCCGCGCCTATCAGGCCCAGCAAATCGTGCTGGAACAGGTGCTGGAAGCCACCACCTTGCTGTTCGAGGTGGGCGGTGCGTCGGCCACCAGTGAAAGCCGACGCTTTGACCGCCACTGGCGCAATGCGCGCACGTTGGCTTCGCACAATCCGGCGATCTTCCGCGAGCGGGCGCTGGGCAACTTCTACCTCAACGACATCACCCCCAACGCGGCGTGGCGTGCCCTGCAAGCGGCAGATGCCGAACAGCAGGGCAGCGGCGCCCGTGACGAAGCGAGCGCAGTATGAGCACAGCGACCCAAAACATCCGTGAAGGGCAGATGAGTCTGGGCATGAACATCCTCGGCTTCGGCGCCCATTCCGGTGCGTGGCGCAGTGCCGAAGTGGCGGCCAACGCCTATCTGGACGTCGATTACTACCGCAACATTGCGCGGATTTCCGAGCGGGGTTGCCTCGACGCGATCTTTCTCGCCGACGGCCCGGCACTGGCCGGGGACGTGTCGAAGCAGCCTGCGGGGCGGCTGGAACCCACGATTCTGCTGACCGCCGTGGCACTGGCGACTCAACGCATCGGTGTGATTGCCACGGCGTCCAGCACCTACAACGACCCGTTCAACATCGCCCGGCGCTTCGCCTCGCTGGATCATCTCAGCGGCGGCCGCGCGGCGTGGAATGTGGTGACCAACGCTGGGGACGCCGCCGCGCAGAACTTCGGTCTTGCGAAGGCACCGCTGCATGTGGACCGCTACGCGCGGGCTGACGAATTCATCGATGTGGCGTTGAAGCTCTGGGACAGTTGGGAGGACGACGCCATCATCGGCGACGCCAAGGCAGGCCGTTTCGCCGACCCGAAAAAAGTCCACGCCATCGATTTCGTGGGCCAGCATTTTTCGGTGAAAGGTCCGCTGAACGTGCCGCGTTCGCCGCAAGGGAGGCCGGTACTGGTGCAGGCCGGTTCGTCCGAAGGCGGCAAGGCATTGGGCTCGCGCTATGCCGATGCGATCTTCACCACCCAGACCACGCTGGAGGACGGGCAACTGTTCTACCGAGAAATGAAGGCGCGCGCAGCGGGCTGGGGCCGTAACCCTGAACACCTGAAGATCATGCCGGGGCTGTCGACGGTCATCGGCAGCACCGAGGCGGAAGCCCACGCCCGTTTCGACGCACTCAACGCCTGGCACGGCGAGCACGGTTTATTGGAGCAGGTCGCCGGGCGCATCGGCATCCCGGCCAGTGAACTGGACCCGGATGCGCCCTTGCCGTGGGCGCGCATCGGCGCTGTGGCGGACTTCGAACGGGGTTCCCAAGGGTTTCTCGAAGCCCAGTTGAATCTGGCACGCCGGGAAAACCTCAGCATTCGCCAACTGTCGCGCCGGATTCTGGTGGGCCACCGGCTGCTGGTCGGCACCCCCGAACAGGTCGCCGAGACCCTGACGCACTGGTTCCTGGCCCACGCCGCTGACGGCTTCAACATCATGCCGGACATGTTCCCCTCAGGCGTCGAGGTATTCGTCGACGAAGTGGTGCCATTGCTGCAACAGCGCGGCGTGTTCCGCCACGAATACACCGGCAGCACCTTGCGCGAGCACTTGGGGCTGCCATTTCCGACCAACCAATACGCGCTGCGGGCCTGACCCGCGACGCCAGCTTTTTTCACGACAAAGGATCTACCATGCGTTATCGCAAACTGGGCAACAGCGGCATCGACGTCAGCGTGCTGGGGCTGGGCACCATGACCTGGGGCCACCAGAACACCGAAGCTGACGCCCATCAGCAGATCGATCTGGCGCTGGCCGAAGGCGTCAACCTGATCGACACCGCCGAGATGTACCCCACGCCCACCAAGGCCGAGACCTGGCGCACCACCGAGCGCTATATCGGCGCCTGGCTGGCAAAGACGGGCCGTCGGGCCGAGGTGGTGCTGGCCAGCAAGATCGCCGGTCCCGCCCGTGATCCCGGCGGTCAGGCGCACATTCGCGACGGGCTGAGCCGTCATGACCGACGCAACATCGTCGAAGCGCTGGACGGCAGTCTGGCCCGGCTGAAAACCGATTACCTGGACCTGTATCAACTGCATTGGCCGGACCGCAAAACCAACATTTTCGGCCAGCGCGAATACCCGTATCAGGACGACGCGGACAGCGTGGCGATCGAAGAAACCCTCTCGGTGCTGGCCGATCAGGTCAAGGCGGGTAAGGTCCGGCACATCGGTGTGTCCAACGAAACGCCTTGGGGTGTGGCCGAGTTTTTGAAGCAGAGCGAGCGTCTAGGCCTGCCGCGCATCGTCAGCATTCAGAACCCCTACAGCCTGCTCAATCGCCTGTACGAAGGCGGGTTGTCGGAGTTCAGCCATCGTGAAGGCGTTGGCCTGCTGGCCTATTCGCCGCTGGCGTTCGGGGCGCTGACCGGGAAGTACCTCAATGGCGCACGCCCCGAAGGTTCCCGGCTGTCGGCGGTGTATCGGACCTTCAACCGCTACGACAGCCCCGCAGCACAGGAAGCGATTGCCGGGTACGTGGCCATCGCCCAGCAGCACGGTTTGACCCCGGCACAACTGGCGCTGGCGTTTCTCATCGAAAAGCCCTTCGTGGCCAGCGCCCTGACCGGGCAGACCACCCTGGCGCAATTGCGCGACAACCTGAGCGCGCTGGACGTGAGCCTGAATGACGAGATCAGGGCACAGGTGCAGGCGGTGCATCAGCGAGTGCCGAACCCGGCGCCTTGATCCCGCCGAATCGATAGTTGACGAGAGGACGCTGTGAATGTCTCAAGCGATTGAACCGCTCATCGTCGGCCCGGCCATCGGCACGGGCGGCAGCAGGACGTTGAGGCTTGGCCCCCTGCGCCCCGGGCTGTGGGCGGCGGGTGTTTTTGTAGCGCTGTTGCTGGTGGCCTCATTGTTTCCGCACCTGCTGGCTCCTTACGACCCGCTGGATGCAACGGCACGTCTGGCGTTCCAGCCGCCCAACCTGACGCACTGGCTGGGCACCGACGAAAACGGTCGCGATGTGCTCAGCCGGTTGATCTACGGCGTGCGCTCGTCGCTGTTCATGGGCCTGGCCGCCACCGCGTTGGGCCTGGCCTGGGGCACGCTGCTGGGACTGATTTCCGGTCTTGGCCCTCGCTGGCTGGACGCCGGGATCATGCGTGGCGTCGATGTGCTGCTGGCGTTCCCTGACCTGTTGCTGGCGTTGGTGATCATCACCTTCTTCGGCCAGGGTACCGCCAACCTGATTCTTGCCGTGGGCATCGCGGGCGTACCCCGGTATGCGCGGTTGGTCAGGGCGCAGACCCTGAACGTGCGCAACGCCGGTTACGTCGAAGCGGCGGTCACCCTGGGGCACTCGCACGGGGCGGTGGTGCTGCGGCACATCCTGCCCAATGCCATCAAACCGGTGCTGATTCTGGCCACCATCGGCATCGGCGGCACCATCACCGCGGGCGCGGCCTTGAGCTTTCTGGGCTTTGGCGCACCGCCTCCGGCGCCGGAATGGGGCGGGATGATGGCCATCGGGCGCAGCTTTCTCGCCAATGCACCGTGGCTGGTGGCCTGGCCCGCGTTGGGCATCACCTTGACTGTTATATCCATCAGTGCCATCGGCCGTGAACTGTTGCGGCGCAGCGAAGGAAAACCCCTATGAATGCCACTGTCCAGACCCTCGGCCCGTTGGTCGAAATCCGCGATTTGACCGTGCGTTTCGGTCAAGCCGAACCGGTGTTGCAGGGCGTCAGTCTGCACATCCACCGGGGCGAATGCCTGGCCCTGGTGGGCGAGTCCGGTTCCGGCAAAAGCGTCACGGCGCGCACGCTCGCGGGCCTGACCGGCAAGGGCGCGCAGATTCAAGCGGCCAAGCTGGCGTTTCAAGGCATCGACCTGCGGCGCCTTAACGAGCGCCACTGGCAACGCTTGCGCGGCGCCAGCATCGGTTTTGTCATGCAGGACGCCTTGGGTGCACTGGACCCGCTGCGTCGGGTCGGCGCGGAAGTCGAAGAGCCCCTGCATTTGCACACCACGCTGGGCGCAGAGGCCCGTCGCTTGCGGGTGCTGGAGTTGCTGCGTGACGTCGGTATTCCCGATCCCGAATGGCGTGCCGGGCAATACCCCTGGCAGTTATCGGGTGGCTTGCGCCAACGAGCCCTGATCGCCTCGGCCATCGCCTGCAATCCCCGGCTGATCATCGCCGATGAACCCACCACCGCGCTGGATGCCACGGTACAAGCCCAGGTCATCGCGCTGCTGGAAAGCCTGCGCGGTGAGGACAACGCATTGTTGATGGTCAGCCACGACCTGTCCGTGGTGTCGCGTCTGGCTGATCGCGTGGCGGTCATGCATCACGGTGTCATCGTCGAGCAGGGCACCACCGAACAGGTGCTGCATGACCCGCAACATCCCTACACCCAGTCCCTGCTACGGGCGGCCAGAGCGGTGCATTTTCAGCCCGAGCGGCGGCTGTTGACGGCGGTGGAAGCGGAACCTGAGCCGCAAGGCGACGTGTTGCTGGAAGCCCGTGAACTGAGCAAGTCGTTCAATGGGCCGGACGGTTCGCGGCGTACGGTGCTGAAAAAGGCCTCGCTGCAATTGCGTCGCGGCGAAACGCTGGGCGTGGTGGGGGAGTCCGGCTCGGGCAAAACCACCCTGACGCGGCTGGTGCTCGGTCTGGACACACCCGATGCCGGCGAGGTGTGGATCGCCGGACAACAGTGGTCGGCCCTCGACGCCCGGCAGAGGCGCCAGGCACGCAAGGCTGTTCAAGTGGTGTTCCAAGACCCGCTGAACTCTTTTGACCCGCGTTACACCGTGCAACGGGTGCTGTTCGAAGCGCTTTCGGTCGCCGGATTGCCCCGTCGTGAATGGCGCAGCCGAGCGCAGCAATTGCTGGCGTTGGTGCGTTTGAAGGACAGCGTGCTGTTTCGTCGCCCCATTGAGCTGTCGGGCGGTCAGCGCCAACGCATTGCGATTGCCCGCGCCTTGGCGTCAGAGCCTGAAGTGCTCATCTGCGACGAACCGGTGTCCGCGCTGGACGTCTCGGTGCAGGCTCAGATTCTCGAATTGCTCGACGACCTCAAGCACCGTCTGGGGTTGGCGTGCCTGTTCATTTCCCATGATCTGGGGGTGATCAATCATGTCAGTGACCGGGTGCTGGTGATGAAGGATGGCGAGGTGGTGGAGTCCGGGACGGTGAGGGCGGTTTTCGACCGTCCGGTGCATGCCTACACCCGCGCACTGATCGCCGCCATTCCGACGCTGGAAGCCGAGCGCGGCCCCGCTGTGTTTTATCTGCAAGTGGCCATCTGAGCCTGTGACCGATCTGCGAAGGAGTGCCTGCCGTGCCCAAGCCATTGCACGTCAACTTGTTTGAAATGAACTGCGTCAGCCACATCGTGCACGGCCTCTGGGTGCACCCGGAAAACAACCGCCATCGCTTCAATGATCTGGACTATTGGACGGAGCTGGCGCAGTTGCTGGAATACGGCACCTTCGATGGTGTGTTTCTGGCGGACGTCATCGGTACTTACGACACCTATCGTGACGGGCCGGACACCGCGCTGCGCGAAGGCATGCAGATCCCCAGCAACGACCCGCTGCTGGTCATTCCGGCGATGGCTGCCGTCACGAAAAACCTGGGGTTCGGTGCAACCTTTTCCACGACCTATGAGCCGCCGTTTGCCTTTGCCCGGCGCATGAGCACACTGGATCACCTGACCAAAGGCCGAGTGGGCTGGAACATCGTCACGTCCTACCTGCCCAACGCGGCACGCAATTTTGGCCATGACACTGAAGTGGTTCACGACCATCGCTATGAGATCGCCGATGAGTATCTGGACGTGCTGTACAAACTGTGGGAAGGCTCGTGGGACGACGATGCGGTGATTCAGGACCGCGAGCGCCGGATGTACACCGATCCGGCGAAAGTGCGCTACATCGATCATGTTGGCGAGCACTTCAAGGTCGCCGGACCGCACTTGTGCCAGCCTTCGCGACAGCGCACCCCGGTGCTGTTCCAGGCCACTGGCTCACCGGCCGGAATCGAGTTCGCCGGGCGCCACGCCGAGGTGGTATTCACCGGTGGTCCCGATACCGCAGCCGTGCGTGACAACATTCAGGCGATGCGCCAGAAAGCGATCGAACATGGGCGCGGTCCGGCAGGGCTGAAGTTCATTGTCATGGCCGGGGTGATCGTCGGACGCACCGATGAAGAGGTCAGCCGCAAGCTGGACAGCTATCGCAAGTTGATGAGCGTCGAAGCTTCACTGGCCCACGCGCGGTTCGAGGTCGATTTGACGGCTTATCCGCGGGATCTGCTGATCGGCGAACTGATAGAACGGCAGGTCAAGGGCTGGCAGAGTCTGGCGCGTTTCAAACCGGGGGCGACGGTAGGGACGGTGTTGGCGCAACTGGAAGGCTTCAACCGGGAACGGTTCTTCGTGGCGGGTACGCCCAGCGTGGTCGCCGACGAAATCGAGAAGTGGCTCGACGTGGACGGCATCGACGGCATCAACCTGCGTCAGTACTTGTCGTTCGAAACGGCGCGGGACTTCATCGAGCTGGTGATTCCGGAGCTGCGCCGTCGTGGTCGTTTTCGGGAGTCCTACCGAGACGGCGAGACCCTGCGTGAACGGCTGTTCGGCGCGGGCCAGTCGCGCCTGCCCGCCGACCACTTCGGCGCCCGCTACCGTGACCCCGCTGCGTTACGGCAACCCGCGAATCCGTTGCGGTTTTCCTGAGCGCCAGACGGCTGATCTGATCAGGGTTGGCTGGGTGCACTGTTTCTGTTCACCGCCCCCTGCCGCGCGCCCGCCAGCACCGCTGGCGGCTCCTGACTGGGCGGATCACCCTTGGGTGGTTCAATGACCGGCGGCATGGTCGGTGGCGGCGGCTCTTCAGCCGGTGGCACCGGCAGTTTCGGGTCATCGATGTTCGGATCGGGCGTTTCTGCGGGAATCGGAATGTTCATTGCTTCACCTTCCTCCAGCGCTGTGTGAGCCAAGGGAGCGGCACCTTTACACCGCACCCGCAGGCTTCGACAGTGCTCGGCCTTGAATGATTCAGCGCAATTTTGCAGCGCTTTTTCTGTCGGCGACTAAGCTGGCATCGGATCGATTTTTTGCTGCACAAGCTCTTTGAACTTTTCCCCAAGACAGGCGTTCGGAACCTATGCGGCCACGTCGGGATGGGTTTAGTCCGGTGGCCTTCCTCTTTTTATAGGGACACGATGCGAATGAATGGACTCTCAATAAGGAGCGTCCTTGGGGCGTGAGGAGTGATGCTCGATGAATGTGACTGCTGATCAGCCATACGGCCCGGATTCCCTGGCCACTGATGTACCGCACCCAACCCGGCCTTTACCCCTGACCCAAGCCCTGCAACTGCCGCGTATCGTCATTGAAGACACGCAGCCTGTGATCGAGTCCGGCCAATTGGCAGCCAAGGCCATCACCGGCCAGCCCGTGACCGTGACGAGCAAGGTGTTCGCCGACGGTCACGACAAGTTGGCCGTGCGCATTTGTTATCGCGCCGCCGACGAGCAGGCGTGGCACAGCGCGCCGATGCGCGATCTGGGCAACGACAGCTGGATCGGCGAGTTCACCCCTACCTCGGTCAGCCGCTACGTGTTTCGCCTCGAAGCGTGGATCGACCAATACGCCAGTTATCGCTATGAGCTGGAGAAAAAGTATTCCGCCGGTGTGGCCATCGGTCTGGAGCTGGAGGAAGGGCGGTTGCACCTGGTGCATGCGTCCGAGCGCAGCCAGGGCGGGTTGCGCAGAGAAATCGACGCCGTGCTCAAACGGTTGGGCGAAAACCCGGAACATGAAGCTCAGGTGGCGTTGCTGCTGAGCAAAGAAACCGCCGCGATCATGGCCAAGGCCGACAACCGTGCGTTTCTCAGCCGCAGCCTGGAATTCCCGCTGGATGTCGAACGCGAGCTGGCGCAGTTCGCCAGTTGGTACGAGTTGTTTCCGCGCTCGATCACCGACGACAAGCACCGCCACGGCACCTTCAACGACGTGCACAGCCGTTTGCCGATGATCCGCGACATGGGCTTTGACGTGCTGTATTTTCCGCCGATTCATCCCATTGGCCGCGCTCATCGCAAGGGCCCCAACAACTCGCTGACAGCCGGTCCCGATGATCCGGGCAGCCCGTACGCGATCGGCAGCGCGGAAGGCGGCCATGAGGCCATACACCCGCAACTGGGCACGCGGGAAGATTTCCGCAATTTGGTGAAAGCCGCCGCCGAGCACGGGTTGGAAATCGCCCTCGACTTCGCGATTCAGTGCTCTCAGGACCACCTCTGGCTCAAGCAGCATCCGGGCTGGTTCTCTTGGCGTCCGGACGGCACCATTCGTTACGCGGAAAACCCGCCGAAGAAATATCAGGACATCGTCAACGTCGATTTCTACGCACCCGACGCCATCCCCAGCCTGTGGCTGGAGCTGCGCGACATCGTGGTGGGCTGGGTCGAGGAGGGCGTGAAGATTTTCCGCGTCGACAACCCCCACACCAAGCCGCTGCCGTTCTGGCAATGGCTGATCGCTGATGTGCGCGCCAAGCATCCCGACGTGATGTTTCTCGCCGAAGCCTTCACCAAACCGGCGATGATGGCCCGGCTGGGCAAGGTCGGTTACTCCCAGAGCTACACCTATTTCACCTGGCGCAACACCAAGGCCGAGTTGAGCGAGTATTTTTCCCAGCTCAACCAGTCGCCGTGGCGCGAATGCTACCGGCCGAACTTCTTCGTCAACACGCCGGACATCAACCCGTATTTTCTGCATGACTCAGGACGCGCGGGCTTCCTGATCCGGGCGGCGCTGGCGACCATGGGGTCTGGCTTGTGGGGCATGTATTCGGGCTTCGAACTGTGCGAATCAGCCCCTGTGCCCGGCAAAGAGGAATACCTGGATTCCGAGAAATACGAGATCCGGCCTCGGGATTACACGACCCCCGGCAATATCATTGCCGAGATCGCCCAGCTCAATCGCATTCGTCGGCAAAACCCGGCGTTGCAAACCCACTTGGGCCTGCGCATCTATAACGCCTGGAACGACAACATCCTGTATTTCGGCAAGCGCAGCGCCGACGGCAGTAACTTCGTATTGGTGGCCGTCAGCCTCGATCCGCATAACGCTCAAGAGGCGCACTTCGAACTGCCGCTTTGGGAGATGGGCTTGGCGGACGATGCCGCCACGCTGGGCGAAGACCTGATGACCGGGCACTCCTGGACCTGGTACGGGAAAACCCAGTGGATGCGCATCGATCCGGCGTATCAACCGTTCGGCATCTGGCGAATCAAGGCCGCCCATTAATCATTCGAAGGATGGCGTCATGGCGAAAAAGAACCGGAACGCTGCGTTTATCGACGATCCGCTTTGGTACAAGGATGCGGTGATTTATCAGGTTCATGTGAAGTCGTATTTCGACTCCAACGACGATGGCATCGGAGATTTCCCGGGGCTGATCGCCAAGCTCGACTACATCGCCGAACTGGGGGTCAACACCATCTGGCTGCTGCCGTTCTACCCCTCGCCACGGCGGGACGATGGCTACGACATCTCCGATTACCGGGGCGTGCACAGCGACTATGGCAACATGGCCGATGCGAAGAAGTTCATCGCCGAGGCCCATAAGCGCGGACTGCGGGTGATCACTGAGTTGGTCATCAACCATACCTCCGATCAGCACCCGTGGTTCCAGCGTGCGAGGCACGCGAAGAAAGGCTCCAAGGCGAGGGACTTCTATGTCTGGTCCGATGACGACCAGAAGTACGATGGCACGCGAATCATTTTTCTCGACACCGAAAAGTCCAACTGGACCTGGGACCCGGTCGCTGGCCAGTACTTCTGGCATCGCTTCTATTCACATCAACCGGATTTGAACTTCGATAACCCCCAGGTCATGAAGGCGGTGCTGGAAGTCATGCGCTACTGGCTGGACATGGGCATCGATGGCCTGCGCCTGGACGCGATCCCGTACCTCATGGAGCGTGAAGGCACCAACAACGAGAATTTGCAGGAAACCCACGACGTCCTGAAGAAAATCCGCGCCGAAATCGACGCCAATTACCCTGATCGCATGCTGCTGGCCGAGGCCAATCAATGGCCGGAAGACACCCAATTGTATTTCGGTGATCGCAAGGGCAAGGACGGCGACGAATGTCACATGGCTTTTCACTTCCCTCTGATGCCGCGCATGTACATGGCCGTGGCTCAGGAGGACCGCTTCCCGATCACCGACATCCTGCGCCAGACCCCTGAAATTCCGGAAAACTGCCAATGGGCGATTTTCCTGCGCAACCATGACGAGCTGACCCTGGAAATGGTCACCGACCGTGAGCGCGACTATTTGTGGAACTACTACGCCTCCGACCGCCGCGCCCGGATCAACCTGGGCATCCGCCGACGTCTGGCCCCCTTGCTGGAAAGGGACCGCCGACGCGTCGAGCTCCTTAACAGCATGTTGTTGTCCATGCCAGGTACGCCGACTCTGTATTACGGCGACGAAATCGGCATGGGTGACAACATTTACCTCGGCGACCGCGACGGCGTGCGCACGCCCATGCAATGGTCGATCGACCGTAACGGCGGCTTTTCCCGCGCCAACCCGGCCAGTCTGGTGTTGCCACCGATCATGGACCCGCTGTACGGCTACCAGTCGGTCAACGTCGAAGCGCAGGACCACGACCCGCACTCGCTGCTGAACTGGACCCGGCGCATGCTCGCCGTGCGCAAGCAGCAGAAGGCGTTCGGCCGGGGCACACTGAAAATGCTTTCGCCGAGCAACCGCCGGATTCTGGCGTACACCCGTGAATACACGGCACCGGACGGCAAAACCGAAATCATCCTGTGCGTGGCCAACGTGTCGTCGGCCTCTCAGGCTGCCGAACTTGAGCTGTCTCACTATGCCGGTACGGTGCCGGTGGAGATGCTCGGCGGCAGTGCCTTCCCACCCATTGGCCAGCTCAATTACCTGCTGACGTTGCCGCCGTATGGCTTCTACTGGTTCTTGCTGGCTGCGGAGAATCAAATGCCCAGTTGGCATGTAGAACCGGCCGAAAGCATGCCGGACTTTCCGACGCTGGTGCTCAAGCAGCGGATGGAAGAGCTGCTCGACGCACCGCTGCGCCAGACCATGGAACAGACGTCGCTCTCGGTGTACTTGCCCAAACGGCGCTGGTTCGCAGGCAAGGGCACGGCCATCGACCACGTGCACATAGATTACGGTGTGCGCTTTGGTAGCAAAGAACGGCCTGTGTTGCTTAGCGAGATTGAAGTCACGGCGGGCGGTGAAGTTGCACGCTACCAGATGCCGTTCGGTTTTCTCGCCGAAGACGATTTCAGCAGCGCGTTGCCACAGCAACTGGCTTTGGCCCGCGTACGTCGTGGGCGTCAGGTAGGGTTGATTACTGACGCCTTCACCCTCGAACCCTTCATCCGTGCGGTGATCAAGGGCATGCAGGAGGGCACGACGCTGTCCACCGCGTCGGGTGAACTGCGCTTCCAGCAGACTTCCAAACTGGCCGCGCTGGGGCTGAACGACGCATCCGAAGTGCGCTACCTGTCCGCTGAACAGTCCAACAGTTCGGTGGTGGTGGGCGGCGCGCTGGTGCTGAAAATGATCCGCCGGGTGGCCGCGGGCACGCACCCGGAACTGGAAATGGGCGCTTACCTCACTGAAGCCGGTTACGCGCACATCTCGCCGCTGCTGGGCGCTGTGGTACGCGTGGATCAACAGGGCGAGAGCAACCTGCTAATGATCGCTCAGGGCTACCTGAGCAATCAGGGCGATGCTTGGGAATGGACGCAGAACAATCTGGAACGGGCTGTGCGGGACGAGATGGCCCATGGTCAGTCAGAGGTTGAAAAACACGCTAACGCCCTGCTGGAGCTCAAGGATTTCGCCGCCTTGCTGGGTCAGCGACTGGGCGAAATGCACGTGGTGCTGAGCGCGCCGACCGACAACCCGGACTTCAAAACCGAAGTCACCAGCGTCAAGGATAGCCAGGCCTCGGCGAAAAGCGTCTCGGCGCAAATCGAGCGCGCGCTGGACTTGCTCGAACAGCATCGCGATTCGCTGGAACCCGTTGATCAGCAACTGGTCAGTGAACTGTTGAGCAAGCGCAAGCCGTTGCTGGCGCAGGTGCAGACACTGGCTAAGCAATCGGTCGGCGGCCTGCGGATGCGTGTCCACGGCGACTTGCACCTGGGGCAGATGCTGGTGGTGAAGGGTGACGCTTATCTAATTGACTTTGAAGGCGAACCGGCCCGGCCATTGCAGGAAAGACGGGCCAAATACAGCCCGTTCAAGGATGTCAGCGGCGTGTTGCGATCTTTCGACTACGCTGCCGCCATGGCCGTGCGAAATGCGCACAGCGCCGACACTTCGGAGCAGGCCGCTGCGGCGCGTCGGCATGTGGCCGAAACGTATTTGTTGCAAGCGCGGGAGGCGTTTCTGGGGGCCTATAAACAAGCCACCGTCGACGTTGCCCACGTGTTTAAAGATGCCCGGGGAGAAGCTGCCGCACTGGCGTTGTTCACCCTGGAAAAAGCCGCATATGAAGTGGCCTACGAGGCCGAGAATCGGCCGACCTGGTTGTCGGTCCCGCTTCAAGGTCTGCGCGGGCTGTTGAACCTGTCTGATGGAGAGTGAACATGAGTGCGTCTGACCAATTCGGCACGGGCAACCAGGGGTGGTTGCCGTCGGCCGGCGATATGGACGCGTTGATCCGCGCCGAACACCGCGACCCGTTCTCCATGCTGGGGCCACACAGCGATGGCAAGGAGGGGCAGGTGATCCGCGCCTATCTGCCCAATGCGCTGGGCGTGCGGGTGTTGTCACGGGATGGCCAGCGGGACCTGGGTGAGCTGAGCATGAGTGACAAGCCAGGCTTCTTCACCGGGCACTTCCCGGTGCGTGAACCCTACCTGCTGAAAATCAACTGGGCCACGGGTGAGCAGATCACTGAAGATCCTTACAGCTTTGGCGAGCAGTTGGGCGAGATGGACTTGTACCTGTTCGCCGAAGGCAATCATCGTGACCTGAGCAGTGCATTGGGCGCGCAGGTAAAGAACGTTGATGGCGTCGACGGGGTGCGCTTTTCGGTCTGGGCGCCGAATGCACGCCGCGTGTCGGTGGTGGGGGATTTCAACAGTTGGGACGGGCGCCGCCACCCGATGCGCCTGCGCCACCCGACCGGTGTCTGGGAAATTTTCATCCCGCGCATCGGGCCGGGTGAAACCTACAAATACGAAATTCTCGGCCAACACGGCATCTTGCCCCTCAAGGCCGATCCCATGGCCCTGGCCACCGCATTGCCGCCGGACACCGCTTCCAAAGTCGCCGCACCGTTGAGTTTCGACTGGCAAGATCATGACTGGATGCAGGCCCGTGGCGAGAAACAGGACGTTCATAAACCGCTGTCCGTGTACGAACTCCACGCCGGGTCCTGGAAATGGCACCACGGCGGCGAGGATGAACCGGACCGTCCGTTCAACTGGACCGAACTGGCCAACGAACTGATCCCCTACATCAAAGGGCTGGGTTTCACCCACATCGAACTGATGCCGATCATGGAGCACCCGTTCGGCGGTTCCTGGGGTTATCAGTTGCTGTCGCAATTCGCCCCCAGCGCCCGTTACGGCACCGCCGAGCAGTTTGCCGGCTTCGTCGACGCCTGCCACCGGGCCGACATCGGCGTGATCCTCGACTGGGTGCCCGCCCATTTCCCGACTGACGCACACGGCCTGGCGCAATTCGACGGCACCGCGCTGTACGAATACGGCAACCCGCAAGAGGGCTTCCATCAGGACTGGGACACGCTGATCTACAACCTGGGCCGCACCGAAGTGCATGGCTTCATGATCGCGTCAGGGCTGCATTGGTTGAAGCACTTCCACATCGACGGCTTGCGGGTCGATGCGGTGGCCTCGATGCTGTATCGCGATTATTCACGCAAGGCCGGGGAGTGGGTGCCGAACCGTTACGGCGGGCGAGAAAACCTTGAAGCGATCGATTTTCTGCGCCATCTCAATGACGTGGTCGGGCTGGAAGCGCCGGGTGCACTGGTCATCGCCGAAGAGTCCACGGCCTGGCCGGGCGTAACGCAATCCACGCAGCAAGGCGGGCTGGGCTTCTCATACAAATGGAACATGGGCTGGATGCATGACTCGCTGCACTACATCCAGCAAGACCCGATCCATCGCCAGCATCACCACAATGAGCTGAGTTTCGGGCTGGTGTATGCCTGGTCGGAGCGTTTCATCCTGCCGATTTCTCACGACGAAGTGGTGCACGGCAAGCGTTCGTTGATCGACAAGATGCCCGGCGACCGCTGGCAGAAATTCGCCAACCTGCGGGCCTATCTGGCATTTATGTGGACCCACCCGGGCAAAAAGCTGTTGTTCATGGGCTGCGAGTTCGGCCAGTGGCGCGAGTGGAACCACGACACCGAACTGGACTGGCATTTCCTCCAGTACGAGGACCACAAAGGCGTGCACACGCTGGTGGGGGACTTGAACCGGCTGTACCGCTCGGAAAAGGCCCTGCATGAACAGGACTGCCAGCCGCAGGGCTTTCAGTGGGTGATTGGTGACGACGCAGGAAACAGCGTTTATGCCTATTTGCGCTGGAGCAAGGAGGGCGAGCCGCTGCTGGTGGTGGCCAACCTGACGCCCGTGCCGCGCCACGGCTATCGCGTCGGCGTGCCGTTCAGTGGCAAATGGGCGGAATTGCTCAACACCGACGCCGGTGTGTACGCCGGGTCAAACGTGGGCAATGGCGGGGCGGTGCTGACCGATGAGGTGAAGAGCCATGGCCAGGCGGTGTCGCTGGCGTTGGATTTGCCGCCGTTGGCGGTGGTGATTCTGAAGCCGGTGGGGGATCAGTAGCCGGTCAACTTCTTTCGCGGATGATGATGTTGCTTTTTTGTGGGAGCCGGCTTGCTGGCGAAAGCGTCTGGTCAGATGTCACTGTGTTGTCTGACACGCCGCTTTCGCCCGCAAGCCGGCTCCCACATTTTCAGCGCTGATCGTTCCCACGCTCCGCGTGGGAATACCGCTCAGGACGTTGCGCGTCCAGTGACGCGCAGCGTCACACAACGCATCACCACGCGGAGCGTGGGGACGATCACTACCTGTGGGAACTGCGGTGCTGCGCAAATCGTTGTTCACCGCAGACTCAAGCCATTCACCAACAGTCAAGTTTCATCTGCGTTACTGGCAATCTGGACTACCCTCCAAAGGGTCGGCGCTCTTGTCGCCGACACCGTGATCGAACACGCTCCCGGCACTGTACCGGGATCATCACCTGATCAGGAGTGTACGATGGACCTCAACCGTCGGCAGTTCTTCAAGGTCGCCGCTGTCGGCCTTGGAGGCTCGAGCCTCGCGGCGTTGGGCATGGCCCCGACGCCTGCGTTCGCCGAACAGATACGCCACTTCAAACTCGCTCACACCCATGAAACCCGCAACACCTGCCCTTACTGCTCGGTGGGCTGTGGATTAATCATGTACAGCTTGGGTGATGCCGCGAAAAACGTGGCGCAGAACATCATCCACATCGAAGGCGACGCCGATCACCCGGTCAATCGCGGCACGTTGTGCCCGAAAGGCGCGGGTCTACTCGACTTCATTCACAGCCCCAGCCGCCTGCAATACCCGCAGATCCGCAAACCCGGCAGCAACGAATGGACGCGGATTTCCTGGGACGAGGCGCTGGACCGCGTGGCTGACCTGATGAAGGCCGACCGCGACGCCAATTTCATCGAGAAGAACGACAAGGGCCAGACCGTCAACCGCTGGCTGACCACGGGGTTCCTCGCGGCCTCGGCGGCGTCCAACGAAGCGGGCTACATGACCCACAAGGTCGTTCGTGCAACCGGCATGCTGGGGTTCGATAACCAGGCACGTGTCTGACATGGCCCGACGGTGGCAAGTCTTGCCCCGACGTATGGCCGTGGTGCCATGACCAACACCTGGACCGATATCGCCAACGCGAATCTGATTCTGGTGATGGGCGGCAACGCAGCAGAAGCGCACCCGTGCGGTTTCAAATGGGTGACCGAAGCCAAGGCGCACAACAAGGCGCGTTTGATCGTGGTCGACCCGCGGTTCACGCGGACCGCCTCGGTGGCCGACTATTACGCACCGATTCGCACCGGCAGCGACATTGCCTTCATGGGCGGGCTGATCAATTACCTGATCACTCAGGACAAGATCCAGCACGAATACGTGCGCAATTACACCGACTCGTCGTTCATCGTCAAAGCGGGGTTCAGCTTCGAGGACGGGATTTTCAGCGGCTACGACGCCAGCAAGCGCCTGTACACCGACAAGTCAGGCTGGGGCTACGAGCTGGGTGAGGACGGCTTCGCCAAAGTCGACCCCACGCTGCAGGACCCGCGTTGCGTCCACCAGTTGATGAAACAGCATTACAGCCGCTACACCCCGGAAATCGCCAGCCTGACCTGCGGCATGCCCCAAGCGCAGATGATGAAAATCTGGGAAGAGATCGCCACCTGCTCGACGCCGGGCAAGACCATGACGATTCTCTACGCCTTGGGCTGGACGCAGCATTCCATTGGCGCGCAAATCATCCGCAGTGCGGCGATGGTGCAACTGTTGCTCGGCAACGTCGGCATGCCAGGTGGTGGTGTGAACGCCTTGCGCGGTCACTCCAACATTCAGGGCCTGACGGATCTGGGGCTGCTGTCCAACTCGCTACCGGGCTACCTGACCTTGGGTCTGGACGCTGAGCAGGATTACAACGCATTCATCGCCAAACGCACGCAGAAACCGTTGCGTCCCGGCCAGTTGTCCTACTGGCAGAACTACAGCAAGTTTCACGTCAGCCTGATGAAGTCCTGGTACGGCGCCAATGCCACCGCTGAAAACAACTGGGGCTACGACTGGCTGCCGAAGCTGGACATCCCCAACTACGACATCCTGAAAATGTTCGACCTGATGGGCAAGGGACAGGTCAACGGCTACATCTGCCAAGGCTTCAACCCGATTGCCGCACTGCCGGACAAAAACCGGGTCATGAAGGCACTGGCCAAGCTCAAGTGGCTGGTGGTCATGGACCCGCTAGCCACGGAAACCTCGGAGTTCTGGCAGAAGGTCGGGCCGTACAACGACGTGGACACGGCGAACATCCAGACCGAAGTCATCCGCTTGCCCACCACCTGTTTTGCCGAAGAGGACGGCTCGCTGGTGAACAGCAGCCGCTGGTTGCAATGGCACTATAAGGGCGCGGAAGGTCCCGGCGAGGCGATTACGGACATTCGCATCATGAGCGAACTGTTCCTGCGCTTGCGCAAACGCTATCAGGAACAGGGCGGCGCCTATGCCGAGCCGCTGCTGAAGCTGAGCTGGCCATACAAAGTGCCCGAAGAGCCGTCGCCGGAGGAGATCGCCAAGGAGATCAACGGCGCTGCCACCACGGACTTCACCGACGCCACCGGCGCGGCCGTCAAGGGCGGGTCACAGTTGGCCGGGTTCGCGCAGTTGAAGGACGACGGCAGCACGGCATCCGGTTGCTGGATTTTCTGCGGCAGTTGGACTGAAACCGGCAACCAGATGGCTCGGCGCGACAACAGCGACCCATTCGACATGCACCAACATCAAGGTTGGGCCTGGGCGTGGCCGAGTAACCGGCGGATTCTCTATAACCGCGCGTCGGCAGACACCCAAGGCAAGCCCTGGGACCCGAAAAAACGCCTGATCTGGTGGAACGGCAAGGTCTGGACCGGCATCGATGTGCCTGATTTTGCGCCGACGTCTGCGCCGGAAGCGGGCATGAACCCGTTCATCATGAACCCCGAAGGCGTGGCGCGGTTCTTCGCCGTGGACAAGATGAACGAGGGGCCTTTCCCTGAACACTACGAGCCGTTCGAAACCCCCATCGGCATCAACCCGCTGCACCCGACCAACAAACAGGCGACCAGCAACCCGGCCGGGCGCATCTTCGATTCAGTGTGGGATTCCCTTGGTGTGGCCAAGGACTTTCCGTACGCGGGCACCAGTTACCGGCTCACCGAGCATTTCCATTACTGGAGCAAACACTGTCGTCTGAATGCCATCGCGCAACCCGAGCAGTTCGTCGAGATCGGTGAAGCGCTGGCGAAAGAGAAGGGCATCGTTGCCGGAGATCGGGTGCGGGTCAGCAGCAAGCGCGGCTTCATCGAGGCCGTTGCGGTGGTGACCAAACGCATTCGGCCATTGCAGGTGAACAACCAGGTGGTGCACCAGATCGGCATCCCGATCCACTGGGGCTTCACCGGCACCACGCGCAACGGCTATCTGGCCAACACGCTGGTGCCATTCCTCGGAGACGGCAATTCCCAGACCCCGGAATCCAAGTCGTTTTTGGTCAACCTGGAGAAAATCTGAATGGCCATTCAAGACATCGTTGCCCGCTCAGCCACCACCACGGTGCCGTCGTCGGTGCGGCAACCGGAAGAGGTCGCCAAGCTGATCGACACCACCAAATGCATTGGTTGCAAGGCCTGCCAGGTCGCCTGCTCGGAGTGGAACGAGCTGCGCGACGAGGTGGGCCACAACCACGGCACCTACGACAACCCGCAGGACCTGAGCGCCGAGACCTGGACCCTCATGCGCTTCACTGAGCACGAAACCGCCGACAATAATCTGGAATGGCTGATCCGCAAGGACGGCTGCATGCATTGCGCCGATCCGGGCTGCCTGAAAGCCTGCCCAAGCCCCGGCGCGATCATCAAGCACGCCAACGGCATCGTCGATTTCAATCAGGACCACTGCATCGGCTGCGGCTACTGCATCACCGGCTGCCCGTTCGACATTCCGCGCATCTCGCAAAAAGACCACAAGGCGTACAAATGCACGCTGTGCTCGGATCGGGTATCCGTCGGCCTTGAACCGGCCTGCGTGAAGACCTGCCCGACCGGCGCTATCGTGTTCGGCACCAAGGAGGACATGAAGGTCCACGCCGCGGAGCGCGTCGTGGATTTGAAGTCCCGGGGCTTCGAAAACGCCGGTCTTTACGATCCGGCCGGGGTGGGCGGCACCCATGTGATGTATGTGTTGCACCACGCTGACGATCCGAAGCTGTACGCCGGTCTGCCACACAACCCGGAAATCAGCCCGCTGGTGGGGCTGTGGAAAGGCGTAACCAAGCCTCTGGGGTTGTTGGCCATGGGGCTTGCCGTGCTGGCGGGCTTCTTCCACTACGTGCGCATCGGCCCGCAGCGTGAAGAAGACGAGCATGAACACGGCAGCGATCCGGCCGTGCATGAAGTCGACCCGGCGGTGCATGTTTACGATCCGCATGAGCCGGGTCACGAAGGGGAGCAACGGCCATGAGCGAGCACCGTGAACCCGGCAAGACCATTCTGCGCTACAACGCCAACGAGCGAACCAATCACTGGATCGTTGCCATTCTGTTTTTCATGGCCGGTCTGTCGGGGTTGGCGCTGTTTCATCCGGCGATGTTCTGGCTGACGAACCTGTTTGGCGGCGGCCCCTGGACGCGCATCCTGCACCCGTTCTTGGGCGTGGCGATGTTCGTGTTTTTCATGGGGTTGGTGATCCGTTTCTGGCGCGCCAACCTGTTCATTCCCAACGACCGGCTGTGGCTCAAGCGCATCGACCGGGTGATGAAAAATGAGGAAGAGGGCGTGCCACCCATTGGCAAATACAACCCTGGCCAGAAGCTGCTGTTCTGGACCTTGCTGCTGTGCATGCTGGGCTTGCTGGTCAGCGGCGTGGTGATCTGGCGGGCGTATTTCAGCGCGTATTTCAACATCGACGTGATTCGTCTCGGGGCGCTGGTGCATGCCTTGGCCGGGTTCGTGCTGATCACCAGCATCATCGTCCACATCTATGCCGGGATTTGGATCAAGGGTTCCATCGGCGCGATGTTGTACGGCTGGGTCAGCCGTCGTTGGGCGAAAAAACACCATGCGCTGTGGTATCGGCAGATCGCCGAGAAGGAAGCGGCGCCGGACCGTGTGAGCAAGAAGGGATGATGCCTTGAGCGAGATTCGTGAACCCGAAGAGATTCAGGCCGAGGCAGCGGCCAGTTCACTGCCGTTTCTGTATCTGCCGCCGAACAACCTGTTCGCCTTGCGTGCGGCGCGGCTTGAACAATTAGGGAAAGGGCATCCGTTGGGCGATTACCTGCGACTGGTGGCAGGGCTGTGCCGCGTGCAGCAGGACTTGCTGGACCAGCCTCCCTCCGAATGGATGCTGGACGCAGACAGCATGACCCTGTGTTGTCAGCACGGTTTGCCGCCGCTGTCGGCAGAGAGCCTGGCGCGGCAAGATCACTGGCAGGTGTGGCTTCGGGCTTTGCTGGAGCGTTTTCAGCCGCCTGCGTCCGTCGCCATCCAGCAAACGTTGACCCGTTTGCGAGCCGCCGACGACGGGCAGCGTCGGGGCTGGGCGGTGTCGCTGCTCAGTGGGCAGTTAGTCGGGGTGCCTGCGGCGCTGGTGCCGTTTCTCGGTGCTGCGTTGCAGGCCGCGTGGAGCCATTGGTTGCTCAACCTGCCCAGCCATGAACTGAAACCCTGCGACAGCCCCAGCCAGTGCCCGGCCTGTGGTTCGCCCGCCATGGCCGGGGTGATTCGTCATCGGGGTAAATACAACGGGCTGCGCTACCTGGTGTGCTCGTTGTGCGCTTGCGAATGGCACGTGGTACGCGTCAAGTGCGTGTATTGCGAGCAGAGCAAAGGGCTTAAATACGTCAGCCTTGAGGACGATCGCGTGGCGGTGGACAAGGCGCCATTGCGGGCCGAGGTGTGCCCGTCGTGCAATCGTTATCTCAAGCAGATTTACCTCGAAAGCGAGCCTGAGGGGGAAGCCTTGTCGGCGGATCTGGCGAGCCTGATGCTGGACATGCGTCTGGACCTGGAAGGCATTCAGCGCCCGGCGCCAAATCTGTTGTTGGCGCCGGGGGGCGATTGAGGATTGGCGTCTACACTTCGAGCATCCGACACCCATGTGGCCGAGATACGCGGTCTGAATTGTGGAAGCGAATTCATTCGCGAGAGGTCGGAACATTCGATAGAGATGTGTCGCCTGTACCTACGCATCGCGAATGAATTCGCTCCCACAGAGTGATCAGCGCATGGCAGTCACTTTTCAAGGAATTTTGAATGCCTCTAAGCCTCGCCTCTGAACGACCCCGCTTACCCTCCGTCGACAGCCTTCTGCGTCACCCTGCCTGCCACGCGCTGATCGATCGCTATGGTCGAGAAGTGGTGCTGGCAGGGCTGCGCCAGTTGCTGGAAGACTTGCGCGGTTCGGCGCGGCAGGGGCAAATCAGTGCTGCAGAATCGGGCAATGAAGTGATTCTGGGCCGACTCGCCGAACGCCTGACGCTTCAACACCAAAGCAAGGTCCGCCGCGTGTTCAACCTCACCGGCACGGTGCTGCACACCAACCTGGGTCGTGCGCTGTTGCCGGAAGAGGCGATCGAAGCCATTCAGACCGCCGCCCGCTACCCCCTCAACCTTGAATTCGACCTGAACACCGGCAAACGTGGCGACCGCGATGACCTTATCGAAGGGTTGATCCGCGAACTGACCGGCGCCGAAGCCGTCACCGTGGTCAATAACAACGCCGCCGCTGTCCTGTTGGCCCTGAACAGCCTGGGCGCGCGCAAGGAAGGCATCATCTCGCGTGGCGAACTGATCGAGATCGGCGGCGCCTTTCGCATCCCGGACATCATGGCCCGTGCCGGGGTGAAACTGCACGAAGTGGGCACCACCAACCGGACCCATCCCACCGATTACGAATCGGCGATCAACCTGCGCACCGGCCTGTTGATGCGGGTGCACACCAGCAATTACAGCGTGCAGGGTTTCACTGCTTCTGTATCGACGCCGCAACTGGCACAGATTGCCCACCAACACGATTTGCCACTGCTGGAGGATTTGGGCAGCGGCAGTTTGTTGGACCTGAGCCGCTGGGGCCTGCCTGCCGAACCGACCGTACGCCAGACCTTGGCCGAGGGCGCGGACATCGTCACCTTCAGCGGCGACAAATTACTAGGCGGCCCCCAGGCCGGGTTGATTGTCGGCAGCAAAGCCCTGATCGCGAAAATCAAAAAGAACCCACTCAAGCGCGCCTTGCGCGTGGACAAACTGACCCTCGCTGCACTGGAGGCCGTACTGGGGCTGTATCGAGACCCGGACCGCCTTACCGAACGCTTGCCCACCCTGCGATTACTGACCCGATCACAGGCGAATATTCTGGCTCAGGCCCAGCGTTTACAGCCGATTGTGGCGCGACGGATGGGGGCGCAATGGGGCGTTTTCGTCGAAACGTCGTTAGGCATGATCGGCAGTGGCAGCCAGCCGGTTGCTCGGCTTCCCAGCGCGGCGCTGTGTTTTCGACCGATCGTCTCGAAAAAGCTGCGCAGCCGCTGGTTGCATGGATTGGAAGCGGGGTTTCGGCGCCTGCCGATTCCGGTGCTGGGCCGTATCGACGACGACGCGTTATGGCTGGATTTGCGTCAGTTGGACGATGAAGCGGGCTGGCTGAGGCAGCTAGAGCGTCTGCAATGGGAGGGCGATCTGGCGTGATTGTCGGCACCGCAGGGCATATCGACCACGGCAAGACAGCGCTGCTGGAAGCGCTCACCGGGCAAGCGGGCGACCGTCGCCGCGAAGAGCGTGAGCGGGGCATCACCATCGACCTCGGCTATCGCTATGCAGCGCTGGAACCCGGTGGTCAACTGACCGGGTTCATTGACGTGCCCGGTCACGAGCGTTTCATACACAACATGCTCGCCGGTGCGCAGGGCATCGATCTGGTGTTGCTGGTGGTGGCGGCGGACGATGGGGTGATGCCCCAGACCCGAGAACATCTGGCCATTGTCGAGCTGCTGGGCATTCCCGAACTACTGGTGGTCATCAGCAAATGCGACCGCGCAGACGCTGAGCGGGTGCAAGCAGTGTGGATGCAGGTGCGCGAGTTGCTCGCGCCCGGCCCCTATGCCGATGCCTTGCTGTTCGAGGTGTCCAGCCAGACCGGTGAAGGCATCAGCGCTCTGCGTCGGGCGTTGTTGCTCGCTCGCAACGAAGTGCTGGAACGCAGTGATCGAGGCGGGTTTCGGCTGGACATTGATCGAGCGTTCAGCGTCCCCGGTTCCGGCATCGTCGTCAGCGGCACTGCGCTGGCCGGGCAAGTGACGGTGGGCGACACGTTGCTACTGGGGCAGACAGGCAAGCCGGTGCGCGTGCGCGGATTGCACGCACAACACCAGGCGGCGGCGCAGGCGAGGGCGGGGCAGCGCGTGGCGCTGAACCTGAGCGCGGACAAGTTGGCGCTTGACCAGATTCATCGAGGTGACTGGCTGCTGGCCGATTGGTTGTTCGCGCCGACGCAGCGGGTCGACATCGAATTGCGCCTGCTGCCCAGTGAAACGCGGGTGTTCGAGCACTTCAGCCCGGTGCATGTGCACCTGGGCACGCAGGATGTCTCGGCCCGCGTGGCGTTGCTGGAGGGTAATCAGGTAAAGCCGGGCGAGCGCCTGTTTGCCCAGTTGTTACTCAACGCGCCGGTGCAGACCGTTCACGGCGACCGGCTGGTGCTGCGTGATCACAGCGCTCGGCGCACCTTGGGTGGCGGTCGTGTGCTCGATCCGTTCGCGCCTTCCCGGCAACGTCGCAGCCCTGAACGGCTGACGCAATTGCGCATTCTGTCCCTCGCTGACGGTCTGGAGCAGGCCCTGCCGGACTTGATCGCCCAGAGCGCAAGCGGCCTTGATCCGCAGCGCCTTGAGCGGCAGTTCAACCGGTTGCGTGCAACGTGGCGATTACCTTCTGACGTGCGCATCATCGCCACCCGCCAAGGCTCGTTGCTGTTCAGCGAGGCGCGTTGGCAGGGGTTGCAGGGTCAACTGCTACAACACCTGGCCCGGTTTCATGAGCAGGAGCCCGATCAACTCGGCCCGGATCGCGACCGCCTGCGCCGATTCGCCGCCATGACGCTGGAGCGCCCGGCGTTCATCGCGCTGCTCGACGAATTGCTCGCCAGTGGCCGAATTGCCAGCAGCGGGCCGTGGCTGCATGCGCCGGATCATCAGGTGCAACTCAATGACGAGGACGCCGCGCTGTGGGCGCAGCTTGAACCCTTGATGGTGCAGGGTGGTTTTGATCCGCCATGGGTACGCGACCTCGCGGGCCTCGTGGGTCAATCGGACGCCGTTGTACGCCTGCTGCTGCGCAAACTGGCGCGGATCGGTCGAGTGCATCAGGTGGTGAAGGATCTGTTTTATCCCGAGCCGACGATTGCGCGAATGGCGGCTATGCTGTTGCAACTGTGCGATGCCGAACCAGTGATACAGGCGGCTGCGTTTCGTGACCGGCTGGGAATCGGGCGCAAGCGCAGCATTCAGATTCTTGAGTTTTTCGACCGCATCGGCCTGACCCGCCGAATCGGCGACCAACGCCGGATACGGCCGGACAACGCGTTGGCGCAGCACAAGGCTGACGACAGCGTTTAATCAATCAAGGAAGGCAATCGCGCCCGGTGGCGCGGCCGGGCTTCAAACCCGGTTGGGGACGGCAGCCGTTCCCGGGCAGGTTCGACTCCGGCTGCCTTCCGCCACTTTCCTCCCCAACCTGAGCGGGTATCCCATGGTCATTCCCGCCAGATCCGCCGCCCCCGGCCGCAGCGCGTTCAGCCCCAGGCAGACGAACGTCACCCTTGCGCAGTGAACCTGTAACCATTTGTACGGTCAGTAAACCACGTTTTGTTCAATGGATCGGGCCTGTCCATCCGGCCTTTATTTTTATTTTTTTGTCGAAGAATCTTCATGCCGCTCACTCGTTCCGCTTCTGTTTGCGCCTCATCCCTTACTCGCCATTTGCTCAGCGTCGGTCTGCTGGGCACGCTGCTGACCGTAGGCCTTGCCCCACAAGCCCAGGCCGAGGGCAAGGACCGTTGGGTCAGTGACACCTTGAGCACCTACGTGCGCAGCGGCCCGACCGACGGCTACCGCATCGTCGGCACGCTGAAATCCGGGCAGAAGGTCGAACTGCTCAACACCCAGGGCGACTACAGCCAGGTGCGTGGCAACTCGGGCGATACGGTCTGGATTCCGTCCAGCGACCTGCAGGAAGTGCCCGGCCAGGCCGAGCGACTGCCGCAGTTGACCCAGCAAGTCGCGGACCTCAGCGCACAGTTGAAAACCATCGATGACGATTGGAAAACCAAAGTCCAGGGCATGCAGGAAACCCTCGATTCGCGCAAGAAGCTGGTGGATGAGCTGGAGGCCCGTTCCAAGGACCTCAATGCTCAACTGACCGATGCGCAATCGGAATTGCGCGCCACGCAGGCCAAACTCGGCGACGAAAACAATCAGGTGCTGATGCGGTACATGGTGTACGGCGGCAGCATCGCAGGAGCGGGCCTGCTGGTGGGTTTGATCCTTCCGGCGCTGACCCGTGGCCGCAAGCGCAACGATCGTTGGTTTTGAATCCGGCGCGTGGGTCGATAAAACTTTCTGAAATATCTTGCCATTGGCTCTAGGTTGATTCTTTTGAGTGCGCTATTTTGGTGCGGCCGATGAGTGCTGTCTTGAACTGATCGGTCGTATCGAACGCGCTCTACATAAATGTGCATCTGCAGTTGCAAGGATGCCGGGCGATCCGCGAGAGGGTACTCCCCATCAAGGCTCGACCCTTCAATGCTGTTCCACATTCAAAGAACAAAGAGAGTCGACACATGAAGTTTGAACCCTTGACTCGGTCGCTGATCGCGACTGCGCTCGCGCTCGCCTTTTCCCCCTCCTACGCCGCCTCTGTCGCCCCGGTTGCCGCTGAAAACGGCATGGTGGTGACCGCGCAGCATTTGGCGACCCACGTGGGCGTCGATGTGCTGAAGTCCGGTGGCAACGCGGTGGACGCCGCTGTTGCCGTGGGCTACGCGCTGGCCGTGGTTTACCCGGCGGCGGGTAACCTGGGCGGTGGCGGTTTCATGACCATCCAGTTGGCGGACGGACGCAAGACCTTCCTCGATTTCCGCGAAAAAGCCCCGCTGGCGGCGACCGCCAACATGTATCTGGACAAGGACGGCAACGTGGTCCCGGACCTGAGTTCCAAAGGCCACCTTGCGGTGGGCGTGCCGGGAACGGTATCGGGCATGGAGTTGGCGCTGAGCAAGTACGGCACCAGGAAGCGCGCTGAAGTGATTGCCCCGGCGATCAAACTGGCCGAAAACGGATTCCCGCTGGAGCAGGGCGACATCGACCTGCTGCACACCGCGACGGACGAATTCAAGGCCGACAAGGACCTCGGCCCGATCTTCCTGAACAAAGGCCAGCCGATGAACGTTGGCGACAAGCTGGTGCAGAAGGATCTGGCCAGGACCCTCAAGGAAATTTCCGCGAAAGGTACCGACGGTTTCTACAAGGGCTGGGTGGCCAAGGCCATCGTCGATTCGAGCAAGGCGGGCAAAGGCATCATTGTTCAGGCCGATCTGGACACGTACAAAACTCGCGAACTGGCGCCCATCGAGTGTGATTATCGTGGTTACCACGTGGTTTCCGCACCGCCTCCCAGCTCCGGCGGTGTCGTGATCTGCGAGATCATGAACATCCTCGAAGGCTACCCGATGAAGGAACTGGGCTATCACTCGGCTCAGGGGCTGCATTACCAGATCGAGGCCATGCGTCACGCTTACGTGGACCGCAACAGTTATCTCGGCGACCCGGATTTCGTGAAGAACCCGATCGAGCATTTGCTCAATCATGACTACGCCGCGAAGCTGCGCGCGGCCATCGAACCGCAAAAGGCCGGTGACTCACAAGCCATCAAACCGGGCGTTGCGCCCCACGAAGGCAATAACACCACCCATTACTCCATCGTCGACAAATGGGGCAACGCCGTATCGGTCACCTACACCCTCAACGACTGGTTCGGTGCAGGCGTGATGGCGAGCAAGACCGGCGTGATCCTCAACGATGAAATGGACGATTTCACCTCCAAGGTCGGCGTGCCGAACATGTACGGCCTGGTGCAGGGTGAAGCCAACGCGATTGCGCCGGGCAAAACGCCGCTCTCGTCGATGAGTCCGACCATCGTCACCAAGGACGGCAAAGCGGTGATGGTGGTGGGTACGCCAGGTGGCAGCCGGATCATCACGGCGACCCTGCTGACCATGCTCAACGTCATCGACTACGGCATGAACATTCAGGAAGCGGTCGATGCGCCGCGTTTCCACCAGCAATGGATGCCGGAGACTACCAACCTGGAAAACTTCGCGGTCAGCCCTGACACGCAGAAGATCCTCGAAAGCTGGGGTCACACGTTCGCAGGCCCGCAGGATGCCAACCACCTGGCCGCCATCCTCGTCGGCGCGCCGTCGCTGGGTGGCAAGCCGGTGGGGAACAATCGGTTCTACGGCGCCAACGACCCGCGTCGTAACACCGGGTTGTCGCTGGGGTATTGAGCCCTAGAGCGGTCCGACGTGCCTGTGGTGGTGCTTGCAAGAAAGCCACCGCAGGCAAGCCATGCTGGAGGCTTGTGGGAGCGGGCTTGCTGGCGAAATCGGTGGGTTAGTTACGCATGAATAGGCTGGCTGCTTTCGCCAGCAAGCCCGCTCCCACAGGTTTGGTTTTGAGCATGAGTCTGTGGTTCGACACGCATCACTGTGGGAGCCGCCTTGGTGCGGACGGCGTTCCGACGAACGCGGTTGACCGGCCAACATAGAATCTCCCACTGAGATCGGCACCGAACACACTGTAGGGACTGGCGTGACCGGGGTGTGAGGTAGGGGAGAGTGTAAAGCTGGTGTTTTAAGTGTTATGTTATAACTCGTTATGACATTGCGCTTCGAGACTCCATTCCCTCATGAATACGCCGCTTCCTGACGTTGCTGCTTCCGAACTGTCGCAAGCCTTGCTGCCCCTCGATTGGGTCGGCATGCAAGGTATCGATATCCCTCTGATCCTCGATGAACCTGGCGTTGACGCCTCGGTGCATGCCCGCGCCGACTTGTACGTGAATCTGCCGATGCCGCAGATCAAAGGCATTCACATGTCGCGGTTGTACACGCTGCTGGACCGGTTTGCCGAGCATCAGGCAGTGAGTCCGGCGAGTCTGGTGGCACTGCTGGAACTGATGGTCGACAGCCACGCCGATTGTCATTCGTCCCAATCGCGGTTGCGGCTGGCGTTTGAACTGTTGTGCAAACGTCCTGCACTGGTGACCGAAGGCCTGAGCGGCTGGAAATCCTATCCGGTGGTGATCGAGGCGCAGTGGTGTGAGGGGCGATTGTCTCTGGATGCCACGGTCGATGTGACCTATTCATCGACCTGCCCATGCTCGGCGGCCTTGTCCCGGCAGTTGCTGGAACAGGCGTTCATCGCGCATTTCGGCGCAGGACCTGTGGACAGCAACCACGTGGCGAACTGGATTCGCCAGAACGGCTCGCACGCCACGCCCCATAGCCAACGCAGCGTGGCGCGTGTGCGCGTGCACATCGATCAGGACGCAGAACATCTGGGCTTGTTGAACCTGATCGATCTGATTGAAGGCGCACTGGGCACTCCCGTGCAAACGGCGGTCAAGCGCGCAGATGAGCAGGCCTTCGCCCGGCTCAACGGGGAAAATCTGATGTACGTCGAAGATGCCGCGCGCAAGGTGCAACAAGCACTGGCCACCCGATTTCACGCCAGCGACGTCTCCGTCACGCATCTGGAAAGCCTGCACCCGCACGATGCGGCGGCGTCGTCATCTCGCCGTGGAACGTTGCCGTTTCAGGCGTTCGACAAGGCGCTTCGCGCATGACGGCGGCACTGTTATTGCCGACCCGCGAGACGTCGTCGGCGGCTCAGCCCCGTTTGCAGTCCGTTGATGCCCTGCGTGGACTGATCATTGTGTTCATGCTGCTGGATCATGTACGTGAGACGTTCTATCTGCACCATCAGGTGTCCGACCCCATGGAGGTCGGCAACACCGATCCGGCGCTGTTTCTGAGCCGTACGCTGGCGCATTTCTGTGCACCTTTGTTTGTGTTTCTCACCGGGCTGTCGGCGTTTTTGTATGGGCAACGTCATGCCGGGCATCACGCAGTTTCGCGTTTTCTGTGCGTGCGCGGTCTGGTGCTGATCGGTCTGGAGTTGACCCTGGTCAACTTCGCCTGGACCTTCCAGTTGCCGCCCTCGGTGATTTACCTGCAAGTGATCTGGGCCATCGGCTTGAGCATGATCGCGCTGTCGATTCTGGTGAGGCTCCCGCGTGGAGTGCTGGCGACGCTGGGCATCGCGATCATCGCCGGGCACAACCTGCTGGACGGCGTGCACTTCGGCCCGGATTCCTGGATGCACATTCCATGGGCGATTCTGCATGATCGGGGCTGGATCGAGGCCACCGACAGCCTGCGGCTGCGCACGTCGTATCCCGTGCTGCCCTGGATCGGGGTCATTGCCGTGGGTTACGCAGCAGGGCCGTGGTTTGCGAAAAACGCCGAGGCGCAGACGAGGGAAATCAATCTGATTGCCTGGGGTTTCGGCCTGTTGGCGCTGTTTCTGGCCCTGCGCGGCTTCAACGGTTATGGCGAAAAGCCCTGGACCCCGGGTGACACCCCCACTCAGACCTTGATGAGTGTCTTCAACATCACCAAGTACCCGCCGTCACTATTGTTCATCTGCCTGACGCTGGGCATGGGGTTGCTGGCACTTGCCTGGCTGGAGCGCGGCGCGGGGCAGCGCTGGCTCAAACCACTGATGATCTTCGGCGCTGCACCGATGTTTTTTTACGTGCTGCACCTGTATGTGCTGAAGGTGCTTTACCTGATCGCCGTGGCGATATGGGGGACCACCCAGGGCCGCTATTTTGGTTTTGATTCAGTGTGGGCGTTGTGGCTGTGTGCGGCGGGGCTGACGGTCGTGTTGTTTCCGGCGGTGCGCGGATTTGCCGAGCTGAAGGCGCGACGTCGGGATATCGCCTGGTTGAAGTATTTCTGAGGCATGCGCCCCCGATTTCAAAGGGGGGCGCCGCCAGAAGGGATCAGCGTTGTTGCAGGCTGCGTTCCATTCGTGCCAATGCCTCTTCCAGCATCGGGCGCGGGCAGCCGAAGTTCAGGCGTACGAACTGGCTGCAATCTTCCCCGAACTCCAGCCCGTCACTGAACGCGACTTTGGCTTCCTTGAGGAAGAATTGCTGTGGATGCTCGATGTCCAGCGCCGAGCAATCCAGCCAGGCCAGGTAGGTGCTCTGCGGCAGGTTCATGCGAATGCCGGGGAAACGGGTCGCGAGGGCGTGAGCGAGGTAGTCGCGGTTGCCCTGCAAGTACTCGTTCACCTGTGCGAGCCAGTCTGCGCCAAGACGATACGCCGCCTCGGTGGCTTCCAGCCCCAGCGCGTTAACGCTGTCCACCAATCCCAGACGGCCCGCATTGAAGCGCTCGCGCAGTTCGGCGTTTTGCACCACGGCAAACGCGGTTTTCAGCCCTGCGATATTCCAGGCTTTGCTGGCAGACATCAGGGTCACGGTACGCGCGGCAATCTCCGGACTCAGCGACGCTATCGGCGTGTGGTGGCGTCCGTCGAACACGATGTCGGCATGAATCTCGTCGGAAATGATCAGCACGTCGTGTTGCACGCAGGCCTCGCCAATGGCCTGTAATTCTTCGCGTTCGAAGACTTTGCCCAGCGGGTTGTGCGGGTTGCTCAGGAGCAAGACTCGCGATTGAAGCAGAGCGCCTTGCAACGCGGCCAGATCGGTGGGGTACTCACCGTTGGCGTCAGCATGAAACGGCAAATCGACCCGCGGCAGCTTCCAGTTCGCCGGGGCATGAAGCAACGGCGAGTAGTTGGGTGTTTGCACCAGCACGCCGCTGCCAGCGGGAACCAGCGTGTTCAGCGCCATGTTCACACCCGGCTCGACGCCGGGCAGAAACACCAGGTCTTCAGGTTGAATGGCCCAGCCGTAACGCTGCGCGAGATGCGTGACCAAGGTCTGGCGCAGGCTGTCCTGAGCCACCGAGTAGCCGAGCAGGGGGTGCTCCAGACGGTTTTTCAGCGCGGCAACGATCGGCTCGGCCACTGGAAAGTCCATATCTGCCACCCACATTGGCAAGACATCTTCCGGGTATTGGCTCCACTTCTTGCTGCCGGTGTTCAGGCGCTGATAAACGCTGTTAAGGTCCATGCGTGTGACGGTCTCGAAAAAAAACGATGGGCGATTGTGCCAGAGACTGGCTCGCCAGATCACCCACCCTTCGAGGTTGTGTTACCAGAATGTCGTCGATTGGCTGTTTACCCGACCGGCGATGACCGCAATCGCTTTCTCGACATCTGCCGCCTGGGTATAGCGCCCCAGACTCAGTCGCAGACTACTGCTGGCCAATGCTTGAGGCAGCCCCATCGCGAGCAGCACGTGAGAGGCGCCGCCGCCAGCGGAGTTGCAGGCTGAGGTGGATGAGACCGCGAGTTCGCTGGCCAGGCTCATGGCGCTGAAGCCGGGCTTGTCGACGCAGATGTTCAAGGTGTGTGGGACCCGTTGATCGGGGTGGCCATTGAGGCTGACACCCGGCAGTTGCAGCAAGCCATCGCGTAATTGAGTGGAGAGGGCGGTGATGCGTTGCACCTCTTCGTGCATGTCGGCGCTGGCCAGCGCGTAGGCGGCGCCCATGCCGACGATCTGGTGCGTGGCCAGCGTCCCGGAGCGATAGCCTTGCTCGTGGCCGCCGCCGTGAATCTGCGCTTCCAGCAGATCGCGCGCGCGTTCGCCGACATACAACGCGCCGATGCCTTTGGGACCGTAGATTTTGTGCGCGGAGAACGACATCAGGTCGACCGGCTGGGCGTTCAGGTCGATGGCGACCTTGCCCGCGCCTTGTGCCGCGTCGACGTGGAACAGCGCTCCGTGTTCGCGCACCATGCGACCGATGCGGTCGATGTCGGTGAGTGTGCCCAATTCGTTGTTCACCAGCATCAGCGACACCAGCAACGTGTCGTCCCGCAAGGCCTGACGCACGGCCTCGGGTTGAATCAAGCCCTGCGCGTCCGGCTCAAGCCAGGTCACCGGAAAACCGGCTTGCTCCAGTTGGCGCACGGTGTCGACGACCGCCTTGTGCTCGATGCGGCTGGTAATGAGGTGGCGACGAGGGCCTTGTGCGCGTTGGGCGATGCCTTTGATGGCCAGGTTGTTGGACTCGGTGGCGCCGGAGGTCCAGATGATCGATTCGGCGTTGCAACCGACCAGTTCGGAGACCTGACGACGCGCCAGTTCAACGGCCTGGCGCGCCAGATTGCCGTAAGCGTGAGAGTTGGAAGCGGGGTTGCCGAAGGTGCCTTCGCGTCCCAGGCAGGTGACCATCGCCTGGATGACGCGGTCATCGACAGGGGTGGTGGCTGCGTAATCGAAGTAACAAGGAAGTGTGCTCATGGGGAGAAATCCGCGCTGTCCGTGATGGGAAAAATAGTACGCGGGCAGGCGCGAAAAAATATTGATTAGTGAGCGCCGATTTGAGCTTAGGGTAGATTATTTTTTCAGTATCAATCGGTTTTGGAGAATAAGACTGCGGATCGCTGCACGATTTGGCGTATGGTTATCACCATTCGTCATAACCGGATCTTTCAAGGCTTAACTCACCATGGACAAGTTCGACCAGGCCATCCTGGACATGCTGCAACGTGACTGCACCCGTCCCATCGCTGAAATCGCCGACAGCATTGGCCTGGGCACCACCGCCTGTTGGCGCCGTGTCCAGAAGCTGGAAGAGCAGGGGTTGATCCGCGGGCGTGTCGCGTTACTAGACCCGGCCCTGCTGAATGTCGCGGTGACGGTGTTTGCCGCGATACGTACCAATCAGCACAACGCACAATGGCTTGAGCGCTTTCACAACCTCATTGAAACGCTGCCCGAAGTGGTGGAATGCTATCGAATGGCGGGGGACACGGATTACATGTTACGTATGGTGGTGCCGGACATCGCCGGGTATGACGCGGTGTACAAGAAGTTGATCCAGTTGGCGGGCATTACCGACATCAGCTCCAGCTTTGCGATGGAGCAGATCAAGTCCACCACGCAATTGCCGCTCACCTACACCTCATCTGCGTAACCGTATGGTTTGCCCGCGGCGGCGTGTGCACAAGCGCTACCGACACCAAGGGGGCACGCGACAGCAAAGAAGCCTCTAACCTTATGCCCAAACGGTATTTCACGGCCGGAATTCAAGCTCTTTAAGATCACGTCATAACTCGTTATGACAAGTGACTTCGATGAACGACACTGCCAAAACCCTCTCTCCGCTGTCCAGCGTACCCCTGCACAGCCAACTGCGTGACTTGCTGCGCAGCCGGATTCTGGACGGCGAATACGCCCCCGACAGTCAGATGCCCTCCGAAAGCGAGCTGGGCGCGATGTTCAAGGTCAGCCGCATCACCGTGCGCCAGGCATTGGGCGATCTGCAGAAAGAAGGGCTGATCTTCAAGATCCACGGCAAAGGGACATTCGTGTCCAAACCCAAGACCTTTCAAAACGTCAGCACCCTGAAGGGCCTGGCCGAATCCATGACCGGTCGCGGCTATGAAGTGATCAACCGCCTGCGCAGTTTCCGCTTCGTACCCGCCGACAAACGGGTGGCCGAGCGCCTGAACGTGGCGGAAGGCGAAAGCGTTGCGCAGATTCGCCGCGTGCGGCTGATCAACCGCGAGCCGGTGTCACTGGAAGTCACCTGGTTGCCCAGGCACCTGGGCGAGCGACTGGAAAGCGCTGACCTGGTGACCCGCGACATCTTTCTGATCCTGGAAAACGACTGCGGCCTTACGCTGGGTCATGCGGATCTGGCCATTGACGCGGTGCTGGCCGACAGCGATTTGACCCAGGCGCTGGACGTCGAGGCGGGTTCGCCGATCATGCGCATCGAGCGCCTGACCCACACTGCCGATGGCCAGCCCGTGGATTTCGAACACCTTTATTACCGGGGCGATGCGTTTCAGTACCGCCTGCGAATCGACCGTCACCAGGAGGCTCAGTGATGACACGCCACGTGCTGGAGCAGGAATACGACATCGTGGTGATCGGCGGCGGCACGGCAGGTCCGATGGCCGCGATCAAGGCCAAGGAGCGCAATCGCGATCTGCGGGTGTTGCTGATCGATAAGGCCAACGTCAAGCGCAGCGGCGCCATCAGCATGGGCATGGACGGGCTGAACAACGCGGTGATCCCTGGCCACGCCACGCCTGAGCAGTACACCAAGGAAATCACCATTGCCAACGACGGCATCGTCAATCAGGCAGCGGTATACGCCTATGCGACCCACAGCTTCGAAACCATCGAGCAACTGGACCGCTGGGGCGTGAAATTCGAGAAGGACGAGACCGGTGATTACGCGGTCAAGAAGGTCCACCACATGGGCGCCTATGTGCTGCCGATGCCCGAGGGCCACGACATCAAGAAGGTGCTGTATCGCCAGTTGAAGCGCGCGCGGGTAACCATCACCAACCGTGTGGTCTGTACCCGGCTGCTCACCGATGCCGAGGGAGCGGTCAATGGCGTGATGGGTTTCGACTGCCGCACGGCGGATTTTCACGTGATCAAAGCCAAGGCCGTGATTCTGTGCTGCGGGGCAGCAGGGCGCCTCGGTTTGCCAGCGTCGGGTTACTTGATGGGCACCTACGAAAACCCGACCAACGCAGGCGACGGTTACGCCATGGCCTATCACGCAGGCGCTGAGCTGGCGAATCTGGAGTGCTTTCAGATCAACCCGCTGATCAAGGATTACAACGGCCCGGCCTGCGCTTACGTCACCGGTCCTTTAGGCGGCTACACGGCTAACAACAAGGGCGAACGCTTCATCGAATGTGACTACTGGAGCGGCCAGATGATGTGGGAGTTTCATCAGGAACTGGAAAGCGGCAATGGTCCGGTGTTCCTCAAGCTCGATCACCTGGCCGAAGAAACCATCCAGAACATCGAAGAGATCCTGCACAGCAACGAGCGCCCCAGCCGGGGGCAGTTTCACGCCAATCGCGGCACCGATTACCGCAGCCAAATGGTGGAAATGCACATCTCCGAAATCGGCTTCTGCAGCGGGCATTCGGCGTCAGGGGTGTGGGTCAACGAACGGGCGGAAACTTCGGTCAAGGGCCTGTATTCAGCGGGTGACATGGCGGCAGTGCCGCACAACTACATGCTGGGTGCTTTTACCTACGGCTGGTTTGCGGGCAACAACGCAGCGGATTACGTGGCCGAGCGGGGCTTCACCGAGGTCGATGCCCGACAGATCGAACGCGAGCAGGCGCGGGTTTACGCACCGCTGGATCGTGAGCACGGCCTGCCGCCCGCTCAGGTGGAGTACAAGCTGCGGCGCTTTGTGAATGACTACCTGCAACCGCCGAAAGTGACCAAAAAGATGCAGATCGGCCTGCAACGATTCAGCGACATCCAGCGCGATCTTGATCAACTGAAAGCCAGCAACGCCCACGAATTGATGCGCGCCATGGAAGTCAGCGTGATTCGCGATTGCGCAGAAATGGCCGCTCGCGCCTCGCTGTATCGCACCGAAAGTCGCTGGGGCCTGTACCACCATCGGGTCGACCATCCGTTGCGCAATGACCACGACTGGTTCTGTCACACCCATCTGAAAAAGGATGAGGACGGCCGGATGGTCAGCTTCAAGAAACCGGTCGAACCCTACATCGTGGCGCTGGATGCCGAAGAAATGCTCGCCTACGACCGCTTGCGTGTGGGGGCTGACGCCGCCTGAAACCGTACGGCCCGCACCTTTATAGACAGAGAGCGCGACACGCGCCAAGGACACCGTGAAATGGCCTATCAGCCCCAGGAAATCTTTTTCCGCTCCAACGCCCCGGTCACCGTGGACGAGGACAAGTGCATCGCCGACAAAGGCTGCACCGTGTGTGTCGATGTCTGCCCGATGGACCTGCTGGCCATCAATCCTGCCACCCAGAAAGCCTACATGGCGTTTGACGAGTGCTGGTATTGCATGCCCTGCGAAAAGGATTGCCCGACCGGCGCAGTCAAGGTCGAGATCCCGTATCTGCTGCGCTGAGCCGACAGCCCGCCGTTTTGGCAGGGCTCTGTAAAAACAGCCAAGAGCCATCCGCCCACCGCGGACGCTGATGCACCCAGAACCCCTCGTTTCCCACCGCGCCGTCTCGCGGCGGAGACGACTTCTATTAATGATTCGAGGGGATACATCCATGCTATTGCGCGCCACACTGGCCGGTTTCGTACTGGCTTCGCTCACCCTGTCGGTTCAGGCCGAAACCATCCGCATTGCCATTGGCACTCAGGACACCACCATCAACTGCGCGGCCGGCGGACTGCTGATTCGCGAGTTGGGGCTGCTCGACAAATACCTGCCTCACGAAGGCAAATACAAGGACGCGCAGTATCAGGTCGAGTGGAGGAACTTCACCAGCGGTGCGCCACTGACCAATGAAATGGTTGCCGGGAAACTGGATTTCGGCGCCATGGCCGATTTTCCGGGGGCGTTCAATGGCGTCGCGTTCGAAGCGGCGGGCAAGCACAGCCTGTTCATCAGCGTGCTGTCGGGCAGCATTCAGGGCAGCGGCAACGGCATTGTCGTGCCCACATCGTCCAGCGCACAGTCGCTGGCCGACCTTAAAGGCAAGACCATTTCCGTGCCGTTCGCTTCAACCGCCCACGGCATGCTGTTGCGGGCCGTTGCAGCGCAGGGCTGGGACCCGCTGAAAGACGTCAACATCATTGCTCAGGCGCCCGAAGTCGCAGGCTCCGCGCTGCAAGCCAACAAGGTCGACGCCCACGCCGACTTCGTGCCGTTCGGCGAGCTGTTTCCGAATCGGGGTTTCGCGCGCAAGATTTACGACGGCTCGCAATCCGGCGCACCCACCTTCCATGGCGCGCTGGTCGACGAAAGCTACGCGAAGAAGTACCCGGAAATCGTCGTCGCCTACCTGCGCGCAGGCATCGAAGCCAACCAGTTGCTGGCCGCCGAACCTGAGAAGTACAGCGAGCTGATCGAGAAAGTCGCCGGTATCGAAGCCGAAGTGAACTACCTGTTCCACGGCCCGCTGGGCCTGCAGACTCGGGATCAGACCTGGAAGCCGGAATACCGGCAGGCCGTGGGCACCGCCATCGACACCCTCAAGTTGCTGAAGAAGGCCGATCGCGGGCTGGACCTCAACACCTTTGTCGATGACCAGTACATCCGCGCGGCCTACAAGGCCTCCGGTCTGGATTACAACGCGCAGCTGGCGAATTACGCCCAGACGCCGCTCAAGGCCAATGACGCACTGACTGGCAAACCGATCACGGACGACCGACATGTCGCGCAGATCTGGGTCAAAGGCGAGCCAAAAGTGCGCAATTACGCCTCCGCTGAGTCTGCGTTCACGGCCTTGCAAGCGCTGAACAAGGAGGGTAAGGCGGTGCGCGCGGTTTACGCTCAGGCTGAAGACAGCGGCATCAAGCTGCTGGCCAGTCAGGCGTGGTTTGCCAGCGACAGCAAAGGGCGGTTGAGTGCCTTCCTGCTCAAAGGTCAGGCTCAGCAATACGCTCAGGCACAAGGCGGCAAAGTGCTGGATTTCACTGACGCCAGCGCCCAGTCCGCTGTGGCCAGCCGCTGATGATCTCGATGCGCTGGATTCCACGTTTGACATCGGTGTTGCTCTGCCTGCTGTTCTGGCAACTGGCAGCCAGCAACCACTGGAATCTGGGGTTGGTGACGTTTGCCAACGTGCCGACGCCCGGTGCCGTCATCGCAGCGGCAGCGGGGCTGGTGGACTCCGGTCGGCTCATGCAGCACCTGTCGGCCAGCCTGGGTCGAGTGTTCGCCGGTTATATGGCCGCAGTGGTGATCGGCGTGGCGCTGGGCGTGATCATCGGTCGATCGCGTCAGGCCGAGGACTGGTTGTTGCCGCCCCTTGAGGTGCTGCGACCGATCCCCGCTGTGGCGTGGATTCCGCTGGCCATTCTGATGTTCCCGTCGTCCGAACTGTCCATGGTGTTCATCACGTTCACGGGCGCGCTATTTCCGATCCTGCTCAACACCGTGCATGGGGTGGAGGGCGTGGACCGGCGATTGATTGCCTCGGCCAAAAGTCTGGGGGCGGGGCGTCGGGCCATTCTGCTGGAAGTGGTGTTGCCGGGCGCAGCGCCCGGGATCATCACCGGGCTGGCCATTGGCATGGGCACGTCATGGTTCTGCCTGGTCACGGCGGAGATGATTTCCGGGCAGTTCGGCATCGGTTATTACACCTGGGAGTCCTACACCATCCAGAACTACGCCGACATCGTCGTCGGTATGCTGCTGATCGGCCTGCTGGGCATGGGCAGCAGTGGATTGATCAAACGTCTGGGGCGGCTGTTCACCCCTTGGCATCGACCACGAGGAAAAGCCTGATGAACGTCGCAACAAAACAGGCGGGGCATGTCGACATCCGAGGTGTGTCCATTGCCCTGGGCGAAGGGCAGAGCGCCTTCCAGGCCGTGCAGGCGCTGGACTGCACGATTGAGTCGGGGCAGTTCGTGTGCATTCTCGGCCCCTCAGGCTGTGGCAAGTCGACGTTGCTCGGCGCCCTTGCCGGGCATTTGCAACCGATTGCAGGCCGCCTGAGCGTCGATGGCGCAGACGTGCACGGGCCTTCTCCCGAGCGGGGCATGGTGTTTCAGCATCACACCCTGTTCCCTTGGCGCACGGTGCGCGAGAACGTCGCCTTTGGTTTGAAAATGAGCGGTGTCGGCAAGGCCGAACGCCTGGCGGCCGCTGACGAAATGCTCGCGCTGGTGGGCCTGGAAGGTTTCGCCGGGCATTGGCCGAATCAACTGTCCGGCGGCATGCAGCAACGGGTCGAAATCGCGCGGGTGCTGATCAATCGCCCACGCCTGCTGTTGATGGACGAACCGTTCGGCGCGCTGGACGCGTTGACCCGCATGCACATGCAGGCGCTGCTGCTGGACATTTGGACGCGCATTCGCACCACAGTGGTGTTCGTCACCCATGACATCGACGAAGCGCTGTTTCTCGCCGACCGGATTCTGGTGATGAGTCCGCGGCCCGGGCGTTTCATCGAAGACCTGAGCCTGAACTTTCCGCGCCCGCGCAGCAGCGAACTGGTGACGCGCCCGGAGTTTTCACGCCTGAAACGGCATTGCCTTGAACTGCTGCACCACGAGGACGGGCGGCAGTTGCCGCGTCTGGACCCTCTCGGCTTACCCAACGATCACCCCGGACTGCGACTGGCCTTATGACTGACCTGAACACCTATTTTGATGACATCGAGCTTGCGGAGATTCTGGCGCTCAGAAGCAGGCTCGAAAACCCCGACGCGGGGGTTCGGCGCATTGCGCTGATCGAGCTGGCGGATCTGGAAGATCCTGAAGGCCTGGGCTGGTTGACCGATCGGCTGGCCAATGACCCGGCATCCGAGGTACGCGCTCAGGCCGCGACATTGCTGGAGGCTTGGGAAGAGGTCGAGGTGGTCGAGGCGCTGTGTCAGGCGCTGATCGACCCTCAAGCGCTTGTGCGTGAAGCGGCGGCGCAGAGCCTGAGTCTGCTGAAGACCGCCGAGGCGGGCAGGGTGGTGCTGCCGTGGACGACGCATGCCGACGCCAATGTGCGCATCGCAGCGTTCCGTGCCTTGCGTGAGTTGCGTCTGGAGCAGGCCGCACCCGCTGCATTGCTGGCGTTGAAGGATGAAGACGCAAGCGTACGCCGTGAAGCGGTGGGCGTGCTGGGCTGGCTGAAGCGAACCGAAGCGCTGCAAGCCCTGGCTGCGCTGGCCAGCCAGGACCCCGACAGCGAGGTGCGTCGCGCCGCCACTGGCGCGCTGGGCCTGACCCACAATGCCGACGTTCTGCCCGCGTTGCGTCAGGCGTTGCAGGATGAGGTCTGGCAAGTGCGCGAGGAAGCCGCCACGACGCTGGGCAAGATTGGTCAGCCAGAAGCGGGGGCGGCGCTGATCGAGGCCTTGAACGACGAATACTGGCAGGTTCGGTTGCGCGCGACCCGCAGCCTGGGGCGCTTGCGTCATTCCGATGCCCTGTGGCCCTTGGTCGAGACCCTGACCCACCGCATCAGCAACGTGCGCAAGGAGGCTGCCCTGGCACTGGGCGAGTTGGGTGACAGCCGTGCCCGGCCGGCCTTGCTTCAACTGGAGCACGACGGCGACCCGGAAGTGCGCAAGGCCGTGCGCATCGCACTGGCGCAGTTGCCATGATTGCCGCGCCTGTCTCCATCGGCAACGCTAGGGAGCGGCAAACCCTGCGCGTGCGCTGGCAGGATGGCCGTGAACAACGGATCAGCCACGTCCTGTTGCGCCAGCAGTGCCCGTGTTCGCAGTGCCGGGCATTTCGTTTGCGTGGGATGACGCCGCATGTAGCGGCGTCCCTGCGAGTGCTGGCGGTCCATTCACAGGGGTATGGCGTGCAACTGGTGTTCAGCGACGGACACCAGCGCGGAATTTACCCGTGGGCGTATCTGGCGGAACTGGAAGTTACCGAGGTCTGATTCGGCCCACGGGGCGCAGACGGGGTAGCGCGAAATCAGCCATTAAGCAGTTTCATTCCCGCGTCCGTGTACCACCCGCCCGCGACTGCAGTCACACCTTGGTCCGCCGCCAGTTGCTGCACTTTTTCCACCAGCAACAGGTTCTTGGTGAAGTTTTCGCCCTGAAAGCGCGGGCTACTGCGACGGTAGTCATCGGCGGCGAAGTCGTCCGGGCTTTTCAGGGCCCCGGTGCGCGCGCCCCAGTCTGCTGGACAAACCGTCATCAGAAGGTGGACCCTGAACAACAAAATCGCGTCTACCGGTAGGTCGCCGCGAGGATTCGTGGTTAACTTCCGGTCTTGTCGTAAACCGAACCCTGCAACCTCCAGAATAAGGACTCAGCTCATGGCTCAAGTGACTCGTAGAGGCTCTCCGGTACAGATCAGCGGCGAACTGCCAACAGTCGGCAGCAAGGCGCCTGCTTTCAAGCTGGTCGGTAGCGACCTGGCCGACGTGACCCTGGAAACCTTTGCCGGCAAACGCAAAGTGCTGAACATCTTCCCGAGCGTCGATACCCCGACCTGCGCCACCTCCGTGCGCAAATTCAACGCCCAGGCCAACGAGTTGAACAACGCCGTGGTGTTGTGCATCTCCGCTGACTTGCCGTTCGCGCAGGCGCGTTTCTGTGGCGCCGAAGGCCTGGAAAACGTGAAGAACCTGTCCACCATGCGGGGCGCAGACTTCATGGAAAACTACGGTGTGGCTATTGCGGACGGCCCGATGGTCGGGCTGACCACCCGCGCTGTCGTGGTACTGGATGAAAACAACACCGTTCTGCACAGTGAGCTGGTGCCGGAGATTGGCCAAGAGCCGAACTACGACGCGGCACTGGCTGTTCTCAAGTAAGTTGTCCGGTTGCGTATTGCCCGATCTGTCGTGGCAATACTTCGCAACATATAGCGGCCTGACCTGATCAGGCCGTTTTTTATTTGCACTTCAGCACGTTACCGCATCGCTCAATGCGTAAATTGCCGGTAAAGGTTCTTTGCTTGGTTGTCAACAGTGCTTATTGTTCAGCCTCCCGAAGATGCCCCCACGCACACTGGTTGACTTATTCATGCAATCGTCTGGTCCTCGTAACTCCCGTCGCTGGCTGTTCAGCCTGTTGGTTCTCTTGATCGTCGCAGGCGTTTGCTGGCATTTCTGGCCGGGTTCGTCGGCAAAAACCGACGCCACGGCACAAAAAGCCGAGCAGCCGCACAAAGGCGGCAACCGCAGCGGTGCGCCGGGGCGCATGGGCGGAGCGTCGCGTCCGGGCTTCGGCGGTTCGACCGGCCCGGTTCCGGTGCGCGTGGCGCCTGCGACCACGGGCGATTTCCCGATCTTCTACAAGGCACTGGGCACCGTCACGGCGATGAACACCATCAACGTGCGCAGCCGCGTCGCGGGCGAACTGGTGAAGATCAACTTCCAGGAAGGCCAACAGGTCAAGGCCGGTGATCTGCTGGCGGTGATCGATCCGCGCAGCTACCAGATCGCGTTGCAACAGGCTGAAGGCACACTGATGCAGAATCAGGCGCTGCTGAAGAACGCCCAAATCGACGTGCAGCGCTATCGGGACCTCTATAAAGAAGACAGCATCGCCAAACAGACCCTCGACACCGCAGAGTCTCAGGTCGGCCAGTACCTGGGCACGATCAAGACCAATCAGGCAGCCGTGGGCGACGCAAAACTCAACCTTGAATTCACCCAGATTCGCGCGCCGATTTCCGGGCGCATCGGCCTGCGCCAACTGGACGTCGGCAACCTCGTCGCGGCCAACGACACGACTGCACTGGCGGTGATCACCCAGACCAGACCGATCACGGTCAATTTCACCCTGCCGGAAAAAGACCTTGCCGACGTGCTCAGCCACTACCGCAACGGCGACACGCTGTTGGTGGAAGCCTGGGACCGCGGCGATGCGAAGCTGCAAGCCAAAGGCGTGCTGGCGAGCATCGACAACCAGATCGACCTCACCACCGGCACCCTGAAATTCAAGGCACGCTTCGAGAATGAAAACGAAGCGTTGTTCCCCAATCAGTTCGTCAATGCACGGCTGTTGGCCAACACCCTGAAAGGGGTCGTGCTGGTGCCGTCGGCAGCGGTGCAGTTCGGGGTCAACGGCACGTTCGTCTATGTGATGGACGGCGACAGGAAAGTGCGCATCCGTCAGCTCAGGACCGGCCCGAGCGACGAGAACTCGACCGTGATCACCGAGGGGCTTGCAGCGGGCGATCGCGTGGTGCTGGAAGGCACTGACCGCCTGAAGGACGGCAGTGAGGTCGAAGTGGTCAACGACAGCAAGGAGGTTCCCGTTACGCCGGGCCAGAAGTTGCAGGGCAAGCCGTCGAAAGAATCCAGTGAGTCTGCAGACGCTGAGCCTGTGCAGAAAGGCAACGTATGAACCTGTCACGCCTGTTCATCCTGCGGCCGGTTGCCACCACGCTGAGCATGCTGGCCATCGTGCTGGCCGGTCTGATCGCCTACACGCTATTGCCGGTGTCCGCACTGCCGCAGGTGGATTACCCGACCATTCGCGTCATGACGCTGTACCCCGGCGCCAGCCCGCAAGTGATGACCAGCGCGGTGACTGCGCCGCTTGAACGTCAGTTCGGGCAGATGCCGGGGCTGACACAAATGGCCTCGACCAGTTCAGGCGGTGCCTCGGTGATCACCCTGCGCTTCAGCCTCGACATCAACATGGACGTCGCCGAGCAGGAAGTGCAGGCGGCGATCAACGGCGCCACCAATCTGCTGCCCAACGACCTGCCTGCACCGCCGACCTACAACAAGGTCAATCCGGCCGACACCCCGGTGCTGACGCTGGCGATCACCTCGAAAACCATGCTGTTGCCCAAGCTCAACGACTTGGTCGACACGCGCATGGCGCAGAAGATCGCGCAAATCAGTGGCGTGGGCATGGTCAGTATTGCGGGCGGGCAGCGTCAGGCGGTGCGCATCAAGGTCAACCCCGAAGCGCTGGCGGCCAACGGGTTGAACCTGGCAGACGTACGCACGCTGGTCAGCGCCTCCAACGTCAACACGCCGAAGGGTAACTTCGACGGCCCGACCCGGGTATCGATGCTCGATGCCAACGATCAGCTCAAGTCCCCGGAGGAATACGCCAACCTGATTCTGGCTTACAACAACGGCGGCCCGTTGCGCCTCAAGGACGTGGCGCAGATCATCGACGGCGCTGAAAACGAGCACCTGGCCGCGTGGGCCAACCAGAATCAGGCGGTCTTGCTGAACATTCAGCGCCAACCGGGCGCCAACGTCATCGAGGTGGTGGACCGGATCAAAGCGATGCTGCCCAGCATCACCAACAACCTGCCTGCCGGGCTGGACGTGGTGGTGTTGACCGACCGCACCCAGACCATCCGCGCCTCGGTGCGCGACGTACAACACGAACTGCTGATCGCCATCGTGCTGGTGGTGCTGGTCACCTTCCTGTTCCTGCGCCGCCTGAGCGCGACGATCATTCCATCGGTCGCCGTGCCGCTGTCGCTGGTGGGCACCTTCGGTGTGATGTACCTGGCCGGGTTCTCGGTGAACAACCTGACGTTGATGGCGATGACCATTGCCACGGGGTTCGTGGTCGACGACGCCATCGTCATGCTGGAAAACATTTCCCGGCATCTGGAGGAGGGTGAGTCACCGCTGCAGGCGGCGCTCAAGGGGGCGAAGCAGATCGGCTTCACGCTGGTGTCGCTGACCATTTCCCTGATTGCGGTACTGATTCCACTGCTGTTCATGGCCGACGTGGTCGGGCGACTGTTCCGTGAATTCGCCATTACGCTGGCCGTGGCGATCCTGATTTCGTTGGTGGTGTCCCTGACCCTGACGCCGATGATGTGCGCGCGCCTGCTCAAGCGCGAACCCAAAGAAGTGGAGCAGGGCCGGTTCTACCGCGCCAGCGGCGCCTGGATCGACTGGCTGATCGCCGGTTACGGGCGTCAGTTGCAGTGGGTGTTGAAACACCAGCCGCTGACCCTGCTGATCGCCATTGCGACGTTGGGCATCACGGTGCTGTTGTACCTGGCGGTGCCGAAAGGCTTCTTCCCGGTGCAGGACACCGGCGTGATTCAGGGCATTTCCGAGGCGCCGCAATCGGTGTCCTTCGCGGCCATGAGCGAGCGTCAACAGGCATTGGCGAACATCGTATTGCAAGACCCGGCCGTCGAGAGCCTGTCGTCCTACATCGGCGTCGATGGCGACAACGCCACCCTCAACAGCGGGCGAATGTTGATCAACCTCAAGCCTCACGGCCAGCGGGATGTCACGGCCACGCAAGTGATTCAGCGTCTGCAACCGCAGGTCGATCAGTTGTCAGAAATCCGCCTGTTCATGCAGCCGGTGCAAGACCTGACCATCGAAGACCGCGTCAGCCGCACGCAGTATCAGTTCAGCATGTCCTCGCCGGATGCCGACTTGCTGGCCGAATGGAGCGGCAAGCTGGTGGATGCGCTGGCCGAACGCCCGGAATTGACCGATGTGGCCAGCGATCTTCAGGACAAAGGGTTGCAGGTCTATCTGAATATCGACCGCGACGCGGCCAGCCGTCTGGGGGTGAACGTGTCAGCGATCACCGACGCGCTGTACGACGCCTTCGGTCAGCGGCAGATTTCCACTATCTATACGCAGGCCAGCCAGTACCGCGTGGTGCTCCAGGCCGCCGCCAGCAATGATCTGGGGCCGAAGGCGCTGGAGCAGATTCACGTCAAGACCACCGACGGCGGGCAGGTGAAACTGTCCAGTCTGGCGAAAGTCGAGCAGCGTCAGGCGCAACTGGCAATTGCCCACATGGGCCAGTTTCCGGCGGTGATGATGTCGTTCAACCTCGCGCCGGGCGTGGCCTTGGGCCAGGCGGTGCAGGTCATCGAACAGGTGCAGAAGGACATCGGCATGCCGATCGGCGTGCAGACCCAGTTCCAGGGCGCCGCCGAAGCCTTTCAGGCGTCGTTGTCCAGCACGCTGCTGCTGATTCTGGCGGCAGTGGTGACCATGTACATCGTGCTCGGCGTGTTGTACGAAAGTTACATCCACCCGATCACCATCCTTTCGACGTTGCCATCGGCGGCCATCGGTGCGTTGCTGGCGTTGATTCTGAGCGGCAACGACCTGGGCATGATCGCCATCATCGGCATCATTCTATTGATCGGCATCGTCAAGAAGAACGCGATCATGATGATCGACTTCGCCCTCGACGCCGAACGCAACCGGGGCGTTGATCCGCAAAAGGCGATTTACGAGGCGGCCTTGCTGCGCTTCCGGCCAATCCTGATGACCACGCTGGCGGCGTTGTTCGGTGCCATCCCGCTGATGTTCGCCACCGGTTCCGGCGCTGAACTGCGTCAGCCACTGGGACTGGTGATGGTGGGTGGGCTGCTGGTCAGTCAGGTGCTGACGCTGTTCACCACGCCGGTCATCTACCTGTACTTTGATCGTCTCGGGCGTCGCTGGTCCTCCAAACCCGCATCGCTAGAACAGGCCGACGCATGAACCTCTCGGCCCCCTTCATCCGCAGGCCAGTAGCGACCATGCTGCTGAGCCTGGCGATCATGCTGCTGGGCGGCATGAGCTTCGGCCTGTTGCCGGTGGCGCCGCTGCCGAACATGGATTTCCCGGTGATCGTGGTCAGTGCGTCTCTGCCCGGTGCCAGCCCGGAAATCATGGCGTCGAGCGTGGCCACGCCGCTGGAGCGTTCCCTGGGCACCATTGCTGGGGTCAACACCATGAGCAGCCGGTCGAGTCAGGGCAGCACGCGGGTCATTCTGCAATTCGATCTGGATCGGGACATCAACGGCGCGGCGCGGGAAGTGCAGGCGGCGATCAATGCCTCGCGCAACCTGCTGCCCAGCGGTATGCGCAGCATGCCCACCTATAAGAAGGTCAATCCGTCGCAGGCGCCGATCATGGTGCTGTCGTTGACCTCGGATGTGCTGGAAAAGGGCCAACTGTACGACATGGCCTCGACCATCCTGTCCCAGAGCCTTTCGCAGGTGAAAGGCGTCGGCGAGGTGCAGATCGGCGGCAGTTCACTGCCAGCGGTGCGGGTCGAACTGGAACCCAAACTGCTGGATCAGTACGGCGTGTCACTGGATGACGTGCGCACGACGATTTCCGGCTCCAACGTCCGGCGCCCCAAGGGCTTCGTCGAAACGGACGAACACAACTGGCAGGTGCAGGCCAATGACCAGTTGGAGAAAGCCAAGGATTACGAGCCGCTGATCATTCATTACGCCAATGGCGCCGCCCTGCGCCTCAAGGACGTGGCCAAGGTCAAGGATTCGGTCGAAGACCGCTACAACAGCGGATTTTTCAACGACAAGGCGGCGGTATTGCTGGTGATCAACCGTCAGGCCGGGGCCAACATCATCGAAACGGTGGCTGCGATCAAAGCCCAGTTACCGGCGTTGCAGGCGGTGTTGCCCGCCAGTGTCAAACTGGACCTGGCCATGGACCGCTCGCCGGTGATCAAGGCCACGTTGCATGAGGCGGAGATGACCTTGCTGATTGCCGTGGTGCTGGTGATCATCGTGGTGTTCCTGTTCCTTGGCAATTTCCGCGCTTCGTTGATCCCGACGCTGGCGGTACCGGTGTCGCTGGTGGGCACGTTCGCGATCATGTACCTGTACGGTTTCTCGCTGAACAACCTCTCGTTGATGGCGTTGATTCTGGCCACCGGACTGGTGGTGGACGACGCCATCGTGGTACTGGAGAACATTTCCCGCCATATCGACGAAGGTGTGCCGCCGATGCAGGCCGCGTACCTCGGTGCCAAAGAAGTCGGTTTCACCCTGTTGTCGATGAACGTCTCGCTGGTGGCGGTGTTCCTGTCGATCCTGTTCATGGGCGGTTTGGTCGAAAGCCTGTTCCGTGAGTTCTCGATCACACTGTCGGTGTCGATCGTGGTTTCGCTGATCGTGTCGCTGACCCTGACGCCGATGCTTTGCGCGCGCTGGCTGAAACCCCATGTCCCCGGATCTGAAAACCGCCTGCAACGCTGGAGTCAGCGGGTCAACGACCGTATGGTCGCCGCCTATGATCGCAGCCTGGGCTGGGTGCTGCGCCATCGCCGTCTGACGCTGCTGTCGCTGTTGGTCACCGTTGGGGTCAACATCGCGCTGTATGTCGTGGTGCCCAAAACCTTCCTGCCACAACAGGACACCGGCCAGTTGATGGGCTTTGTGCGGGGCGACGACGGGCTGTCGTTCTCGGTGATGCAGCCGAAGATGGACGTGTTCCGCAATGCCATTCTGAAGGACCCCGCCGTAGAAAGTGTCGCCGGGTTCATCGGTGGTAACGGCGGCACCGGGAACGCGTTCATCATCGTGCGGTTAAAGCCCATTTCCGAGCGCAAGATCGGCGCCGAACAGGTCGTCGAGCGTCTGCGCAAGGAAATGCCGCCCGTGCCGGGCGGGCGCCTGTTCCTGCAACCCGATCAGGATCTGCAACTGGGCGGTGGGCGTGAGCAGACCACCTCGCAGTATCAGTACATTCTGCAAAGCGGTGATCTGGAAAGCCTGCGCGAGTGGTACCCAAAAGTGGTCGCGGCGCTCAAGTCGCTCAAGGAATTGACCGCCATCGACGCTCGGGACGGCGGCGGTACTCAGCAAGTGACGCTGATCGTCGACCGCGATGCCGCCAAACGTCTGGGCATCGACATGAACATGGTCACCACGGTGCTCAACAACGCTTACAGCCAGCGCCAGGTGTCTACCATCTATGACCCGCTGAACCAGTATCAGGTGGTCATGGAGGTCAACCCGAAATACGCCCTCGACCCGGTCACGCTGGATCAAGTGCAGGTCATCACCGCGCAGGGCGCGCGGGTGCCGCTGTCGACCATCGCCCACTACGAGCGCAGTCTGGAAGACGATCGGGTCAGCCACGACGGCCAGTTTGCGTCCGAGAACATCTCGTTCGACCTCGCCGAAGGCGTGGATCTGGATCAGGCCACGGTAGCCATCGAGCGCGCCGTCGCCGCAGTGGGCTTGCCGGAAGACGTGATCGCCAAGATGGCCGGGACCGCCGACGCTTTTGCCGCGACCCAGAAAAGCCAGCCGTGGATGATCCTCGGCGCGTTGGTGGCGGTGTATCTGGTGCTTGGCATCCTGTACGAAAGCTACATTCACCCGCTGACGATTCTCTCCACGCTGCCCTCGGCCGGTGTCGGCGCGCTGTTGAGCATTTACCTCACGGGCGGCCAGTTCAGCCTGATTTCGCTGTTGGGCCTGTTCCTGCTGATCGGCGTGGTGAAAAAGAACGCCATTCTGATGATCGATCTGGCGCTGCAACTGGAGCGCAGCAGCGGCATGACGCCGCTGGAGTCGATCCGCAATGCCTGTCTGCAACGCCTGCGCCCGATTTTGATGACCACGCTGGCGGCGATCCTCGGTGCTGTGCCATTGCTGCTGAGCAGTGCCGAGGGGGCGGAAATGCGCCGCCCATTGGGCCTGACCATCATCGGTGGCCTGGTGCTCAGCCAGATTCTCACGCTCTACACCACCCCCGTGGTTTACCTTTACCTCGACCGTCTGCGCCACCGCTTCAACGCCTGGCGCGGTGTGCAGACGGATGCCGCTCTGGAAACGCCGCTATGACCGACACCTTGAACCGACGCGCCTTACAGCGGAATCAGCCGTTTCGACGGACGTTCGGCGTTGCCTTGTGCGCGCTGCTGCTCAGCGCTTGTGCGGTCGGTCCCGACTACAAAAAGCCCGACGTGACCACCCCGGCGCAGTTCAAACAGGCCGAAGGCTGGACCCAAGCCAACCCAAGCGACGCCATCGCCCGAGGTGCGTGGTGGGAAATCTACGGGGATACGCAGCTCAATGGTCTGGTGGAAACGCTCAACCGTTCCAACCAGACCGTCGCCCAGTACGAGGCGCAGTACCGACAGGCCGATGCGCTGGTAAAAAGCGCGCGGGCCTCGTTCTTTCCGACGCTGGACCTGACCACCAGCAAGAACCGTTCAAGCCAGGGCACCGGCAGCAGCAATTCGAGCCTGAGCAGTTCCAGCAGCGGCATTCGCAATACCTACAACGCGCAACTGGGCGTGAGCTGGGAAGCCGACGTGTGGGGCAAGTTGCGCCGGGGCCTGGAAGCCGACAAGGCCAGCGCTCAGGCCAGCCTCGCGGACCTGGCCTCGATGCGCCTGAGCCTGCAATCGCAACTGGTGCAAAACTACCTGCAATTGCGCGTGATCGACGAACAGAAGCGTTTGCTGGAGGCCACCGTCGAGGCCTACGAGCGTTCGCTCAAGCTGACGCAGAACCAGTATCGCGCCGGTATTTCCGGGCAGGACGCCGTGGCGCAGGCACAAACCCAGCTCAAGAGCACCCAGGCCGACCTCATTGACCTGGCCTGGCAGCGGGCGCAGTACGAAAACGCGATTGCCGTGCTGATGGGCCAGCCCCCGGCTGATTTCAGCCTTGCGCCGACCACCACCGTGCCCGTCTTGCCACAGATTCCTGCTCAATTGCCGTCGCAACTGCTGGAGCGTCGTCCGGACATCGCGGCGGCTGAACGTTCGGTGATGGCGGCCAACGCCAACATCGGTGTGGCCAAGGCCGCGTATTACCCCGATTTCACCCTGAGCATGAATGGCGGCTACAGCAGCAGTACGTACAGCAACTGGCTGACGCTGCCGAACCGTTTCTGGTCGGTCGGGCCGCAAATGGCCATGACCCTGTTCGACGGCGGTCGACGCAGTGCTGAAGTCGACCGTACCGAAGCGGTTTACGACCAGACGGTCGCCCAATACCGCCAGACGGTGCTCGACGGCTTCAAGGAAGTTGAAGATTACATGGCGCAATTGCGCGTCTATGAACAGGAAGCGAGTGTGCGTGAGGAGGCCCTGCAAGCCGCGCGCAATTCGCTGCGTTTGACAACTAATCAGTACAAGGCCGGATTGATTGGCTATCTTGATGTAGTGAACGTGCAAACCACAGCGTTGAGTAATGAACGTAGCGTGCTGACGCTGTTGCAAAGCAGACTGATTGCCAGCGTTCAATTGATCGCGGCACTGGGCGGTGGGTGGAACGCTCAGAGCGGTCTGTCGCAGGATCCGGAGATATCCAGACGGTAAGCATGGACAAAATGGCGCGGTGCCATTATTTCGACGGAGCGACGCGACATTTCTGCCGATTTCGGTAGAATCGCCCCCGAATTCATTGGGCTGCAAAGCCTTGGTCGTTGAGTCGTGAGTCGCGCCCCATGTTGATTGGACACTACACGTTGTCGCTGGTCCTGGTTTCCATTCTCGTGGCCATTTTGGCGTCCTACACGGCGCTGGATCTCGCCGGGCGGATTTCCACCGCCAAGGGCAGGGCGAGGGTCATGTGGATCTGTGGCGGCGCTCTGTCCATGGGCATCGGGATCTGGTCCATGCACTTCATCGGCATGCTGGCGTTCAAGCTGCCGATCGACCTGGGCTTTGAGCTGACCCTCACGTTACTCTCCCTGCTGGTCGCCGTTCTCTCGTCCGGCTTTGCGCTGTGGCTGGTCAGCCATCATCACGTTCCGCCATTGCATATTCTGTTCGGCGCACTGGCCATGGGCGTCGGCATCAGCACCATGCACTACACCGGCATGGCCGCGCTGCGCATGCAGCCGGGCATTGATTACGATCCGACCCTGTTTGGCGCCTCGTTGCTGATTGCCGTCACTGCATCGGGCGCCGCGCTGGGCATCGCACTCAAGTTGCGCAAGGAAAGCCCTTACATTCGGCTTCTGCGCGGCGGTGCTGCCGTGGTCATGGGCTTTGCGATTGTCGGGATGCACTACACCGGCATGGCGGCGGCGAACTTCCCGGAAGGCAGTTTCTGCGGCGGTGCCGTGACCGGTCTGCGTACCGATGGCCTCGACAAACTGGTGCTGATCACCAGCCTGGCCGTGCTCAGTATCACGCTGCTGACGTCGGTGCTGGATGCCCGACTGGAGGCACGCACCGCGCAGTTGGCCAAATCCCTGAGCGAAGCCAACCGTGAACTGACCCAGTTGGCGTTGCACGACACGCTGACCGGCTTGCCAAACCGCATTCTGCTGGCGGACCGGATCGAGCAGGCGATGCGCAAAGTCGACTCACAAGGCGGCCTGTTTGCGCTGATGTTCATGGACCTGGATGGTTTCAAACCGGTCAACGACGCATTTGGCCACCATGTGGGCGACCTGTTGCTGCGGGAAGTGGCGTCGCGCATGCGTGAAAACTTCCATCGCCACGACACCTTGGCGCGCATTGGTGGCGACGAATTCGTGTTGTTGGTGGAACTGGAAGAAATCGATGACGCCACCACGGTCGCCTCGCGGCAGGTGTCGCTGGTCAACAAGCCGTTCAACGTGCAGGGCCACGACCTGCAAGTGACGGTCAGCATCGGCATCAGCCTGTATCCCGGCAATGGCCGCACTCAACAAGAGTTGCTGATGAACGCCGACGCGGCGATGTACCACGCCAAAAGTGCGGGCAAGAACGGCTACAGCTTCTTCGACGCCTCGATGAACACCAACGCCCGCAATCAACTGCAACTGCTGCAAGACTTGCGCATCGGCCTGCGTGACGGGCAGTTCTGTCTGCATTACCAGCCCAAGTTCGCGGCCGGTTCGGGCGAGCCGATTGGCGCCGAGGCGTTGGTGCGCTGGAATCACCCGGACCACGGTCTACTGATGCCGGACAAGTTCATCGGCCTGGCCGAAAAAACCGGCCTGATCATCAACATCGGCGAATGGGTGCTCAACGAAGCCTGTCGGCAAATGCGGGTCTGGTACGACGCCGGTTACACGCACTGGCGTATCGCGGTGAACCTGTCGGCCTTGCAGTTCTGTCATGCGGGATTGGTGAAAGTGGTGGGCCGGTCGCTCTCGGCGCATGGCCTGCCCCCCAATTGCCTGACCCTGGAAATCACCGAATCCACCGCCATGAGCGACGCTGATGCGAGCATGAAGGTGCTGCAACAGCTGTCGGACATGGGAGTGGACCTGTCCATCGATGATTTCGGTACAGGCTATTCCAGCCTGATGTACCTCAAACGCCTGCCGGCCAATGAGCTGAAGATCGACCGCGGGTTCGTCCGCGACCTCGAGCGGGACAGCGATGATGCGGCGATTGTTTCTGCCATCGTGGCACTGGGCCAGGCGCTGAACCTGCGCATCGTCGCAGAAGGGGTCGAAACCTCCAGCCAGCAAAGCTTCCTCACCCAGTTGGGATGCCACTCGCTGCAAGGTTATCTGCTCGGACATCCATTGCCAGCCGACCGCTTCATGGCGGATATTAGCGCGGCGCACAAACGCGTATCCGCACACACACGTTGACGTTTCACGCTTTGCATAACAGGGGTTCGTCCCGCGTGTCGGCCAGCGCAGCCGATGCGGGGACGAGCTCGAAAAAGATTGAGCATTGATTCGGACATCCCATGGATAAAAACCTCCTTATTACGGGTGGCTCCAGAGGTATTGGGGCGGCCACGGCAGTTCTGGCGGCGTCACAAGGTTATCGCGTTTGCATCAATTACCTTTCCGATCACGGTGCCGCTGAACGGGTCTGTGCCCAGATTCGCGAAGCGGGAGGGCATGCCATCGCCGTTCAGGCGGACGTAAGCAACGAAGACGAAATCATTCATCTGTTTTCCCGGGTGGATGCCGAACTGGGGCGTATTGATGCCCTCGTCAACAACGCCGCCACCATTGGCGAAAAATCCCGAGTCGAGCACATGTCGGAATTCCGCATGCTCAAGATCATGATGAGCAACGTGGTCGGTCCTATGTTGTGCACCAAGCATGCGCTGCTGCGTATGCTGCCTCGTCATGGTGGGCACGGCGGGAGTATCGTCAACGTGTCTTCGGTGGCCGCGCGGTTGGGTTCGCCGGGCGAATACGTCGATTATGCGGCGTCCAAAGGTGCGCTGGACACCTTCACCCTGGGGCTGGCCAAGGAAGTCGCGGGCGAGGGCGTGCGGGTCAATGCGGTGCGACCGGGTTACATCTTCACGGATTTCCATGCCTTGAGCGGTGACCCGCAGCGCGTGACCAAGCTTGAACCGACCATCCCCATGGGGCGTGGCGGGCTGGCGGACGAAGTGGCCGAAGCAATCCTGTGGCTACTGTCGGACAAGGCCTCATATTCGACCGGGACGTTCGTCGATCTGGGGGGCGGACGCTGAAGCACCGCGTCTGATCTTGATCTTTTAACGCAACAGTCCAGACGCCGCCGAACGCGACTTGCGCTCAGCCTGCACGCAAGTCGCGTTCGGCGGTGGCTGAGCCATCGCGTACGAAGATCAAGTCAAAAGCAACGCGGCGCGGGACTGAGGCGGTTACAGCATTGATCGAATGATCTTGCCCAACGTCTCCATCGCCCGCTCTGATGTGTCACTCCACGGGCTGCCGTAATTCAGACGGATGCAGTGCTTGAAACGCCGGGTCGGCGAGAAGATCGGGCCGGGGGCGATGCTGATGCCCTGGGCCAGCGCCACCTGAAACACTTTCAGCGAATCGATCTGTTCTGGTAGCTCCAACCACAGGAAATAACCGCCCGAAGGCTGACTGACCCGGGTCTGCGGCGGAAAGTAACGTGCGACGGCGCCGAGCATGGCGCGCAACTGATCCTCCAGGCTGATGCGCAACTTGCGCAAATGCCGATCATAACCACCGTGTTGCAGGTAATCGGCGATGGCCGCCTGCGCTGGCATCGAGGCACACAGCGAGGTCATCAGTTTCAGACGTTCGACCTTCTGTGCATAACGCCCGGCCGCAACCCACCCCACTCGATAACCAGGCGCGAGGCTCTTGGCAAACGACCCGCAATGCAACACCAGCCCTTCGGTGTCGAATGCTTTCGCCGGTTTCGGCGCGTGTTGGCCGTAATACAGCTCGGCGTAGACGTCGTCCTCGATCAGCGGCACCTCATGCTTGCGCAGCAGTTCCACCAGTTCCCGTTTGCGTGCTTCGGGGACGCTGGCCCCCGTGGGGTTCTGAAAGCTGGTCATGCTCCAGCAGGCCTTGATCGGGTAGCGTTCCAGCGTCTGCTCCAGCACCGCCAGGTCAATGCCGGTGTGCGGATGCACGGGGATTTCTACGGCCTTGAGTTTCAGGCGCTCAAGCACTTGAAGGCAGGCGTAGAACGCAGGGGCCTCGATGGCCACCAGATCGCCCGGTTCGGTGACGGCTTGCAAGCACAAATTCAGCGCTTCCAGTGCGCCGTTGGTGATCAACAACTCCTCCATGGGCAGCATTTGCCCGGCCACCATGTAGCGCAAGGCAATCTGCCGACGCAGCACCGGATTGCCCGGCGAGAGGTCGCTGACTACCATGCTCGGGTCCATGTCACGGGTGGCGCTGGCCAGCGAGCGGGCCAGGCGTTGCAGCGGGAATAATCCTGCACTGGGAAACGCTGAGCCGAAGGGCACCGTATTCGGGTCCTTGATCGATTCGAGCACCGAAAACACCAGTTCGCTGACATCCACCTCAGTGGATTCACTGACCTGCGGCTCTGTCAGGCTGTCCAGTACCGCAGGCACGTCGAAACGCTGGGCGGCAAAGGTTTCGTTGATCAGGCTGTCGTTGACGAAGTACCCGGAGCGAGGTCTGGCTCGGATCAGCCCACGGCGCTCCAGCAAGTAATACGCCTGGAATACAGTGGAGGGGCTGATGCCGTGGGTCTGGCTGGCATAGCGCACGGAAGGCACGCGCTGACCGGCAGCCAGTACGCCGGAGCGAATCAGCTCGGCAATGTCGTCGGCAAACTTTTCATAACGCTTCATGGCGGGCTCGCTGAATATCCGGTGCAGGGCAGGGTGACAGCCTGTTAGCCCCGGACTATGCGCCTGGTAGCGGTTTCAGTACAGGTGCAGATTTTTCGATAAACAGCGGATCAGATGAGTTGCGCACATAAAAAAGCCGCGAACCCGGTATCTCGGACGGGTTGGCGGCTTGAAGGACATCCATCAAATCGGCGGATTTGACGCGTTAAACGTTAGCAAGCTATCAGAATTTCAGCCACTCCACTTTCGGCAAGACTGTGTTGCGCATCCGGAAACAATGCCCTTACGCCGCGCAGTGACAAAGCGCGATTCAGATGGCGGCCAATGCCTGAGCCAGGTCGGCGCGCAGGTCTTCCACGTCCTCGATGCCCACCGACAAGCGCACCAGCGAATCGCCAATACCCAGTCTGGCGCGGTTTTCCGCTGGAATGCTGGCGTGGGTCATGATCGCCGGGTGTTCGATCAGGCTCTCGACGCCGCCCAGGCTTTCGGCGAGAGCAAACAGCTCGACCCGTTCCAGAAAGCGTCGCGTGCCCGCCAGATCAGTGTTCAAATCCAGTGAAATCATCCCGCCAAACCCGCGCATCTGCCGACACGCCAGCGCATGCTGGGGATGGGAAGGCAGGCCCGGGTAATAGACACGCGCCACCTGTGGCTGCTGCTCCAGCCACTGGGCGATGTCCAGCGCATTGCTGCAATGGCGTTCCATGCGCAGGGCCAGAGTTTTCACGCCGCGTAGGGTGAGAAACGCATCGAAAGGCCCGGCGATCGACCCGATCGAGTTCTGCAAAAAGCCCAGTCGCTCGGCCAGTTCCGGGTTGTCGCCGACCACCGCAATGCCGCCGATGACGTCGGAATGGCCATTGAGGTACTTGGTGGTGGAATGCACCACGATGTCGAAGCCCAGCGCCAGCGGGTGCTGAATCCAAGGGCTGGCGAAGGTGTTGTCCGCCACGCAAATGATGCCCCGGTCGCGGCAGATGCGCGCGATGGCGGCCAGATCGGTCAACCGCAAAAGGGGGTTGCTCGGGGTTTCGACCCAAATCATCCGCGTGTCGTCCTGGAGCCCGGCCTCGAATGCCGAAAGGTCGGTCATATCGACGAAGCTGAAGCGGTGCCCGGCGCTGCGTTTGCGGACTTTGTCGAACAGACGGAAGGTGCCGCCGTACAAATCATCACCGGACAAAATGTGTGACCCGGCTTCCAGCAATTCCAGCACCGAGCCGATCGTGGCCAGTCCGGACGCAAAAGCGAACGCCTGAGTGCCACCTTCCAGGTCGGCGACACAGCGTTCCAGCGCAAAGCGGGTCGGGTTGTGCGAGCGCCCGTAGTCGAATCCTTTATGCACGCCGGGGCTGTCTTGCAGGTAGGTGGAATTGGCGTAGATCGGCGGCATTAGCGCGCCAGTCGTGGGATCCGGGGTCTGTCCGGCGTGAATCACCCGGGTGGCGAAAGCATGGTGCGGGTTTGAATCGTCGTACTGAGTCATGCAAGGGATCTCCGCAAATGGTTGAGCAGATCGACCCGGGTGATCAGGCCATGGAAACCCGAAGCGTCGGCAACGATGGCCACCAGGCCCCGGTCCAGCACCTCTTGCAGCCGGGCCAGGTTCGCGTCGGGAGGGAGGGTTTCGAGTTTGTCGGTCATGACGTCGGCCACCGTGGTACTAAAGTGCGAGGGGTCTTGATGCATGCCGATCAGGATGTCGGATTCGTCGATCACACCCGCCAGCCGCTGTCCCGCGACCAGCACAGGCAATTGCGAGACGTCTGCCAGGCGCATGCGTTGAAAAGCGGTGAGCAACGTGTCATCCGGGCCGACGCTGATCACTCGGCCATCTTCGAAACGCCGAGCGATCAGATCGCGCAAGTCGCCGTATTTTTTGCGTTGGAGCAGGCCTTGATCGGTCATCCACTGATCGTTGTAGACCTTGGATAAATAGCGGGTCCCCGTGTCGCAGACAAAGCTGACCACCCGTTTCGGCGTTTTCTGTTCGCGGCAGAAACGCAGCGCCGCGGCCAGCAAGGTACCGGTGGACGAGCCTCCTGGAATGCCTTCGGTGCGCAGCAACTGCCGGGCGTGTTCGAAGCTGTCCTCGTCGCTGATCGAGTACGCGTGACGTACCGTGGACAGGTCAGTGAACGAGGGAATGAAGTCTTCGCCAATGCCTTCCACCGCCCACGACCCCGGTGTGGGCAATGTACGACTGCGGCTGTACTCGGCGACGACGGAACCCTCCGGGTCCGCCAGGACCATTTCCAGATCCGGCTGCACGCGCTTGAAAAAACGCGTCAGGCCGGTGAGGGTGCCCGCCGAGCCGACGCCCACCACGATGGCGTCCAGATCGTGCTGGGTCTGCGCCCAGATTTCCGGGGCGGTGCTGCATTCGTGGGCCAGCGGGTTGGCCGGGTTGTTGAACTGGTCGGCGAAGAACGCATCAGGGATGTCCTTTGCCAACCGGGCAGCCACGTCTTGATAGTACTCGGGATGGCCTTTGCCGACATCGGAGCGGGTGATGTGCACCTCGGCGCCCATGGCCTTGAGGTGGAGCACCTTTTCGGTGGACATCTTGTCGGGCACCACCAGCACCACGCGATAGCCCTTGGCGCGGCCCACCAGCGCCAGGCCCAGCCCGGTGTTTCCGGCAGTGGCTTCGACGATGGTGCCGCCTGGCTTCAGGCGGCCGTCGCGCTCGGCGGCGTCGATCATCGCCAGACCGATACGGTCTTTGATCGAGCCACCGGGATTCTGGGATTCGAGTTTGAGGAAGAGGGTACACAGGCCGGTGTCGATGCGCGTGACGCGCACCAGCGGTGTGTTACCGATCAGTTCGAGGACGGCAGGACGGGAATCAGCTGACATGGCATGACCTCACGCGCAGAGACATCACAATGGACAGCTGCGCGTAATGAATGTGCACTTCTGCGGTGCGTCAGGTTTCCAGAATAGCCGTTGCGGCTCAGGGCGCCAGGCTGCGCAGCACCAGATTGGTGGTGGCGGTCAGGCCGTTTTCCAGTTCGGCCCAGGTGCGATGGCTCATGCTGTGGGCGTTGGTGTACGGCAGAATCGCTTCGGCCACACCGTCGGTCACTTCGTCTAGAGGGGTCTTTTTCTCGAACTCTCCGGCCTGGCGACCGTCAACGATGAGCTGTTGCAGCATCGCGCGAAGCTGTTCCTTGTGCCCGCCCACCGTGCACCAGTTGCCTTCCATCGCGGCGAGCACAATGTCGTTGACTTCCCGTTCGACGACGAACAGTTCATAGCTGCGCTTGAGCGCCGTTTGCATGAACAGGCGAAAACGTTTGGTGGGCGGCAGGTCCAGTTGCACCACCTGTTGCAGTTCTTCGTCCATTTTTTCCAGCGTGGCAGCGCACAACGCCTCGCCGATGGCCTGCTTGGAGGTGAAAAAGCGGTAGATGTACGCCGTAGAAATACCCATGGCCTTGCTGATGTCCGCGACCGAGCTTTTGCGATAGCCGAACTCGCGGAACAGTGTGTCGGCAGCGTCCAGAATCTGGGTGCGGCGTTCGTGCTCGACGGGGCCTCGCTGGCCGGAGGTGGGCAGGGAGATGGCGTCGGTATCGGTTTCGCTACGCATGGGGCCTTTACGTCGGGTGGGGGCTGAGGGGGGCATTTTACTCAAAATGGAAGGCACTCCAAGTCAACAGGGGTGGGCCCCGGCGAAGGGGCCTGATCCCGTCCCATGAAACGGCGCAGCCAATCCTCGGCTGCGCCTTTGGCTCACGTGGCGCTGGTTTCGACGGCGGCGTGCTCGCGCTTGGCGTGCCCAGCCTCGACACCGGCTTTCGGCGGCTTGATCTTGAACCAGATGGCGTACAGCGCTGGCAGGAACAACAGGGTCAGCACGGTCCCGGCGGCGGTACCACCAATCAGGGTGAAGGCCATCGACCCCCAGAACACCGAGAACGTCAGGGGGATGAACGCCAGTACCGCGGCCAGCGCCGTGAGAATGACCGGACGCGCCCGCTGAACGGTGGCCTCGACCGCTGCGTGATAGGGATCGAGCCCGTCTGCCTCATTGGTGTGAATCTGCCCGATCAGGATCAGCGTGTTGCGCATCAGAATCCCGGACAGGCCAATCAGGCCGAGGATCGCGTTGAACCCGAACGGCTGATGGAACGCCAGCAGAATCGGCACCGTGCCCACCAGGCCCAGCGGCGCGGTGAGGATCACCATGGTCATCGCCGCAAAGCTGCGCACCTGAATGATGATCACGATCAGGGTGAACAACAGCATCACCGGGAACACCGGCGCCAATGCGTTATTGGCTTTCAGCGCCTCTTCGATGTTGCCGCCCATCTGGATCTGATAGCCGGCAGGCAACGCGCTGATGATCGGTTGCAGGGCGGTCATCACCTCCATCGACACCTGTGGCGGTTGGGTCTGTTCGTTGATGTCACCGCGCACGGTGATGGTCGGAATGCGGTTGCGGCGCTTGAGGATAGGGTCTTCGGCGCGAATCTCCACATGGCCGATCTGCCGGATCGGGATCAACTGGCCGGTCTTGCTGGTCAGCGTCATGTTCTCGATGCGGGCCGGGTCGAGCCGGTCCTCACCCTGAGTCCGGGCCATCACTTCGACGGTGCGAATGTCTTCGCGCACCTGCGTCACCGAGGTGCCGGTGAGCAGGAATTGCAGTTGCTCGGACGCCTGAGCGGAAGTCAGGCCCATGACATTCAAGCGGTCCTGGTCCAGCACGAAATGCACGGTCGGCTGGCGCTCGCTCCAGTCGGTATTGACCTGACGCATGTTCGGGTTCTGGCGCATGACGTCGGCGACCTGCTGCGCGATGCCCCGCAATTTTTCGGTATCTGGCCCCATGACCCGGAATTCCACTGGAAAGCGGGTGTACGGGCCAAACACCAGTTGCGACACACGCACACGGGCCTCGGGCGCGAGCTGTTTTTCCACCTGCTCGCGCAAGCGCAGCTTGAGGGCGTCGCGGGTGGCTTCGTTGTCGGTCAGCACGATGATTTTGGCGAATGACGGATCGGGCAGCTCGGGGTTATAGGACAGGAAGAAGCGGGGTGCGCCCTGACCGATATAGCTGGTGACGATCTTCGCTTCGGGTTGCGTTCTGATCCAGTTTTCGACCTTTTGGGTGGCTGTACTGGTGGCATTGATGGAAGAGCCTTCCGGTAACTGGACTTCCACCAGCAATTCGGGGCGGTCGGAGCTGGGAAAGAACTGTTGTTTGACCGACCCCATGCCCACGATGGCCAACCCGAACAGGGCTAAGACGATACCGGCCACCCAAAACTTGTGGCGAATCGCGGTGCTGATCAGGCGGCGCAAGCGCTGGAAGTTGGGCGTGTTGTAGATCTGTTCGTGGCCGCCCTCGATCTTCTTGATGTCAGGCAGCAGTTTCACCCCCAGATACGGCGTGAAAAACACCGCCACCAGCCAGGAAATGATCAGCGCAAAGCCGACGATCCAGAAAATGTTGCCCGCGTATTCACCCGCGGTGGACTGGGCGAAACCCACGGGCATCAGGCCGATGACCGTCACAAGCGTGCCCGCCAGCATAGGGGCGGCGGTGTGGCTCCAAGCGTAGGAAGCCGCTTTGATCCGCGTGTAGCCCTCTTCGAGTTTCACCACCATGATTTCGATGGCGATGATCGCGTCGTCCACCAGCAGGCCCAGACCCAGAATCAGCGCACCCAGGGTGATCCGGTCGAACACGCGCCCGGTCGCCAGCATGACGATCAACACTGCCGCGAGGGTCAAGGGGACTGCAGCGGCCACCACGATGCCCACGCGCCAGCCAAGGCTGATCAGGCTCACCACCATCACCACCGCCAGCGCGACGACGAACTTGATCATGAACTCATCGACCGCCTCGGTGATGTTTACGGCCTGGTCGGTGATCTTGCTGAAGCTGATGCCTTGCGGCAGGTTCTGGGAGATTTTCTGCTGTTCGGCTTGCAACGATTTACCCAGGTCGAGGCCGTTCCAGCCTTCTTTCATGACCACGCTGAGGACCAAAGCTTCCTCGCCGTCATGACGAATAAGGAAGGTGGCCGGGTCTTCGTAGCCGCGCTTGACGTCCGCGACATCACTCAACTTGAGCGTGCGGCCCTGGGAGGCGGCAATCGGCGTGTTGCGGATTTTCTCCAGATCCTCCAGCGCGCCATCCAGGCGCACGAACACTTGCGGGCCTTTGGTTTCGATGGAGCCGGCGGGGGTGATCGCGTTCTGGTTGTGCAACTGGGCGAAAATCTCCTGCGCGTTCACCCCGAGGTTGGCCAGTCGTGCGTAGGAAAACTCAACGAAGATGCGCTCCGGGCGTTCGCCCAGAATGTCGGCTTTCTTCACGCCGGGGACTTGCAACAGGTCCTGACGCACCTCTTCGGCCTGGCGGGTCAAGTAACGATGGGGCAGCCCCGGCGCCTTGAGGGCGTACAGCGCGAACGAGACGTCAGAGTATTCGTCGTTGACGTAAGGCCCCAGTACTCCATTGGGCAACTTGCGGGTCTCGTCGAACAGCTTTTTGCGCGCCTGATAGAACTCATCCGGCACCTGTTTGGGCGGTGTGGTGTCCAGCAGGGTGAGGGTCATCAACGCCAGGCCCGGCCGGGTGATGGTCTCCACCCGGTCGTACCACTTCAACTCCTGAAGGCGCTTTTCCAGCGGTTCGGCCACCAGATTCTGCATTTCTTCGGCGGTCGCACCTGGCCAGACGGCAGTGACGGTCATCACCTTGACCGTGAACGCGGGATCCTCAGCGCGGCCGAGCTTCATGAAGGCCACCAGGCCGGCCAGGGTAATGGCGATGATCAGAAACAGGGTCACAGCGCGTTCGCGAACGCCCAATGCCGACAGGTTGAAACCGCTCATGGCGTCACCGCCAGTTCATTGCCCAGCCGGACCTTTTGATTGGCGTGCAGCAGGTGCGCACCCAGCGCAACCACGGTTTCGCCGGTGTTCAGTTCCCCTGTCACGGTGGCGGTTTCGACGCCCAGGTTGCGCACGTCGACGGCGCGCTCTTGAACCGTCATCGAGGCGTGATCGACGACCCAGACGCTGTATTTTTCGCCGCCATTGCGCAGGGCGCCGAGGGGAATGGTGAAAGCGGTCTTGTCGCCGCCACTCTGCGCTTGAAGGGTGACGTTGACCGTGGCCCCCAGCGGTGCGTCCTTGAGGGCCTCGCTCAACACGTAGCGCGCCGCGTAGGTGCGGGTGATCGGGTTGGCCGCTTCAGACAGCTCGCGCAGCCGGGCCGAGGCGGTTTTGCCGTCGCGTCCGTACAACGTCGCTTGAGCGACGGATTCCAGCGCCGGTCGCAGAGTTTCCGGCAGTTCGACCGCCGCTTCCCGCGCGCCGTCCTCGGCCAACTGAACGACGGTCTGGCCAGCGGCAACCACTTGGCCCGGTTCTGCGGAGGTGTTGACCACCAGCCCATCGACGTCCGCCTTGAGTTCCGCGTACTGGCTGGCGTTGCTGGCGACGTTTTCCTGGGCCTGCGCGGCGTCCAGTTGCGCCTTGGCGCTGTTGAGTGCGGACACGGCCTGATCGTAGGTCATCGCCGAAATCGCGCCTGCGGCGACAAGGCTGCGCAGCCGCGCTTCATCGGCCTGGGCCTGAACCAGTTTGGCCTTGGCCGAGGCCACGACGCCTTTTTGATTGGTGATCGCCAGATTCAGGTCGATCGGGTCAATGCGCATCAGCGGCTGACCTTTATGGACGCGCTGTCCCACATCCACCAGACGCTGAATCACTTTGCCGGACACCCGAAAGCCGAGATCGCTCTGAACCCGCGCGGCGACCACCCCGGTGAAAGTTTGAGTGGCTGAAAGGTCGGGACGAACCGTGGCGATGTCCACCACCGGATCCACCAGTCTGGGATCGGATTCGGTGGGGTGGCCACAGCCTGCGAGGAGTAATGCGCCGACGGTGAGAGAGAAGAGTGCAGCGGGACGTAGAGACATGGCGAGCTCCAAAAATTTCAGGCTCGCATTATTTGGAAATGTTTACGGATGTGTAAATACGTCACTCGATAAATTTTTTACGATTCGCCATAGCGTCACTCTATATCTACGTATCTATGGGGATTTTGGCCTGTTTCGCTTAAAAGCCAGTGTGACGAATTCAATAATGTGTTGACAGATTTATGTTCGTGGAAATAATTGCCCCACGAGATCACAGGACTTGCCCATGACACGCCCATCACACCGAATCACGTGGTACGTGCGACTGCTTCCCGCCCTGTTGCTGGCGGGGTGTGCAGTCGGCCCCGATTACCACGCCCCAGAACTGCCTGCGTCGGCGCCGTTTCGCGGCCAGCAGGTGCTCGATCAACGTACTGTCAGTGTGCCTGCCGCCGACATGAACGCCTGGTGGGCGGGATTTGACGACAAGGAACTGGAAACCCTGGTCAACCGCGCGCTGGCGCAAAACCTTGACCTGAAGCAGGCGGTGGCACGCGTCGATCAGGCCAGCGCCTTGACGCTTGGTGCTCGTTCCGCATTGCTGCCTTCGGGAGAGCTGAATGCGCAGGCGTCGCGCACCCGTCAGTCGCTTCAGGACCCGACAGGCCGTCTGGCCAGTGCATCGCCGGGCTTCGACAGAACCAGTAGCCTGTATCAAGTGGGCGCGGGAGTGAGTTGGGAGGCCGACGTTTTCGGCGGATTGCGCCGTGGGCTGGAGGCCACTGACGCTGACCGGCAGGCGGCAGTGGCTCAGCAAGCGGCCGTGCGCCTGATCGTCACCTCGTCGACGGCCAGTGGCTACATTCAGTTGCGCACGTTGCAGGCCCGGCTTGAGGTGGTGCAGAGCCGCGAAAAAACCCAGTCCGATCTGGTCAAGCTGCTCCAGTTGCAGTACGCCAACGGCGTGGTCGCCCGTTTGCAGTTGAAACAGGCAGAGGGCGTGCTGTCGACGGTGTCCGCGCAAATTCCGCCGTTGCGCAGCGCCATCGAAAGCACGATGAACTCGCTGGAAGTGCTCAGCGGTGTGATGCCCGGTACGTTGCACGATGAGTTGGCAGTCCACGCGCCGATTCCCTCGGCCCCGGCCATCGACACCGCCGGAGGACGCACTGACATGCTCCGGCGTCGCCCGGACGTGATCGCAGCAGAACGCACCCTGGCCGCTTCCAACGCCCGCATCGGCGAAGCGATTGCCGACTACTACCCCAAGTTCTCGCTGGGCGCGTTGCTCGGCTCGGCCACCAACGTCAGCGGTAATCTGTTGTCGGGTGACGCGAAACTGGCGCAAGGCGTGCTGGGCTTGCGCTGGCGCCTGTTCGACTTTGGCCGGGTGAAGGCTGAAGTCGAATTCGCCAAGGGCCGGGATGCTGAAGCGCTCGCTGCCTGGCAGCAGACCTTGTTGCAGGCCACTGCCGATGTCGAAAACGCGATGACCCAACTGGTGCAGAGCGAGCAGCAGAACGCCGTGCTCGAAGACGGTGTGCGTTCTCTTGCCGAGGCACGTCAGGCCGCGTTTTCGGCCTTCCAGCAAGGCAGCGTGAGTTTCATTGAAGTGCTCGATGCCGATGACCGTCTGCAACAGGCTCAGGAACAAAAGCTGTTGGCGCAGTCCGCCGCATCGGTCGCCGCTGTGGAATGTTTCAAATCCCTGGGCGGTGGCTGGAATGCACCGCAATCGGCCACTGTCGCGAAAGCGGCCCTCTGATGGACGGCGATGCGGTGCGGTTGAGAGAGGGCCTGCTCTGCGAGTTGGACCTGAACCTGTTACTGACCTTCGCCGTGTTGTTTCGAGAGGGCAACGTCAGCCGGGCTGCCCGTTGCCTTTCGGTGGGGCAGCCTGCGGTGAGCAATGCGCTGGCCAAATTGCGTCGTCACTTCAACGACCCGTTGTTCATTCGCGGCTACCGCACGATGCACCCCACGCCCAGAGCCATCGCGCTGGCCAACGATATTCTGCCCGCGCTGGAACGGTTACAACACATAGCGATGGGTTGAGCGCACTTGGGTCAGGCGCGTTCCTTCATCGGCAAGCGCTTGATGGAGTACGCACGTTTTTCATCTTCAGAGTTGTAATACACGTTCTGTGTGGTGCTGAGGCTGTTGTGGCGCAGGTCGACCTGAAGATCCTTCATGTCGCGGTGCGGCGCGTCGAAGGTGGCGGAGGTGTGCCGCAACCAGTGAAGCGATGCCGCCCGCAACCGGCTCACGTCCTCGTCCGACCAGCCCTCGGCCTGCATGCGCTCCAGCGCGCGGTCGAACACTTGTTGTAGCAGTACCCGAACATGGCGATCCGACAACCCGGCGCGGCCTCGACGCGTGGCAATCAGGGGCGTCGCCTCGCGAAAACCCGGCAAGGGCGACAATCCCTGATGCACGCGCCAGCGTTTGAGGTAGTTCTCGACGTAATCGTCGCGGACACTGATTTTCCCGGCCTTGTTGCCTTTGCCGACCACGTGATACCACCAGTTGCCCGCGCCGTCCTGACGCAAGTCGCCCATGGTCGGGGTCCAGTTGTCGCGCCCCACCAGGTCCGATACCCGCAGGTACATCGCGAAAATGGTCGCCACGATGAACAGCGTCCGTTCGTGCACGGGGTCTTCAACGGCCATCTGCTCGGCGGTCTCCAGCACAAAATCCCACTGCAATGAGGTCAGGATGCGGGTGTCCTGATCCCCGGTGGTGCGTTGTTTGTATTTGCTCTTCTGTTTCACGGCCCTGAACGGGTTGTGTTCGCAAAAGCCTTCGTCGATGGCGTGCTGAAAAAAGCTGCCGCACACCGCGAAAATCTGCGCGATGGAACCCTGTGCGGGTTTGTAATGCTCCTGTTGAAGCGGTCGGTTCTCTTCTTTTGCGCGCTTGCGCTCTTCCTTGGAGGCCGATTGGCTGAAGGGCCGCCAGTCCGGATTCAACACATAGGTGTCGGTGGCGGTTTTCTTGCGCGCGCCCACTCGGTTGAAACGGGATTTGACCACCGGGCCGACCCAGGCAGGGTCCGGTGCAAGGCAAAACTCCAGAAAATCCTCGGCGTGCGTACGGCGCAGGTCGAGCAGCGGCACTCGGGATTTGATCAGCGTCCACAACAAAAGCCGCTCGACATGGGTGCGATAGGAGTTGAACGTGGATTCGTTGCCCGCGTAGGACTTCAAAAAGCTGCGAACCGCGCGATAACCCTCCACACCCTGCAGGTCAGCGGGAAATGCAGCCAGATAACCGGTGATGGCGGGCAGTTCGGCTTTCAGCGAGCTGAAATTGAGCTCGGAGAAGCGGGCGTAGGTTTCGAAAAGCGGGTGTGGACTGGAAGGCGCGGGCATGGCGAACGGCAGGCAGAGGACAAGGCGCCCATGATCCTCTGCACTGCCAGGACATGCAACGCAGAGGCCTCAACTGCCTTGCAGTAACTTCGCGTCCTGGAAGAAATAGTCTTTCCATGACGCCGGTTTGTGCTTGATCGCGCCGACGCGGTAGAGGAATTCCGCCAATGGGTACGTATTCTTTGGCGTGATGGTGAACTCGAACTGTGGATTGGAAATGATCTTGATCAGTTGTTCACGATCCGCCTTTGACTGGGTGACACGCAGGTAGGTGTCTGCCGCGCCCGCTTTATCGCGCTGGATGTAATCGGACGCCTCGACCAGCGCATCGATGAAGGCCTGGTACGTCTTGGGGTTCTCTTCGCGGAATTTTTCGGTGGCGAACAGCAGGGTCGGCGAGTTGGGTCCGAGCAGATCGTAGGAATTGAGCACGACGTGTACCCCGTCGGTTTCCAGTTCCTGCTCCTGGAACGGTGGGTTGGAGAAGTGCGCGGTCACTTCGGTGCCGCCGGTCTTGATCGCGTTGCTGGCGTCGGGGTGAGGCAGGTTGATGGTGTATTTGTCCAGCCGTGCATAGTCCTTGTCGCCCCACAGTCTGGCGGAGGCGAGTTGCAGATAACGTGACTGCACCGACACGCTGACGGCTGGCACCGCGATGCGGTCCTTTTCGCTGAAGTCAGCGATGGATTTCACATTCGGATTGTTACTGACCAGGTAGTAGGGAAAGTTGCCCAGCGACGCGACAGCCTTGACGTTCTGCCGACCCTGCGTGCGGTCCCAGATGGTCAGCAGCGGGCCGACCCCGGCACCGGCGATATCGACTGCGCCGGAGAGCAGAGCGTCGTTCACGGCCGAACCACCGGAAAGCTGCGTCCAGTCCACCTTGATGTCGATGCCGGCCTGCTTGCCGTGCTTCTCGATCAGATGTTGATCCCGCGCCACGTTGAGCAGCAGATACACCACACCGAATTGCTCGGCGATGCGCAACTGGCCCTCGGCCTGGGCGGCTTGAGGTGCAATCAGACTGCCGGCGCTGATGCTGGCGGCGAGTAGCAGCGCGGTCCCCAGTCGACCGGTACGGGGTGAATTGAAAAGGCGTTTGAGCACACGTCGCTCCTTCAGGATCGGCTGATCGGGCAAGTACCAGAGAGCGGCACCTGCGAGTTGGAACGAATTTATAGGTATAAATAATTAAGTTTAAATATCGTTAGAGAATATGAATATGCCGGGTTCGATCGTCTGCTCGCACCTCTGATCCGGCTGTTGCTACAGCAACACCTGCGGAGCAGTTCGCTTAAAAAACAGACAGTTATGTGAAGGGTCAGGTGTCCAAAAGGCCCGGCTTTCGCGCCGTTGACCTGTGGCACAAAGCCTGCAATTGCCCCTGACAAACCCTCTCGATGCTGTCGCAAGCGTCGCAGCGAATTGTCAGGAGTCGCCATGTCTGCCGCCGTTTCCCCTCAAACCCGAGGTCTTGCACCCATCCCTGTCGATGGCGGTCACACCGACGTGGTGCTGCAGTTTCGCAACCTGAGCAAACGCTACAAAAGCCGTTCAGGCCAGGCGGCGCAAGACGCTGTCAGTCAGGTGAATCTCAGTGTGCGCCGCGGTGAGGTGCTGTGCCTGATGGGCACCTCGGGCAGCGGCAAGTCGACACTGCTGAGGCACATCAACCGTCTGATCGAACCCTCCAATGGCTCCGTTCTGCTGGATGACGCCGACATCAGCCAACTCAGCCCGGCCGCCTTGCGTGAGGTGCGTTCGCGGCGGATCGGCATGGTCTTTCAGCATTTCGGCCTGTTGCCGCACCGCAGCGTACGCGACAACGTCGCTTTGCCGCTGGAATTACGTGGCGAAGCGGAACACCTGCGTCATGTGGCGGCAGATGAGCAACTGCGTGCCGTAGGTCTGGACGGCTGGGGCGATCACTTTCCCGGCGAATTGTCCGGTGGCATGCAGCAGCGGGTCGGCCTGGCGAGGGCCTTGATCAGCGAACCGGACATTCTGCTGATGGACGAGCCGTTCAGCGCACTGGACCCGACCATTCGCCGCGATCTGCAAAGCCACTTCCTGCAACTGGTGAAGGCGCGGGGTATCACCACCTTGCTGGTGACTCACGATCCGGGCGAGGCCTTACGTCTGGGGGACCGGATTGCCGTGCTGCGGGGAGGGCGACTGATTCAAGTGGCCAGCGCCGAAGAAATCCTGCGCGCGCCAGCGGATGCCGAGGTCGCGGATTTTTTCCGGGATGAGCGGGCGCAGAGTGCCGTCGCCAGCATTAAACCGCTGAATAAAACCCATCTTGTGCCAGCCACTGCAACGACTGACACCGCAACACGTTCGTCGTTGGCGCGCTGGCAGGCGCTGTTGCTGGGGCCGTCCGCCTTCGACGCGACGCGGCGAACCGGTCTGTTCTGGGCGCTGTTAATGGCTGAACTCGCGGCGTTGGCAGCGTTGGGGCAGGGGCTTTTGAACACTCAGTGGCTGCTCGGGATTGCGGGTCTGGCACTGTTGGCGGTGAGCCGGGCAACGGCAACGTTATGGGCGCCCGGACTCAGTACAGACCGCTCACGTGGGCTGTCGCTGGTGGTTCAGTCGTTGTGTCAGGCGCTGGTGCTGTGGCGAGCGTTTGTCGTCGATGCCAGCGGGCCATGGTTGCAATTTCCCGCGCAACGCACCTGGATGCTGAGCACTGCCGATGTGATCGATTCAGCTATCGGCTGGTCTCAGAGCACCTTCGAAACCAGTTTTGTCGGGGTGATTTTCATCGTTCGCACGGTGATCGAAGGCATCGAAAGCGTGCTGGCCTGGCTGCCCTGGCCGGTGGCGGCGCTGGCGCTGGTGTTTCTTGCCTGGCGTGCGGCGGGCGTGGTGCTGGCGCTGACCACGGCGGGCGCCGTCGCCTATATCGGCCTGTTCGGGTTCTGGGAACGCACGCTGTCGACCCTGGCGCTGGTCGGCTCCTCGGTGTTGATCGTGCTGCTGATCGGTGTGCCTGTGGGAATTCTGGTGGCGAAACGGCCGTTGGCCCGGCGCCTGATCACGCCGATTCTCGATGTCATGCAGACCTTGCCGACCTTCGTTTACCTGATTCCGGCCGTAGCGTTCTTCTCGGTGGGCAAAACGCCGGCGGTGATCGCCACGGTGATTTTCGCCCTGGCGCCGATGATCCGTCTGACAGCACTGGGTATTCATGAAGTGCCGAAAAACACCGTCGAAGCTGCCGTGGCCCACGGTGCCACGCCTTGGCAGACACTGACCAAGGTCGAGCTACCGCTCGCAGCGGGTTCGTTATTGCTGGGCATCAACCAGACCCTGGTGATGAGCCTGTCGATGGTCGTCGTTGCGGCGCTGATCGGCGCCGGAGGGCTGGGCTACGACGTGATGACCGCACTGCGCAACATCAAGGGCGGCGAGGGCCTGTTGGCCGGCGCTGCGATCGTGTTCTGCGCGTTGATCCCCGACCGCATCATTCAATCGACCTTGCGCAAGCGAGATCGCTCTTTCCATCGTTCGTGAGGTTTGCCTTGAAAACTGTCTTCCCCCGTACTGCTCTGACTACCGCGCTGCTCGCGGCGTCGCTTTCGGTGTCCTGCGCGTTTGCCAAAGATAAAGTGGTAATCGGCGAGCAGAACTGGACCGGCGCCATCGCCATCCAGCACATCCTGGGCCAGATCATCAGCACCCGTCTGGACGGCGACGTGTCCTACCTGGCCGGTGACGTGCCAGTGCTGTTCGCGGCCGCCGCCAAGGGTGATGGTTCGGTCGACGTGCTGACCGACATCTGGCTGCCCAACCAATCGGCGGCATGGGCCAAATACGTCACGGGCGGCACCCGTTCGCTGGTGCCGAACAAGCAGCCGTACCTTGGCGTGCAGGGCTTCTATATCCCCGGCTACATTCAGGACAAGTACAACGTGCACTCGGTGTATGACCTGAAAAAACCGGAAGTGGCCAAGCTGTTCGAGCCGCTGGGTGGGGGCGAAGCGCAATTGCTGGTCGGCCCGGCCGGTTGGGAGTCGACCTACATCGGCGAGATCAAGGCCAAGGATTACGGCTTCGCCGACAAGTTCGAGGCGGTGTCCACGGAGGCTTCGGTGACCTACGCTAAACTCTCGGCGGCCTACAAGGCCAATCGCGGCGTGGTGTTCTACGCCTATACGCCGGACTGGATTTTCTCGGCGTTCGATCTGCGCCGCCTCGACGAACCCGCGTTCGACGGCTACGCCCAGGACAACAAGAAGGGCGATCCGCTGTACAAGGCCGATGGCTGCTGGAAGTTCATCAGCCCGACCGTCGACGCGGACTGGAAAAACAAAAGCCGGATCACCTGCGCCTACCCGGACGCCAAGGTGTATGTGCTGACTTCCACCGCGCTGGAAAAGAGGGCGCCGAAAATCGCCAGTTTCCTGGAAAACGTCGCCATCGACCCGCAGTCGCTGAATGATCTGATCCTCAAGATCGAAAAGGAAAAACAACCGGCCGACGCGGCTGCCAAAGCCTGGATTGCAGCCAACCCGAAGGTGGTCGACAAATGGCTGGGCGTGCAGGCCGTGGGGAGCGCGCAGTGACGGCCGTCACGCTGCTCGACGGCGGCATGGGCCGTGAGCTGCAACGCATCGGTGCACCGTTTCGCCAGCCAGAGTGGTCGGCACTGGCGTTGATCGAGTCGCCGGAATACGTGCTGCAAGCCCATCGCGCGTTTATCGACGCGGGCGCGCGGATCGTGACCAGCAACAGTTATGCGCTGGTGCCGTTCCATCTGGGCGAAGAGCGGTTTGCCGACCATGCTCAGGTTCTGGCCGACCGGGCAGGGCGTCTGGCTCGCGAGGCTGCCGGGCAGAGCGCCGATGTGGTGCGGGTTGCCGGTTCGCTGCCTCCGGCGCTGGGGTCTTATCGCCCGGACCTGTTCGATCATCAGCGCTCGGTGGCGATTCACCGTACGTTGATCGAAGGGCTGCGCAGCCACGTCGATCTGTGGCTGGCGGAAACCCAGAGTTCGATTGCCGAAGTCCGCGCCGTGCATCAGGCGTTGAGCGAGGCCGATGCCTTGCAACACACGCCTTTGTGGCTGTCGTTCACCCTGAGCGACGACCCGGAGCATGGCCCGCGCCTGCGTTCCGGCGAGTCGGTGGCGCAGGCCGTGAGTGCGGCGCTGGCGCTGGGTGCTGAAGCCGTGCTGTTCAATTGCAGCCAGCCCGAAGTCATGGGGCAGGCGGTGATCGTCGCACGGCAGGTGATCGACGATGCGCCAGTGCAGGTGGCCGTCGGCGTCTATGCCAACGCTTTTCCGGTGGTCAGTGCCGAGGCAGAGGCCAATGCGACGTTGCTGGACATTCGCCAGGACCTCGGCCCCGAATCGTACCTGCGCTGGGCACGGTGCTGGGTTGAGCAGGGCGCCAGCATCGTCGGCGGTTGTTGCGGCATCGGCCCGGAACACATCGCCGCGTTGCAGGATCACCTGCTTCCCACCTGATCTGCATCTGCCCGCTGAAACGGGCAGATCAGCGCACGCTTTTGTCCAGCATGGCCAGCAGCAATACGTTGGCCCCGGCCTCGGCCCATTCAGGATGAATGTGCTCGGCTTCGTTATGGCTCAGGCCGTCGACGCAGGGCACGAAAATCATCGAAGTCGGGACCACGCGATTGAGGTAGCAAGCGTCGTGCCCCGCACCGGACACCATGTCCTTATGGGAATACTCCAGTTGCCCGGCAGCGCGGCGAACGCTGTCGATGCAGCCTCTGTCGAACTCGATCGGCGCGTACTGGAAGATTTGTTCGACCTTCGCCTGCAAGCCGATCCCTTGCGCGATCTGCTGCACCTGCTGGCGGAAGTCGCGATCCAGCTCGGCCAACGCGTCTTCCCGTGGATGGCGGAATTCGACGCTGAAGAACACCCGGCCTGGCACCACGTTGCGAGAGTTGGGGAAAACGTTCACCAGACCGATGGTGGCGCGCCCGGCATCCCCTTGGGCCAGCCCCAGGGCATTCACCGCCTCGGCGACCCGCGCCATGCCCAGCAGGGCATCCAGCCGATGGTTCATGGGTGTAGTCCCGGCGTGAGCGCTGCGCCCGGTCAGTTCCACTTCATACCAGCGCTGCCCTTGGGCACCGGTGACCACGCCAATGGTGATGTCTTCGGCTTCCAGAATCGGGCCTTGCTCGATGTGCAGTTCGAACGCGGCATGGATGTCGCGGCCGCCCATGGGTTCTGTGCCCGCATACCCAATGGCTTTCAGTGCCTCACCGATGCTGACGCCCTTGGCATCGCTGCGCGACAGGCCGTATTCCAAGTCGAACACGCCCGCGTAAACCCCCGAGGCAATCATCGCTGGAGCGAAGCGTGAACCCTCTTCGTTGGTCCAGTTGACGACTTCGATAGACCGCTCGGTCTGAATGTTCAGGTCGTTGAGTGTGCGGATCACTTCCAGCCCGGCCAGCACGCCATAGATGCCGTCGAACTTGCCGCCCATGGGTTGCGAGTCGCCGTGAGAGCCAGTAATCACCGGGGGCAGGCTGTCGTCACGACCGGCGCGGCGAGCAAAGATATTGCCCATGGCATCGACGCGAACAGTGCAGCCTGCGTCACGTGCCCATTGCACGAACAGGTCGCGACCGAGGCGGTCTTCTTCGGTCAGTGCCAGGCGCGATACGCCGCCGTTTTCGGTGGCGCCGATCCGGGCCATGGTCATCAGCGAGTCCCACAGGCGCTCGCCGTTGATGCGCAACAGTTCGCTCATGTGTCCTGCTCTGCGGATTTGACTTTGTAACGGAAGTCGCAATGCGATGCGCCGCCCATGATGGTCTGGGTGCGCTTGAGTTCGACCCGAGGGTCGTAACCGACAATGAACAGCTCGTCGCGGTTGCACGACAGCAGGTGGCCAATCTCGCCCAGCCCCATGGCGTGGTACATCTCGGCGTAGCGGCAGCGGTGCACGTCGTAATCGAAATGGGTGGCGTCGGTGGCGATCACATCGACTTTCAGCGCATCGTCTTTTTCCCACAGCTCTTGCAGGGCAATGAACCCTTGCAGGTCCGGGCCGTTGGGTTCGCGGGCGGCGAATTGCTTGCCCGCGTTGACTGCGGCCTCGGAGACGGCCTCGCCAATCACGGCGGCGGCCTTGTCCTTGCCGTAGTCGCGCACCAGGATTTCGTAGATGGGTTTGATGATCTCGGCTTCGATGCGCCGCCGGGCCAGGATGCCCAGTTCACCGTCATGTTGACTCATGTAGGGTGCCTCCATCGGTTCACGGTTGACCCGGTGAGCGCGACACACGCCGCGATCACCGGGCACTTGGTTCTTTCGTTATTTTCCGCCAGCGACGCTGACCGGTTGCCACGCGTTGGCCTTGACCTGGTAAACGGTAAAGGTCGGGTTTTTCAGGTTGCCTTCACTGTCGAATGCAATCACGCCGGTTACGCCCTGATACTGGCTGGCCTTGAGGGCTGGCAGGTATTTCACCGGATCGGTGGAGCCGGCTTTCTCGATGGCGGCGATCAGCACACCGACACCGTCATAGGCGAACGGCGCGTGCAGCTCGATAGGGTGCTTGTAGCGTTGCTCATAGGCGTGTTCGAACGCCTTGCCGCCTGGCATCTGCGCCACTGCCAGGCCGGGTTCAAGGGCAATCACACCGTCGCCTTCCTTCTGCGCCAGTTCGAGGAAGGTCTGGCTGACGAAACCACCTGCCCCCATCAGCGTAGCCTTGATCCCCAATTGCTTGATGCGACGGGCAAGGGGCGCGGCCTGCGCATCGACGCCGCCGAAGAAAATCAGGTCCGGATTCTTGCTGCGCACGGTGGTCAACACCGCGCTGAAGTCGACGGTCTTGTCGTCCACGTATTCCCGCGACACCACATTGCCGCCGCCCGCGTCGATGGATTTGACGAACTGGTCAGCCAGACCCTGACCGAAGGCGGTGCGGTCGTCGATCACAGCAATGCGTTTGGCCTTCAACGTGTTCAGCGCATAGCCGCCGGCCACCTGGCCGCCATCATCGTCGTGGCCCATGATGCGGAAACTGGTGTCGAAGCCTTGCTGAGTGTACGCATGGCCGGTCGCGACCGGAGCCACCTGCGCGATACCGGCGTCGTGGTAAACCCGCGCCGCCGGAATGCTGGTGCCGGTGTTCCAGTGGCCCACCACGCCGACTACACTCGCGTCCACCAGACGCTGGGCGACGGTGACGGCGGTGCGTGGGTCAGACTGGTCGTCTTCGGAGACCAGTTTGTACGTCACCGCTTCACCGCCGATTTTCGGGTGACGGGCGTTGGCGGCATCAATGGCCAATTGCGCGCCGTTTTCCAGGTCCTTGCCGATACGGGCGGAAGGGCCGGTCAGCGGTCCGGCCAAACCGATGAGGACGGTTTGATCGGCCTGAGCCACGGCGGCGGCCAGGCTGCTGATGGCGACACCGATCAGCGCGGCGCGTTTGATGAGGGCAGAAATGTGCATGTGTGTTTCCTGTGGCAGATCGCGCCCTTGATGAGCGCTGGTTTTAAGTGGCTCCGGAGGCCCGGTGGCGGTTCGGATTCATTCGCCCAGATAGGCGGCTCTGACCAATGGGTCGTCCAGCAGGTCTTTCGCAGCGCCTTGCAGACTGATCCGGCCGCTGTCCATGACGTAGGCGCGCTGACAGACCTGCAACGCCAGACGGGCGTTTTGCTCCACCAGCAGCAGGGTCATGCCGTGACCACAGACGCGGTCGATGACCTCGAAAATCTTCTCCACCATGATCGGCGCCAGCCCCATCGACGGTTCGTCCAGCACCAGCAGGCGCGGGCGCGACATCAATGCCCGGGCCAGCGCCAGCATCTGTTGCTCGCCACCGGACAGCAGGCCCGCAGGCTGCCGGGCGCGGCGTTGAAGATGAGGAAAGAGGGTCAGCCAGTGATCGATCTCGGCTTTTATCTGCGCCTGATCGCGGCGCAGGAAGGCGCCCGCCTGCAAGTTCTCCACCACGCTCATGCGGGCAAAAACACCCCGGCCTTCGGGCACCATCGCGATACCCTGGCGCAGCAAGTCGTGTGCGGCAGCGCCCTGCGTCGAGCGGCCCGCGAACCGGATCTGGCCTGCGCTGATTGGCAGCAGGCCAGTCAGGGCTTTAAGGGTCGAGGTCTTGCCCGCGCCGTTGGCACCGATCAGGGTGACCCGTTCGCCTTCGGCAATGTGCAGGTCCAGCGACTTCACCGCAACGATGGCGCCGTAATGAACGCTCAACCCCTGAATATTCAGCAAGGTGTTAGACATGAGCGCTGGCTCCCAGATAGGCTTGAACGACGGCGGGGTGCTGGCGGACGAGATCGGGGGCGCCCCGTGCGATGACCTGGCCGTAATCGAGCACGGTCAACTGGTCGCAAATGCCCATCACCAGCTTCACGTCGTGCTCGATGAGCAGCACGGTATGGCCGTCGTCGCGGATTTTTTCCAGCAATTCACGTAACTGCTGCTTTTCACTGAGGTTCATCCCGGCAGCAGGTTCGTCGAGGGCCAGCAGGCGCGGTTCGGTGGCCAGTGCCCGGGCGATTTCCAGACGTCGCTGGTGGCCGTAAGACAGGCTGTCGGCGCGGTAATCGGCGAAGTGCCCGATGCCCACGTAGTCCAGCAACTGGTGAGCTCGCTCACGAGTGTCCTGTTCTTCCTGGCGGGCGCGCCGATGACGGGTCAGCGCCGCCCACAGGCCGTTGCGGGTGCGGATGTGACGGCCGACCATCACGTTCTCCAGCGCGCTCATGGCGTTGAACAAGCGAATGTTCTGGAACGTACGGGCAATGCCCGCCTGCGCCACTTTGTGCACCGACGACGGTTGATAGGTCTGACCGGCGAGGCTGAAACGTCCGGCGTCCGCGCGGTACAGCCCGGTCATGACGTTGAAGAACGTGGTCTTGCCCGCGCCGTTGGGCCCGATCAGGCCGTGGATATGCCCGGCTTCGATGCTTAGGCTGACATCGGACAACGCCGCCACACCGCCGAAGTGCTTGTTGACGTGTTCGATCTGCAACAGTGCGGTACTCATCGCGCACCTCCATGACGGTCAGGCCAGAGGCCCGCTGGGCGATACAGCATGACCAGAATCAAGGCCAGCCCGTAGAACAGCTGGCGGATGATTTCCGGATCCACCAGCACCTGACCGAACAGCGTTTGCTGCAAGGCGCCCATACTGGCGCGCAGGATTTCCGGCAACGCAGCGAGCAGCACACAGCCCAGGATCACGCCGGGGATGTGGCCCATGCCGCCCAGCACCACCATCGCCAGCACGGCAATCGACTCGTTGAGGCTGAACGACTCGGGCGACACGAAGCCCTGAAACGAGGCGAACAACGCACCGCCGATACCACCGAACCCGGCGCCCATGGCGAACGCCAGCAATTTCAGGTTGCGGGTGTTGAGGCCCATGGCCTCGGCGGCCTGTTCGTCTTCGCGAATCGCCAGCCAGGCGCGGCCGATGCGCGACTGCTGCAAGTGGATGCAGGCGAACAGAATCAGCACCATTGCGACGGCGAACAGGTAGTAATAGAGGTAAACCGAGGGCATGCGCAGGCCGAACAACTCCTGCGTGCGGGCCAGGTTCACGCCGAACAGGTGCACCGGGTCCACCGAGGCGATGCCTTTGGCGCCGTTGGTGATATTGACAGGACGGTCGAGGTTGCGCATGAGGATGCGGATGATCTCGCCGAAGCCCAAGGTGACAATCGCCAGATAGTCGCCGCGCAGACGCAGCGTCGGCGCACCGAGCAGTATACCCAGCCCGGCGGCCAACAGTGCCGACAGCGGCAGGGTCAACCACAGTGGGGTGTGCAAGCCATCGGGCAGGGCAGCCGCCAGTGCCGGAAACTGAGTCAGCAAGTGAGGCGAGGTGAGCAGCGCCGTCAAGTACGCGCCCACGGCATAGAAGGCGATGAAGCCCATGTCGAGCAGCCCGGCGTAACCGACGACGATGTTCAGGCCCAGTGTGAGCATAATGTACAGCAGCGCGAAGTCCAGCGTGCGAACCCAAGCGTTGCCGCCTGCCTGGCCCAACAACCACGGGGCCAACAGCAAGGCGACAGTGAACAGCACAAGGCCGATTTTCGCGCGGGGTACGGAGGGGGACAGTATCGATTCGACAGTCATGCGCGGCTCGCCAGTCGTTCGCCCAGAAGGCCGGAAGGGCGCAGCACCAGCACGGCGATCAGCACCATGAAGGCGAACACATCCTGATAATTGCTGCCGAACACGCCGCCCGTGGCCTCCCCGAGATACCCCGTGCCCAAGGCTTCGATCAGGCCCAGCAGAATGCCGCCGACCATCGCCCCTTTGAGGTTGCCGATGCCGCCCAGAACGGCTGCGGTAAATGCCTTGATACCGGGCAAAAAGCCCATGTAGAAGTGCGCGCTGCCGTAGTTGCTGGCCATCATGATGCCGGCCAGTGCCGCCAGCGCACCGCCGATGGCGAAGGTCAGCATGATTACCCGGTCAGGGTTGATGCCCATGAGGCTTGCGACTTGCGGATTCTCTGCCACAGCTCGCATCGCGCGCCCCAGGCGGGTGTGGTTCACCAGCACCAGCAACGCAGCCATCAGCGCCAGGGCAACGCCGACGGTGGCGATGGCTGTGGCGTTGGTGATGGCAGGCGCGTGACTGTCGTCGCCTGCGGTGATTTCGATCGGGTCCAGCGGCAGCAACTGCACGAACATCTGCGGGTTGCGTGACCACAGCAGCATGGCCACGGTCTGCAACAGCAGCGACACGCCGATGCCGCTGATCAGCGGCGCCAGGCGTGGCGCGTTGCGCAGACGCCGATACGCCACGCGCTCGATCAGCATCGCGAGCACCGCACAGGCGGCCATGGCGCCCAGGGTCGCCAGCAACAACACCCACAAGCCGGGCAGGGAAGGGAATAGGGCTTGCAGGAAACGAATGATCGACAGGCCGATCAAGGCACCCATCATCAACAGGTCGCCGTGGGCGAAGTTGATGATGCGCAGAATCCCGTAGACCATGGTGTAGCCCAGCGCGATCAGGGCATACAAGCTGCCGAGCATCAGGCCGTTGAGCAATTGCTGTATCAGGGTATCCATTGTTGCGGTAAAGCCTCATTCGGCGTAAAGACCGCGCGCGTAGCGTCGGCCAGAAAGACGCGCCACAGTAATGATATGTTCTATATTTATCAAATATCTGAAAGAGCTATGCTTATAACGAAAGAGAAAAGCGATTTTCTCGCAGATACAGGCCTGTTTTCAGCGTATTATTTTTAGATTATCCTCAATACATGAAAAATACAGAACAGTTAGAAAATGATCCGCCGCTGCGTGCAGTGCGCACATTCGAAGCCTTTGCCAGGCACGGCGGTGTTAACGCCGCTGCCCGTGAGTTGGACATCTCGGCGTCGGCCATCAGCCATCAGTTGCGTTTGCTGGAGGAGTTTTTGCAGCAGCCGCTGACCTTCAGGCAGGGGCGCAACCTCATCCTGACCGAAGAAGGGCGCGAGTATTACCGGGCCATTCGCTCAGCCTTTGCCGTGCTGCGCAGCGCCACGGACCATGTGCGGGAAAAATCGGCGATGCGCCAGGTGACCATCAGCCTGATCCCGCTGTTTGGTATCAACCTATTCATTCCCCGCCTGCCGACGTTTCTCAGCGAGAATCCCGGACTGGACATCAATGTCACTTACGCCAACCACCGCAGCTACCCGAGTGACGCGGCAGACATCTCGATTCGGTTCGGTACCGGGCACTGGCCGGGCTACCACAGCGAGCCGCTGATTTCCGGCGCCATGGCCGCGTTTTGCAGCCGGGCGTTTTTGCAGCGCCACGGCCCGATCGAGGCGCCTGACGCGCTGGCCGATCTGCCTCTGCTGCACGACGAAGAACGCGGGACCTGGGCGCAATGGTTTCAGGCGCAGGGCGTACGGCATCCGGCAGCGCTCAACGGCTTGCTGTTCGAGGATGGGCAACTGGCGTTGACCGCGACCCTGACCGGGCTGGGCTGTGCGTTGCTGCGCGAGCCGCTGGTGGCACCTTATCTGGCTAGTGGTGAACTGGTGAAGCTGTTCGACGCCACGGTCGATGACGGGCGCGGCTATTACCTGTGCCGGCGGGCCGACAGCGAGTTGTCGCGTGAGGGATTTAACCTGTATGGCTGGATCAGGCGCAGCCTGGTGGGTTCCCCGTTGTAGCCGAACGATCTACACCCCGTCCCCGGACGTCAATGCGACCGCCAAAACCGCCGAAACAGCCGCGCCGAGTGTATTAACGCCGCCCCAAGAATGATATCGGGATGTTAGGGCTGAGCCGCCTTGAAGAGATTGGCCCGGATCTGCTGGTTAGGCGGCAGCAGATCCGGTGAGCAACAATGTGCGATATCCGGGTCTGACAGTTATCGGATATTGCAATTTTGCACCAGCATCCTCCAAATAGCTGAGGCAGACGTTAAACATCATCCAAACGGGCCTGGATCAACAGCCGTATCACCAAATGTTTTCCGGTCGTTTCATACGCTTACGTACATCTTCGTCGATGACATTTCCCGGCTTGATGAAGTCTACCGCGACTTCTGTTCTTTAAATGCAACGAATTCAGCGCTTTGACGATTATGGCGCTGCCTGTTCATCTCGTTGCCAAGCGACGACTGTCGCTAGCAGCGGCGCCGCACAGCGCTGAATTTGCAAACGCCTGGCGAGCGGACACCGATGCACTAAAACTTGCGCACGCAGGATGATTGTTTCAGCGCAAGACATGGTAAATCCTGGTGGTGCAGAGATGCGGGATGCGCGAAACATCGTGGGCGAGAATCTTGACGAAGTGGTCCGGCGTGTAGTCGTGTGGGGAATGTGGCGACGATGATTGGGATGTGAGTGAATAATCCGGGGATAACGGCAGGTGTGGTTGATGACCAGGTTGGAGTGATATGGAGGGGTTGATTGGTTTGTGAAATTCTCAAGAGGCCTCCCTTAAAACGAAACACATTGTTACGTATAATGTGATTGACGTTATGGTACTTGCGGCGAACAGCCAGAATCCGGCGCCGGGAAAATCGCGAAGCACCCGGTGACGGATTTAGCCATAACGTCCATTATACGAGGCCCCACAAGCCCGCTATGGCGCTTTTCCCTTCAAATCCTTCCCCGATCCGTCTCAGGTCAAGGGCCGCGTCCACGGCTTGTCGTGACACGCTTCATCGTCGCGATAAACGGAGACCCGGGCGAAGCGCACCCTTTACCGTCCTCGTCCCCTTTATCCTCTGAGGTGGGTGTTCAGGGGTGCTTTTCCCCTGGACTCCCGCCGCTCGAGCAAAGGGCTCGCCGCCGGAGGCGCTTTTGATTTATTCGGTCGTCAGGATGTAGCAGCCGCCTACTGGTCTCACGCCTTTCTCTCGCTCGACTGCCATGATTCTGATCATGGCTTGCCTGCAAAGCGCCTCTGTAGGCTTCTCAGAAATGATCTGGGCTTTTCCGTCCAAAATCATGATGAAAATCCATTTTGCGAGCATTGCGCTTTCCTGCGGTTTTGGATCTGGCGGGGTGGGGGTGCTGTTACACCCCCACTTTGGTATGGACATCCGGACTTTTCTGTTTTTTTTGCCTTCCGATTTTGCCTTTCCGGCTTTCCCTCAAGGGGCTTTTGCCTTTGATTTTGCTTTGGTGGTTTTTTTGCTCGTTTTGTCTTTCGGACGACGCCTTTTCTCTTGAATTCTCTTTTGCTATTGCCGGTCTTTTTTTATTCTGTATAGTATGAGAGGCCATACAGCTTAAGTGACTTTAATCTATGCCGATAAAGCTTCTTGATGTTCACTCTCGACTTCTAGCTGACGGAGTTGTGACTAGCGATGCATCTGCAAATGCTTCGCTTATCTATCTTATCCGCTGGTCTGAGGGGGAGGTTTTTGACCTCCACAAAAGCGCTGTGAAGGTCAATCGTGCTCGGTTGCGCAGGCTTGGCATTGATATAGGCAAGCCATTTTGTGGTGATTCTTCAGTACCTGATGTTTTCCTAAAATAGCAATCAAGAGGGCTGCAACCCCCTTGATTGCTCCATTTATGATCATGAGAGGATCAATATATGGACGCTGCAAATTTTACCTTAACCCACGATATTTCGTGCGCTCCATCTCCAGACGTTCGTAGCTCTAACGGCTTCCATCTTGAAAAAATATCATGTTCTGACCCCTCAAAATCTCCGTTTCTAGCATCTGATTTGGTTGGTAAGCGCGTTTGTTTTGATCAGTTTTGCCCGGCTGTTGATGAGGAGCCTGCCTATACCTATCGCTTTGTTGGTCTGGTTTTAGGTTTTAGCCTTGGCGTTTCTGTTTTTAAGCACTCCGATTCTTTGTATCTCTGGCCTGAGGGCTTCAGCTATCAGGAGTTTTTCGATATCTCCTCGCTTAGCGTCGTCTCTGTTTTGAGCTGACAGGGTCGAGTGTCTAGCGACAATCGTTATGCGTGACTCCCTGATGCGTTCTGAGCGTTTTTCCCAGTCCGCAAAGGGGGCGGGCACAAAGCAGAGAGCGTGCGGCTCTGCGGTGTGACCGCGACCTGGCTTCATCTGGGCATCTTTCCTCCAGACGATGAATCAGGGGTTCGTATAATGTATATTATGTTAAATCAGACATCGCACGTTAGCTTGTCTGTTTGTGTCCAATCCCACATACCTCCGGTCAAATCCCCACAAACCTCCGCTCCTAAAAAATCAGTAGCTTGGCCAACCTTCCTCATTCCGTTCCTCATCATCGTCCCTCACTAAACTCCGGTTGGATTCACCAAATCACCAACAGCGATTCGACGATGGCAATGCCGCAGCTTTGTGCTACAGCTTAAGAAGCCATCATTCATTCTAGCCTCCTGGTTGCGCCATGACTCGGCCGTTCATCCCATTCCCGATTTTCCCTCCGTACGTGTACTGGAGGCCTAATCAGGTTCAGCGCTTTCCTACAAACATAGCCGTGTCTGATCGGGTGGCCATGATCGATCCTGCGGCCAATCCCTTCACCAACATCTGGTACGTCGACAGATTCGTAAATTGGATCGCTCATAACTGGGGTGCAGAGAATCCCCACCGTAAGTACCACAGCTGCATCATTGGCCTGGAGAAAATGCTCAACTGGAGCTTTGCGCATGGCGTGTCCCTCATTGACTGGCGCCGTACCGACTTCGAAAACTACGCGGAATTTGTCGTAAATCCACCAAAGGCCTGGACTGTTACCGGGTCTCAACTGCGCTACGTGCCAGAGCCTGGCGTCGAATATGAGCATTGGTCGATCAATTCGGTATGGCGCCCATTCCTTGATTTTCGTTCTGTCGGTGATGATGGCGAAATAGAGAAAAACGTTTGGAAACGAGAGATTCGCTGCGCAACCCAATTTCTGGATTTCTACCTTAAAGATTCGTCAGCTACTCGCGAAAACGTTGCCGCGAAAGCACTCCCTGAGCTCTCTTTCAAGAAGCCCACGGCGGTAGGATTCTTGACCGACACAGAGCTTGAATGGGTGCTGAGATCCCTTCCAAACTTCATGGGCGTGCATGAATATCGAATAATTGAGATGTACCTGGTCATTGCCAGATACTCGGGTCGCCAGCTGTGGAGCATTATGGGCAACGCCCGAGCGCCCGGCCATCTCGACCAATTCCACCGTCGGGCGGACGGCCGATGGGTTGAATTCCGATCAGCCAAAGATGGCTGGTGTCCGTTGTCACCCCATTTCGACAAAGTTTTCGAGCGTTACCTGCATTACCTGAATATTGATCACCTTCACCTTCACCTTCACCTTCACCCTCTCCCATCGATCCCAATATTTCCAAAAGACAACGCGCACTCCTTCAACTCCAAAGCCCTTGGAAGGATCCTGGTTTCTGTCAGGAACACTCTGGCCGACAGTGCGGCTGGGTCAGCTGACCCTGAAATCTCCGGGGCCTCGGAGAAGATTCGCGGCTTGACGTTCATGTTGGTGAGTCGCACGTCTGGCGAGAGCGACTGACCAACTTCATGCCACTGATCAGGGAAATGAGACCTTGGCGTGGCTCTGCGAGCTTGGCTGTCGTGAATCAAGCCGTCCGCAAGCGGCCGTCTCGACCCTGCGGGCTTCCAACCTCACGCCGGCGCGCTCCGCTTGCATAACCAGGCTTTCAAAGAGCCATTCAGGGCAAGAAACACATCAATTGCGCCAAAGATCCATTTCCCCGTCGACGAGCGCCTATAGCCAGCCGTCCTGATCAGTCATCGATGAGGGCCTAGTGGTCGCGATGATGATGTCGTCCTCTTGGGTGAGCTTTGCCAGGTAGTTCCCGGCCTTCAGCGCGCTGAGCAATCTCCAGTTCGTTTCAGTGTTTCTGACCTTGATCTTCTTCACCTTGTGGCTCACGGTTTTGAAGTCCGCATCATCGAGTAACGCGAGCGCTGCCGAAACGTCAGGCCACTTCATCCCGGGGAGACATTGCACGAGCATTTCAGATCGATGCTCCGAGGTTAAGCTTGCGCTGCGTACCAGATTTCGCAGCACAGGCATCAGCGAATCAGCAAACCTTTCGCCCACTTGGTTGGCCAGGGTCGCCACGCGACCGAGCTCTGAAACCGCTTCAGGTCTGCTTTCAATCACCTCCAAAGTAAGCCCTGACCACATCTGGATTTTCTGGGTGAGTGGCAGCGCGTTGCTTTTGCTTAGCGTGATCATAGATTCAAGCTGGAGCGAGCCGATATCGACCTCTGCTTTCGCGAGATTCAACCGTTCAGCCAAGTATTGGCCCTCAAGGTGCCGGCATGAAGCCAGAACTACGTCTCGGACTTCCGAGCTATATGGCAAAAACGTTGAAGTCACCAGCATGACCCAGCGTCCCTCAGGCATTTTGTCTTTCAGCACCGATAGGTCTCGAAGCACGACGCCATCGAGCAATGCCTTGAGCACGTCGTTGCTGATATCGGAAGAGCGTAGAAGATACTGCAGCAGCGCCAAGTCTTCGCTGGTTGACTGCCAAAGGTTGCCCTTGAGCTGGAGTGCATTCCGAGCGATAAAACCAGCGAACACTGTCGCCGGATTCAGCCCGCTTTCATCGCCCGCAGCATGGCGCTCAGTTGCGATGATCTCATCAAAATAAGTCCATACGGCGTCAGATTTGGCGGTAAAGCGATCACTCTCAAGTGCTTTGGCCCACAGATGCATTGGGGCGTCCTGGATCGACCGTAGCTCACATGTGGTGTGATCGAAGAGTCTGGTCGCGAGATCGTTAAACGTGTCCAGCTCTGCCAGTAAACTCGCAAGCGATTCGCTGGACTCATCCAAGGGGGCTGCCTGATCCAGAAGTGCGGCGACGAACTCGTCGGCGTGCGACAACAGCAAATCGATCAGCCCATCGACGCCCAAAGCCTGCAGTCTCCGAAAGGACATGACGCCCACATCCCCAGCCTCGGTCTTGGAGCTTTTACTGCCCTGCCCACCTTCTGACTTAGCGCATACCAGCGACAACATCGGCAAATTGATCTTGATGCAGCGCCATTCGATCAGCCGCACGAGCTCTGAGAGACTCATCACATTGCCAAGTGAGGAAAACTGGATCGGGTGCGCTCTTAGCCACGCCCACGCCCCAGCATTGCCTTCCAGTCCTGGCATCAGTCGTGATGCATCTTCCAGGCTGTCGATCGTGGGCACCAGATCCGTCAGAGCGTCATCGGCCAAGGTCTTGAAGTCGGACTCCGCAAGGTTGTCGAGGATTGCTTTGAGTAGGGTCTGCCGGGCCTCGCTTCCTTCAAATACACCGAGTGAATCCGTGCGGGCAGTCGTAAAATGCCAAGATCCGGGTGATAACAGCGGAGACGTCATCATTGATCTCCCTCCGGATCTCCTTGCAGAAATGCACGTTGGTTTGGGTGATTCCTTGAGGATCGAGTTGATCGGGGGATCGATAGTGCTGAAGCCAGTCCGCGACCGTGACACTCAATCTTGAGGCCGCTATCGACCCAAAGCAACCCTTCAGAGGGGGCGTCTGTCGGCAACTGATGCCGCTCAAGGATCCTCAAGGCGGCCAAAAAGTGGCAAGAAACGGGTGCGGCGACGTTTCTTTTATTGGGAAATGCCAGGCGAAAGCTTTTCCCGGATCGCAAGGGCATGGTGATGCCCGAGGCGGTAAAAGCGTTGGGCAACACACTGGATTTCGCCCGCGAATTAATCGCCGCCGAATTTCGGGATCCTGTCATCGAGAGCGTGACACATGCCTATCAGCTGGATGTGAAGTCGCTCGATAACCCTGACACGCTGTTTGGAGTGTCACCCGACTGGACGAGCCTGACCGACACAGAAAAGGCAACAGTGATTGCGCACGTCAGGGAAATGGCTGGCGATAATCCTGTCTTGCCCATTCCATCTACCGCATTGATCGCGGTTGCGCAGCGATAACCAACGATCCAGCGGCAAGTGCTCAGTTGCGTATGGCGAAGCGCTCACCGCTGCGGCCGACAGCCCTGCGGCGATCCATGCGGGCTTCCGACGAAACCCGCCTGACGCTGACGCAGCGCTGCCAGCTCCTGCTCGGCGCGAGCGACATTCAAGTAACTCTCTATCACGCCCATGAGTTGGTCATCGCGCAGCGTTTTTCCGTTGACCCGGTAGCCCACGGACATGATACGTACCTTGGGCGTACCGCCAGTGCGCGTCAACAGGGCCTTGGAGAACTGGAAGCTGACCTTGCGTTGGTGCGCGTTCTCGCCGGAGTCAGGGCCGAGTTCGAGCATCAACGATTCCACCCAACCGCCGTTTTTGTAGCTCACATGCCCCACCTGCAGCAGATCGATCGGCTGCTTCAGGTTGTGCACACGTAGCTGACGGTGATCCAGGGTCATGAACACAAACTTGCCTGAGTGGCGGTTGGCCCAGCTGGCAGCAACCAGTACGGCAACCCCGACCAGGCAGAAAATCAAGCCCGTCACGCTTCCCTTCTCACTTGGACGGTGCTCCCCGCCCATGTCACGCAGCACCACCCAGGCCAGGAGTGCCATCACCAGCGCGGCGATGGGCAGGACGTATTTCACGCTGGGCGAAGAGGTGAACTCGGTCTTGTCGGGCACCGACTCGATGAAGCTTTGCAAGGTGTCAGCGGCGTCCTCGGCTTCGGTGCGTATGGCCTGGTTGTATTCGTCGGTCAGCGATGCAGCGAGATCGGTAGCGCTGCCAGGTTGGTAGGGTTGATTCATGGGTCGAGTCTCCGTGCCGGTCACGCGGCGTGTGTCGTTTCGGTGAGCAATTGATTGAACCACTGGCTGTCGGCCTCGCTGGCCGGACGGGACGCCTGACGCAGTAAGTCGTCGTCCAGTGCCACCTTGAGGTGGTGTACGCGCTGCAAGGTGGGTGGATGAGTGTCGAAGGGGTGCTCGACACGGTGTTCGAGGGTGTGGGGGCTGAGCGGCAACGCGTGCTGCCCCAAGTGAATGTTGAGCGCTTGCACAACGTTGCGGGTCTGCGGGCTGGCCAGCAGCAGGTCGATCAGCTCGGACAAGGCACACACTCGCAGCAAGGCAATAGCGAACATACGGGCGCCGGCCACACGTGCCCCCACTTCGTCGGCGGCCAGCTCCTGCCGCCGGCTCCAGTGATGAAAGGCATGATCGAATTGCTCAAGGAAGTACAGCGATATCCAGATGCCTGGCCCGACCAGCAGAGTGTCGCTGTCATTGTCTTCGAGCAGGGTGTGGATGCGTGACCGCACGCTGTGGAACAGTGACGACAGCTGCGAGCCCTTCTTCGTGTCGCCGGACGCGAAGTGCCCCAGTTCGTGCCCCACCACCGCAGCCGCTTCGTCCTGGCTCATGGCCGAGGCGTAAGTGAGCGGGATGTACAGTGTGTGCCCAAGCAACGGCGCCTGCGCCGACTGCAAAAACACCGGGCTGCTGGTCACGAACCAGGAGCGATCGACGCCCACCACGATATGGTCCGGGGAAGGCACATTGGCTTTGCGGGCAATGCCAGCTACCCAGCGCCACAGACCCGGTGCGTGCTCGCGTGGCAACTCACGACCCAACAGCCCAATTGCAGGTGCCTCCAGCGGTGTGAGCCGCTTACGGATGCTGCGCAGCACCAGCACGCCACCAGTCAATACCCCCCACAGCGGCAGAGTGAACAGCAGCGCCATCGCCCCACCCCGGTCCCAGTGGCTGTAGGCCCAGGCCATTTCGTAGAGCAGACACAGGCTGACCCCCGCTACCAACAACGCCACATCAAGGAAGATCAGTTGGGTGACCCGCCGCCAGGCCTTCGTCAAGTGCTGCAGCATGTAGTCCTGTGAACGCATTGAGCGCAGGGCGTCGTACTTGAGCTTGGTCAACAGCGCCACACCGGTCAGGGCGGCTGCCAGCGCACAGAGCTCAGCCAGGTGCGCGAGGCCCCCACGCAGCGTCAGCCAGCCGTGGTCCTGCACGATACGGGCAATCTCCTTTTGCATGTACGGCACGATGGACTCGGCACCTACATGGCCTCCGGTCAAGCGGTGGTGAATGGGCAACAGATGTGCGGGGTCTTTTACGGCGGCCACGATCCAGTCGCGCATTTGCTGCTCGTCGCTCAACGCCCAGTGCACACGACCGTCTTGCAGCAGTGCATAGAGCATCAGCCCTAGCGGGACCAGAAACAGAAACGCCAGCAGCCGCAGCCTGCGTGATGGGGTGGACATGATCACTTCTGGTTCAGGTAGTCGGTGAGGAACGCCTGGGCGTCGCCCTGTGACGACAGCCCTTCACTGTAGCCCACGTTCAATTCCTGACTTTCACCAGGCAGATACAGCTCGCCATAGCCGTCCTGAAGGATCAACGCCACGAACTTCTGGCCGTTGGCCTCGGTGCTGTAGCGCGTGCCCTTGGCGGTCTTTTCCACGTTCATTTTCTGGATGCGCAGGTTCCAGTCATGGTCCACCCCTTCCACCTGCACCAATGCCTCGTTGGCACCGCGGGCACCGATGCGCAGCGTCCATACCTTCACGCCTTGCTCGCCCTGATAAGCCATAACCTTCTCGGCCACTTCCGGGCGGGCGTCATCGGCCAGGGTGATAGCGGAAGTCAGCAGTAGCACGCCAAGGGTAAGTACGCGTACGCAGGTGCTCAGGAACATGCCAGTGTCCTCGGTAACAGAGTGAGGACACCTGATAAGCCACAGTCACCGAATCGGCAAGATGGCTGACCGCATCTCACAAGTGAATGGCCATCGGTCACAGGTATTGGTTAAAAAAGCATCACCCGCACTATACTGCGGCCCCGTTGTCGGATTGACGTCAAATAGCCGTTAGCCAGTATTGAACGCCATGCAGAGCTGGACCCCTTACCACGACACCGAAGTGTTCTTCGATGGCCCACAACCCCTGAGCCGGTCGAACATCCTCGACGCGTCCGCGCGGGAGATCATCGGCAGTGCCAGCGGCCACTATCAAGCGCGAACCGTGCGCCCGTCGATGCAGTATTTCGACTGCGACCTACGGTTTACCGAACCTCTGCGCATCCACAAGGTGCTGCCCGACAGCCTGTGCATCGTGCAGGTCCTCGAAGGGGGATGGAGCCACAGTATCGATCGCCGCACGCCCAATCACTATACGCCGCAAGCCACGATCAGCCTGGGCCTGAGCGAGCCGATGGAAGCGGTCGACATCCTACCGGCCGGCAGCCACGCACGGCTGGCGGGGCTGCGCATTGCCGGCTCGTTCATACATGAACAGGCCGAGGAAGGTGACACCACGCTGTTGCCCCTGCTGCGTCTGCAACAGGACGGCGTTCGTTTCACGCCACTGCCCCGCTGCATGGCGCTGCGCTCGCTGTTCGAGCGTTTGTATCAGACGCCTTACCACGGCGCACTGGGCAGACTGCATCAGGAAAGCCTGACCCTGGCGGTACTGGTGGAACTGGCCGTGCACCTGGGCGGCCCGCAAAGCCGCCTCCAAGGCCAGACTCGAGCCCAGCGCGAGCTGGCACACGAAGCCCGGCAACGGCTTGAAGACAACCTTGCCCATCCACCGGCCAGCCAAGAGTTGGCACGCATGCTGGGTGTAGGGGAAACCACGCTGCGCCGCGCCTTCAAGCAGGCCTTTGGCAGGTCGATGCTGCACTACCTGCGCGACCGTCGCCTGGAAGTGGCTCGCCAGTTGTTGCGCGAACGCAAATGGCAAGTGGCGCAGGTCGCGTACCGTGTCGGCTACGCAGACCCGGCCAATTTCACCCATGCCTACAAAGCACGGTTCGGTTATCCGCCGAGGCTGGAGTGAGCGGCGCATTGCAGGTAGACGCCAAGGTCTCGATTAACCGAAACACCCTCGGAATCACCCCTTTCGCGTGTAAGCGTCGAACCACACCGTCTTGGATTACCTGCCCCGTACACCCAAGCCCATCCGCGAGCTTCAAGTAAAGCTGGGCAGGAAGACACCCCGGTTCGTAATGCCGAGAATGCACACGGACATCAAGTGCGCGTTGGCTCAGGAGATTCGCCCAGTGCCTGTCGCAAAAACTCGACCAGCGCTCGCTGCAAGCCGGTCAACGCGCCGTCGCGGCTGATCAGCGCCAGCTCGGTCGGCGGCAATTCGGGGAGGTCGGTACACAGCGTGTGCTCTGGCAAGACCGCCGAAATCGGCAGTACCGAGACGGCTAGTCCAGCGGCCACGGCGGCCTGGATGCCTGTCAGGCTATGACTGCCGAACGCAACCCGCCATGGCCGCTGCGCAACATCCAGCAAGCGAATGGCCCGTTGCCGATAAATGCAGCCTTGCGGAAACAAGGCCAGCGGCAGCACACCTTGGGCAAAACAGTGCTCCACCCCCCTCACCCACACCAGCCGTTCCGGCCAGCTTGCCCAACTGGGCCCGCTGTTAGGTTCCCGCTTGACCAACGCAATGTCGATCTCTCCTGCCGTCAGCTTCTGCTTGAGTTCGATGCTCATGCCGCTGATGGTTTCCAGGCGTGCCTGCGGGCAGGCCAGATTGAATCCTGCCAGCAGGCTTGCCATGCGCCGTGAGTCGAAGTCTTCCGGCACGCCGACACGCAGGATTTCCAGATCGCAATCGCTGGCAAGCACGTCCAGCGCTTCCGACGAGATGGCCAACAGACGCCGCGCGTACTGAATCAGCATTTCGCCCTGTGGGTTAAGGGCGATGTTCTGCCCCGTGCGGTCGCGAAGCAGCAGCGTGTGGCCGACCGTCTTTTCCAGCTTGCGCACCTGCTGACTGACCGTCGATTGCGTGCGATGGACCCGTTCAGCAGCTCGGGTAAAGCTGCCCTCATCCACCACGCACACGAAGGTTTTGAGCAGTTCAAGGTCGAGCATGGCAGTTCCTTGATATTCGTTTTTCCACTGAGTCGCGCATATTAATTTAATTTCCCGCTAACGGCATTCGCTCGTAAGCTGAATCTCTCGATAGAGGAGAACAGCATGACACTCGAAAATACCGCACGTCCCCAATGGCTGACGTTCGACTGCTACGGCACCTTGATTCAATGGGACGAGGGCTTGCAGAGGGTCGCCGCCACAATTCTTGGCACCAAGGGCCAGCACGATGTCGATGTCCATCGCCTGATCGGGGTGTACGACCGGCACGAGCATCGGCTGGAGCAGACGCCGCCTCACTGCTCGTTCCGTCACTTGAGTACCTTGGGGTTGCAGCTTGCGCTGGAAGAGTTGGGGTTGCCCGGTTCGGCCGAGGACAGCCAGCGGTTGGCCGAGGCCATTCCCCAGATGCCGCCGTTCCCCGAAGTGCTCGATACGCTCGAGCGCCTCAAGGCCATGGGCTTCAACCTGTGCATCGTGTCCAATACCGACGACGACATCATTGCCGGCAACGTCGCGCAGCTCGGTGGGCACATTGACCGGGTCATCACCGCCCAGCAGGCGGGTGCCTACAAGCCCGATCCACGTCTGTTCGACTATGCTCACCAGCAACTGGGCGTGCAACGTGAAGACGTGGTGCACATCTGTGCCAGCCCGCACCTGGACCACACCGCCGCACGCGACATGCAGTTTCGCTGCGTGTGGATCGACCGCGGTACGGGTCGGAAATTACTGCCCGACTACCGCCCGGATGCGACCGTGAGCACGCTGGATCAAGTCGTGCCCCTGTTCGAATCCCTTGGCTGGTAACCCACGGAGTCATTGCCATGGCGCACACCCTTGAAGGCGGTATCCGTACCGCCCGCTACGCCGACCTGGATCTCGAGTCGCCCGCCATCGTCACTGCGCGCGCGGAGTTGGCCGCATGCTTTCAATTGGCAGCGCGGCACGGTCTGGAAGAAGGCATCTGCAACCACTTCTCTGCCATGGTGCCGGGGCGCGATGACGTGTTTTTCGTCAACCCCTATGGGCATGCATTCGAGGAAATTCGCGCCGAGACCCTGCTGGTCTGCGACTTCCATGGCCAGGTGGTCGCTGGCGAAGGCCAGCCCGAGGCCACGGCCTTCTATATTCACGCACGCCTTCACCAGAGACTGCCCAGGGTCAGAGTGGCGTTTCATACGCACATGCCCTACGCCACGGCGTTGTGTTCACTGCAGGGACCTCCGCTGTTATGGCTGGGGCAGACGGCGTTGAAGTTTTACGGGCGCACGGCGGTCGATGAGGCCTACAACGGCTTGGCACTCGACGAGTCTGAAGGTGACCGCATTTCCGGTGTCATGGGCGAAGCCGACGTGTTGTTCTTGAAGAACCACGGCGTAATCGTTGCCGGCCCGACCATCGCCGAAGCCTGGGACGACCTCTACTATCTGGAGCGCGCCGCCCAGGTGCAACTGCTGGCGATGTCCACGCAGCGAGACCTCAAGCCAATACCCCACGACATCGCGCAACGCGCGTACGAGCAAATGCGCCAGGGCGACCCTGAAAGCGCCCGTGCGCATTTGGCGAGCGCAATGCGGCGTCTGGCGTAAGAGAATCGTGCCGTTCGGCTTCACAGCCAATCGGAAACACGTGGAGCCGGCGATGCCGGTTGCGAGAAAAGCCACGACATTCATCCGTTGCCAGTGAGCAAGGTCGTTGCGGACGATGAAAGCGATCTTGGTATCAAACATGGGCAACTCCTAAGGGCTGGCTGGCGATGATGGAGTGCGCTGCCCCCCTCAGTCTGTAACGTTCGTGCAAGCGCGCTTCGAGATGGAATGCCGTACCGCAGAGCGCGCAACGCGATTTTGCGTTGAGTTATGAACCGCACTTGGTGTCTACCCGGTAACGCGCATGCATCCTGACGCTATGATTGAATTGGCCAGGGAGGTTTCGATGCCAGGACGCCAGGAAAAGCACTTCGCAGCAGGAACCACTGCAGAGGAAGGCCTGATGCCGAGCGGACGCCGCGCATCGGCCGTGTTCCGTATGACGTTGACCTTCATGCTCCTGATGGTCTCGAGTTTTCTGGCGGTGGAGGGTTGGCGATCATGGCGCGATTACCGCCATGCGTATGTCACCGCTCAGGACTCTGCGAAAAACCTCGCCCGGGCGACAGCACAACATGCCGAGGACGCCATTCGGCAAGTGGATGTGCTGACGGCTGAACTGCGCGAACGGATTGAGGGCGATGGGCTGCAAAACATCGACATACCCCGCATACGGGCATTGCTGGATCAGCAAACCAGGATCATGCCCCAACTGCAGGGCCTGTTCGTCTACGCGCCCAATGGGGCCTGGATCGTCACCAATCAGTACATCACGCCTGAAACGGCGAACAATTCCGACCGTGCGTATTTCAACTATCACCGCACGCATCCCGGGAGGGACATACGGATCGGCGAAGTGGTGAGAAGCCGATCCTCCCGTGAGCTGATCATCCCCGTGTCTCGCCGCCTCGATAAACCCGACGGTTCGTTCGGGGGCGTTCTGCTCGGCACCCTCAAGGTGAGTTATTTCCTGGATTTCTACGGGGACTTCAAGATTGACGACAAGGGCGCCCTGGTTTTGGCGTTACGCAGCGGTGAAGTGCTCGTGCGCCGACCTTTCATCTCCCCTGCAACGGAGGAAAGCCTGGCCCGGAGCGAAATTTTTACGCGTTATCTGCCGCAATCCAACGAGGGGGTCGCGGAAGTCAGGGCCGTCATCGACAACACGCAAAGGCTGTAGGCGTACCGCGCGCTGAGCTCCTATCCCCTGGTCGTGGAGGCCGGGCTGTCGCGCGAGTCGTTCATCGGTCCATGGCGCCACGACCTGTTCAAAACCGCGATGGTGCTGCTGGTGCTGATGGGCTTTCTCGCGAGCTTTGGCACCATCGTGCTGGCGCAATTGCGAGCCAGATGTCGACTGGAGCGGGAAATCAGGGCGGCCCACCAAACGCTTCAGGATATGGCCCCGACGGATAGCCTGACAGGATTGGGTAACCGCCGAAAACTGGACATGGTCCTGGAGCAGGAGATCGAGCGGGCCAAGCGTCAAGAAGAGCCTATGGCGCTGATCATGCTCGATGTTGACTACTTCAAACGCTTCAATGACCGGTACGGCCACCCTGCCGGAGACACGTGCCTGCAGCAGGTCGCGCAGGTCATCAGAGGGGCGCTGAAACGGCCAGCCGATCTTGCGGTTCGCTACGGGGGTGAAGAGTTCACCGTGCTGCTGCCGGGAACGGATGCAACAGGAGCGGGCTAGGTGGCGGAGGACATGATCCAGCGTGTTCGCGCCTTGAACATCGATCATGCCGACCACCCGCTCGGCATTGTGACAGCGAGCGCCGGGGTCGCAGCGGTAACGCCCGCGAAGGAACCCACCGATGCCGCCGGCATGATCAAATCAGCCGACGCTTTTTTGTACATGGCCAAGCATTCGGGCAGGAATCGATGGTGTTCGGACGCGACCCTTCACAAGGGAAACGCCCAAACGTCCCCTCCCCGCAAAGGCGAAACTTGCCAGTGAGCCCGATTGAGGCAGCGTGCAAGAGGCCTCCCCGGACGGCTGGCACTCCACGTCATGAGGTTTTGCCGGCCCAAAGGTCCACGGGGCCCAGGCGGTCGGCCATCTGGGTGTCGAGCATCCAGCCGGGGTATTCAGGCGGCAGTTCACTGACGGCGTCGAGCCTGGCGATTTCATCCTGGCTCAGCTCAATGTCGATGGCCGCGAGGTTGTCCTCCAATTGGTCGAGGCGTTTGGCGCCCACTACGATGGACGTCACGACCGGCTTGGCCAACAGCCATGCCAACGCGATGCGCGCTGGGCTGCAACCATGCGCTTCGGCCAGCGGTTTGAGCACATCGATGACGTCCCAGGCGCGCGCCTTGTCGACGATGGGAAAATCGAAGGTCGAGCGGCGTGAGCCCACGGGCGTCTGGTGGTCACGGCTGAATTTGCCCGACAGCAGGCCGCCAGCCAGCGGGCTCCAGACCATCAATCCCATCTTCTCGGCCTCAAGCAACGGCTTGAGTTCTCGCTCCAGATCGCGCCCTGCGACAGAGTAATAGGCTTGCAGGGTATTGAAGCGTTGCAGATTGAGCCGCGCGGACACGCCCAAGGCCGTCGCGATCCGCCATGCCTGCCAGTTCGACACGCCCAGATAGCGCACCTTGCCCTGCCGTACCAGGTCGTCCAATGCGCGAAGGGTTTCGTCGAGGGGCGTCAGCGTATCGGTGGCGTGGATCTGGTACAGGTCGATGTAGTCCGTGCCCAGGCGTTTGAGACTGGCATCGACCGCATCCATGATGTGCCCACGCGACGCGCCCACGTCGTTGCGGCCCGGCCCCATGCGGCTATAGACCTTGGTCGCCAGCACCACTTCGTGGCGGGCGATGCCCAGATTCTTGAAGGACTGCCCGAGGGTGCGCTCGCTTGCCCCAGCCGAGTAGACGTCCGCCGTGTCGAAAAAATTGATTCCCGCCTCGACGCTGGCTTTGACCAACGCATCGGCACCAGCCTGGTCCACATTGCCGATGTGTTCGTATACACCGGTGCCGTCGCTGAACGTCATCGTGCCCAGGCACAGTTGCGAAACCAGCAGGCCGGTGTTGCCCAATGTCTTGTATTTCATCTGCTCTTCCTCCCAGGACGATACTTGTCTTCATTTGAAAAAACAGGTCTGACGGCCGACGCGCGCCAGACGCGACTCAGGTGTTCGGCTCGGAAACGGCCATGCAGTAGTAATTCCCCGACTCCCGCAGCCGGGCCACGTCCCGTCCTGGCGGTGCGCCGAACATTCGGCAGTAGTCGCGGTTGAATTGCGAGGGGCTGTTGTAGCCAACCCGCGCACCGGCACTGGCGGCGTCGAGACCTTCGGCCAGCATCAACCTTCGCGCCTCTTGCATGCGCAACTGCAGACGAAACGCGAGGGGACTGAGCGAGGTCACCGCACGGAAATGCCGGTGAAAGTTTGACCGGCTCATGGCGGCCACTTCAGCGGCATCCTCGATTCGGCAGGCGGTGCGGAAATGCCGTCGTATCCAGGAAATGGCCCGACTGATCTGCTGGAACTGACTCTGGCTGTGGACCATGTGCCGCAGCAGGCTGCCGCTGGGGCCGGTCAACAGCCGGTAGTAGATTTCGCGCAAGATAAGCGGCGCCAGCGCCGGGACATCCTGGGGCGCATCGAACAATGCCAACAAGCGGATGGCCGCATCGGTCAATTCTGGGGGCGCGTCGTTGATCGCCAGCCCCAGCGGCGGAGAATCAGGGTCCAGAGACGAGGGATGGAGCGCGGCCAGCTCCGCGATCTCTTTTTTGTCGAGGTTGATCTGCAAGCACAGATAAGGCTTTTCTGCACTGGCCTCGACGACCGAGCCCATGACCGGTTGAGCGATCGAGGCAATCAGGTAGCGGGCAGAGTCGTACGTCAAGGTGGTGGTGCCCACGCTCGCCTGTTTGCGGCCTTGCGCGACGAAGCAGACGGTCGGCTCGTAGATGGCGGGCATCGGCTCGCTGGGCGCCGACCAGCGAATCAACGTTACCGCTGACACGGGCGTGTCGAACGTGCCGTCCCCGATGGTCCGACGTGAGATGAGATTCGCCAAGCGTGCCTGCGGCGACATACCGTGCCCTCCTGTGATGACGTCCAGCGTTGTCTCACGCTTTCGGCACATACGACAGGCATTGGTTCGCCTCGGTGGAGGATCGTGCAATCATCCCGGACAACCGTGCTACTGGCTTATCGATAGGGCATCGTGTCAGGACGTGATGGGGCCGCGCTTTGCGATGACCTGCCCCACTGGCCCATCCAAAGGCGCAGTGGGCGTCACTTCATTTGTGCAGGATTGCCTGATGAATCGCGTCCAGCGGCAGAATGCGCTGCGCGGCGTTGAGTTTGATGGCTTCCTTGGGCATGCCGAACACCACACAGCTCGCTTCGTCCTGCGCCACGGTGGAGGCACCGGCGTCGAGCATTTCTTTCAGCCCTCGCGCGCCGTCGTCGCCCATGCCCGTCATGATGATGCCGGTGGCATTCTTGCCGGCCGATTTGGCCACCGAGCGAAACAGCACGTCCACCGAAGGCCGGTGACGATTGACCAGCGGACCGTCGATCACCTGCGCGTGATAGAAGGCCCCGCTGCGCGTGACCATAAGGTGCTTGCCGCCTGGCGCGATCAGGGCCAGCCCCGGATGGATGCGGTCGCTGTTCCGCGCTTCGCGGACTTCCAATTGGCAGATGCTGTTGAGGCGGTCGGCAAACGAGGCGGTGAATTTCTCCGGCATGTGTTGCACGATGACGATGCCGGGGCAGACCCGCGGTAAGGCCGTCAGAACGGCCTCCAGTGCTTGGGTGCCACCGGTCGAGGTGCCGATGGCGACGAGGCGTTCGGTGGTCTGTGCCATGGCTTGGCCATTGGCAGCCGGGAGGATTGCATCGGCCGTGAGCTTCCCGGGCGGCGCCATCGGTGACGCGGCGCGGACGCTGCGCCTGCCCAGGTTGCTGACGTTGGAAAGGGCTGCGGCGCGGATCGCGGCGACCAGCTCGTTCGCTGATTCGAGCAAGAAATTTTTCAGACCGGTTTCCGGTTTCGCGATCACTTCGACCGCGCCCGCCGCCAGCGCTTGCAGGGAGGTTTCCGCCCCCTTCTGCGTCAGCGACGAGCAGATCAGCACCGGGGTGGGCCGCTCGCTCATGATTTTCTTCAGGAAGGTGATGCCGTCCATGCGCGGCATTTCCACATCCAGCACTATCACATCCGGCCATTCCCGCGCCAGTTTGTCCATGGCGAAAATCGGGTCGGAGGCGGCCCCCATCACATGGATATCCGGCGTGTCATTGAGGATCGCCAGCATCACCTGACGCACCACGGCTGAGTCATCGACCAATAGCACGCTGATTTTTCTGTTAGGCATTGTCTCGGAGTATTCCCATTGGTTTGTGCCGCACCCAAACGTTGCCGTTCCACAGGTCGAACATGATCGTGCGGTAGCCCGTACTGCCCAGGTCCTGGGCGATGAGCTTCAAATGATGGTGCTCGGCAAGGGCCAGCGCCGCCCGCACATTCTGACGGGCGACATCCTGCATGGGGAGCGTGGGCGGCTGCCCGGGAAACATTTCGCCGCCGCCGAACAGCTTGACCTGATAATCCTCAGCCCGCGTACCGTTGGCGCGGGCATGACGCAACAGCACTTCCAGCGCTTCATCGGCATAACGGCCATCGAGGGGTTGAGCATGGCGCGCACGCGCCGGCAGCATGAAGTGACACATGCCACCGATGTGCCGCTGTGGGTGCCAGAAGGTAATGGCCACACATGAGCCTAGCAAGGTACGCAGGCGAGTTGGCTGGGTGGCGAAGCTCACGTCGCCAGGTGCCAGGATCACTTCGGCCGCGCCGACAGGCTTCTTCATGGCTTGCGGTAAATGGACGGCGCCACCAGCTTCAACGTGTCGTTCACGCCGTTGAGGCTTTCGGAGTGGCTGATGATCAAGTAGCCGCCCGCTTTCAGCAGCGGCAGCAGGCGTGCGACGACCTGACTTTTGGTGTGCGGGTCGAAATAGATCATCACGTTGCGCAGGAAAATCACGTCGAACTCGCCCAGATTGGGCAACGCTTCATTGAGGTTGACCTGAATGAAACTCACCCGGTTACGCAGGCTGCGTTCGATCAGGAACGTGCCCGCCTGGCGGCCAATCCCCTTCAGGCAGTATCGGGTCAGCAGCGACTGCGGCAGGTTGCCGATTCGCTCCATGCGGTAATGACCAGTGCGCGCCTTGGCCAGTACTTGGGTGCTGATGTCCGAGCCGATCACTTCCCATGGCGTGGTGCCCAGCGCCTCGGCCAGGGTCATCGCCAGGCTGTAGGGTTCCTCGCCGGACGAACTGGCCGCACTCCAGATGCGGAACACTTTGCCGGGGGCCGCACCGGGCAGTACGTGCTGGCGCAGAAACTCGAAGTGCTTCGGCTCACGGAAGAAATAGGTTTCGTTGGTCGTCAGCAGATCGAGCGCCACCTGCAACTCGTCCTTACGCTGATCGGTCATGATCAGCTTGAAATAATCGCCATAGCTTTTCAGTTCATAGTGTTTGAGGCGCTTGAACAACCGGCCGGCGACCAGCGCTTTTTTGGCCGGCGACAGGTTGATCCCCGCAGCCCGGTGCAACCAGGCCTGGAACTGGCTGAACTCACGGTCATCGAGCGATGCGTTGTGTGGCATGGCTCGACCCTAGCGTGGATTGAAATCGAGAGCAGGCGTTTGAGCGGCTTCCGCGAGACTGGACATCTCGTCGAGGGAGAGCACCTTGTCCACCTCCAGCACGATCACGAACTTGCCATCGACCTTCGCCATCCCACCAATGAAATCGGCACGAATACGTGCGCCGAAGCTGGGCGGTGGCTCGATCTGCGCGTCCGGAATCTCTTGCACCGCCGAGACGGTATCGACCAGCAACCCGACATCCTGCGCCTGACCCGTTCCGGAGCCTGCCTCGAGGATGATCACGCAGGAGCGTCGAGTGATCGCTGAGTTCGCCCGGCCAAAGCGGGCCGACAGATCGATCACTGGCACCACCGCACCGCGCAGATTGATCACGCCGCGCACGAAGTCCGGCATCATCGGCACCACGGTCAGGCTGCCATACTCGATAATTTCCTTGATCCCGAGAATGCCGAGGGCGAACATTTCCCCCCCCAGCATGAAGGTCAGGTACTGCGCGCCTTCGTCTTCGCCAACCGCTGCATCACGCGTCGTCATCACTGCGCCCATTTCGTTCTCCTTGTGACCCGCTCGCGTCTGCGATCAGAAACGCGTGAATTCCGACTCGTCCAATGTACTTTCCATGGCGTAGGCCACGGCCTTGCGCGGCGGCTGCACCTTGCGCACGGGCTGACGCGGCATGCTTGCGGCACCGTCCTGCGGGCCGGCCGGCGCGGCGGCGCGAGGGCTGGAATCCAGGACGAAGAAGCTCATGGCCTGCTGCAATTGTTCCGCCTGACTGTTCATCTCTTCGGCCGTGGCCGCCAGTTCCTCGCTGCTGGACGCGTTTTGCTGGGTGACCTGATTGAGCTGGGTCATGGCGGTGTTGATCTGAGCGACGCCCGCGGCCTGCTCTTCCGAAGCCGCACTGATCTCCTGCACCAGATCGGACGTCTTGTTGATGGACGGGACCATTTCCCCCAGCAACTGACCGGCTTTTTCCGCCATGTCGACACTGCTGGACGACAGCTCGCCAATTTCCTGGGCCGCGACCTGGCTGCGCTCGGCCAGCTTGCGCACCTCAGCGGCAACAACGGCGAACCCTTTACCGTGCTCCCCGGCCCGAGCGGCTTCGATCGCCGCGTTCAGCGCCAACAGGTTGGTCTGGTAGGCAATGTCGTCAATGATGCTGATGCGCTGAGCGATTTTCTTCATCGCCACCACGGTCTGTTGAACCGACTCGCCGCCCTCGGTGGCTTCCTTGGCCGCCTTGCTGGCCATGCCATCGGTCACCTTCGCGTTCTCGGTGTTCTGATTGATGCTGGCGCTCATCTGCTCGATCGACGCACTCGTCTCCTCGACGCTGGCGGCCTGTTCACTGGTGGCTTGGCTCATCGATTGGGCCGTGGCACTGACTTGCTCCGACGCGCTGGCCAGATTGTCGGCCGCGTTGCGGACTTCTCCGATGATATGCGTCAGCTTGCCGACCATGTTGCGCATGGCGTTGAGTACCATGCCGGTTTCATCTTTGGCACCCGGCTCGATGTGGGCGTTCAGGTTGCCTTCGGCCAGTTGTTCGGCCGCCCTCGCGGCTTGGCGCAGCGGACGAGAAACGATCCGTGCGATCAGCAGCGCCAGTGTCAGGCTGATCAGCAGCGCCACTACCAGCGCCACAACGATCGATAGCCGTGAATTTTCGTACAGCGCGGTGCCTTTGTCGCCGGCAGCGGCGCCGCCTGCGGCATTGAGCTCGACCATTTTTTGCAGACGGCTCGTCAGTTCGTCGTAGTGAGTCTTGGATTCCCCACTGAAGACCGTTCGCGCCTGGTCTGTCTGGTTCTGCCGGGACAGCTCGAACAAGCGCTTGCTGGTGGCCTGGTAGGCACTCCATGCGCTGGTGACGCTCGCCAGCAACTGACGGTCTTCGTCATTCGAGAGCAGTTGCTGGTAGGTGTTGACACGCGTTTCGAACTGCTGCGCGGCGTCTGCCGCTTCGCGCTCGGCCTGGACCTTTTCATCGCTGCTGTCGGTGCCCAGATGGCGGTACTCTTGCAAGCGGTAGCTTGCGATGAAGAAACGCATGCCTGAGGCGGCACGCATCGACGGCATCCAGTTGCCCCTGATGTCCTGGGCAGCCTGATTGACGGCACCCAGTTGGAGGATGGCGTATCCCCCCATGGCGGCGGTCAACACCAGCACCACCAAGAACGAGCCAACCAGCTTGGTTGAAATCTTGAGATCGTAAAACCATTTCATCGAGAATCTCCTTGTCTTGCAAACACGTCAGCGGGCAACGACCGACACCGGTAAAGGCGACGGGCTGGTGCGGGCTTCAAGTTGTACGATTTGATTGAGCAGCGCGGGTACATCGAGGATCAGCGCTACCGCTCCGCTGCCCAATATGGTCGAGCCGCTGATGCCGCGCAGTGCACCGAACAGCTTGCCGAGTGGTTTGATCACGGTCTGGAATTCACCCAGCAGGTCATCGACGACCAGCCCGGCTTTGTGCTCGGCATAGCGCACCACCACCACGTTCTGGCGACGGGCCGGAGGGCCTTCGTGGCTGAAATGAGCGCGCAGGTCCACCAGCGGCAACACTTCGCCACGCAAGTCCAGATAACCCTGCTGGCGGCCGGATTCACGCTGGTGTTCATCCAGTTCAATGCATTCCTGGACCATGTCCAGCGGAATGACGTAGGTCGAGCGGTCGATACCGACCAAAAAGCCATTGATGATCGCCAGCGTCAGCGGCAGCCGGATGCGCACCAGCGTGCCTTGGCCCGGTTGGCTGTCGAGCTCGACGTTGCCGCGCAACAGGGTGATGTTGCGCTTGACCACGTCCATGCCGACGCCGCGGCCAGACAGGTTGGTCACGGCTTCGGCCGTGGAAAACCCCGGCTCGAAAATCAGGTTGTAGATCTCTTGATCGGTGAGCACTGCACCGCTGGCCACCAACCCTCGCGCCTGGGCTTTTTCCAGGATGCGGTCGCGGTTGAGACCTGCGCCGTCATCGGCGATTTCGATGACGATGCTGCCAGAGTCATGGTAGGCGTTGAGGCTGAGGTGGCCTTTGCTCGACTTGCCCGCAGCACGCCGTGCATCAGCACTTTCGATGCCGTGGTCCATGGCGTTGCGCAGCAGATGCATCAACGGGTCGCCGATCTTTTCGACGACCGTCTTGTCCAGTTCGGTTTCCGCTCCGCTGATGCTCAGCTCGATGTCCTTGCCCAATTCCTGGCTGACATCGCGCACCACGCGCCGGAAACGGTTGAAGGTGTCGCCGATCGGGATCATGCGCAGGTGCAGGGCACCGTCGAGTATTTCTTCGACGAGGGTCGACACCGTCGACGTCGCCTCTTGCAACGGGGCGTGATGACACGACCGCGCCAGCAGGTTGGCGCCGGCACTGGCAATGACCAGTTCACCGACCAGGTTGATCAGTTGGTCCAGCGTGTCGGCATTGACCCGCACGAAATTGCCATCTCGGCTGCTCGCGTCGCGGTTGGCCGGCGAGCGTTGCGCGAGCGCTGCGGAGGGACTTTCCTCGACCGGTCCAATCAGTGGGTGGTCGGCGCAGACGGTATCGGCCAAAGCGTCCTCGATGGCCACGATGCTGACCTCACAGTCGTCCCTCACGAAGTCGAAAACTTCATTGAGGCTGGCGTGGCTGGCTGCCGACCGCAGATCGATCTCGAAGCCCAGGTAGCAGCTTTCCGGGTCCCAGCTTTCCAGCGCGGGCAAGGTATCGGTCAGGGTCGTTACTTGAATCATCTCCCCCAGGGTGCCCAGGTAGCGCAGGAACGACAACGGGTCCATGCCGTTGCGGAAAACGTCCACCCCGAAGCGTAACGACAGGTGCCACAGCCGCGCTTCGCTGCTCGGCTCAGCCGCAACGGCCAGAACCTCTCGAACGGCCTCGTGGGTGGCCTGGTAGGCAAGCAGCGCCTGCCGCAGCGCCCCCTCGAGCTCAAGGGCTGCGGGGCTGAGCGCCTCACCTTTGGCGGCGACGGTATCGATCAACTCCAGCATGTGATCGCAGGACCTGAGCAGTACGGCGATCAGCGTGTCGTCCACCTCGACGCTGCCATCGCGCAAGCGGTCGAGCACGTCCTCGACGATATGCGTGAAACTGACCACAGGTTCCAGCCCGAACAGGCCGGCGGAGCCCTTGATGGTGTGTGCGGCGCGGAAAATCGCGCCGATGCTGTCCTGATCGCCCGGCTCGCTTTCCAATTGCAGCAGGGATTGCTCCATGACTTGCAACTGTTCGCGTGCTTCGACGATGAACGTCTGCAGTGCCTGATCGAGATTGATGCTCACCTGGACTTCCTTTGTCTGTCTCTGGTCGGTGGTCAAGCTGCTACAGCGCAGCACGGCCACACAGTTGCAGCGCCTGAACGACTGCCTGGCTTTGCCCGGTCAGGCGGAGCGCCGTGCCCTCGTGGACGCTTTCACGGTGGATCACGGCCAGCCACTGCACACCGGCGCCATCGATTTCCGTGACCTGAGACAGGTCCAGCGCCAGGCTCGGGGCCGAGCCAACGTGGCGCAAGAGCGCTTCGGCGAGTTCGGCGACGGTGTAGATCGTCAACTCGCCTTCGATGGCCACCTGGATCGTGTCATCGACCAATTCGTGAGTGATCGGCATGGCTGCCTCCCTGGCGCAACGTGTTAGGGCAGAATGAGTTTGGAGACCGCCGCCAGCATCTGCGCCGGCTGAAACGGCTTGACGACCCAGGCTTTGGCGCCGGCCGCCTGGCCTTCGGCCTTCTTCGACTCCTGCGACTCGGTGGTCAACATAATGATGGGCGTGAACTTGTAGCTGGCCAGCTTCTTGACTTCCTTGACGAAGGTAATGCCGTCCATGTTCGGCATGTTCACGTCGCTGATGATCAGGTGCACCTTCTGACCGGTGAGTTTGCTCAGGGCATCCCGACCATCACAGGCCTCGATCACGTCGTAACCCGCGCTTTTCAAGGCAATACCGACCACTTGCCGAACGCTGCTGGAGTCGTCGACCACTAATACATTCTTCGCCATGGTGTGTTCCTAAAAGAAGGTGATGTCTTGAGTACTGGATTGCGTCGCGGCCTCACCGTGGTGAGTGCGTCGCTGTTCGTCGGTGGCGTAGGTGGCCTCCATTCGGGCGAGCCACTGGCGCGCATCGATGGCCACGGCCTGATCGGGCGACTGACTGGCCTGCACCAGATGCTCGTGCAGCGCGTGCATGTTGTCGCGCACGTGGCTGAGGATCTGGCTGACCCGGTCCTGGAATTGAAGGTTGACCAGCACCTCGGTCATTTCATCGCGAATGCCGTAGCTCTCCTGTTTGAGCAGATCGGCGGATTCAGCCAGGCTGGCGGTGATGGTCTGAAAGCGTTCGAGCACCGATTGGATGCTTTTCTCGGACGAGGCCACTGAGTGGCTGTCCTGGTCGGCGCTGCTGGAAGCGGCGTGGACCAATTGCGTGATCGCGGTATTGATGATGTCGACCTTGGCGGACATCTGCTGGCCGGTCTCGCTGGACTTGCTCGACAGGCTGCGCACCGCATCGGCGACGACCGCGAACCCTCGACCGGCCTCGCCCGCGCGCGCCGCTTCGATGGCCGCGTTCAGGGCCAGCAGGTTGGTTTGCGCGGCAATGGCAGCGACATCGGCGGCCATCGTCCGCAGCTCGCCCGTATAGGCTGTCAGCCCGCGGACCTGGGCCAGGGTCTGGTCACGGCTGGTCTGGCTGGCTTTGAGGGAATCGATCACCTGGCTCAGTTCGGTGTCGCTGGTGGCGAGCACCTTGAGCGCCCCTTCGGAGCCTTGCCCGTCCAGCTCACCGGCGGCTTGCTGCGAAGCCTGAACGGTGTCCTGCAGGCGCTCGGCGATGCCGGTGAACCGGCTGGTCAGGCTGACGATCGCTTCTTCGGTCTGCTGGCGCGAGCTTTCTACCTGCCGAGACCAGATGGGCATCGCGCCAAGCAACACCTCATCCAACTGGCTGCGCGAGGCCGAACCACCGTGCTGCGCATGCGAACCGGCCTGAGCCTGTCGCGCCTGTTCCATCGACTGGAGCACGGCTTTGTGCCTAGATGCGCTCAAGGCACAGGCGATCAGGCCGATGGCGATCAAAGCGGCAGACGCGATCCAATTGGCGAGGGACGTGGACTGCGCGAGGATCCACGCCACGGCGGGAACGACCGGAATGAACGCAACCCCGCCGAAGAAGCGCGGGTGATCGGAAAAGGCTTGACGGTCGTGTCGAGACGAGGTCATGGAGTTCGGTCCTTGAACGTTGTTGCAGACATAAAAGTGACATACAGGTTATCTGCCCACTGTGTCGCAACTTGAGACTCGTCTGTGTACCTTCCGTCAGGTTCATGACCCGTCGAGGCGTGAGTGATCGCTCACGCCCCGGCCTGGTCCCTCATGTCGGTGTCCAGTTCTCACCCTTCTCGGCCATGACCCTGGCCGACGTGTCAGCGCTGCGCGCGCGTTCGCCTTTGAGCTTGAAGGACTTGGGTTCGAGCTGATCCTTGCCGTACTCGAAATTCACCTCGCCTTGCAGACGCTCAACACTCAACGAGCTACTGCTGCTGTAATTCACCCAAGGGGTGGGCAGCACGAAGGAGTCCTCCTTGTTGGTCGCCTTGAACACGGCGATGCTGCTCATGCGCAAGTTATTGCGGTCGGTGGCCAGCCGCTTCAGTTGCTCATCGTCCAGGGTGCCATTGGCGGCGGCGGTTTCGATCTGCTCCTTGATTTCGTCACGCAATTCCAGGATCACCTCAGCCCGGGTACCACTGACCTTCTGCAAGGTGTCGAGCAGCGACTTGAGATGCGGATCCTTGGCCATCAGGCCCTGGATGATTTCCGCATTGCCTTGATGCCCCTCGCGGAAACACTGCGTCTTCCTCATATCAGCCTTGGAATAAAGGCAAACTGGTCGGTCAAAAAGCACCGCTCCGCTTGCGGGATATCTGGGGCATCAGGATCAGGCTTGAGCTAGCGCAAAACGTGAGGGATCTAGCACTTTTCGATTTGGCAATCGACAGCAAGCTTCGTGCATGCGACCTGACAAAGCTACGCGTTCGTGATGTCGCGCACGGAAATCAAGTTGTAGCCAGGGCAATGGTGATGCAGCAAAAAACAAAACGGCCCGTACAGTTCGAGATCACTGCTCAAACGCGACTCGCCGTGGAGGAATGGGTGCAAGAGGCTCGACTTCGAAATGGGGATTTTCTGTTCCCAAGTCGGCTAAGAACTTCCGAACATCTATCCACACGCCAATACTCACGCATAGTGAAAGCTTGGGTAGCCTCCATCGGCGTCGACCCAGTCCCATATGGCACTCATACGATGCGTCGGACGAAGGCTTCATTGATCTATCGGAGGACGAAAAACATCAGAGCAGTACAGATACTTCTCGGTCACACCAAGCTGGAAAGCACTGTCAGATACCTTTGCATCGAAGTGGACGACGCGCTTGAAATGGCGGAGCAGACTGAAGTGTGAGCAGGCAATGGCGACGGGGTAGCCATCCCGTCGCTTTCGGCCAGAAGCAGCCGCTCTACATCTGCCCCGAAGATAGAGCCCCAATGCTCGTCGCAGCGCTGGCAATACACTTGAACCGAGTGGCAAATTTAGGACACGGGTTCGTGATCATCACAGCCGACTCGAACCAGGGGATGCAAGTCCAGGCCGGATACTGAGGCTCCTTCCGCTACACAAGACTTTCGCCCGTACTTAAGAACAAAGAGCATGCCCGGCGAGCATGATGGCCGCAATCATCCCCGTCACCGAGAAGGCTTGTTGTAAGCGTGGCCCGGCCAACTGACCGGCGAACAAACGCCCAGCCAGTAACCCAAGCACAGCCCCCGCCGCAAAGGGCAGCGCCGCCGGCCAATACAGTGACCCTGTCATTGCCGCGGTGGTCACGCTCCCCATTGACACAACGGCGATGGCTGCCAACGACGTCGCGGTGATGCTCTTCATTTCCAAGTTGGTACAGCGGCTCAGCGCCGGAACGACGACAAAGCCACCGCCCACCCCCAGCAGTCCGGACAGCAAACCCGAAAGCATTCCGGTCAGTGCCAGCGCGCGTGCGCAGGGCAGTGTCCAGCGCAAGCGCCCGCAGGCCGGATTGAGCACGCAAGGCATTGAAGTCAGGCGCGGTGGTGCTTCTCCATGCCGCAGGTCCCGATTGGCGTTGTGCAGCATCCGCAGGCACGCATAAATCAGGACCATCGAAAACCCCAGCGCCAGTGGTTGATTAGGCACACGATGAGCGATGTAGAGCCCTAGCGGAGCCACGACGATTCCAATCATCGAGACCATGCCTGCGGCACGATAGCGAACGATCCCTTGCCGCAGACCGAGTACCGCGCCCACGCCTGCCGAGAGTCCTACGGCCAGCAATCCAACCGGTGCCGCTTGGGGCAGTGACAAGTCCAGACCGAAGACCAGAACCGGCACGGCGAGAATCCCTCCTCCGGCGCCGGTCAGGGCGAGGATCGCACCGATAGCCCCGCCCAACAGCACGCTTAGCATCGCATGGTCGAACATGATTGAACTCACAGGGCATTAATCGGAATTTTCAGATACCGCACGCCGTTGGCCTCGGCTTCCGGCAAGTGTCCGCTGCGCATGTTCACCTGCACCGACGGCAGGATCAGCGCGGGCATGGCCAGGGTGGCATCGCGGGCTTCGCGCATGGCCACGAAGTCATCCTCCCCGAGGCCGTCATGCACATGGATGTTGTGCTTGCGTTGGGCGTCGACCGTCGTCAGGTATTCAATCGGCCGACCGTTCGGGCGGTAGTCGTGGCATATGAAAATCAGTGTGGCGGCGGGCAACGCCAGGATTCTTCTGATGGAGCGAAACAGGGTTCTGGCGTCACCGCCGGGGAAGTCACAGCGGGCGGTACCGTAATCCGGCATGAACAGGGTGTCGCCGACGAATGCCAGCGTAAGGTCGCCCGCGCTGATCACATAGGTGATGCAGGCCGGCGTATGGCCGGGCGTGTGCAACGCCTGCGCGTTGAGGCTGCCGATGAGAAAATGGTCGCCATCCTCGAACAAGGCATCGAACTGGCTGCCGTCACGCTTGAACTGATCGCCCTCATTGAACAACGTACCAAATGCCCGCTGAACGTCGGTGATGTGGCTGCCGATCGCGATTTGGCCGCCCAGTCTGTCTTTCAAATAAGGGGCGGCGGACAGGTGATCGGCATGCACATGGGTTTCCAGAATCCACCGCACCCGCACGCCAAGTTCCCGCACGCGAGCAACGATCGCGTCAGCCGATTGGGTATGGGTATGGCCTGATTTGGAATCGAAGTTCAGCACGCTATCAATGATCGCGCCGCTCAGGGTCAAGCGGTCCACCAGCAGGTAGCTGAAGGTGGAACTGGCATCATCCAGAAAGGCCTCGACCAGAATATTGTCGTCGATGAGCATGCCGCCCTCCTCTTGCCATCATGGAATGGCCACACCCAGGTGCGGCCGGTGCACTGCGGGATCAGTAGCTTTTGTAGGGCAGGAACTTGCCGGACAACACGACATTGACCCGATCGCCCTTGGGGTCCGGCTGGCGCTGAATGTCCATGGAGAAATCGATCGCACTCATGATGCCGTCGCCGAACTCCTCATGGATCAGTTCCTTGATGGTGGTGCCGTAGACATTCACCAATTCGTACCAGCGATAGATCAGCGGGTCGGTTGGCACCGACGTCGGCAGCGAGCCCTTGTACGGTGTCACTTGCAGCCACGCCACGGCCTCATCCGACAGTTCGAACAGCGTACCCAGGGTCTCGGCCTGAGCCTTGTCGAAGGTCATCTGGCCCAGGCAGCCGGCGGTGGTCCACTCCTTGGACAGGCCGATACGCTCCGCCACGTCACGCCATTTCAAGCCTTTGCTGACTTTGGCGGCGAGAATCATCTGGGTCACTTGGTCGCGATTGGAAATCATGGAAACCTCTCTCATCAGTCATGCAGCGGGATTGTCAAACAGGGTTCAGGCAACGATGCGCAGCTTGGAACTGGACGGGCCATCCGGCCCCGAAGGTGGACCGTCATCGGTGAGGCCGGGATAGACGATCAGGGGCTCGGCGGGCGCGGCAGCTTGCGCGTTCTGCTCCTGAATGGTTTTGGAGCGGCGCACCAGAAAGTCCACCAAGTGGTTGCGGATACGGTAGAACTGCGGGTCGTGGTGAATGGTTTCCCGCGAGCGGTCGCGAGGCAGCGTGTTGATGACGATTTCGGCGATGCGCGCATGGGGGCCGTTGCTCATCAACATGATCTTGTCGGCCAGCAAAATCGCCTCGTCGACATCGTGGGTGATCATATACACAGTCTGCTGGGTGGCGGCGCAAATGCTCAGCAGCTCGTCCTGAATCACCCCACGGGTCAGGGCATCCAGTGCGCCGAACGGCTCGTCGAGCAACAGCATTTGCGGCTCCACCGAAAAGGCGCGGGCAATGCCGACACGCTGCTTCATGCCGCCAGACAATTGGCTGGGCTTCTTCTGCCCGGCCCCTTTCAGGCCGACCATCTCCAGAAAGCGCGTACCGTGTTCCGCCACCTGCGCTTTCGACCACTCCGGGTGGCGCGAGCGCACGGCAAAGGCAATGTTCTGATCCACCGTCATCCACGGCAGCAGTGCGTGGTTCTGAAACACCACACCGCGATCCAGGCTCGGCCCGGACACCTCACGGCCGCCCATCACCACCGTCCCGCTGCTGGCCTCGTCCAGCCCGGCGAGGATGTTGAGGATGGTGCTTTTGCCGCAACCGGAGTGGCCGATCACGCACACGAACTCGCCGCGCTGGATGGAAAAACTGATGTCTTCGAAAACCGGCGCAGAAGCGGCACCGTAGCGCTTGGTCAGCCCTTCGACCTTGATGAACGCAGGCGTGCGCCCGGAGTTTTCATTCAGCATAAGTCACCTTTTTTTGCAGGGTGGCAAAGAGCAGATCCAGCAACATGCCCATCACGCCGATCATGAGCACGGCGAAGATCACGTTGGACAGCGACAGGTTGTTCCATTCGTTCCAGACGAAGTAGCCGATGCCGGTGCCACCAATCAGCATCTCGGCGGCGACAATCACAAGCCAGGCGATGCCCATGGAAATGCGCATACCGGTAATGATGGTCGGCGCCGCGGCCGGCAATACCACCATGAACGCCTTGCGCAACGGGCTGACCTCCAGGGTGCGGGCGACGTTGAGCCAGTCCTTGCGTACCGCAGCGACGCCGAAGGCGGTGTTGATCAGCATCGGCCATACCGAGCAGATGAAGATCACGAAAATGGCCGACACCGACGAATCCTTGATCGTGTAGAGCGCGATCGGCATCCAGGCCAGCGGCGAGATCGGCTTGAGCACCTGAATGAACGGATCGAGGGCTCGGTACAGCAGCGGCGACATGCCGATGGCAAAGCCCAGCGGAATCGCCACCAGCAAGGCGATCAAGTAGCCGATGGCAACCCGTCCCAGTGAATGCGCCAACTGAATACCAATGCCTTTTTCATTGGGGCCACGGTCGTAGAACGGGTCGCTCAGTTGTTTGAGCGCCAGGGTCGAGAACTCCGCTGGCGTCGGAAAACCATTGGCCTTGCGTTGCTCGCTGCTGAGGCTTTTGCCCATCAGCATGGCGTACTCTTCGTCCATCGCCGCCTTCGCGGTTCTTGCTGTCGGCAAAGTCGCCAACTGCCACACCAGCAGCAACGCCGCAAGCATGGCCAGCGACAGCAGGGCCGCCCTGAATCTCAGTGTTTTCATCGCCTGCTCCTCTTACGTGCGCTTGATGGCAAAGCCATCCAGATAGGCCTTGGGTTGGGTCGGATCGAATGGCCGACCCATGACCGAAAACGCCTTGTAGCCCGACAGCGGTTCAACACTGGCTTCGCTCATCGCCAGTTCACGCATTTGCCTGCGGGCGTCTGTCATCAGAAACACCTGCTCGGCGATGCCGTTGAAATCCACATCGCCCTTGATGTAGCCCCAGCGCTTGAGCTGGGTGAGCATCCAGGTTGCCATGGAGTACCAGGGCATCGGGTCAAAGTCCGAGCGACGTGGGTGGTCCTGCACCACGCCCAGGCCATCGGCGAAACGGCCGGTCAATCCCTGGCGAATGACGATTTCCGGCTGGTTCAGGTAGTTCGGTGTGGAGATGGTTTGCGCGATCATTGTCCGGTTGGCCGGATCACGGGCCAGCGCAGCGGCGTTGAGAATCGCCCTGTACAGCGCGGCAAAGGTGTTGGGGTTCTCCTCGATGAACTTCTGCGAAGTGCCGAACGAACAGCAGGGATGGCCGTCCCAGATGTCCTTGGAGAGGACATGGATAAAACCGATCTCGTCATACACCGCACGCTGGTTGAACGGGTCCGGACCGAGAAACCCGTCGATGTTGCCGGCGCGCAGGTTGGCGATCATTTCGGCAGGCGGCGTGACCCGCAGTTGCACATCGCGGTCGGGGTCCAGACCGTGCTCGGCCAGGTAGTAACGCAACAGGAAGTTGTGCATCGAGAACTCGAACGGAATGGCGAACTTGAAGCCCTTCCAGTTGCGCGGATCGCGATTGTCCTTGTGCTTGAGCGCCAGGGTGATGGCCTGGCCATTGGTGTTCTGGATGCTGGCGACGCGCATGGGTTGAGCGTTGGAGCCCAGGCCAAGCGAAATGGTCAGCGGCATGGGCGCAAGAAAGTGCGAGGCGTCCAGCTCACCGTTGAGCATGTTGTCGCGCACCAGCGCCCAGCCGGCGGTCTTCTGCAAGGTCACGTTCAGCCCCTGGGCCTTATACAGGCCCAGGGGGTCAGCCATGATCAGCGTCGTGGCGCAGTTGATGGGGATGAAGCCAATCTTGAGATTTTTCTTCTCCAGCGCGCCGCTCTTGTCTTCGGCCATCGCCTGCATGGCCTGTATCGGCAACAAGCTGTTGATCGCCGCCATGGCCGCGCCTGCACCCACCGCCTTGAGAAAGCGCCGGCGCGTGACGTCATGGGGAAACAGGGCACGGACGGCTGCTGCCTCGACAAAATCACGGGACAGGCTTTCGGGGTTTTGCCCCCGAGCCATTCGTGCGCGCTCCGCCTCGCTGTCGTGGACTGACTGGCTGGCATGCTGGCCGCAGCTGCACCCCGACAAGGGCGCGTCACTGCTGTACGGTCGGTAAAAGTTCTCGTCGCTCATGCCCGCAGTCCTTCTGGTAAATGATGTTCAGGCGGCTGCCTGGCCAACTTGCAAGCTGGACGCCATGTGGCCGTCCAGATCCTGTTCCATGCGCAGGTGCCCTTCGCCCTGTTCGACAATCCGCCAGGTGCCGGCCATGGATGGCAGGCCACGCAGCACGATAGGTAAAGACCGGGTTTTTAGGCGGATCACCGGTTGCGCATGGGCATAACCGGCATGTTCCCGCCCCAGCAGGCCATGGGCGATGACCTGGGCCTGCAAGGCAATCGGTTCGACAAAACGGCATGGCATCCCGGCCAGACTGATGCAGTCGCCCAGCGCGTAGATGTCGGCGTCACTGGTGACCAGCGTCTGTGGATCCACCTGAATGCCCCGGTCGAACGCCAGGCCCGCGTTGCGCGCCAGACGGCTCTCAGTCATCAGACCGGTGGCGGCCACTACCTGATCGAACTCGAAATGGCGATTGCACTCGGTGCTCAGGGTTTTGCTGCCATCTGCCCAACCGCTGATCTGCGCGACCTGAACCGAGCCGATGAACTCGATGCCCTGTCGGGATTGATGGCTCAGCAGCAATTCGGCCGCCAGATCGGGCAGCAGTCCTGCCAATGGCAATGGGTTACGGTCAATCAGCGTGACGCTGTGCCCTGACCGGGCAAAGTCTTCGGCCAGCTCGCAACCCACCATGCCCGCGCCGATGATTGCAATGCGCTGCGCTCTTTTGCTCAGGCGCGCCTGCAAGCCGGACCATTCGTGCAGGTTGTTGACGCGCCAGCACAAGGCCGGCGGCAAGGCCGCAGGCAGCGCCGGGCGCGCGCCATGCGCCAGCACCAGCTTGGTATAGCTCAGGGTGCCGCGGGTGGTACGCAGTTGATGCAGTGCAGGTGTCAGCCCTACCACCGAAGTTTCGCTGTACAGCCGTACCCCCAGACGTTGCGCGGCATCCTGCGCGGTTTCGCGAATCAGCGACTGCGCGGTCTGGCCCCGGCTCAACGCCAGCGACAATTCGGGCTTGTGATAGCGGTTGCCGTTACAGGCGCTGACCAGGGTAATCGGCACGCTACGGTCCAGTTCGCGAATGGCCTCGACAGCCGCCCAGCCAGCCAGACCGGCACCGACCACGACAATTCCGGTGCCCTGCTGAAACATCGGCATCTGGCTGACCGCTTCCACTTCACGTTTGACGAACAGCTCAAAGTCGCTCTTGGTCACTCCACACAACGGGCATTCCCAGTCGTCCGGAATGTCTTCGAAGCGCGTACCCGGCGGCAGACCACTGTCCGGGTCACCCAGTGCTTCGTCGTAGATCACGCCGCAGGCGCGGCAGATGAATTGCAGCCAGGGTTTGGTCAGGGCACTCATGCCGGCATCTCCTCTTTCATCAGGCGGGCCATTTCCCAGCGCAGGTGCTTGATCGCCGGGGTCACGATGGCGACGAAGTGCGCTTCACGGATGCGCCGTTGCGGCGCGGCACTCATGCGATAGCCCCGCGCGCCCTGATGCAGCAATGCCGACTGCGACGCCTTGAGGGCAAGCTCGGCACCCTGCACCCGGGCGTCCAGCACATCCAGCAGGAAGTCCTTGCTGGTTTCATACGGGGTGCGGCACAGCCTGAGCACCCGCGCATTGAGATCATCGAGTTCAAATTGCAACTCGTCGGCGCCGTTGTGCAGGAACTGGTTGACATGGCCCAGCGTCGGCTCGACCTCACGGATCGAATCGATACTGCCTTGGGCAACGCCGCTGGCCATGCCTGACTGCAACAGGATGAAGGCGCCGCGAATGCGCTGAACAAATGGCCGCGCCGGATCGGCGATCAGGGCATCTTGCGGGACAAAATAATCGACCAGACGCACACCCCAGGTGCTGGTGCCTTCCATGCCGGAAAACTCCGGACAGGTCTTGAGTTCGACACGCTCGTCGAGATCGAGCATGAACATGATTTCGTGGGAGATGGAGCCGTCATCACGCTCCACCCCGGCGATAGCGCCGCAGTACTGACCACGGTTGATATGGCTGACCCACGGCAATGCGCCATTGACCCGATAGCCACCGGGCACCTTGCGCGCGCGCAAGATCAGCGTTTCGATGCCGGCCAGCGCCTTCATCGGGTTGGACAAGGCCGTGCCGCCGAACGTCTGGCCTTGGGTGTGCAGCGCCAGTCGCGACAGCAACGCGGTGTTGTCGGACTGGTCCATGTACAGGCCGCAGACGTCATGGCACCACATCAAAAAGCCGGTCGAACCACAAATGCGGCTGGCTTCGTGCATGCTGCCCACTGCTACATCGAAACGCTGGCCCTGCTGCGTCAGGTGCGCAGCAAAGGCACCGGCCTGCGCGAGGGAAGCCATGATGTCCAGCGGATAATGACCTTCATCGATCCGCTGGACCGATTCGGCCAATGGCCCCGTGGCGATGCGGCGGACCTCTGCGAGCACCTGGGTGTCATCGCCCCAGTCTGCGGTGCGTTCCGCCGGTTCGAGTGCGCGTGCGATGTTGTTCATGGCAATCCCTCCCGTCAGTGTTTGCGTATGCGGCGTGCTGGGCTCAGCGCTGCCGGTTCAATCGGCCAGGCTGATGCTGAACGGGATCGGGTTGCGCAGGGTGTTGGCCATCGGCGAGGCGTAGTTGGCCAGACGAACGATCTCGTCCAGGGTTTCACGGGAGGCGTCGCCTTCCACCAGCACCTTGACGCGGATGTCTTGAAAGCCCATCTCCAGCGGCTGTTTCTCGGCACCGCCAGCGCCCCACGCGGCCGGGTTACCGATGTCGCCTTCGAGGAACACTTCCAGCTTGCTGAGCTTGACGTTCATCCAGGTGGCTACGGCGGTGACGCCCACGGCGATGCAGCCGCCCAGGCCTGACAGAATGACTTCGCCCGGCGCCGGCGCGGTGTTCTCACCGAACAGGTGCAGTGGCTCGTCAACCACCACCGGCGTGTGATCGCCCACGTAGCTCAGCGTACGAAACACGCCTTGCCCTACGGTATGGACCTTGTTGGTTCCGCGGGTTTGTGGGTTATTGCGGCCCTTTTCGGCAAACGCTTCCAGGCCGGCCTGATCGATGGGTTTCAGGTAAGTGGTGGCGACTTGAGCAGTTGTTGCGGACATGTCTGATCTCCATTGGGCTGAGCAATGGGCTGGCTGCATGATGTGCAGCGCCCGTTCGCCAATGGACTATCGCAACAGCTGTGCCAGATTCTATGAGCCGGATAGCAAATTTTTATTCGCTATATAAATCAGTAGGTTGAAAGGGACGATGGGCGCTTTACCAGGCTTTACTCCTTGCAAGCGCCTCACCTGAACGACCTTCAAATTGTCGACAATGTAAACAATGTCGACAATGTGTAAGCCTCACCCGCCCGCTAGGTTTGCAGCTTCTTCCAGCGGTAGTTGAATTGCCGAGCCGTCATTCCCAGCATCTGCGCCGCACGCGACTTGTTGCCCCCGCAGCGCTCGACAGCGTGTACCAGCTCATCTGCGGAATGAGAGCTGACCGCCACGTAGGGGCGCACAAGGTCGTGATTGAAATCGGTCGCGGGTGCACTTCGCGCAGCGGCGACGGGTGAGGTTTTCGCCCCGAGTGCCGGCAGGAAATATTCGATGTCCCGCGCGCTCAATACCGGCTTTTCAGCCAAAAGCACCAGCCGCTCGATCAGGTTGGACATTTCCCGAATGTTGCCTGGCCAACTGTGCGCTTGCAGACGCTCAATCGCAGTGGCGTCAAAGCTGACGTTTCGCTGATTGGCCTGATTGATCCGGTTGAGGAACTGCAACGCCAGCGCGGGAATGTCCTCACGGCGACTGGCCAGGGTCGGCAGGTGAATCGGGATCACGTTGAGTCGGTAATACAGATCCTGGCGGAACACGCCCTGGCTGACCTCCACGGCCAGATCACGGTTGGTGGCCGCTACCAGCCTGACATCCACCTTGATCTCGCGCTTGCCACCCAGCCGGGTAATGGTGCCCTCCTGCAACGTGCGCAGCAGCTTGGTCTGCATCGACAGCGGCAGCTCACCGATTTCATCAAGGAAAATCGTTCCACCATCGGCCTGCTCGAACCAACCTTCACGGGCGGTGTTGGCGCCCGTGAATGCGCCACGTTCATAGCCGAACAGTTCGGACTCAAAGAGCGTGTCGGGAATCGCGGCGCAGTTGATCTTGATGAACGGTTTGTCTTGCCTGGGACTGGCCAGGTGCAGCGCCCGTGCAAACAGCTCCTTGCCGGTGCCTGACTCTCCCAGTAACAGAACACTGGCAGTGGAATTAGACACCCTTTCCAACTCCGAAATCGCCTGGAGCAATTGTGGCGAGCTGCCGACGATGCCATATCGACTGGTGCGGGTTTCCAAGGCTCGCACCAGTTGCTGATTGCGTATCTCCAGCGCTTCGGTCTTCTCTTTGATGTAGGTGCGCAGGTGCAGGATCTGGCCGACCATGGTCGCCAGAATCCGCAGGATGCTGATGTCGTCAGTCAACGGCCGGGCCCGCATGCGGATTCGGTGCGTCGCGAGCACCCCGATGACTTTCTGCCCGATCATGATCGGCAAGGCGATATACGACACCGGTCCCGGCGGCAGCTTGACCCGTTCAACGACCCGCCCCAGAAATGAGGGTTCCTTGTCGATGTCCTGAACAATGATCAATTGCCCACGGGCCAGGACCCGACCGGTAATGCCCTCATCCAGCCCGTACACGCCACGTTTGATTTCCTCCCGGGTCAGCCCGTAGGCATAGCGGATACGGGCCTGCTCTGCCGCCTCATCGAACAGCACGATACGGCCGCGATTCAAACCCAACAGTTCGGACAGCAGATGCAGCATCTCGTTGAGCACCGTATCGGAAGTGAGGTCTTTGCCCATCAAACCGGTGACCTGCTGGAGCAAAAGCATCTCTTGAGATCGCCAGAACGCCGGTGAGGCTTCTATGTCTTTATCAGTCGTGACGTTCTCCACTGCTTTCTCCAGATTCTTGCTGCGTCTCGTATCAGAGTTGTACTGCGCCTCACCGGCAATCATGCAAGAACCCTTCCGGTTACGACCGCCGCCTTCGGCCGATAGCAAACATCACGCTGACAAAATCCTCGACCTGCCCGCTATCGATGAAGCTACAGAGCCTAGAACACCCATGAAACGAGTTTCCTTCGATCGTACTTGCCCCACAGCCCCAAAGTACGAGGCGCATGGCTGCGCAACCACGCCTGCCAAGCCGGGTAAGCTGCTATGTTGGTGCGATAGTCATAGATCAGCTCCATCTGAATGGCAGCCTGCCCAGGACGGTTGAGAAATGCTACTTCGTCCTGCCACAGGTCCGGATCATAGGCACTGACGTTCGGATCAGTCCCGATATGGCGCGCGCGGGTCAACTCCACCGAGAGATGCGCTGCCTGGATCTTGCCCTCATTTGCCGAACGATTTTCCCAGTACGCCTTTCGGGTTTCCCACATCTTGCCCAAGCCTTGGGTGTACACGTTGCCATTCTGGAAGATCATCGCGGTTACAGCTTGCGGTCTGCTGATGGCCAGACGTATGCCAACCGGGGCGCCGTAATCCTGCATGAACAAGGTGTACTGCTTCACCCCTACGACATCGATAAATTGCTGTATCAGTTGGGCGTAATGATCGAACGTGTAGCTGAACTGACCGGGGGCAGGCGCGTCGCTATTGTCGAATCCTGGGTAGTCCGGCGCGATCAAATGAAAGCGATCACCCAGCCGACGCATTAAGGCGTCATACATGCGCGAAGAAATAGGTACGCCATGCAGCAACAACACCGTCGGCGCATTCCGATCACCGATCTCGCGATATGCAATCTTCACCCCGTCCACGACGACGTCGCGATAAGTCAGCTGTGCGGAATCCGAATCTACTGACGAAGCATGTGCTTGGCAGATGAGAAGCACCGAGGCAAGAAGTACATCCAGATAGCCCTTGGCAAGAGAAGACATATTCGTAGCTCATGAACGACGCATCAATGATTGGCGGGACGTACCCGGCGACAGGCAAATCCGGCGGGACTGAATCATCGACGCAATCGTTTCCGGCAAAAAGCTACGATCCTGACAATAGAAAATTTCATAGGGTGAATTTATGCGGGGCTGCATGAGTGTTTGGCGCTGGTTATTCAGCCAATGATTGTTCACCAGCATTAGCTTGGCGGTAGCCCGACATAGCGCTACCCTCTGGCGTGGCGTCGTTGGACAGCTGACTGCTCAACTGAGCAAGACTGGGTATGATCGTCGCCACGAAGTTCGACTCTCGCCAGCGGCGCAAAAAACCACTCTGCTCCCCTTCCCCGCTAACGGCCTGCAACGCCTGACGTTCCAGCTCAAGCGCGTCCGTCGCACTTTGCGTCAATGCAATCTTCAGTTTGAACAAGGGAAAAGGGTCAGTTCGGAATCGGCCATCAAGCAGCCCGCTCTTGAGTTCACAAGCGTCTTGTCCGAGCCGTTGACGCTGGAACATCAGCGCGTCCAGCAGCACGGGCCGATTCTGTTGAAGACGCTCGACCTCCAGCAGAGCTCTCTGAGCGAGTCCCATGGAGAACCCGCACTGCAAACCAAGCAGCCCGGGGCGTACCGAGCGAAGAAAGCGTTGCGCATCCTCATGTACTATCCACTCACTGCCCACTTTCACGTCGTTGAAGTTAAGTGAAGCCAGATGTCCGAGCTGCGTTTCTGCGAGAGACAGGTCGTCTGAATGTCGCAAACCAGCGCAAGAACAAGGCACCGCAACGACGAACGCGTTGCCTCCCTCATCGCTGTCCACCGCAGTGGCGATTACAAAGTTGCGGGGCCGCAGATGAGTGACGGCTCGCAGGTCACCGTTCAACCTCCACCCTCCCCTTATCAGCTTGCTCCGCATTGCCAGAGGGCCTTGGCCTGACAGAAATCGGACTGCATTTGAGAACCCAACCGTGCCGGCTAACTTGCCGTCCAGTAATGAAGGCAGAAGCTTCTCGCGCAACGATCCGTTAGATGTATGAACCAGATATTCGATGAGCGCGCGCTGTCCCCATAAGACTAGGGCGGCTTCCATGGAGTGGGCAGCTACCATCGACAATGCTTCGACGGCATCGGCAAGGGTTTTACCGTGCCCACCCCAAACACGGCTCACGCCTATTCTGAGAACGTCGGCACTGGCCAGTCGCGACAGCACCTGGCCTGAATCTATCGACCCTGAGTCCAGTTCGTACGCGTGGGAATTAAGCCATTCGACAAGCGCCGTAAAATCCATGCTCTTTGCTCCCTGGAGGTTCAGCCTGATGTACGGATGGAGGCGGTATCGTGCTCGGCGCGTTACGCCACGTCCAAGACGCAGATCCAATGCTTTCTATAAGTCCGGCCTATGCCTGATGCCTGCCAACACCTGCATCAGCCCTCAATCATTTCATAACCTGAAATGCTTGATTGTCGTGTGCGAGTCTTCCAATGAGGAAAACAAAATCGGACCATCATGATGGGCTCTGCAACCCGCAATTCAGGTGAATGAACCACTCGACAAGTCACCCGGGGAGATCTTCATGAATGAAGGAAGTGAATCTGATAAACGATCGCCCTGGCACGATGGTGAGCTGCAACTACAGCGTTCGGTTGACGCGGTAGCTTTGATGGTGGGCCCGGGTGAGCGACAAATGGCCCGCGACTGGATGCCTGATCAACATCGTGATTTTTATGCCCAATTGCCCTTCGTGGTACTTGGCACGGTAGACGGCGATGGCCAGCCTTGGGCGACGCTGCGTACAGGCCAACCCGGCTTCATGGATTCGCCCCGTCCCAATATCCTGACCCTTTCGCTCCCTGCGCAACCCGCCGACCCTGCTCAGGCGGGTATTGCTGATGGCAGCGCCATCGGGTTACTGGGCATCGAACTGCACACACGTCGACGCAACCGAATGAACGGCATTATACGCTGTGCCGGCGACAGCGGTTTTCAGATCGCTGTATCCCAGGCATATGGCAACTGTCCGCGTTACATCAAGCTGCGCCAGTTTCATTTCGTGGACGAGCCTGCCGGTCCTGACACTGAACTCCATGGGCTCGATGACCGGTCCCGGCAGATGATTGCGCGCGCCGATTCGTTCTTCGTGGCCTCCTATGCCATTCGAGATGGCGTGACAGAAGTGGATGCGTCGCACCGAGGCGGCAAGCCCGGATTCGTGAGGCAGGATGATGACGGTACCCTTTTGATCCCTGACTTCAACGGCAACCTGTTTTTCAACACCTTGGGCAACCTGATGCTCAATCCGAAAGCCGGATTGATATTCGTGGATTTCGAGAAGGGTGATGTGCTGCAGATGACAGGCGATACCGAGGTTTTGCTGGACAGCCCTGAAATCGCGGCTTTTCAGGGAGCCGAGCGTTTGTGGCGCTTTACGCCGCAGCGCATGGTGTACCGTGAGAAAGCATTGGGGCTTCGGTGGACAACTGGCCCAGACGCAGAGTCTTCCAGCTCGCTCATGACGGGCGATTGGCAGGAGGCTGCTCAACGGCTGCAGGCTCTGGCCTGGCAAGATCGCTGGCGCGTGTTCGAGGTGGTTCGTATCGAAGACGAGAGCGCCGAGATCAGATCCTTCCATCTTCAGCCAGTCGACGGTGGCGGCCTCCTCCCCTATCAGGCAGGCCAGCACCTGCCCGTTCGCCTGCCGCAAGAAAGCAGCCATGATCAACCGATGATCAGAAATTACAGCATCTCCAGTGCCCCTTCTGATGATTTTCTGCGGATCAGCGTCAAGCGCCAAGGTGTGTTTTCCTCCCATCTGCATCAGCGCATCCAACTTGGCGACAGACTTGAGGCCCGCAGTCCTCGGGGTCTGTTTACCGTGGAGCCTTCCCTAAGGCGCCCGCTGGTATTGATAGGCGCCGGCGTAGGTATCACCCCGATGCTGGCGATGTTCAGAGAGGTGATTTACCAAGGGCAGCGGATAGGTCGCATGAGGCCCACATGGGTGCTGCAAGGTGCGCGCACGGTTGCGGACCTGGCGTTTGGCCGGGAGTTGGTATCCCTGATGGAGCGTGGTGGGAAGAAGGTCAACCTGCTGCGCTATGTTAGTCAGCCAGAATCAGGAACAGTCGCAGGTGTCGACTACGACCACGCAGAAAGAATCACAGTCCAAACCCTTAAGGGCCTGTTGCCACTCGACGACTATGACTTTTATGTGTGCGGCCCCGCCAGTTTTACTCAAGGGCTCTACGACGGGCTTAGGGCAATCCGCATTCCCGATGATCGTATCCACGCAGAAGCGTTCGGTGTGTCGACACTGATACGAGATACCGGGGCCCCGTTACCGCAGAATCTGCAACCGACATCTTCTACCGTGCCGGTGAAGGTCATGTTCGCGAAGTCCGCCAAAGAGGCTCGCTGGGAACCGCAAAGCGGGACATTGCTGGAGCTGGCCGAAGCTCGAGGCTTGAGCCCTGAGTTCAACTGCCGATCAGGTACCTGCGGAACCTGTAAAACCGGTCTTGGCGCGGGAGTTGTGAACTATCTGATCCCACCGCTGGATCCGGTCCCTAATGGAGAAGTTTTGCTGTGCTGCTCGGTGCCCGCACCGGGCAGTCCTCCTTTGGTGATTGATCTGTGACTTAGCCCAGCCCGGCGTCGAACACCGGTTTCAGATGACACATAAGAAAAATCTGTCAGAAACGGAGCGACCATATGCCACCGATTACGACTCACTTTAACTTACCCATCACCGGGATGACTTGCGCGAGCTGCGCCGGACGAATTGAGCGCACCCTGCGCGCTGTTCCAGGTGTAAGCAAGGCCATCGTCAATTTTGCGACAGAACAAGCTCACGTAGAGGCGAGAGCCGACAGCATGCCTGCCCTCATCCATGCGGTGGACAAGGCAGGCTACAGCGTGGTGAATGAACGCTTGGAACTGGCGATCGAGGGCATGACCTGTGCGTCCTGTTCAGGTCGAGTCGAGCGAGCGCTTGCCAAGGTCTCGGGTGTGCGCAGTGTTAACGTGAATTTTGCCAGCGAGCGGGCACTGGTAGAGATGGTCGGTCTACCCGACCCTGAGGTGTTGATCCAGGCAGTAAATGATGCGGGTTATACAGCACGGGAAATTACCGATCGCCAGACCAGCGACTACCGGGCGCGTATCAGAGGCAATTCGGAACGCACCGCCATGGGGTTCGCCATTGCCCTCGCCTTTCCACTGTTACTACCAATGCTGCTCGAACCTTTCGGCATTCACTGGATGCTCAGCCCCTGGGTCCAGGCTTCGTTGGCTACTCCGGTGCAGTTTCTGATAGGCGCGCGCTTTTACGTTGCGGCCTGGAAAGCCTTAAAAGCGCGCAGCGGCAACATGGATCTGTTGATCGCCGTGGGGACCACGGCCAGCTACGGTCTTAGCCTGTACCAATGGGCGAGAACACCAGAGGGTGGCATGCCACATTTGTACTTTGAGGCCTCTGCGGTGGTCATCGCACTGATACTGGTTGGCAAGTACCTTGAAAATCGGGCAAAGCGCCAGACGGCAGGTGCCATCCGCGCGCTCGAAGCCCTACGACCCGAACGTGCGACTCAGGTGATCGACGGCGTTGAATGCGATGTCGCTATCAGCGCTCTGCGTCTGGGCGACGTCGTCTCGGTGTTGCCCGGTGAGCGAATCCCGGTCGATGGGGAAGTCACTGACGGTGAAAGCCATGTAGACGAATCACTGATCACCGGCGAAAGCATGCCCGTATTTAAACCCTTCGGTGCAAAGGTCACAGGCGGTGCGATTAACGGTAATGGCCGGCTGCTCATTCGTACCACCGCGATCGGGGCAGAATCGGTCCTGGCGAAGATCATTCGACTGGTCGAAGATGCCCAGGGGGCAAAAGCGCCGATTCAGCGGCTCGTGGACAAAGTGAGCGCGGTGTTCGTCCCGCTAGTGCTCGTGCTCGCGCTCATCACACTGATCGTTTGGCTGAGCCTTGGGGCATCATGGGAAACGGCGCTGATCAACTCAGTTGCGGTACTCGTAATCGCCTGCCCTTGCGCCCTGGGGCTTGCGACCCCCACGGCGATAATGGCGGGCACCGGAGTCGCAGCTCGTTATGGCATTCTCATCAAGGACGCCGAAGCCGTTGAGCGTGCGCATAACATCAACGCGGTTGTGCTCGACAAGACAGGCACTCTGACCACAGGCCGGCCGAGAATAGCGTCTGTCATTGCGGTCAACGGTGACGAACAAGAAGTCCTGGCACTCGCTGGCGCTTTGCAGGCAGGCAGCGAGCATCCGTTGGCACGAGCCGTGGTTGAGGCTTGCCGCGCGCGGGCTGTTGGACTAGCGCCGCTAGCGACGAGCCGCATCCTGCCCGGTAAAGGTATTGAGGGTTCGGTGGGTAACCGCCGTTTGAAATTCGGAAGTCGTCGCCTCCTGAGCCCGGGCATGAATATTCCGGCCTACGTCATCAAGCAGGCGCAGGTACTCGAGTCCGATGGGCATACGCTATCCTGGTTAGTGGATGCAGGTGACAGGCCCAAGGTATTGGCACTGTTCGCCTTCACCGATCAAATCAAGGCCGGTGCCGCTGTTGCGATCCGTAAATTGCAGGAGCGCAACATCGAGTGCCACCTGTTGACGGGTGACAATGTGGGCAGCGCAAAACTCGTCGCCGATGCTTTGGGAATTGCCGATTTCCGTGCAGGAGCACTGCCTGCGGACAAGTCCGACACGGTCAGAAAGCTCAAGAAGTCACGGGTCGTCGCGATGGTGGGTGACGGTGTAAATGATGCACCCGCGCTGGCAGCAGCCGACCTTGGAATCGCCATGGGTAGCGGCACCGATGTCGCCATGCATACCGCCAGTATTACGTTGATGCGTGGCGACATCATGCTCATCCCGGCAGCCCTTGAAATCAGCCGCAAGACCTATTTCAAGATTCGCCAGAACCTTTTTTGGGCATTCATTTTCAACGCGATCGGCATCCCACTCGCGGCGTCAGGGCTGCTGAGCCCAGTAATCGCTGGCGCCGCGATGGCGCTGTCGAGTGTCTGCGTCGTGGGCAACGCTCTGTGGCTGAAAACCTGGAAACCCGGCACTGCGCGATGAGCGCAGCCCAAAAAAGAGAGTCCGCGAGCGGACTCTCTTCACTGTCAGAGGTCAGTGCTGACAGCTGACCTGATTCAAAACGATGTCCCTATCAACAACCTTCCCCGCCCAAGTCTGTCGTCTCAAAGGCCCAGCTCCGAGAGGCCGGGATGGTCATCCGGACGGCGACCCAGCGGCCAACGAAACAAGCGCTCTGATTCTTTGATGGGTAAGTCGTTGATGCACGCAAAACGGTGAGCCATCAAACCGTTTTCGGCGAACTCCCAATTCTCGTTCCCGTACGAGCGGAACCAGTTCCCCGAATCATCGTGCCACTCGTATGCATAGCGGACAGCGATGCGGTTGTCAGTGAAGGCCCACAGTTCTTTGATCAATCGATAGTCGAGCTCCTTGATCCACTTACGCGTCAAGAACGCCTCAGCTTCTGCACGATTGGTTGCAAATTCGGATCGGTTTCGCCATTTGGTGTCGAGTGTGTACGCCAGCGCAACCTTCGCTGCATCTCGAGTGTTCCATCCATCTTCGGCCAGACGCACTTTCTGGATGGCGGACTCACGCGTAAACGGCGGAAGGGGAAGGCGTTTTTCTTCGTTGGACATCACAGTCACCTTGACAGAAGAGTGATAAACAAAGGCGCACCCGGGCCGGTGCGCCTGAGCTGTCTCCATCCGAACCTCGCCATGCTGCGCATAGCCCGATACGAATCCCCGAGGAGCCAACTCACCTGTACAGCCGGGAGAAATTTGTTCATGCAGTGGATTCAAGCCTGCTGCAGGCCTACCGCGGTACGGCGCATAGGCACAAACCCCGGCATTGCTTCAATGCGGGCTAGCCACGACCGCACTGAAGGGTAATCGTCGAGGGAAACATTGCCTTCTGGCGCATGGGAGATGTAGGTATAGCCGGCGACATCTGCGACCGTGGGCAAATCGCCCACCAGGAAGTCGCGCTGGGACAGTTCTTTCTCGAACACCTTAAAGAGCTCGTGGGATTTGGCGATCGCTTCCTTGGCATCGTAACCCGCGCCAAAAACGGTGATCAGACGTGCTCTGGCGGGCCCGTTGTTGATCTGGCCGGCTGCAACGGATAGCCATCGAACGATTTGCGCCAACTGAACGGCATCCGTCGGCAGCCAATGGGCGTCGCCATACTGACGAGCCAAGTACACCAATATGGCGTTAGAGTCCGCCAGCACCGCGCCGTTGTCATCGATGACCGGGACCTGGCCGAAGGGGTTCATTGCGAGAAACTCAGGAGACTTTTGCGCGCTTTTGGCCAGGTCCACATCAATGATCTCAACTGGACGGCCCAAGAGCGAGAGCATTAACTCAACTCTATGCGCATGTCCGGACAACGCGTGGCGATACAACTTGATTGGGTTCGACATGACGGCACCTTTCTTTGTTGTAGTACGGGTTTGGATGTGCGGTCATCTTCCACTGTTGGAACGGGGCAAGGAATGTTCAGAAACCGAAACCGACCATTCCTGTTTGTGAAACGATCATTGATTTGCACTTGATCGGGTAGCGTAGCGGGCCGTTGAGCAGACGCTAGTTACGGCGGTTGTTCTTGTATTAGACACTGCATTAGTTTGTAACTGGTTGTAACGCAGGGTGCGTTCGCAGGGCAGCGACGGAGAAATCCACAAAGCTTCGAACCCGTAGTGAAGCATGACGGCCTTCTCGGTAAACGAGATGCAGCGGGGCTGCAGGGACTTCGAATTCACTGAGCGTACGGCACAACCTCCCACTCTCCAGATAGTTGAACAACGCAAAGCTTGGGCAACTCAGCAGACCTGCACCTTGGCAGGATGCATTGATGGCAGCTTGCATGGTGGCGCACCTGAGTTGCGAGCTGGCCTTGAAACTGATTGGCTGCCCCGCTGATTGGAAGTCCCAGCGAATATCCTCTCGGTAACCGTGCGTGGCAATCAAGCGGTGCTTTCTAAGTTCCGAAGGCACACGCGGGGCGCCACGATCCTGCAAGTAGGCCGGACTGCCGCAGATATGTGATTTGACATGGCCGACTTGCCTGGCAATGAGTGCGCTACTAGGCAGGCTGCCGACATGTAAAGCGATGTCGGCCCCATTATCGAGGACGGCGGGATATTGATCGGTGAACCGGGTGAAAACGGTGACTTCGGGATGCAGTCTTGAGTACTCGCTGATGATCTCCGGATACACATAGCTGCTGAACAACGCCGGAACAATAACCGTCAGCCTGCCTTTGACAATACTCTGGGCGCCGCGCGCTGAAGACTCGAACCGCTGAACATCATCCAGAATCCGTATGGCGTCGGTCATAAACTTTTCGCCTTGCTCGGTCAGCCGGATACCCTGAGTCGTGCGAACAATGAGCTGTACCTTCAGCCTGCTTTCCAGGCGGCCGATGGCCCGCACAATGGTCGTCACGGCAACGCCTGTCCGGTTCGAGGACATGGAAAGGCTGCGACATCCATGCAGTCCTCGGAATATCACCATCTCGTGATAGCGATCCATTGTTTCTCCCTTGTCGTCACAACTGCAATGAAGGGGTGCTCAACAGGCGATCTGCCAAGAAACTTACGAATGTGAGGGTTTTAGCGGGTACCCTGGCACTTTTCTGGTAGACGATATGAATGGGAAGCGGTGCAGGCTGGAAATCGCCAAGAACGACCTCGAGCTTATGCGCTTTGATGAAGTTATCAACCTGATAGGAGAGTACACGCGTAATTCCCCAACCCAGACAGGCGACATTGATCGCTGCTTTATTGTCCGTGACGATTAACTGGGGAGACGGGCTGAAACTCAGTTGTTTTTCGTGATGGACGAATTGCCAGTCGCGTAGCAGATGACTGGCGGAGGAGCTCACCAGGTTGTACCCCGCAAGATCATTCGGATGACCAGGGCGGCCTACCCTGTCCAGGTACTGCGGTGAGGCGCATACCACAAGACTCACTTCACCCACCTTGACTGAAACTTGCCCGGGATCGTGCAGATGTCCGATCCGGATACCGACATCGACACCTTCGTCGGGCATATTCACAACACGGTCGACCAGCATGGCGTTCAGGGTCACGGCTGGAAAACGGTCCATGTATTCGACCAGCGTCGGAGCCACGAACATCTCTCCGAAAATGACCGGCGCGGTAATGGTGAGATTGCCGCAAGGAACGGAGTAGCTCCCCGCCGCTGCTTCTTCAGCTTCTTCAAGTTCAGACAGGATCCGTCGGCAATCCTCCAGATACCGCAACCCCGCCTCACTCAGATGCATGCTGCGGGTGGAGCGCGACAACAGCTGAGTTCCAATGCGCTCCTCTATGGATGCCACCGCGCGCGTGACCGTAGGCGGCGATATATTGAGCCGACGTGCCGCAGCGGCAAAGCCATCTTCTTCTGCAACGGCTATGAATATTTGCATCTCATAGAAACGATCCATTCTATAAATAACCTACTCATTTAACTGCCTGGTGGGCACGCGGATCCGATCCCGGCACACGACGAGATTCGCAACATTCCACGACGGGCTTCGCGGATCAGATTTCAGGTAGGCACGGGTGATGATTCGCGCCGTATCGCTGGTCGGTCAACATGACAAACGCATCTGATTCACATGCTCGTTTGTTATGTGCGCGAGTAGAACACTTAGAAACCGGAACAGAGCATTTCGTTTTTTGAAATGCTGAGTTAGTTAATCAAATGATCGTCAACGGCTCACAGGTGAACAAGCGCTCGAGACTTCGTAAAAACAGAAGCCTCGATGCATTGCGCGCCTGTGCAGGTGCGACGTCGCCGCTGGCTTCGTTGCGCCTCCTGTCTGTTTGACATTCGGCGCCCGAATTCGGGACCGCTCAGAAAGGCCGGTAAGGCAAGAACTTGCCGTCCAGCGTAATCACAGCGCGGGAACCACCTTCGGGGTCTTCGACTTTCTTGATGTCCATCTTGAAGTTGATCGCGCTGATGATGCCGTCACCAAACTGCTCGTGAACCAG
>NZ_JBJDNK010000012.1:0-179530 GCF_044900175.1 Pseudomonas sp. NPDC088444
CCGGATGCCGGTTCGGTCAAATGGACCGAAAGCGCGGAACTGGGCTACTACGCTCAGGACCATGCCCACGATTTCGAAGACGACGTCACCCTGTTCGACTGGATGGGCCAGTGGACCCAAGGCGAGCAGATGATCCGTGGCACCCTGGGCCGCATGCTGTTCTCCAACGATGAAATCCAGAAGTCGGTGAAGGTGATTTCCGGTGGTGAGCAAGGCCGCATGCTGTTCGGCAAGCTGATTCTGCAAAAGCCAAACGTACTGGTGATGGACGAACCGACCAACCACCTGGACATGGAATCCATCGAAGCGTTGAACCTGGCGCTGGAAAACTACCCGGGCACGCTGATCTTCGTCAGCCACGACCGCGAGTTCGTGTCCTCGCTGGCCACGCGCATCATCGAACTGAGCGCGAACGGTGTGACCGACTTCAGCGGCACCTATGATGACTACCTGCGTAGCCAGGGCGTGGTGTTTTAATCACGCTGTTTTTCAGTAGCTCCCCGCTTCAAAACCTGTGGGAGTGAGCTTGCTCACGATGGCGTTTTGTCAGTCACTATCAATGTGACTGCGCTTCAGCAATCGTGAGCAAGCTCACTCCCACAATGTTCCTCATGCATCAGCCGGGACGGGACCACCCATGCGTTCCTTGCCAAGTTTAAATCGTTAGCCTGCTTTCTTTTCAATTTGCCTCAGGCGATGATGACGCACTCCCACCGCTCCAGCGAAGAGTCCTCATGTCTGCCGCCCTGCCGCCCCATACGCCTGCCCAGAACGTCAGTTCGATGGCGATCACCCTGCAAATCGTCTCCATCGTTTTCTATACGTTTGTCGCCTTCCTGTGCATCGGCTTGCCGATTGCGGTCATGCCCGGCTACGTGCACAACCAGTTGGGGTTCAGCGCGGTAGTCGCGGGACTGGTGATCGGCTCGCAATACCTCGCAACGCTGATGAGCCGCCCGGTGGCGGGCCGGATCTGCGACACGATTGGCACCAAACGCGCCATCGTCTACGGGCTGCTGGGCATCGCGCTCAGTGGTGTGCTGACGATCGCGGCGGTGCTGCTGGAGCGGTCTGCGGGCGCCAGCCTGGTGATTCTGGTGATCGCGCGCCTGATCCTGGGCGGCTCTCAGGGCTTGATCGGTGTGGGCACCATCAGTTGGTGCATTGGTCAGGTGGGCGCAGAGCACACGGCACGCTCGATTTCCTGGAACGGCATTGCGTCCTACGGCGCCATCGCCATCGGCGCGCCGCTGGGGGTGTTGATGGTCAATGCACTGGGCTTCGTCAGCCTCGGACTGGTACTCACGGCGCTCGCCTGCGGCGCCTTGTTGCTGATCCGCAACAAGCCACCCGTTCCCGTGGTGAAGGGAGAGCGCATGGCCTTCTGGTCGGTGTTCGGCCGGGTTGCGCCTTACGGGCTGGGCCTGACCCTGTCGTCGATCGGCTACGGCACCCTGACCACCTTCATCACCCTGTATTACGTCAACCGCGGCTGGGAAGGCGCAGCGTGGTGCCTGACGGTGTTTGGCGTCTGCTTCATCGTGGCGCGGCTGTTCTTTATCAGCGCGATCACCCGCTTTGGCGGTTTCCGCTCGGCCATCACCTGCATGTCGGTGGAAACCGTCGGCCTGATCATGCTGTGGCTGTCGCCGAACACGACCGTGGCCTTGATCGGCGCGGGCCTGACCGGTTTCGGTCTGTCGCTGGTGTACCCGGCCATCGGCGTCGAAGCGATCAAACAGGTCCCCAACAGTAGCCGTGGCGCGGGGCTTGGGGCTTATGCGGTGTTCTTCGATCTGGCGCTGGCCATCGCAGGCCCCTTGATGGGCGCCATTGCGCTGGGCATGGGCTACGGCTGGATTTTCTTCTTCGCCGCGCTGCTGTCCGTCCTCGCCCTGGGCCTGACGTTGCTGCTGTCACGCCGTCCGGCTGTCGACACCCGGGTCTGAGCCGACGCTAGTCAGCGGCGAGCAGAAAAAGCTGAACTGCGGTCAGGCAGACCGGTCGGAACTAGCACATTCCCTCGCAACAGGAGCGAGCGCGTGACTTCCGAATCCGCTGGCGCAAGCTTTCCCCCCTCGGACATGGCCGGGGCTCGCGATGTCCACCGGCTGCGTGTACTCACGGTCAACACCCACAAGGGGTTCACGGCGCTGAACCGGCGTTTCATTCTGCCGGAACTGCGTGAAGCCGTGCGCAGTACGGGGGCGGATCTGGTGTTCTTGCAAGAAGTGCTGGGCGGCCACGACCGTCATGCCGAGCGTTACCACAACTGGCCAGTGACCTCTCAATACGAATTTCTCGCCGACAGCATGTGGAGCGATTTTGCCTATGGGCGCAACGCGGTGTACCCGGATGGCCACCATGGCAATGCCCTGCTGTCCAAGTACCCGATCTTGCAATACCGCAATCTTGACGTCTCCATCACCGGCCCCGAACGCCGTGGGCTGCTGCATTGCGTCCTGCAAGTACCCGGCCACGATGAGGTGCATGCGATTTGTGTCCATCTGAGCTTGCTGGAAAGCCACCGTCAGTTGCAGTTGGACTTGCTTTGCGCCTTGCTCGACTCGTTGCCTGAACGGGCGCCAGTGGTGATCGCGGGAGACTTCAACGACTGGCAGTTACAGGGCAACAAACGTCTGGCGCGCTGCACCTATTTGCATGAAGCGTTCGAACGTAGTCACGGACGGCTGGCCAAGACCTACCCGGCGCGGTTTCCGCTGTTGCGTCTGGACCGGGTTTATCTGCGCAATGCCACCAGTCACAACCCGAAGATTCTTGGGACTCGGCCCTGGACGCACCTGTCGGACCATTTGCCGTTGGCAGTTGAAGTGCATATGTAAAGGCGCGCTTTGTTAAACACGTACACCGTTGCAGCACCGCTCGCTGACGGTAGTATCCTGGGCACCGTTGCCAGCGGCAGGCCAAATTGCAGAAAAGGAATCTGCGTACGCCGAAAGGCGCTTTGCTACTATCTCCGTCTGTCCGGTAATGCCCGGATTGTTTAAACCAAGCGCCGCTTGATCCATCCGATTAAGGGCGAGCCACATGACTCGCTTTTCTCATAACAAGAGGTAAGTAATCATGGCTAATACCGGAAAATCGAACCCTGGCAATTTCGCCAACGATCGCCAGAAAGCCAGCGACGCAGGCAAAAAAGGCGGCCAGGCTTCGGGTGGCAGCAACGTCGCCAACGACCGGCAGAAAGCAACCGACGCCAACCGCGCAGACGCCAACAAAAAAGGAGGCTCGATGCCACAAGGCGGCGCAGGGCGTAAATCCTGATCAATGGCTGATCAGTGCAATGAGCGAGGGCGCAAGCTCTCGCTCTTTTTTATCGTCAAGAAATGAACCCGTTCACTCGTCCGGATCGATCAGCGGCACCGTAGCATCGCGGTCGAACTGAGAACCGGGGTCTTCGTTGCCGGGATCGTTGTCGACGTCCACTTCCACGTCTTCGTCGTCCAACGGCTGCGGTGGGGTGTGCAGTGGGCTGTGCATGGCAGGTTCCTTATACAGTGGGCAGATTCAGCTGCCGCTGACCGTCCAGTGGACGGCGTGTTCGTCGAACCTCAATTGCTCGACACGGTGGGCGATGCCACAGGCAATCGAGTCTTCGGCGCGAATCACTTTTTCTTCCGATGACAGGCAGCGGCCGATGTCCAGCGGCTGCGACGCCCCCTCGGTTTCACTCAGGTAAATGTTCACGTAGCGTTGCAGGTCGTTGTCCAGGCTGCGCAGGTATTCGCGGATGCGTGAGTGATCCACCGAACTCTGGTTGAAGTACCAGCTCATCGGGTGAATCAGGAATCGCGAATGCGGACAGACGATTCGCTCCTGGGCCGCCAGGTACATGACGATGCCCATGGACTCGATGTTGCCGCTGTTCAGCGCGCGAATCGGCACGTGCAACGACTTGAGAAAATTGTAGAGGGTAAAGCCCAACGCCGTGCTGCCCCCAGCCGTCGACAGGTTGAGCAAAAGACCCGTCGCGCCCTTGCCGATGGCCTCCAGGCAGCGGTCGCGAAAGTGCTCGGTACTGGTCTGATCGACCCCACAGTGGAAATGGACGATGTGCTCGCTCATCGACTTCCCTCCCTTTCCGGTTGATTGAAGCGCTCTGAAAAATTGGAAGCCACGCGTTCGGGAAAAGTTGCATCGCCCAGGTTGAGTCGAACTCCTGCTTCACTGAACGATCTCTACCCCATGCCGGACAGCTCCATTGCCGGTTTTCCATGACGCCAGACAGGACACTTTCATGAGTCTGCACGACAAGATCATTGGCCGCCTCGGCTTCGGCGCCGCGCCACTGGGCAACATGTTCCGCGACATCAGCGAAGAGGAAGCCATCGCTACCGTGCAATCGGCTTGGAATCAGGGCATTCGCTACTTCGACACCGCGCCGCTGTATGGCTCAGGCCTGTCCGAGCAACGACTGGGCAAGGCGTTGGCTCATGTACCACGGGACCAGTACACCCTCAGCACCAAGATCGGACGGCTGGTCTCCGATGAACTGGACTCCCAACCCCGCAGCGGCCCGTTCACCGATGGCCTGAAGAACAAGATCCTCACCGACTATTCCGCCGATGCAACGCTACGTTCCATCGCGGCCAGCCTTGAGCGCCTGAACACCGATCGGCTGGACCTCGTATTCGTTCATGACATCGCGCAGGACGCTCACGGTGACGAGTGGATCGAACATTTCAACGTCGCGCGCAAAGGTGCATTTCGCACCCTCACTCGTTTGCGCGAAGAAGGCGTGATCAAGGCCTGGGGCCTGGGCGTCAACCGTGTCGAGCCTTGCGAATTGACGCTGGATTTGAGTGAAGCACAACCCGACGGCTTTCTCTTGGCCGGGCGCTATTCATTGCTCGATCACGATCAGCCGTTGCAGCGTTTGTTCAACAAAGCCCGTGAGCACGATGCTGAATTCGTCGTCGGTGGGCCGTACAGCTCGGGGGTGTTGGTGGGCGGCAAGCACTTCGAATATCAGGAAGCGCCCCAGGCGATGCTGGACAAGGTCGCACACATTCAGGAAATCGCCCGGCAGTATCAGGTCGACATCAAGGCCGCTGCATTGCAATTCGTGCTGGCCAACCCGTTGGTGGCGGCGGTGATACCAGGGGCCAGCCGTCCGTCGCGAATTGCCGAAGACGTTGCAGCGCTCAATGCATCGGTACCGGTTGGCTTCTGGCAGGCCATGCGTGATCAGGGGTTCATTGCGGCGCAGGCACCGGTGCCCGTAAAAGCTTGACCTGCCTCGGCCCGGTTTCTGCCCGGAGGGCGAGCGTGGCTTGGTCTGGGCTTCATCTGTCACCCAAACATTGACTCAACTGTCATTTCCGATAGTCTTGCCGCTGCACTGTATACAAAAACAAATACAAATAGCGCCGGAGATTGTTGAACATGCCAGTTGACAACACCCTCGATCCAGACCTCGCTGTCCGTGCCTCCACCGCTGAATATCCCGCACTCAGCCCCCGTCTGTACAACGATGACCTGGCGCCAAGCAGGCGCGAAGGCCGCACTTGGGGTGGATACAGTATCTTCGCCTTATGGACCAATGATGTACACAATCTCGCCAACTACTCCTTCGCCATCGGCCTCTATGCCTTGGGCCTCGGCGGTTGGCAGATCATGTTGTCCTTGGCCATCGGCGCCGCGCTGGTGTATCTGTGCATGAACCTGACCGGCGACATGGGCCAGAAGACCGGGGTGCCATTTCCGGTGATCAGCCGGGTCAGCTTCGGGATTTTCGGCGCGCAGATTCCGGCGTTGATTCGCGCGGTGATCGCCATCGCCTGGTTCGGCATTCAAACTTACCTGGCCTCAGTCGTCCTGCGGGTGTTGCTCACCGCACTGGAACCGGCGCTGGACAATTACGACCATGATTCATGGCTGGGCCTGTCGACCTTGGGCTGGTTGTGTTTCGTCGCCATCTGGCTGGTGCAGTTCATGATTCTGGCCTATGGCATGGAGATGGTCCGCCGCTATGAAGCGTTTGCGGGTCCTGTGATTCTGGGGACCGTGGCCAGCCTTGCCGCATGGATGTTCATTCAGTCCCATGGACAGATTGCCTGGTCGATAAAGTCGCCGCTGGAGGGCGCGTCCATGTGGCGCAGCATCTTCGCGGGCAGCGCGTTGTGGCTGGCGATCTACGGCACGTTGATTCTCAATTTCTGTGATTTTTCTCGCTCGGCGCCGTGTAAAAAGACCATCCGCAAGGGCAATTTCTGGGGCCTGCCGGTCAACGTGCTGCTGTTCGCCTTCATCACCGTGGTCATCTGCGGCGCGCAGTTCTCGATCAACGGCCAGGTCATCGAAAGCCCGACCGATATCATCAAAACCATCCCCAATACCTTCTTTCTGGTGCTGGGTTGCCTGGCCTTTCTGATCGTCACGGTGGCGGTGAACATCATGGCCAACTTCGTCGCCCCAGCCTTCGTACTCAGCAGCGTGGCGCCGCGCTACCTGACCTTCCGCCGTGCCGGGATGCTCAGCGCCACCGTCGCGGTCCTGATCCTGCCGTGGAACCTCTACAACAGCCCGGTGGTGATCGTGTATTTTCTGTCAGGCCTGGGTGCCCTGCTCGGCCCGCTGTATGGCGTGATCACCGCTGACTACTGGCTGCTGCGCAAGGGCCGGGTCAACGTGCCGCAGTTGTACAGCGAAGACCCTGAAGGCGCCTATCACTACTGGCGTGGTGTGAACCCGCGGGCCGTCGGCGCGTTCATTCCGGCGGCGATGATTTCCACGGTCACGGCCCTGGCACCGGCCTTCGAGTCGGTATCGCCGTTTTCCTGGCTGATGGGTGCAGCCATCGGTGCCGCCTTGCACCTGCTGCTGGCCGACCGCCGCCAAACCTTCAAAGACGTCAGTGGCGAGGCCATTGCCGTCAACACCGTTCAGCATTGATCGCAAGCGAGAGACCGTCACCCATGCGAATTTTGATCGTCAACGTCAACACCACCCAATCGATGACCCAGACCATCGCCGAGCAGGCGCGCAGTGTCGCGTCGCCTGGCACTGAAATCGTCGGCCTGACCCCGCGTTTCGGTGCCGAGTCGGTGGAAGGCAACTTCGAAAGCTATCTGGCGGCGATTGCCGTGATGGACCGGGTGCTGTCCTACGATCAGCCCTATGACGCGGTGATTCAGGCCGGTTACGGCGAGCATGGCCGCGAAGGTTTGCAAGAGTTGCTGGACGTGCCGGTGGTGGACATCACCGAAGCGGCAGCCAGCCTGGCGATGTTGCTCGGCCACAAATATTCGGTGGTGACGACGCTGGACCGCGCCGTGCCATTGATTGAAGACCGGCTGAAGCTGGCGGGCGTGTACGAGCGTTGTGCATCGGTGCGGGCCAGCGGCATGAGCGTGCTGGAACTGGAGGAAATGCCGGACCGCGCGCTGGAGGCGATTGCCGGTCAGGCCGTCGAGGCGGTCAAGCACGACAAGGCCGAAGTGATTTGCCTGGGCTGCGGCGGCATGGCGGGGTTGGACCAGTTGATTCGTGATCGCGCCGGGGTGCCGGTGGTCGATGGCGTGACCGCGGCGGTGGCGCTGGCCGAATCGCTGGTGCGCCTGGGGTTGAAGACCTCCAAAGTGCGCACATACGCGACCCCGCGCTCTAAAAAGGTGGTGGGTTGGCCGTTCAAGCTCTGACCCACGCTGCCCCTGATCACGCGTAGCCACGCTCGGTCTGTAGCAGTCCGGCTTGCCGGCGGTGGCGTCCTTGAAATCGTCGCCGCCGGCAAGCCGGACTGCTACAGGTCATGCGGCGGGCAATGAGCACCCGGCGGCGACATAGCGATGTGCGATCTTGCGCCAATCGTTTACTATCCCCGCCGCCGGTTTCCACACGGAATTAATAGGGAATCCGAAGGCCCGTCCACCGGGCCGAAACGGAACTGTCCCCGCAACTGTAGGCGCTGAGCCCTGCTTCCCGTTTGCCACTGGGTCACCCCGGGAAGGCCGAAGCAGGACGACGATGCGCCAGTCAGGAGACCTGCCGGCAAGCGTCAATCATTCACCGGCGGGGTGTCCGGGGGAGGACTCCCGAGTGCGCCTCGCGCCGCTTTCGCTCGTCTGCCAGCGATTCGGGATGTACTTTCCACTGCCTGCGCCGGTCATCAGGTTCATTGGAGAAGCCCTCGATGTCGCTGCGCCGCCTTGCCTCATTGTTCACCGGTCTGACGCTGTCCAGCGCAGCCTTCGTGTCCACCGCCATCGCGGCGCCGACCCACTATCCCCTGACCGTCGACAACTGTGGCGTGCCGCTGACGTTCACCCACGCCCCGCAAAAAACCGTGACCATTGGCCAGGCGGCCACCGAGATGCTATATGCGCTGGGCCTGAGCCAGCAGGTGGTGGGCACCTCATTGTGGTTCAACGAGACCCTGCCACAGTTCAAGGCTGAGAATGCCACCATCGAGCGCCTGGCCGACAATACGCCCAGCTTCGAATCGGTGATCGGCAAACGCCCGGACTTCGTGCCCGTGCAATTCGAATGGATGGTCGGCCCCCAAGGCGCGGTCGGCACGCGCCAGCAGTTTCAGGACTTGAAGATTCCCACCTACATCCTGCCCTCGGACTGCGAGGGCAAGAACAACCTGGTCGGCGCCGACGGCACGCGCACCGAGGCGTTTCGCATCGACACGCTGTACAAGAGCATCGCGCAACAGGCAGAGATCTTCGACGTGCAGGATCGCGGCCAGCAGTTGATCGACGGCTATAAGGCTCGCCTGGCCCACGCCATCGATCAGGCAAAGCAGCATGACGCCCGCAACGTCTCGGCGGTGTTCTGGTTCTCAAGCCCCGACATCAACACCGACCCTTATGTGGCCGGGCGCAAAGGCATTCCCAACTTCATGCTCGACACCCTGGGCATGCGCAATATCATCACCTCTGACGAGGAATGGCCCACCGTGGGCTGGGAAACCATCGCCAAGGCCAACCCGACGATTCTGGTGATTGCACGCATGGATCGCCGCCGATTCCCGGCGGACGATCACGAGAAGAAACTGGCCTTTCTCAAATCCGATCCGGTGACCCGCAACATGGACGCGGTGAAGAACAACCGCATCGTGATCATGGACGCCAGTGCCATGGAATCCGGTATTCGCCTGTTCGACGGCATCGAGCAACTGGCCAAGGCCACTGAGACGCCATGAACACCTTGAGCGTCGCCCGATGGCTGGGCCACGGGGTATGGGTCAGTGCGTTGCTGCTGGTGGCGATTGTCGCAGGCGTGGCCATTGGCGAAACGTCCATCAGTCTGTCGGCCATCGCTCAGGTGCTGGCCAACAAGCTGTGGGCTGCAGGTTTCCCGGTGGACCCGATCGACGAGGGCATCGTCTGGAACTACCGCTTGACCCGTGCCATCGTCGCGGCGGCCTGTGGCGCCGGACTGGCGATTTCGGGTGTGGTGCTGCAATCGCTGCTGCGCAATGCCCTGGCCGATCCGTACTTGCTGGGAATTTCGGCAGGGGCATCGACCGGCGCCGTGCTGGTGGCCATCGTCGGCCTGGGTGCCGGGGCCATTTCCCTGTCCACCGGCGCGTTCGTGGGTGCTGTCGCTGCGTTCGCCATGGTCGCCCTGCTCGCCCGCTCGTCCCGCACCAGGAGCGGTCCCCATGCAACGGGCCAGATCATTCTCGCGGGTATCGCCGGGTCGCAGCTGTTCAACGCCCTGACCTCGTTTCTGATCACCAAATCGGCCAACGCCGAACAGGCCCGGGGCATTCTGTTCTGGCTGCTGGGTAATCTGAGTGGCGTGCGCTGGAACTCCGTGGTCCTGGCGGTGCCAGTGGTGCTGCTGGGGCTGGGTGTATGCCTGTGGTATCGACGCTCGCTGGATGCCTTCACCTTTGGCACCGACTCGGCGGCGTCACTGGGGATCCCCGTACGTCAGGTGCAAATCGTATTGATCGCCACCACTGCATTGGTCACGGCAGTGATGGTCTCCATCGTCGGTTCGATCGGTTTCGTCGGGCTGGTGATCCCCCACGCCGTGCGCATGATGGCCGGGGTGCGCCACTCGCGACTGCTGCCATTGAGTGCCTTGAGCGGCGCGCTGTTTCTGATCGCGGCGGACGTCGTTTCGCGCGTCCTCATCAAGGGTCAGGTCTTGCCCATCGGGGTCATTACCGCGTTGGTGGGGGCGCCGGTGTTCGCGCTGATTCTGATCCGGGGGAACCGCAGTCGATGAATGCTTGCGTGGAACAAGCCTGCAGCGCACTCGCAGGGGTCAATCTGAGTTACAGCGTCAAGGGCGCGGTACTGCTGCGGGACGTCAGTCTGGCGATTCGTCCGGGGGAAAACCTGGGGATTGTCGGCCCCAACGGTTCGGGCAAGTCGACCCTGATCCGGCTGCTCGCCGGGATTGTGATGCCGTCGGCGGGCGAGGTGTCATTGTCTGGCCAACGTCTGACGTCCCTGCGTCGACGCGACATCGCGCAGCGTCTGGCGGTGGTCGAACAGCAGGCCGAAACGGACGATGCCATCAGCCTGCTGCAAGCCGTGGAGTTGGGGCGCACGCCTTGGCTGTCGGCGTTGGCGCCGTGGAGCGAGGAAGACACGCGCATTGTCGATCAGGCAATGGCCGACGTCAGTCTGCATTCCCTGCGTCATCGGGCTTGGCATACGCTGTCCGGTGGCGAACGCCAGCGCGCGCACATCGCCCGGGCACTGGCGCAGCGACCGCAGATTCTGTTGCTGGACGAGCCGACCAATCATCTGGACATTCAGCAGCAACTGTCGATTCTCAAGCTGGTGCATCAATTACCGGTGACCACCGTGATTGCGCTGCACGATCTGAATCAGGCGCTGGCCTGTGACCGTCTGGCGGTGATGGAGCATGGACGGCTGGTGGCGTTGGGATCGCCCTTCGAGGTGCTGACGCCGGAGCGCTTGCACAGCACCTTTGGCGTTCACGGACACTGGCTGACCGATCCATTCGATGGCGCGCGGATCCTGCGCTTGCGATAGCAAAGGCAAATCCCCCATCCCCGCACACCCGTTACCCATGTCCCCGGTCCATACATCTTGGCGAATGGGTGAAACCGCTTCGCTCCTCGCTTGGCTCTGACTGACGCCAGAGTCCCTTCTCTCTGGCGCCGCTCCGTGAGCACGCAAGTCGCGGTCGGCGGTGTCTGGGCCATTGCGTTTAAAGAGCGACAGCACGAGCGCGGTTACGCTAGACCACCGCTGGCAAGGTAAATACGAACGTCGCGCCGCCATACCGCGCAGGCATTGCGTAGAGCCTGCCGCCATGGGCGTGGATGATGGTTCGACAGATCGCCAGCCCCATGCCCATGCCTTTGTCCTTGGTGGTAAAGAAGGCGTTGAACACCTTGTCCAGATGCTCCGGATCGACACCCGGCCCGGTGTCTTCAACACTGACGACCAGATACTCGCTGCCCACCGCCTCGCTGGTAATCGACAGCCTGCGCAGCACCTGATCGCCGGGACTCATGGCATCCAGCGCATTGAGAATCAGGTTCAGCACCACTTGTTGCAACTGCACGCTGGACCCATTCACCTGAAGCGGCGAACGGGTCAAGTGGGTGGTCATGAGCACACGCTGCTGCTCGACTTCAGCCAGTGTCAACGCGACCACATGCCGTATCACATCGTTGATCAACAACCGACGTCGCTGTTGAGCGCCCTGTCGCGCCAGCGATTGCAAGGCATTGACGATGTCTCCGGCGCGTTTGCCGTCCTGTACGATGTCGCGCAAACCGGACAGCGCCTCATCGACGCGCGGCACATCGCGGTTCAGCCAACGCAGGCTGGCGGCCGCATTGGACACCATGGACGCCAATGGCTGGTTGATTTCGTGAGCAATCGAGGCCGCCAACTCCCCCATGACCGTCACCTGCGAAACCTGCGCCAGCTTGGCCCGAGCCGTGTGAAGCGCAGTTTCGATGTCAAGACGCCGGGCGTTTTCTTCCATCAGTTCATGGTGCAGGCGAGCGGTTTCCAGCGACACCGCCGCCTGAGTGGCCAACAGTTCCAGCACGCTGGTGCCCCGTGCCGTGAACACGCCGGGCATGAGGTTGTTCTCCAGATACAGCACGCCGATTACCTGGCGCTGCTTGAGCATCGGCAGGCACAGCACCGAGCGCACGGGGTGGTCCTTGAGGTAGGCATCGTCTCCGAAATACGGGTCCACGCTGACGTCGTCGAAAATCAGTCGGTGCCGCGTGCGCATCACCCGGTACAGGATCGACACCGGCATCAGGCGCACACTGGGCACCTCGTCCGTCAGTTCCACGCGCAAGTCTTCGTCGTCGGCGTAGCCGAGCGCACACACCAGCGGCGCGTCATTCTTGACCAGCATCAGCAAACCACGCTGCGCCCCGGCATGCATCATGGTGGTGCTCATCAGGATCTCGATGAGGCGGTCCTGATCCGTTTCCTCGCTCAGGGCCTGGGCAGTTCTCATGATCGACGACAGGTCCAGTGTGTCCTGCCCGCCGGGAATGGCGATCGAGGTGCGGGAGGCCAGCAGCGCATCCCGTGATTCAGCCTGCGCCATCAACGCCTGGCGGTAGGCGGCATTTGGCGCTTGCGGCTGGCTCAGCGGCGGATTCGGGATGTCGTACAGGTGTTGCCACTGACACTGGCAAGAGCGCAGGTCGGCCAGCAAACTCGTCGCGGTCTGGTAGCGTTCGTCCGGGTTCTTCGCGATCAGCGTGTGAACCAGTTGCGCCAGCGCCGGGGGGATGTCGCCACGGGCCAGATTCAAGGCAGGCGGCTGCCGGGCGACGTGGCTGTAGACCCAGCCTACCGGGTCCTGGGCCTCGAACGGCAGATGACCGGCCAGCCATTCGTAGAAGGTCATGCCCAGTGAATACAGGTCGCTGCGTTGATCGGCATGCCGCTCGACCCGTCGCGCCTGCTCCGGCGCCATGTACGCCAGCGTGCCGCAGATCGTGTCGCCCACCGAGACATGCCCGCCGGGATGTGCTTCAACGCTCACCCCGAAACCGCTCAACCGCACCACGCCGTCGTCGCCCTCCAGCAGGTGACAGGGTTTGATGTCGCGGTGCAGCAAGCCGTGGGCATGGACTTGGGCCAGCGCGCCAGCAGCGCCCGTGGCCAGGTGCAGGAAACGCTCGAGGGTGAAAGGCTGATCGTCCAATTCGTGCAGCGGGTGCCCGCCGGGATCGCTCAGCACCAGCAGCGGCCCGTCGTCGGAGGACAACAGCGCCAGCGGCTGCAAGGCCCAGTTCGGCGACAGGCGCCCGGCCAGAGAAAACTCATGGGCCAGCCTGCGGGTGATGCTCTCTCCAGCCCGATGCCCGGCCCTGACCACCCGCCACTGCCCTTCACGCCCATCGGCAAAACGCACCCGGTAATGATTCAGTTCGCCGTCTGTCAGCAGCAATGTCCAGGTGAGCCGATCCAGCCACCCGGGTCCGAAAGCCGGTGCAGCGTCAGCCGATCCGTTCGATGTGTGAGAGACATTACTCATGAAGGCCCTTGCCAACGATGACCGCGAGTGTCGTCAAATCACGCTGTCGCCGTGGCGGTGAAAGCAGATTAATCCCTGCGAAAAATCAGACCACCCCAACAGCGGCGCTCCGAATCATAGGCCGAACTTTAGCGCTGTCAAAGTTGACCTTATTGACATGTCAAGCGCCATACCCAGTTCAATTTCCGCCCTATGAATAAATGTGCGGTTATTCATTCGAGCACTTCACCCAGGCGCTCGTGCATCTTCAAAAGTTCGATGACATTGCGCGCATTCATTTTTGTCATCACGTGCTTCTTGTGAACTTTTGCCGTAACTTCACTGGTGCCCAGTTCCGAGGCGATCTGTTTGTTCATCTTGCCGGTGATCAATAACGCCATCACTTCCTTTTCCCGAGGCGTCAGTTGATTGAAGCGTTCCCGGGCATCGCACACTAACCGACGCTCGCTGAGATTGAGAGCGTCGGCGGCCAGCGCTTCGCGCACCAGATCCAGCAAGTGCTCCGGCTCGAAGGGTTTGGTGAGAAATTCATGGGCACCGGCCTTGATGGCCTTCACCGACATGGCAATGGTGCCGTAACCGGTCATGAAAATGATGGGGAAATGCTGGCCGCGGGATTGCAGTTCATCCTGCAGATCGAACCCGGTGCCCTGGGCCAGATTGACGTCCAGCAACAGGCAGGTGGGCGCTTCGTCCAGCGTTTGCGCAAGAAACGCCTCTGCGCTGTCGAACGCGTTGCAGGCGATGTCTTCCGAGCTCAACAACCGTTGCAGCGCGGTGCGGATGGCAGCGTCGTCATCGACGACATACACCCTGGGGGTCACTCTCATACACTCTTCCGTCGTTCAGCGGCTGACCGCCAGTGCTCTCTGATGACGGCCATGATACCCGTCAGCACTGGCGGGCACAGCCTTGAACGCAGAAACGGGCGCCGCCGGGCTGCTGTAACGCGGGTCGAGCTTGAGGGTTTCGCCGCTGATTTCCTGGGACTGAACCAGTCGCAGGCAGGCACGGGTCGCGGCCAGCATGCGATAGAAACGGAATGGCCCCTGCGCCGTCACCGTCAGCAGGGATTTGGTGGCCAGCCTGACCATGCAGTCCATGATGCAGGCTCGCGCCAGGGTTGCGCACTGCAAGGCATGACAGGCCTGCTCCAGCGTGAACGGCCCTTCCAGATCCGCCAGCAAACGCAGCACCGCGCGTTCGTCCTGGCTCAACAGGCGATAGCTCCAGGCCAACGAGGCGTGCAACGTCTGCTGACGGGCCGGTGCCGTACGCAAGCTCGCAGCCAGCAGGTGAACGCTTTCGTCCAGGCTTTCCACCAGTTGATACAAGCCCAGCGCACAGGCGCGGGCGGCCGCCATTTCCAGCGCCAGGGGAATGCCGTCCAGACGTCGACACACCTCACCGACCAGCTCGATGCTGTAATCGTCCAGCTCGACGTCCAGGGTATTGGCCATGTGGCAATCCAGCGCCCGCCAATGACGCAAGAACAGTTGCGCTGAACCGGCCCCCAGAATCGTCTGGCGCGTCGCGTCGGCATCAGGCACCGTCAACGGCGGCACTTGCAGGCTGCGCTCCCCCACGATGCGCAACGGCTCACGGCTGGTGGCCAGAATTTTCGTGCCCGGCGCGCCTTGCACCAGTTGCTCGGCGAGTGCCGCCACGGGGTCGATCAGGTGTTCACAGTTGTCGAGAATGATCAGGCCGGGGTGTTCAGCCAGATACGCAACGAGGGAATCGACGCTGCTCCCTGCGCCCAATGCGCAGGCCAGCGCTTCGGGCAGACGATCAACGCTCTGCACATGGGCCAGCGCCACGAAATAGACCGGCGCCTGATCACGTTCCAACCACTGTTGCCCCAACGCCACCGCCAGGCTGGTTTTGCCCACACCGCCGGGGCCAATCAGGGTGATCAGGGCATGGGCATCCAGCAATGCCGAATCCACCTCGGTCAGCAGCGATTCGCGCCCCACCAGCTCGATCGCGGGCGGCAAGCGATGGCCGCCACTGCTGCGCAGCAGGTGAAGGGCACGGGCATCGTCGTGGGGCACGCCGTCAACGGCAGGTTCCTCGCTGCCCAGCAGCATGTAACCGCGCCCGGGAATCGTGCGAATCAGGTCGCGGTCGCTGCCCAATGCCTTGCGCAACGCCGAAATGTGCACTTGCAAGTTGTTTTCTTCGACGACCGTGTCTGGCCAGACACGCTGAAGGATCTGCTCCTTGCTCACCAGTTGTCCCTGATGGCGGATCAGCAGTTCGAGAATATCGAATGCACGAGTGCCGATACGCAGGGCAACGCCGTCTTTGAAAACATCCCTGAGGTCCAGGGACACGGTAGCCTGACCGAGACTTATCATCGTATTCACGCAGTCCTTAGAGTGGATTCGCACGCCCTGATGTCATCGAGCGTGCTCACAGGTATTCCCCTCGCGAGCGCGATCGATGCAGCTGACCCATTTTTAATCAGCCTTCATCTAATCACTAAAAAGCACACGTCGATATTATCTGTTGGGGTAGTTACCTGTTCGTAACTTGATGAGATGAACAGTCTTGGCGGCTATTGATCCACGTCGAAGTTAGAACTGCCATTAGTTCAATGCACGAAAAACATCGTGCCGTTCTGGCGTTTGCGCCAGACGCTGGGGGTCTCCCCGACCATTCGGGTGAACACCCGTGTGAGATGGGGCTGATCGGCGAACCCGCACTCCTGCGCAATTTGTGCCATCGGCATCAGTGGCAACGCCCGCAACAACGTCTGCGCCCGCTCCACCCGCATCTGCAACAGCCAGGCGTGAGGCGCCATCCCCGTGGCCTGCTTGAAGGCGCGAGAAAAGTGGCTGCGGGTCAGCGAACATTCCTGAGCGATACGCTCCACCGACAATTCGCCATCCAGGTGATGGGCGATGAGTTCTTTGGCAATCGCCAGTTGCGCCGGCGTCAGGCTGGCGTGGAGCTTGCCGGACGGCGGAACGATTCGGCCATAACGCTCGATCGCGTGGCTGGAGATGGCCAGCAGCAGATGATCCAGATACAGCCGATTGGCGGTCTCCGGGCGTTGCAGGGCCGGTAACAGCGCTTGAGCCAGGTGATACAGAATCGGGTCTTCGACGCCGCCCGCTGCGTAACGGAACACGCCGATGCGCTTGCTGCCCTGTTCGGACTGCAATGCGTCGAGCATCTGGCGCGACAGGGTCAGGCGCAAGTTGTCGTAACCGGAACGGTGCTGACAGCGCAACTGATCGCCCATGAACGGCAGCGACACACAGCCTTGCCGATAACCGCCCGAATAGCTGAGGCGACGGCCACGCCACAGGCGATGCGCTTCGAAATCCTGCAATTGGACAATGATCGAAAACGCATCCGCGCATGGCATCTCGATGACGGCGTCCGGATCCGGCGAGGTATGGCGGATGCGGACGGCGGAGAATGCCTCGCCGTTCAACTGGGTGATCTGGGGTGCGCTCACGGTCCGGTCCTGTGTGATGGACGATCATGGGCGCACTTTCCCCGAAGTGGGGCGACTTGCGCAATGGTCAATGATCGCCTTGCTTCACACCGTCAATGTCCCGCACGCGCCGGATGCGCCCCGCTGCCCCGTGTCAGGCGTGGTCACCGGTCGCCTGTTGACGGGCGCTGCGCCCCCACCACCAGCCGATCGCCAGCACACATACGGCGCCCACCGCACTGCCCGCCCAATGCAGCCAGCCTGCCGCAGGCAGATACCCGGAGAGCACCTGGTCTTCTACCGCCATACCGCCCGCAATCCAGCCGATCAACGCGCCACCGGCGGGGATCAGCCACGGCAGACGATGCAATGCCGCGAGCACCAACCGGCTGCCCAGCACGATGATCGGAATACTGATCAACACCCCGGCCGCCACCAGGTAGACGTTGCCATCGCCCGCCGCAGCAACGGCCAGCACGTTGTCCAGCGACATCACCACGTCAGCGATGACGATGGTGCGGATCGCGGTCCACAGGCGTGTGCCACCGTCGATGGCTTCGTCGCCGTCTTCCTGATTGGCCACCAGCTTGATGCCGATCCACAGCAGCAAGACCGCACCTACCAGTTTAAGGAATGGCAACGCCAACAGGTGCACCGCGCAGAACAGCAGGATGATGCGCAAAAGAATGGCGCCGATCATGCCGCCGTAAATCGCTTTGGTCTGCAATTCACGGGGCAGGCGGCGACAGGCCATGGCGATGACCACGGCGTTATCGCCCCCCAGCAGCAGGTCAATGGCGATGATTTGCGCCAGAGCGCTCCACAGTGAGGGGTCGTAAAGCCAGGTCATGGGGCAACCTTATCGAACAAAAAGAGGAAAGATCCCCGTCAGCAGCGACACCGCCAACAGGATGAAGCAGTTGATGACCGACCATTTCATCGTGAACCGCTGATTCTCGGCGTAATCGAGTTTCAGCATGCTCACCACCAGGTAGGTCGACGCCACCAAGGGACTCAAAATGTGCACCGGCTGGCCGATCAACGACGCCCGGGCCATTTCGATCGCCGTAATGCCATGGTGTTGCGCGGTCTCGGCGAGGATCGGGAGGATACCGAAATAAAACACATCGTTGGAGACCAACCACGTCACTGGAATGCTCAGCAAGGCCGTGATGACGGCCATGTACGGCCCGAAACTGGCCGGAATCACCTGCAACAGACCGGTTGCCACCGCATTGGCCATACCGGTGCCGGATAACACGCCCGTGAACACGCCCGCGGCGAAGATCAGACTCGACACCGCCAGAATCGGCGGCGCGTGCAAGGCCAGTTGTTCCTGTTGATCCTTCAGCGACGGGAAGTTCACCACCAGCGCCAGGCACGCGGCGATCATGAACAGGTAGCTCAGCGGGAACACTTCCAGGCACAGCCCCAGAATCAACGCCCCGGTGAGCACCCAGTTGAAGTAGAAGCGCCAGCCTTCGCCGCGATGCTCACGGTGTTCGGCAAAATCGCCATTGAGGTCGATGGTGCCACCCAGCCGCGCACGTTCACGACGGCCGAACAGCCAGGCCAGCACAAAGGTCCAGATCGCGCAGGCGATCATGGCGGGCAGCATCGGCACGAACATCTCGCCCACATCCACGTGCATCGCCGTGGCCGCTCGTGCGGTCGGTCCGCCCCATGGCACCATGTTGCCCAGCCCGGAGACCTGCAACAGCAGGCAGCAGACCATCGGCAGCGACAGGCCCAGGCGCTTGTAGATCGGCAGAAACGCCGAGAGCACGATCATGTAGATGGTCGCGCCGTCGCCATCCAGCGCAACGATGAACGCCAGGAGCACGGTGCCGACGAAAATCCTCACCGGATCGCCGCGCACGGCTTTGACGATCTTGCTCACCAGCGGGTCGAACATCCCCGCTTCGGTCATGGTCAGGAAATACAGCATGGCGAAAATCATCAGCACGCCGTTGGGCGCGACCATTTTCAGGCCATCGATCACGTATTTGCCCAAGTTGGCCTCGAAGCCGCCGATCAGGGCAAACGCGGTAGGAATCAGTATCAGCGCCGTCAGGGCCGACAGGCGCTTGCTCATCAGGAAATAGATGAAGCAGGCCAACATCAAGCAGCTCAGTAGCATCAGCATGGCGAATCCTGTTTTTTATAGTTGTACAGGCGTGCCGCGCCCAACCGAGAGGGCTGAGCGCGTCTCATCGGTCAGATCAAACCGGCAAACCTTTCGCTCGTAACAGCGCGTTAAACCGTTCCGGGTCAGCCGTCCCCTTCTCGTTGGTCTCGCGAATCCCCGCCTCGCGGTCCAGGTGCGCGAGGGTCTTGGGCAACAGCGCTTCGACGTCGGCAGCCGGAATCGCGATCACCCCGTCGGCATCGCCCAATACCAGGTCCCCCGGCAGCACGCACAGCCCGGCACAGGCGATCGGCACGTTGATTTCCCCCGGGCCGTCTTTGCTTGGCCCACGATGGGTATGGCCGGCGGCGAACACCGGGACGATGCCCTCGGCCAGTTCTTCGAGGTCGCGTACGGCGCCGTCGATGACGATGCCGCCCAGTTTCACCCGCAGGGCCGTTGTGCGCACCAGCCCGCCGATCACGGCCTGGCTGACGTCCCCACCGCCGTCGATGACCAGCACGTCACCGGGCTGAACCATCATCAGCGCCTTGTGCACCATCAAGTTGTCCCCCGGGCGGACGCGGACGGTGAATGCTGGGCCACACAGTTTCAGTGACACATCGCCGTGGTAAATCTTCAGGCCACGGGCACCAATGCTACGGCCCATACAATCCCCTGCCACCGCGACAGGAATCGCGCGGAACGCTTCGATCAATTCGGCGGACACACCTTCGACGCGCGGGTTGATGCGATAGCCCACAGGCCAGGTTTGAGTGCTGCTCATGGAGGTCTCCTGATCAGTTGTGGAAAACATGGGGATTGACGCAAGCACTGGCCGACACCGGCGTGCCATTGAGGTAGCCGAGCACGTTGCGCGCCGCGCCTGCGGCCATGCCAGCCAATGCCGCCGGGGTCGAACCGCCGACGTGGGGGGTCAGTACGACGTTGTCCAGCCCCAGCAATTCGCTGTCGGCGGGCAAGGGTTCGACGGCCATGGTGTCCAGGCCTGCGGCGTACACACGACGCTCGCGCAGGGCCTGGATCAAGGCGCGCTCATCGACCACCTCACCCCGCGCGGTGTTGATCAACAACGCGTCCTTGGGCAGCAGCGCCAGTTGCTCGGCGCCGATGAAGCCGCGGGTCTCGGCGGTCAACGGAACGTGCAGGCTCAGCACTTGGCTGCGTGGTAACAGAGCGTCCAGCGAGTCCACGCGTTCGGCGCCTTGCAGGTCGCTGTCAACGGGCAACAGCGGATCGAATACCCGCACCGACATGCCAATGGCCTGGCAAGCGACCGAAACACGCCGTGCCACCTGACCGAAACCGACCAACCCCAACGTGCGTCCGCTCAGTTCAAGGCCATCTTGTGCGCGGGACCAACGGCCACTGCGGATTTCCCGGTCCATCCAGCTCACCCGGCGGGCGGCGGCGAACATCAGGGCCAGGGTCATTTCGGTGACCGATTGCGCGTTGGCCCCCGGCGTCACGTACACCGGAATTCCCCGCGCAGTGGCGGCCTCGACATCGATGTTGCTGACACCGACGCCGTGCTTGGAGATGACTTTCAGTGTCGGGCAGGAGGCGATGGCCTTGGCTGTCAGGTCCAGCGTGCGTGAGATCACCGCATCAACCGGCTCACTGGCCAGAATCCGTTCGATGTCTTCGGCCCCCCGCTCCGCCGCGATGAACAGCACGCGACAGTCTTCGGCGTTGAGCAGGTCCAGGCCTGCGCTCGCAAGCTTCGGCGCAGTGACGAGAATGGTGTGGGGCATGGGTCAAGCCTTCAGCTGTGGGGTGATGACGAAGCACAGCAGCGCCGCAACGGCGGTCGCTGCGAAGGCTTCGAGTCAGGTAACAGAATTCAAAAAAGCGTCGGTCACGCCGCTGTGTTCACAGGGTGGGGGGACAGTTTCAGAGGGGTGCGCGGCAGCAGGGAACATGACGTGATCTCCGGCTTTTTATTGTGATGCCTCCCGGTTTCGGGAGTGCGCCGTCAGTATCACTACAGGGATTGTTTGAATCTAATGGTGAAAATTCAACGAATGATTCCTGCAAGGAAAGAGTCAGACACCCTGCGCTTGCAGGATTTCGATGAAACGCCGGGTGGCCGGAGACAGGTAAGCGTCGGCGCGATGCACGATGCCAAAGCGTCGGGGCATGGTGGTGGCGGCGTTGCGCACTTCCACAAGGCCGGTGCCGCTGGCCAGGTTGCGTCGGGACATGAAGCTCAGCAACCCGGTTTCGTTGATCAGGTTGCGCATCGACGCCAGCGAACTGGAGACAATCGCCACGTTCGGCGCAGGCAGGCCCTGATTTCTGAACGCGGACTCCAGCCATTGCCGCGTGGCCACCGAGGGCGGCGACAGAATCCAGCGCTGTTCACACAGTGCCTGCATCGACACCTCACGCCCGGCCAACGGATGATCGGCACTGGCCGCGACCACCACTTCGTCGTCCATGATCGGCAGTTCGGTCAACTCCTCATCCCGCGTCCCCAACGGGCCGACCACGATGTCCAGCGTGCCTTTGCGCAGGGAGTCGTGAAGCACGTCGTTCATGCCGATCTGCATGTCCAGCAACACGGCGGGCGCCTGCTCCTGCAACACGCGGCAGGCTGCGGGCAACATGAACTCTGCCGTGGTAGCCGCCGCGCCGATGCGGATGATCCCGGCCAGGCCCTTGCCCATGGACGAGGTCTGGCGCATCGTTTCATCCAGCACCCGTTCCACCTGCTGCGAGCGTTCACAGAGCAATTGCCCGGCGCTGGTCAGGCGAATGCCGCGCCCTGCCCGTTCGAACAGCTCGGCGCCGTAAGCCTCTTCCAGACGGTCGATGCACTTGGACAGGGCGGACTGCGAGATGTGCAGCGCTTCCGATGCCCGCCCCAAGTGGCCGAGTTCAGCGATTTTCATGAAGTAGGCAAGGTCGCGAATCTGCAGATTGATACTCATGAACACAGGCTCCGTTGCCCTTGCGAAAAAAAGTGCGGCACAGGGTAGCAATCGGGCTTGTGAAGCACCATCTGAGAGACATTGCGCGCGGTGCGAGAGCCGGCGCCCTCACTCAACCAGAGGAAACACTGAACCATGACCACTCGAACCGAAACCGCGCTGCTGGCTGGCGGCTGCTTCTGGGGCATGCAAGACCTGCTGCGCCGCTACCCCGGTGTGATCTCTACCCGCGTCGGGTACTCCGGCGGTGACGTGGAAAATGCCACCTATCGCAATCACGGTACTCATGCCGAGGCGATCGAAATCGTGTTTGATCCTGAGCTGATCACCTACCGCAAGATTCTGGAGTTTTTCTTCCAGATCCACGACCCGTCCACGGCCAATCGTCAGGGCAACGATATCGGCCTGAGTTATCGGTCTGCGATTTTCTATCTGAGCGAGGAGCAGAAAGCGATTGCCGAAGACACGGTGAAAGATGTCGATGCGTCAGGGCTGTGGCCTGGCAAGGTGGTGACCGAGATCAGCCCGGCGGGCGCGTTCTGGGAAGCCGAGCCGGAGCACCAGGACTACCTGGAACGCATTCCGAATGGCTACACCTGTCATTTCATTCGCAAGGATTGGGTATTGCCGAAGCGGTAGCGTCGGTCTGCACTTCGCAGTTTTGCCACTGCCGTTGATCTTGATCTTGGGACGCGCCCTCACAGACACCGCCAATCGCGACTTGGGTGCAGGCCGCGTGCAGGCGACGCGGAGTGGGTTCAGCCGCAGGATGCGGCGATAGCGCCGAGACAGGGACGTCCCTGTCCCGGCTTTCTACGTGGGAATGAATCGGATGATCAGTGACACACCAACCCGTCGCTGATCTTCATGCTGTCCACCAGAAACGCATTGCTGTGCAGGTCCCAGGCCTTGGTCTGCCCGCCTTCGGCCTGCCATTCCCGCAACCCGGCTTGCAGCAGGCGCAGGCTCTGTGGATCAGGCTGAGCCAGGTAAACCCGCACGCCGCTGTCCGCCTCAAGGGTCTGCGGCAGCAGACGATAGAAACGCCAGTCAGGCGTCTGCAACAGGCTGGTGAGCACAGTACGTTCGTCGGCCAGCAACTGACAGTCACCCGCCATGAAGGCTGTCGCGGCGCGGATACCGGACACATAGGTCTGAAGCTGCGCACCCTGAAGCTGCAACGTATGAATCCAGGGACTGCCATTGGCCACGCAGACGGTCTGGCCTTTGATCGGCCCCTGCGCAGCGTTGCGCAAACTCAGTAACGCGCCCTGATCATAGGCTCGCGGTACGTCACTGAGTGCAGCCCGCTGGCGCTCCAGACCAGGAAGGTCCAGACTGCCCGCAATCACCACGTCCACCTCGTCCTTGCGCAAAAAGCCCCCAACGTCCTGTGCGGGGATGGCCGTCAGTTCCACCTTGACGCCCAGGTAGCGGCCCAAGGCAGTGGCCAGCTCGCTGTCCATTTCATCCGGCTCCGAGACCAGCGCCTCGGTGCTGTATGTGGGCCGTGGATAGCTGCGAATCCCCACTCGCAACACCTGCCGGGCCTGCACCTTCGCCAATACCGGCCCCGGCACCGGCTCGGCGCCGTCGATCATCGGCATCAACCACAGCGCACACACCGCGGTCGCGCCAATCACCCCGGCCAGACTCCAACGAATCCAGCCGCCTGTGAACGCTGCCGCCAATTCATGCCTCATGCCGAACCTGCATGTTTCAATCCACGCCGCCAGCGGGTGAAGCGTCGCTCCAGCAAGGCAAGCAGGAAGTTCAGCAACAATCCCACCACCGCCAGCAACAGGATCCCCGCGTACATGCTCGGGATCTGAAACACTTCTTGCGAGTTGAGGGTCAGGAAGCCCAGCCCCGAATGGGCGCCGATCATTTCCGCCGCCACCAGCGCGGTGATGCAGTACGCCCCCGCCAGCCGTACGCCGGTAAAGATCGACGGCGAGGCCGACGGCAGCACGATCTTGAGAAACAGGAAGCGTCGATTCGCCCCCATGGACAGCGCCGAGTTGATCAACAGGGTGTCCACCTGCTTCACCCCGCTGATGGTGCTCAGCAGGATCGGCCAGAACGATGCCCAGAAAATGATCGCGATTTTCGAGCCTTCACCAATGCCCAGGAACAGGATGAACACCGGAAACAGCGCCAGTGCGGAGGTCTGGCGGAACAGCTGCAACAACGGGTCGAGAATCCGCTCCAGTCGCGCGAACCAGCCCATCAACAGGCCCAGCGAGATACCCAGAACAATAGCCAGCGCAAGACCCGCCAGAGAGCGAATCAGGCTGGCCTGCAAATGTTTGACCAGCGCGCCATTGCCCGCCATGTCGGCGATGGCGGCCAGTACCGCCGAAGGGGGACTCAAGTAGCCCGGGTTGACGATGCCCAGTCGCGGCAGCGCTTCCCACAACAGTAAAAACCCGACGATACCCAGTGTGCTGTCCAGCACCCGACGCGAGGCTTTGGCCCAACGCACGGTCAGGGTCTGACGCCATAGCGCAGTCGACGTCATGCTCATACCCCCACCCGAAGGCCGCTGCGGCGCGTGATCTGTTGCCAGCTTTCGTGGCGAGTGAGTTCTTCGATTTCCGCCGGGCTTTGCACGTCGCCACCCATGCCTTCACGCAACGACGCCCACGCCCGCTGTCGCAAATGGACGAACGCGTGGCTGTTGCGCAGTTGAGGCAATCGAGGCCGTGGCAGATCGATGTCGATGATCTCCTTGATGCGGCCCGGACGCGGTGTCATCACCGCCACACGGTCCGACAGGAAAATGGCTTCGTCGAGGCTGTGGGTGATGAACACGATGGTCTTCTTGTGCAGATCCCAGATGCGCAGCAGTTCGTCCTGCAAGGTCTCGCGGGTTTGCGCATCGAGGGCGGCGAAGGGTTCGTCCATCAGCAGCACATCAGGCTCGTACACCAGCGAACGGGCGATGGCCACGCGCTGACGCATGCCGCCGGAGAGTTCATGGGGGTAGCGCGAGCCGAACCCGGTCAGGCCCACCAGGTCCAGGTATTCCCGCGCCCGCTCCCGCCGCTCGTGCTTGCCGACGCCACGAATTTCAAGGCCTACGGCGATGTTGTCGAGCACGGTGCGCCACGGCAGCAACGCATACCCTTGAAACACCACGCCTTGATTGCGGTTGATGCCCTGCAGCGGCTGGCCGTCGATGTTCAGCGTGCCGCCGGTTTTCTGCGCCAGGCCTGCGAGGATGTTCAGGTAGGTGGATTTACCGCAACCCGAGGGGCCGAGGATCGACAGGAATTCGCCTTGACGCACCTGCAGGTTGAAATCCTTGAGTACCTCGACCCGCTCGCGCTGGCCATCTTCGTTCTGCGCTTCGTATTCCATGTGCAGGCCGGATGTAGAGATTTTGTGCACGGGTGCCTCTGTTGGTCTTCAAGTAAACGCCAATTCGTCTGCATCAGCCTGAGCTGTGGGAGTGAGCTTGCTCACGAATAGCCGGTACATCCGCATCGGTGGCGGCGTCCGGTCACTTTTCTTCGTGAGCAAGCTCACTCCCACAAGGGGAAGCATCGTCTATGAGCTGCTGCGGTTACGCCTGCCCCTTGGCCCGCGCATTGAACTGGTTGGTGTACACATCCTTCACGGCTACGGCACCCGGCTTGATCTTCTTCTCGCTCTCCAGGATGTCGATGTAGTACTGAATCGGCGGTTCGGTGATGACCAGGTCGTCGACATAGGCGTAACGCTCCACGAGTTCCAGCGGCGTGCCGATGCGTTGGGAGACGATTTTGCGTGCATCGTCAGGGTTGGCGTTGACCCAGTTCGCGGCCTTGACGATAGCCGCGACGAAATCCTCGGTGGCCTCGGGGTTCTCGCGAATGAACTTGCCATAGCCGCTGTACGGCGCCATGCCACCCAGCCCTTTGTCGAGGTCGTAATCGCTCCAGAGTTTGCGCAGTGCGGGGTTGTGCTCGGCGCCGCCCGAAGCGGGCGGGTGGATGATCGCGATGTCGACGTTGCGACTGAGCACGGTCTGTTCGCCCTGATTGTCCGGCACCACCACCCAGTTGATCGAATCGACGTTCACCTGATGTTCACGCAGGTATTTTTTGGTCACGAACTCGGCACAGGCGCCAAAGCTGTTGAAGCCCACGGTTTTGCCTTCCATGTCCTTGGGCGTGAAGATGCCCGAATCGGCGCGCACGAAATACTTCATGTGCGGCGCTTCCTGAAGCGTCTTGCCACCGGCGGCCACCACTTTCAGGTCCAGCCCGCTGGCGATCGCCGAAATCACCAGTGGCACCATGCGCGTGCCAAAGTCGATTTCGCCAGTCCCTACCAGGGGAATGATCTGTGGCGAGGCAATCTTGCCGATGTAATTGGGTCGCGTACGGGAACCATCGAAATAGCCCAGCGAGTCGGCCAGGTAGACCAGATCGAATGACGGGTTGTCCGGGTATTTGAAACTCACCACCTGATCGGCGCGTTTCTTGATCACGGCGGGCGCGGCATTGGCGGTTTTTTCCTTCTTGTCGCAGCCTGGCAGCATCAACCCGGCGGCGGCGGCCGTGCCCAATAACGCGACCTGTTTGAGGAAGGCCCTGCGGCTGTGATGGTCTTGCATGGTGAGCGCCCTTAGTGACCCGGAAAGATAAATGATTCCATGCGTAAACTTGGCAAATTAATAGGGCCATGTCTTTTCGCAATAAAAGTGCGGGGACAATAATCACCTGCTTCAAGACCCGTCAATCATTCAACTCGTTATCGCTATAACGTTTTCAACTATTCATAGAGCACTTTTAAATCAACTAACTTTCAAGTGTTGCCCCAGCAACACCGCTTCAGCAGAACAGCCCTTTTTACGCGAAAAACCCTCATGTTACGGGCCTTGGAAGGCACGCCACCTCAATGTTGAATGCATTAACAACGCGACTCACCCACCACGCGGCATACCCTTTGCAGTCACGAGTAATCGTTCTTTCGCGACAAACCATTCATTCAACGCTCTTGCATTTTAGTGCCCCATCGTCACGTTCAACTTTCCACTTCCTCAACTAAGGACATCACTTTTCATGACGCAGCGTAATGAAGTTCTCAAACTCGGCCTGTTCCTGCGCGCCACCGGGCACCACATCGCTGCCTGGCGCGACAGCGGCTCGCAGGCCGACGCCGGTATCCGCCTCGATCACTTCATCGATCTGGCACGCAAGGCCGAAGCCGCCGGGTTCGACACACTGTTTCTGGCCGACAGCGTCTCGGTGCGTGGCATCGACGCGCCGACCTTCGACCGAGTGATCGCGCCAAGCCTCAGTTTCGAGCCCCTGACCCTGCTCTCGGCCTTGGCCACCGTGACCTCGCGCATTGGTCTGGTGGCGACCGCAAGCACAAGCTACAGCGAGCCGTTCAATCTGGCCCGCCAGTTCGCCTCGCTGGACCAGATCAGCGGCGGTCGAGTCGGCTGGAACCTGGTGACCAGCAGCGACCCGGATGCCGCCAAAAACTTCGGCGGCGCCTCCGAGCGCGACCAACCGGCCCACGCCGACCGCTACAGCCGTGCGCGAGAATTCCATGAGGTGGTCAACAAACTCTGGGACAGCTGGGAAGACGATGCCCTCTTGCTGGACAAGGAGAAGGGCCTGTTTCTGGACCGTGAAAAACTGCACCTGGCCGACCATCACGGCGAGCATTTCCATGTGCGCGGGCCGCTGAACGTGCTGCGCTCGCCACAGGGCAGACCGGTGCTGGTGCAGGCCGGAGCGTCGGAGGATGGTCGCGCACTGGCCGCAGCCACTGCCGAGGCGATCTTCGCCGCGCATCAAAGTCTGGCCGACGCGCAGGCGTTCTACAGCGACATCAAAACCCGCGCGGCCGTCCTTGGCCGCAAACCCGAGCACATCAAGATCCTGCCGGGCGTGACCATCTTCACCGCACCGACCTCGGCGCAAGCCCACGCCAAACATCAGCGACTGCAAAACCTGGTGCACCCGAAGGTCGGCCTGAGCCTGCTGTCGGGTCTGTTGGGCGGCGTCGACCTGTCTCACCTGCCGCTGGACGGCCCTTTGCCTCAGGACCTGCCCGCCACCAATGCCTCGAAAAGCCGTCAACAGTTGATTCTGCAACTGGCCGCCGAGGGCCTGAGCATTCGTGAGCTGTACCTGCGTCTGGCGGGGGCACGCGGGCACTGGACGCTGGTCGGCTCGCCTGAAGAAGTGGTCGACCAACTGCAAGCCTGGTTCGAAGGCTACGGCGCCGATGGCTTCAACATCCTGCCGCCGACCTACCCGGAAGGGCTGGACGATTTCATCACCCTGATCCTGCCGGAACTGAAACGTCGGGGCCTGGTGCCGCAGGACGGTCCGACCGGCAACACCCTGCGCGAACGCCTTGGCCTGCCGCGTCCCGCGCACCCGGCCACGCTGCTGCGCGACCAGCCCCTGACCGTCTGAACATCCCTGTTTCCATTGGCGACTTGAAAAGAGAGCTTGAGCATGACCCATCAAATCAACGCGGCCTGGGGCGCAGGCCCCTGCGCAGGTTACGAGCAACTGGCCGAACGCTTTCGCCCGTTGTTCGCCCACTTGCGCGAAGGTGCCATCAGCCGCGAGCTGGAGCGCCGCCTGCCGTTCGAGGAACTGCAGTTGCTCAAGGCCTCCGGCTTCACCGCACTGCGGGTCCCCAAGGCACACGGTGGCGGTGGCATCACCCTGCCGGAACTGACCAACCTGCTGATCGAACTGGGCGAGGCCGACTCCAATCTGGTGCAGGCCCTGCGCGGCCACATCGGCTTCACCGAAAACCTGCTCAACAGCCGCGACGAAGCACGGCGCACCGTCTGGTTCGAGCGTCTGGTGCGCGGTGAAACCGTAGGCCCGGCCACTGGCGAGGTGGGCGCTACGCTGCAATCGCACCTCAGCTCGAAGCTGTATCTGGACGGCGAGCAATGGCGCATCGACGGCAACAAGTTCTACACCACCGGCTGCCTGTACAGCGACTGGATCGACGTGGCGGTCAGCGACCACGATGACAAGCGCGTGTTCGTGACTGTGCGGCGCGACGCCGAGGGTGTGGAGGTGGTGGATGACTGGAATGGCTTCGGCCAGCGACTGACCGCCAGCGGTACGACTCATGTACGCGGCGTGGCGGTGGACGCCCGCAACATCGTCAGCGTCGAGGACAAGTTCCAGTATTCCCCGGCGCTGTATCAGATTGTCCACTTGGCCAACCTGGCGGGCATCGGCCGGGCGCTCAGCGGTGAAGTCGCGGCGGCGGTCGCCGGCCGCACCCGCAGTTTCAGCAACGGCAACGCGCCGCGGGTGGCGCAAGACCCGCAAATCCTGCAAGTGGTCGGCAGCCTGCGGGCCGCGGCGTACAGCGCAGGAGCCATCGTGCTGAAAACCGCCGAGGCGCTGGAACGGGCGTATCAGGCCAGGTTGAACGGCGATGCCGAACAATTGAAACGAGCGGTCGATATTGCCGAACTGGAGATTGCCCAGTCCCAGACCGTGGTCAGCGACCTGATTCTGGACGCCAGCACCCGCATGTTCGATGCCCTGAGCGCGTCGGCCACGCTGCGCCCACTGGGACTGGACCGCTTCTGGCGCAACGCCCGCACACTGACCTCGCACAACCCGCGCATCTACAAGGACCGGATCGTCGGCGATTACGCGGTCAACGGCACGCCGCCTCCGGCGCAATGGAAAATCGGCGTTGTCTGACGCCGGCCCTTTGACATGATGAACGGTTTCAGCAACCCCTGTGAACCGTCACAGGGGTCTGTGACGGCCATCCGGGTGCCCGATTCTGCCAAAGCGCCCCGCTGCCGATGACCGCTGTGCATCCCTGCGTATACTCAGCGCCAACGACACGAGACGCTTTGATCACGGAGGGGGTGATGCCAGACGAACGTCCATCCAGGCGCTCTCCGGGAACCGGCGGCGCTGCAGACCAGCCTTGGTGTGAGTACCACGACATGTCCCCGTTACCCCGGGCAGACGTGCCGAGCTGGCACTTGTCACCCGATCCTCACAGCGGCATCGCCATCGTCCCGCTGTTGTCCCCCGGCGCCCCCCAGCGGCTGGGCGTGCTGGAACTTCGATCTAACCGCCTCACGGCGCCCGCCCCAACACCGCTGCCCTGCACGCAAGCCGAAACTGCACGCAATGCCCATTTGAAAGTCATGGGTGAACTGACGGTGTCCATCGCCCATGAGATCTGCCAGCCGCTGCTGGCCATCGCGTCCAACGCCGCAGCATGTGTGCGCTGGTTGCAGCGGGACACCCCCAACCTCGATGAAGCGATCGATGGCCTGAGTGACATCCGCAAGGACTGCGAGCGCGCGGCCGGGATCGTCGCTGCGCTGCGGGCGCTGGCCAAACAGTCCACCTCCGCGCCGCAAGCGGTCGATGTGAACGAGGTAATCCTTGAGGCTGCCCGGCTGCATACCCCGTCGCTGTCGCATCACAACATCACCCTCGACATCGAGCTGCACGCCGAGCACCCGGTCATCGCCGACCCGGTACAGATCCAGCAGTTGGTGTTCAACCTGATCGCCAATGCCATGGAAGCGGTGGGCGCCCACCGTTCGACGGGCGGGGTTCTGCGGGTGTCTTCAAAATCCCTGCGCGACGGCGTGCAAGTGTCCGTCGAAGACAATGGCCCCGGCATTCCGGTCGAGGCCCGGCAACAGATCTTCGACGCCTTCTACACCACCAAGACCAGCGGCCTGGGCATGGGCCTGACCATTTGCCGCTCGGTGATCGAGGCCCACAAAGGCAACCTCTACGCCGAGGCGTCCGAACTGGGCGGCGCGATGATCCGGTTCCAATTGCCGATGGGGTGTGCGGCGAGCGACACGCGCACCCCATTATAGGAACCGGCTTGCCAGCGGTGGCGTCTGCACAATCATCGTTCACCGTGTCGCAGTCCGACTTGGTGGCGTCCGCAAGATCGCTGCCGCAGGCAAGCCATGCGGCTAAGGGATGTGCTTCACCTTCCGCTCATCTGCACCGTAAATTCCTTCCCAATCTGTACCGAAACGACACTCACTTGCCCTAAACTGCCGCCTTGTAAACGGTGTGGGCCCGCTCGGGCCAGACAGAAGGCGATTGAGGCATGCAAGGTCCCAAGGCTCATAAAACAGTGGTGATGGTGCTGTTCAACGACGTGCTGATGCTCGACGTGACCGGCCCCATGGACGTGTTCTCCATCACCAATCGCTTGCTCCCCAGGGAAAAGCACTACCACTTGCTCACCGTTTCGGAACGGCCGGGGCTGGTGCGCAGTTCATCCGGGTTGAAGGTGCAGGCCGATTTCCGGCTTGAAGACTGCCCCTGCGACATCGACCTGCTGCTGGTGCCCGGCGGTCCTGGCGCGTACGGCGTCGGGCATCCGGCCCTGAACGCGTGGCTGCCCGACGCCGCCCGCCGCGCGAATCGTTTCGGGGCGATCTGCACCGGGATTTTTCTGCTGGCCGAGGCCGGGCTAATCGACGGATATCGCTGCACCACGCACTGGAACTACGTCGAGCGGCTGTCGCAGCGTTTTCCCGAAGCACGGGTGGAGACCGAACAGATTTATGTGGTGGACCGCAACCTGATCACTTCGGGTGGCATTACCGCCGGGATCGACATGGCGCTGGCGGTGGTCGCCGAAGACCACGGCAAGGACATCGCGCTGGAAGTGGCCAAGGTGCTGCTGGTGGTGATGAAGCGCCAAGGCGGCCAGACGCCCTATAGCCCGCTGCTGGCGGCGGTGCCGCGCGACGGCAGTGCCGTTGCGAAAGTACAGGCCCACATCGTCGACCACATCGAGCAGACTTACACCATTTCACGCATGGCCGAGATTGCCGCCATGAGTCCGCGTAACTTCGCCCGCGCCTTCCAGCGCGAAGTCAGCATGACGCCGATGCAATACGTGCAGAACGCCCGTATCGACCACGCCCGCAAGTTGCTCGAAACCTGTGACGTGCCGCTCAAGGTCCTTGCCTCCCGCTGCGGTTTTGGCAGCGCACGGCACATGCGCAAAGTGTTCAGCGAACGCATCGGGTTGTCGCCCAATCAGTATCGACAGCAGTTCGGCGGGGAATAACGCGCCCGAGGGGTCGCTCCGTACCCGGTAGCCTGAGGCGAAACGGATCAGCGCAACACCCGACCAGATTTTGTATCCCTGTGTATCCGGGCCTGCTCCGGATACGCAGCGTTGCAACTTCAGGCCTGCGAGACACACCACAGATACGTGATCGCGTTGAAATGCACGCAAGGTTCGAGGGGGATCAGCCTGATCCCTCGCCCATTGACATGCACGGAGACGCCACCATGAAACTGCCTGGACACCCTCATAGCCCCCGTCTTCAGCCACGCCGGATTGTCAGCGCCTCGCTACTCGCATTGGGTCTGTTGGGCGCGGTGGAAGTGGCCCACGCGCAGGACACGGCGGCGCCAGCCGTCAGCCATGCAGCGCCCTCGCCCTTTGGCCCGTTGAAACACATCAATGCCGGGCTGCTGGACGTGGCCTACGCCGAAACCGGCCCTGCCGACGGCCCGGTGGTGATCCTCCTGCACGGCTGGCCTTACGACATTCACAGCTACGACGACGTCGCGCCTCTGCTCGCCGCCAAGGGCTATCGCGTGCTGATGCCTTACGCCCGCGGCTACGGCGACACCCGTTTTCTCTCCGACAAAACCCTGCGCAATGGCCAGCCTGCGGCGCTGGCGAGCGATGTCATCGACTTCATGGACGCCTTGAAGATCAAGACCGCCGTGCTCGGTGGCTACGACTGGGGCGCACGCTCGGCGGACATCGTCTCGGCACTGTGGCCAGAGCGGGTCAAGGCACTGGTCTCGGTCAGCGGTTACCTGATCGGTAATCAGGCTGCCGGGAAAAACCCGCTGCCACCCAAGGCCGAACTGCAATGGTGGTATCAGTTCTACTTCGCCACCGATCGTGGCCGCGCAGGGTACGAAAAGAACACCCACGACTTCGCCAAGCTGATCTGGCAGACCGCATCACCGAAGTGGGCATTCGACGACGCGACCTATGACCGCAGCGCCAAGGCGCTGGAAAACCCCGATCACGTCGACATCACCGTGTTCAACTACCGCTGGCGTCTGGGCCTGGTGCAGGGCGAATCCCGCTACGACGCACTGGAACAGAAACTGGCCACCGCGCCGTCCATCAGCGTGCCGACCATCACCCTGGAGGGCGACGCCAACGGCGCACCGCACCCGGCGCCGGAGGACTACGCCAAACGCTTCACCGGCAGATACGAGTTCCGCCTGATCAACGGCGGCGTCGGCCACAACCTGCCGCAAGAGGCCCCGCAAGCGTTCGCCCAGGCGGTGATCGACGCGGATCATCTTTAACCCGTGACACGGGGCAGCGGATCCTGCCCCGGCACCCCATACCCGAGAATCCGCTCGACATTCTCCAGCACCAGCCAGTGGCCATTACCCAGTTGCCAGTCGAAGAAGTCGGAGAAATCCTGGCGAATCAGCGCGCGCACGGTCTTGGACACAAAGCCATGCCCGACCAGTAACACGTCCTGCCCCGAGGCCCGCTGCACCAGGCCCTGCAACCCCTGATGCACACGTACCACGGTCTCGGCGATGGACTCGCCCTGGGGCGGGCCGACGTGCCATTGGCGGGTGATGTTCCGTTGCCAGAGGTCGGGGTACAGCGCCCGCGCTTCGGATTGATTCAATCCTTCGAACACCCCGACATTGCGCTCCCGAAAGGCCTCGTTCACCTGCAAGGGCAGGTTCAACCGGTAATTGATGATTTGCGCCGTCTGTCGCGCTCGGCGCAGCGGTGACACCACGATGCCGTCGATGGCATCCGGCAGTTCAAGGCGCAACGCGGCCGCCTGTTCGCGGCCGGTGGAGGTCAGTTCCGGGTCGAGCGAACCCAGGTAACGGTGCTCGGCATTGGCTTGGGTCTGGCCGTGGCGGACGAGGTACAAGCGCATGTGAGGTCTCCTGACAAACGGGTCCTGTGGCGCAAGCCTGCCACATCGGCAGGCCCGTCAACGGGTCAGAACCGGAATGAAACGCCCGTGGTCACGTTGATCGGGTCCCCCGGGTAGAAATTCGCCGAATCCTGCCCCTTCGCGTCGTACGCCGTGTTGGTGGCGGTGGCGTAGCGTTCGTTGGTGAGGTTGCGTGCATCGACGAACACTTCCCACTTCTTGCTCGGCGCTTCATAGCCGAATTTCGCACCCCACAAGGTGTAGGACGACGCGGACAGGGAGTTGGCGAAGTCCACGTAGTAACTGGATGCCGCCCGGGCGTTGAGTTGCGCGTAGAAACCGCTGGCCTGACGGTACTCCAGTTCAGCCTGATAGACCTGGCGCGGCAGGCCGGGCAGTTCGTTGTCGCCAAAGGTGGCGTCGTGGCGGTAGTGGAAGTCGTTGTAGGTGTAGGCCTGACGCAGCGTCACGGTGTCGCCGCCCTGTCCTTCCCACAGCAAGGCATTCAGACCCGCTTCGATGCCCTGATGAATCGTCGGGCTGCCGTTGGAGGTGGCCACCAGTTGGTCCTGAGTGGCCGTGGCCTGGCGCACGACCACCGACAGCAGCTCCTTCTGCACCCACGAGCGGTACAGCGTCAGGCTGCCATCGAAAATGCCGTGCCCGCCGCGGATACCGAATTCCACGGTGTTGGCCTTTTGCGGGCGAACGTCACGAATGTAAGGCGTGCCGGTGCTGCCCAGTTGCCAGGTCACCGGCGGGTCGATGGAGCGGCTGACGTTGCCGAACAGTTCGAACTCGGGGTTCAGCTTGTAACGCAGACCGATGCGCGGTGCGAGGTCGTGCTCTTCGTACTCGACGCCATTGGGGAACGCGGTGGTGTTGGTCCCGGTGGTGTATTCGATGTTGGCCTTACGCTTGATGTCGATGAACGACAGCCCTGAGGACAGCCAGAGGTTGTCGGTCAATTGCAACTCGTTGCCCAGCGAGAAGACCGTGTCGCGAGAGCCGGTGTAGTCGGTTTCCTGCTGCTTGATGTGGGTCGCCTTGCTGTGGGATTTCACATCCGCGAGGTAAGCGCGGGTGGTGCTGAAGGTGACCGTGCTGTCGCTGTTCAGCCCCAGAAAGGTGTCGCCGGTGCGCAGGTAGCGCAGGGTCAGGTTGATGTCCTTGGAGCGCCAGTCCTGAGGGGTCGCCGAGTAACGCCAGCCGTTGTACAACGGGTAGTCGTTGTAGCCCAGTCCCACTTCCAGTTTGGCGTTGTCATCGAAGGTGTAGGTGGTCTTGCTGCCCAGCAGCGTGGTGCCGTCCTTCTTGCGGCCAAAGGGTACCGCGTTGCTGGTGGGGTCGTGTTTGATCTGATACTTGGTCAGCGTGTTGCCCTGGCTCAGAGTTTCTTCGCGATAACGCAAGAAGAACCGGGTTTCCAGTTTCGGGTTGAACACGTAACCGAAGTTGGCCACGATGCCCTGCCCTTTGTTTTCGGTGTCGTCCTGATAACCGTCGCGCTCGTTGTGTTGCACGCTGACGTAGTAATCGGCATTGCCCTCCACGCCCCCGGTACTCAGCACCTGTTTGCGATAGCCGTAACTGCCGGCCTCGAACCGCGCATAGTTGCCAGGGTCGGTGCGGCCGGTCTTGCTGACGAAGTTGATCGCGCCACCCAGGGACAGCGCCGAATAGTTGAACGCGTTGGCGCCGTACAGCACTTCAGTGTGATCGACCCCGGCCATGTCCAGCATGTCTTCCTGCGTACCGCCGGGGCCGGTCAGCGGCAGGCCGTCGAAGAGGAATTTGATGCCCAGCACATAGCCTTGATAGAAGGTGTTCAGCCCCGATCCGCGAATCGAGATCTTGTTCGCCGCCGAGCCACTGGTGGCCTGCGCGAACACGCCGGGCTGCAGGGCCAGTACGTCTTCGGCGTTGGATGCACGACCCCGTTCGATCTCATGGTTGTCGATCACGGCAGTCTTGCCCGGCACCTTGGCCAATTGCTTTTCGGCCTTTTGCGCTTCGCTGGCCTGTGCACCGGTCACCGTGACGGTGGCCAGACGTGGGTCCTGTGCGGTCGAATCATCGGCGGCCAGCGCCACTCCATGAACCAGCATCAACAAAATGCCAAGGCTGGAAGCGGTGGTCAGTGATTCAAAACGGCGAGCACGTAATTCAAACTTTTGCAGCATCGACTTTCCTGCTCCTGCGTTAATCAATAAGTGGGAGCATCTATTCGTATAGTCGCGCTCTGAACCCACTTAGCAGGGTTCGTGCCACGCGTTATTGGCCGGTTTTCGGAGAACACCGCCTCAATAACGTCGTATCGCAACGACACTTTGCTTGCCCACTGTTCAGATATCAACACTGCACACGCGCTCTTCGCAGACCGTTGAAATACCTGTGCCAGACACACCGCCCGCCTGTTATAGCCAGATCAAAGAGGGTCATAACAGCCACTGTTTATCGAACAACAGTTGAGAAACAAAAAGTACCTCTCTCACAATTAAAACCATTGAAACTCGTGGTATTAAGCCAGTTTTACAGGCGTTCATTAGTTGGTATGGCTCTTGCTCCCCTTCCTGATGTCACCTGTCGGCGCTGATTCAATTGCTCATGCGCCTCATTGATAACGTTCACGGAACAAGTGTTCCGGTTTTGTATAACAGCAGGAGTCAATCAATGGCCAATGCCCAAACAGCGAGCGCACTGGATGTGCTCTGGCGCCAGGCGCCGGGCGGCGAGTTGCTCGATCTGGGTCGGGTCTACCGAGGCCCGCTGGCGCTGTCGCGGCTGCACACCACGCCCCGGCGCATTCTGAGTCGTCGCGAAGGCGTTCTACTGGGGGTGTTCGCCCTGGTCTTGCACGGGGCAGTGATCTACTGGGTCAACAGCAGTTCGACGCCGCCGTTGCCCGTGGTGCCACCGGAAATCCCGCCGATGACCATCGAGTTTTCCCAACCCGCGCCCCCGGTGGTGGAGCCACCGCCGCCCGAGCCTGTGGTGCAGCCCGAGGAACCGCCACCGCCCGTCGAGGACGAACTGGCCGCCAAACCACCGCCCAAGCCGCTGCCCAAACCCAAGCCGAAAGTGGCAAAACCGGTGCCTAAACCTGCGCCCAAACCGGTCGAGCAACCGCCAGCACCACCACAGCCGGTGGCCGCCCCGGCGCCGCCTGCACCGCCAGCCCCTGCCCCGGTCACTCCGGCCTCGGCCAATGCCGGTTATCTGCATAACCCGGCACCGGAGTACCCGGCACTGGCCATGCGTCGCAACTGGGAAGGTACCGTGCTGTTGCGGGTCCACGTGCTCGCCAGCGGCAAGCCGGGTGAGGTGCAGATCCAGAAAAGCAGCGGTCGCGATCAACTCGACGATGCCGCACTGGCCGCCGTGAAGCGCTGGAGTTTCGCCCCCGCGAAACAGGGCGACACCCCGGTCGATGGCTGGGTCAGCGTGCCGATCGACTTCAAATTGCAGTAACCCCTGACACCGATTCATCACATCGCGGGCTACCTGACCAAAGGCGCATCGCTACAACGATTTTCATGCCTTGTTGGAGTGCCTCACATGAACCTTATCGCTTCGCCTTTTGAATCTATTGAGCACGCGGTCATCTGGTTGTTGATCGTCTTTTCCGTCGCCACTTGGGGCCTGGCCCTGCTCAAAGGCGTACAGTTCGCCCGCCTCAAAGGGCAGGACAAGAAATTCCACAAGCATTTCTGGGCCGCTTCCAGCCTGGACTCGGCCGCTGAACTGGCGCAGACCCAACCGGGCGCCGCTGCCCGTGTAGCCCTGGCCGGCTATGCCGCCATTCAGGTGCCTGAGGGCACTCAAGCCACCGACCTGGCGCATTCGATCAATCATCAGGACCGTCTTGAGCGGGCGCTGCGTCAGCAAATCGTGCGTGAGCGCCGTTCACTGGAAACGGGCCTGGCGATCCTCGCCAGTATCGGCAGCACCTCGCCCTTCATCGGCCTGTTCGGCACGGTCTGGGGCATTATGTCGGCGCTCAAGGGCATCAGCGCTGCGGGTTCGGCGAGCCTGGAAACCGTGGCCGGTCCCATTGGTGCAGCCCTGGTGGCCACGGGCGTCGGGATCGCCGTAGCGGTGCCTGCGGTGCTGGTGTACAACTATTACCTGCGCCGTCTGAAACTGACCGCCGCCGATCTGGACGATTTCGCCCACGACTTCTACAGCCTGGCGCAGAAAAACGCCTTCCGTGTGCTGCTGCACCCGGTGCTCAAATCCGGCGCGACCGCCTCGGGTCAGAAAGTGAAGGAGGCGTCCTGATATGGCCTTCTCGACCCAAGACAGCGATGAAGTGCTGAGCGAAATCAACGTCACGCCGTTGGTGGACGTGATGCTGGTGCTGCTGGTGGTGTTCATCGTCACCGCCCCGCTTTTGACCAACTCGATCCCGATCAACCTGCCCAAGACCGAATCGGTCGCCCCGGTGGAGCAAAAAGACCCGCTGGTAGTGAGCATCGACGATCAGGGCAAACTGTTCATCAACAAGGACGAAATCCAGCCGGATCTGCTGGAAACCAACCTCAAGGCCGCCAAGGAAAAGAACGCTGACGTGCGCGTGCAATTGCAGGCCGACAACGGCGTGAATTACGGCGAAGTGGCCCGGGCCATGGCCTCCATCGAGAAGGCCGGGATTACCAAGCTGTCGGTGATTACTGCGAAGTAGAGAGCAACACCAACCTGTTGCCTCCCACAATGACCGTGCCGGACCTAAGCCTTTTGTTCGACGCCGAACCTGTGGGAGCCGACTTGCTGGCGAAGGCTTAGGGTCAGCGACGAATGTGTCGCCTGACAGAATGCCTTCGCCAGCAAGCCGGCTCCCACAGGTTAGCGGCGAGCGGCCGGGCTGTGTCCACCCCAAGGAAGAGGTATCCCCCGTGACTGTCACCTATCTCAACGCCCGCAAGGCGCCACTGGACATCGCTCGAGAGCTGGCGAGCGAGTTTGCCCGCACTGCCGTCGACCGCGACGCCTTGGGCGGTACACCCAAGATAGAGAGAGACCGGCTGCGCCATAGCGGCCTGCTGGCCCTGAGCATTCCCGGCCCGTTCGGCGGGTTGGGCGCCAACTGGTCGGAAACGTTCGAGGTCATCCGCGAGTTCGCCCGGGTCGACAGCTCCATCGCGCACGTTTTCGGCTTTCACCACCTGATGCTGGCCACCGTTCGCCTGTTCGCCAAACCCTCGCAGTGGCAGACCTGGTTCAAGCTCACCGCCAGCCACAACTGGTTCTGGGGCAACACGCTCAACCCGCTGGACACCCGTACCGTGGTCAAGGGGCGCAACGGCTGGCGCGAATTTTCCGGGCAAAAGAGCTTCTGCTCCGGCGCCAACGATTCGGAAATGCTCATCGCCTCAGCGGTGGATGAAGCGGCGGGCGGCAAGCTGCTGATCGCCGCAATCCCCAGTGCACGCAGCGGCATTACCCTGCACAACGACTGGTACAACATGGGCCAGCGCCAGACCGACAGTGGCAGCGTGACCTTCAAACGGGTGCGCGTCGAAGAGTCTGAACTGTTGCTGGACCCCGGCCCGCTGAGCACACCGTTCGCGTGCCTGCGCCCACTGATCGCGCAACTGCACTTCGCCAACATCTTCCTTGGCATCGCCGAAGGCGCATTTGAGGAAGCGCGAAAGTACACCCGGGAAGAAACGCGCCCGTGGTTTCGCTCCGGGGTCTCGGACAACACGCAGGACCCGTATGTGCTCAGTCATTACGGGGAGTTCTGGGTCGCGCTGGAAAGCACACGGCTGCTGATCGAACGCGCCGGACGCCTGCTTGACGACGCCTGGGCCAAGGAATCGGCACTGACTTCGGAAGAACGCGGCGAAGTCGCCATTGCCATCGCCACCGCCAAAGTCGCGGCCAGCCGTCATGGCCTGGAACTTTGTAGCAAGATCTTCGAGGTCACCGGCGCCCGCGCCACCCACGCTTCCGTGGCCCTCGACAGGCACTGGCGCAACCTGCGCACCCAGAGCCTGCATGACCCGCTCGATTACAAACTCCATGAACTGGGGGACTGGGCGCTGAACCGCACCTCGCCCATCCCGACCTTTTATTCATAGGGATCATCATGCAACTGCTGACCTTACCGCCCTCGCCCGCGCTGGCCACCTCGATCCGCGCCACCGCGCAAGTTTTCGAAGACCCCAAATCCCAGGCCCTGCTGCGCCACTTGCAACAGATCGCCCCAAGCGAGGCCAGCGTCCTGATCATCGGCGAAACCGGCACCGGCAAAGAACTGGTAGCACGCCACGTTCACAACCTCAGCGCACGCAAGGCCCAACCCTTCGTGGCCGTCAACTGCGGCGCGTTTTCCGAATCGCTGGTCGAGGCGGAACTGTTTGGCCATGAGAAAGGCGCCTTCACCGGCGCTTTGAGTGCCAAGGCAGGCTGGTTTGAGGAAGCCAATGGCGGCACCCTGTTCCTCGATGAAATCGGCGACCTGCCGATGTCGATCCAAGTCAAGCTGCTGCGCGTACTGCAAGAACGCGAAGTGGTCAGACTGGGCTCGCGCAAGAGCATTCCAATCAACGTCCGCGTGCTGGCCGCGACCAACGTGCAACTGGAAAAGGCGATCAATGCCGGACACTTCCGTGAAGACCTGTTCTATCGCCTCAACGTGGTCAATCTGGAACTCAGCCCGCTGAGGGACCGGCCCGGCGACATCCTTCCACTGGTGCGGCACTTCATCGCCAGCTACAGCAAACGACTGAACTACGGCGAGATCCGCCTGAACCCGGACGCTGCGCACAAGCTGGAAACCTACACTTGGCCAGGCAACATCCGGGAACTGGAAAACGTGATTCATCACACCCTGCTGATCTGCCGTGACGGGGTGATTCACAGCGATGACTTGCGCTTGTCTAACCTGCGCCTGGAGCGTCACGAAGACACGCTGCCCGCCGATCAGTCGGGACTGGGCCTTCTCGAGACCGCCCTGCAACAATTGTTCGAAGAACAGATCGAGCATTTGCACGAACACGTCGAACGCACGCTGCTCAGCGCGGCCTACAAGTTCTGTCATCACAATCAGGTGCACACCGCCGAGCTGCTGGGCCTGAGCCGCAATGTGACGCGCACGCTGCTGATCAACCTGGGTGAACTCAAGGTCAACAAGCGCCGCCCCCATCAGACGACCGCCGACGAGCGCGTGCTGCACCTGTCGATCTGACCCTCAAACGCGGTGTGACGGGCACACCGCGCCTTTCCCTCCGACCTCAGACCGCCTCACCCAGCTCATCGCTGAATTGCTGATTCCACAGCCGCGCATACTGACCACCCAGACGCAACAACTGCTCGTGCGTGCCGTCCTCGACCACCCGGCCTTTGTCGAACACCAGAATCCGGTCCAGATGCGCCACCGTCGACAACCGGTGCGCGACCACCAGCACCGTTTTGTCTTCCATGATTTCGTCCAGTTTGTCCTGAATGAAGCGCTCGGTGATCGAATCCAGACTCGACGTTGCCTCGTCCATCACCAGAATCGGTGCGTTCTTCAGCAACACCCGGGCAATGGCGATGCGCTGCCGCTGGCCACCCGACAGCTTGACGCCGCGCTCCCCAACCAGCGACTCATCACCCTGCTCCATGCTGTCGATGAACTCACTGGCCCCTGCTCGATGGATGGCTTCGGCGACTTCGTCCAGAGACGCGTCGAGACGTCCGTAGTGAATGTTTTCCCGAATGCTGCGATGGAAGAGGCCCGGCTCCTGCGGAATAAGGCCAATCTGCTGGTGCAGTGAATGCTGGGTGACGTTGCGCACGTCGACACCATCGATCAACACCTCGCCTTTTTGCACGTCGTACAGGCGCAGCAACAGGCTAAGCAGGGTCGACTTGCCTGACCCAGACGCGCCCACCAGACCGACCTTCTGCCCGGCCGGGATCACGATGTTCAAGTGCTGAAAAATCGTCTGATCAGCGCCGTAACCGAAACCCACATCGCGAAACTCGATATCGCCACGCTTGACCTGCAACGCCCTGGCGCCCGGCCGGTCCACCACTTCGTGTGGGCGAATCAGCGTGCGCACCCCGTTGGCAATATTGCCGGTGGCCTCGAAGAATTCCAGAAAACGCCGGGACAGGTTACCCACATCGCTGATGATCAGCAGCGAGAGGCTGGTAGACATTACAAAACCGGCGATGTCGATCTGCTGCGTGCGCCACAACTGCAACGCCAGCAACAGCAGACCAAGCTTGAGCAGAACGCCGCAGCCGGTCTGAAACCATCGAATCTTCTCCATGTAGCCCAACGAGCGATAGGCCGCCGCCACCTCTTTGTCGAGGAAGCTGCCCAGGTAAGTGTGTTCATAAGCATGCCGAGCGAACAGGCGAATGTTGGCCAGGTTCGACACCGCGTCCACCACCTTGCCGGAACTGGTGCTGCGGGCCGCTGAATACTGCTGCGCCAGCGGATGACTGCGCCGTGCGAGCAAGTAACAGACGACAATGAACAGCACCGACCAGCCCGCCATGAACACCGCCATCAGCGGCGATGCGGTCCACAACAACGCGGTGGCCAGCGACAGCGTCACCAGCAACGGAATCAGGTCGAACAGCAGAATGCTCAGGGTCTGGTTGACCCCTAGCGCCACCTCCGAGACCCGGTGCGCCAGCGCGCCCGCGAATTCGTTGCTGATGAAGCGGTGGGAATGTTGTTGCAGGTAGGCATAGACCACATGGGTCACGGTGCGCCGTTGCAACGGCAATACGTGGATATGGCATCCGGCAGCCGCGCGGGTGAACAGCACCTCGGAGACCAGCACCGCCGCAAACAGCGTGAGCGGCCATTGCAGCACGACAAACGCCTGCCCGGCATCGAGGCCGTTAGTGACCGTGCGGGTGATCTGCCCCAAGCCCCAGGGCACCAGCAGCGTGCAAATCACCGCCGCGATCTGGAGCAACAGAATGGCAACGTACCACCCTTTGAAATTACCGATGAAAAAACCCACGAATGCCACCGGCTTCGTCGGCAGGTGCTGGACATTCCAGCTGCGCAATCGACGATCACGGGGAGCGAAAGAGGAAAAGGACGAACTCATGGCAGATACGGTTCCTGAATGACGCCTGTGGCCGCGCAGCTTTCAGGCAGGAGGGGCCAGCAACCGGATGCTGGCCCCTATGAAATACGACGCCCCTTCCAGGGGCGCCACGAACGCGTCCCTCGGGCGTCTGCACGGCTCAATCAGGATTCATGCCAGCGATGCAGCCCTCTGTCTCTGCGGCTTTAGCCCGTCAGCAGCACAAGAAAAGTGGTGTTGACGACACCGTCTGTGCATTGCCTGTCGCAAACCCAACAGCGATGACTCCAGCGACGTTCACGTAGGAAAGCTCCTCATATCAATCAGGAACCGTCCTCTTCACTGTCATTGCTCTGGAAAAACAGGCGGATTCCATTCATTTTTGCTCAGCCCTCACTGACGTGTGAGGCGTGAAACTTTGCAAAAAAAAGCGCTCGGATGCGCTGGATCAACTATCAAGGATGAGCAACATGTTTATGCCCCCCATTTCGGCGTTCAACAAACGCCATGACACGCCTTTACCCCTGCCCGATTTGTCGCTCGATCACACCTCGTGGGAAGAAGAAGAGGAAGAGGAAGAGGAAGAAGAGCTGAGAACTCCGGGTATCATTCTGCGCCTGGGCCTGTTTTTCGATGGCACCGGAAACAATCGGGACAACGTCGCTGCCACGGCGCAGTGCCGACGGCTGGACCTGAAGTCATGCAGCGCAAGCGAGCTGGCAAATATCAAAACAACGTGCTCGAAATACGGTTTCGGTGATTTTGACGGCACCCGCTTCAACTCGGTACCCGGCACCAGCTACGGCGGCGCGCCGACCAACGTGGTTCATTTGTACGAGCTGTACCCGGACCATTCGAAAAGCCCGATCGACACCAGAACGCCCGTCGCCTATCTCAAGGCCTATGTCGACGGCATCGGCACACGCAGCGGCGGCCAGGACTCCGCCGTCAATGGGCAACTACTGGGGCAAGGCGAAACCGGTGTACTGGCCAAGGTCAAGCGGGCACCTGATCTGATTGCCCGGCAGGTTGAGACCTTCAGAAAACACCACCCTGGCACCGTCATCAAAGGCGTTGAGTTCGATATTTTTGGCTTCAGCCGAGGCGCCGCCGCTGCCAGACACTGCGCCAACGAATTGCTCAAACCAGGGCACGGAGCGTTCAGACCGATGCTTCAAGCTGGCCGCTTCGGTCCAGCAGCGATGACCGACGTGAGCATGAACCTGATTGCGCTGTTCGACACGGTCGCCGCCATCTCGGACCCGGCACACGGGGATTTCGGCCCCGGCAACGACATCAATCGCGGGATCAACCTGTACCTGCCACCGGGCTGCGCGCGTAAAGTCATTCATCTTCACGCGCGTGACGAGTACCGCTTGAATTTCCCGCTGAATAAAGTGCACGCCAGCCATCAGTCCATCGTGTTGCCCGGCGCCCACGCGGACATTGGCGGTGGTTACCTCCCGCAGACCCGTGAGCAGCTGTGGATGACCCAACCCGTACGCGCCACCGTCCGGGATGATGAGACGGTACAGGCCAGCCAGGCATGGGCCACGGCACAGGCGCAAGCCAAGCGGCTCCGGAACTCCGGAATCGCCCAGACAGGCAGCGTAACGGTTCAGTCCTGGCGCGCAGCCGGGGGCGCAGGTGGCGCGTCGGGCTCGGTCAGTCAGGACTATTGGATTTGCGTGCGAATGGAAAGACAGGTGCGCCACGAACTGGCCTTGATCCCTCTGCGCGTCATGCGCGAACTGGGGGTACGCCATGGCGTCCCGTTTGCCGCCATCGCCGAAACGGACCCGCGTTTTGCGCTGCCTGCGGATCTGAAACCCATCGCTGCACACGTGCTGCAACAGGTCACTGCGGGAAAACCCGTGACCCTGAGTGCCTCCCAGGAAACACTGCTGCGCAGCCAGTACATCCATCAATCGGCGCATTGGGCGGACACCGGGCCTTATTATTTCAGCAAACCGGCACCCAACAACCGCCGAGTCACTTTTGAGGATCGGCCACAAAAAGGCTATCCGGAATAGTCTTTAGCACCTCATGCCATAGCGTGGGCGGCGGCCACCCCATCGATGTGTCCGCTTGCCCGGCGTGAACGCCTCATTCTCATCGCTCCCCCGACGCGTAAACCGCCGATCCGGCGGTGACGGAAAGCCTGCGGTACACCAGCGCCGACGCCACGCACAAGACGCCCGCCAATCCCATGACCAGTGCGATGTCACTCTCCGTGAGGACGGCGTGTTCACGCCACACCATGATCAGGCTGAGCAGCGCCGCGGCCACGCCCACTGAGAGGCTCATGGTCAGTTGAATGCTCATGGCCGAGAGGCTGCTCGCGGCACTGGACTGCGGCGCAGGCACGTCGGCGTAAGTCAGCGCGCCCAGGGTGCTGAATTGCAACGAGCGAATCACCCCACTGATGAACAGGACCACGATCACCACCCAGTACGGCGTGGTGATGTCGAACAGACCTGTGGCCGCCAGCGTCAGACCGGTCAACACGGCGTTGCCGATCAGGGTCCGTCTGAACCCGAAACGGCTGACGATGCGCACCGCCAGCAGCTTCATCAGAAACGCCCCCGCCCCGCCGACGAAACTGAGCAGCCCGGCCTGCAAAGGATTGAGACCAAAACAGAGTTGGAACAGCAGCACCAGCAGAAACGGTTGCGACGCGCTGCCGATGCGCATCAGGTTACCGCCCCAGAAACTCACGCTGAACGTGGGGATGCGCAACAACGACAGATCAATCAACGGATGCGTTGCGCGTCGGGCATGATGCACGTACAGCACCGCGCTGAGCAGTCCCAACCCCACCAGCGCCAACGACCCGTAGCGCGGCAACAGGCCATGACCAATGGCCTCGAAACCGAAGACCAGCCCACCCAGCCCGATCGCACTGAGCAGTAGCCCGCGAACATCCAGCGGTCGATGACGCGCGCCGGGATAGTCGGGGATGTAGCGCACCACCAGACCGATCCCGAGCACGCCGATGGGCACGTTGATCAGAAAGATCCATGGCCAGGACAACAGCGTCACCAGCAACCCGCCTAATGGCGGACCGAGAATCGGCCCTATCAGCGCCGGGATGGTCAGGTAGGACATCGCTCGCAGCAGGTTTTCCCGCGCGGACCAGCGCAGCAGGATCACCTGCCCCACCGGCACCATCATCGCGCCCGCGGCCCCTTGGGCCAGACGCGCCAGCGAGAGTTGCAGCAACGAGGTCGAACAGGCACAGGCCACCGATGCCAACGTGAACAGCACGATGGCACTGACGAATACGCGCCGGGGCCCGAAGCGATCCGCCGCCCAACCACTGACCGGCACGAACAGCGCCACTGCCAGCAGGTAAAGCGACACCACCAGATTCATTCGCACACTGGGCTCACCGAATTCCCGTGCCATTTGCGGCAATGCAGTGAGCACAGCGGTAGCGTCGATCAACTCCATGAACAACGCGCAACCGATGATCATCGGAATGCGGCACTGGAGGGGGGTGGGCAATGGTTGCGCAGGGCTGGTGACAACGTCTTGATAAGTACCCATGGGTGCATGAAATCTACGCAGAAATCGAACAGATGCGGACGCTGCCGCTCCAGGTGAAGCCGTCCTGCCAGGGCGCACCACCTGTCAGCCGCCCCATGTGTTGCAGATATCACGCATTCGCCAGCAAGCCGGCTCCCACAGTGATGTGTGTCGAACCATGGATGTTTGATCGGCGCCGATTCTGTGGGAGCCGCCTTGGTGGCGAAAGCGGCTGGACAACCAACATAGAATCTCCCACAGGTTAAGCGTCGAACAAGAGGCCAGGCTCCGACGCAGCCATTGTGGGAGCTGGCTTGCTGGCGAACGCGATCTATCTGTCGCCGTTTGGCCTCAGAACAACCCGGACGTCGGCGGTGGCGTGCCCTTCAACTGCCAGGCGCCGACCGCTGCGGCCTTCCAGTGGCGAGGGTTGTGATTGGAGACTGTGCGTGCATTGCGCCAGTGCCGGTCAAGGTTGTGAGCGCGCCCCGTGGTCGAGGCACCGCCGACATCGAACACTAACTCCGCCGCCTTGAGCGCCGACTCGGCCGCCACGTATTGCGCCTGCGCCACATCGACCGCCGCCTGATCCACTGCCACCGAATCCAGCCCCGCGACCCAAGCCCGGTCGATGGATTCTGCCGCGCGCAAGACCACCGCTTCGGCCGTAAACGCCCGAGCAGAAACGTCGCCCACGCTCAATTCCACATAGGGGTCGTCCACCGAGCGCGTGGCTGTACTGTGCTTGATCGGCCGCGCATGGGTCGTGGCAAAACTCACGGCATCGTTCAGCGCATTGCGGGCGATACCGGCATTGACCGCAGCGAGGAACACTTGCAGAAACGGCGTGACGATGGTCCGCTTGCCCTCTTCCACCGTGCGCGTGCGAATCTCGTCGGCCTTGACCAGCACGTCGCGCAAGTGCGTCGTGCCGCTGGCGGTCAGACGCTGGCCCATGGCATCGAAATCGTCGAGCAATACAAGCCCCTGACGGTCGCGAGGCAGGATGAACGACACCGGCTGCTCGTTCTCATCCAGCGCCACCGCACTGACCCAGTCGGCGTACAGCGAACCGGTGCTGTAATACTTGCTGCCGGAGGCCCGATAGTGATCACCCTCGCGCACGATGCGTGCGCTGACCGAACCGTTCGCCCCGCCGATTTCCCACCCGGCATTACCCACCACCGCGCCGTGCAGATAGCGCGCAAACCAGCGCTCGCGCTCGGCTTCTGCGCCTTCGGCCTTAGACGCCAACAACCCCTCGACAAAGCCGAAGCCGGGACGCAGGGCCTGTGCCACGTTGGAGTCCGCCGAGGCAATGCGGATCAGCAGTGCGATCACGTCCCTGACCGAACCGCCCGCACCGCCAAAGCGAGTGGGAATACGGGCCGTGAACACCCCGGCCTTGGCCAGTTGCGCCACGGCTTCATAGGGCAGTTGGCGTTCGCGCTCACGCTGCGCAGCGCCTGCGGCGATCTCCGGCAGCAGACGGTCCAGGCGTGCGTTGAGTTCATCCACCGTGATCACAGCGGGTTGGGCGACAGCAGACAGCGTACTCATGGGCAGTTCCTTGTTCCAAGGAGAAGTTCTGAAAAAAAAGTTCTGAAGGCGACGTTCCGAAAGCGAACCTAAATGGCGATCTTCCACAGCCGAGATTCGTCGAAGAGCAGCACCTCGCTCTCCGGTTCCAGCGGCGGGACGACCAAAGGGGTCGCCGCACCTGGCAGGCGCGGCACGGCGCCCAGCAGACGACGGGTGTATTCGTGTTGCGGATGGTCGAACAGCGCTTCGACGGCGGCGCTTTCCACCACCTTGCCGTGGCGCATGACCAGCACCTCGTCGCTGACGTGGCGAATCACCCCCAGATCGTGGGAGATGAACAGGTAGGCCAGCCCCAGTGACGCCTGCAAGTCGGCGAGCAGGTCCAGCACCTGCGCCTGCACGGACACGTCCAGCGCCGAGACCGGCTCGTCGCAAATGATCACTTTCGGGTTGCTGGCAATCGCCCGGGCAATGGCCACGCGCTGTCGTTGACCACCGGACAGTTGCAGCGGACGACGGGTCGAGAGTTCGACGGGCAAGCGCACTTGATGCAGCAGTTGCGCGATGCGTGGGCGTTGTTGCACGAAGGGCACGCCCGCCACGTCCAGTGCGTCCGCCAGAATCTGCCCTACGCTCCAGCGCGGGTCGAACGAACTGAGCGGGTCCTGATAGATCACGCTGATGTCGCGACGGTGCAGGCGCCGAGTCCGCTCTTCGACGCGCCCCTTGCCCGCCACCGACCACGGGATGTCGAGAAACTGTACGGCACCGGCATCAGGCTCCAGCAAGCCCAGGGCGATACGCGCCACAGTGGTTTTGCCGGAACCGGACTCTCCGACGATGCCCAACGTGCGTCCCGCGCGCAGTTCAAAGCCGACGCCGTCGACCACCTGCCGAACTTGTTGGTCCGGGCCGACGTAGCGCTTGCCCAGACCTTCGGCCTTGAGCAGCACGGGCGCATCGGATGCCGAACGCCGCGCGACTGGCTGTTGCCCGCCATCTGGCGACAACCGGGTGCCTCGCGCATGTTCGGCGGGCACAGCATCGAGCAACGAACGGGTGTACGCGTGACGTGGATTGCGCAGCACCTGATCCGTCGGCCCCTGCTCGACCACATCCCCGTGGCGCAACACCAGCACCTCATCGGCCAGTTGCGCCACCACCGCCAGGTCATGACTGATGATCAGCAGCGAATCGCCTCGCGCCTTGATCTGTTGCAGCACTTCAAGAATCTGCGCCTGCACCGTGGCATCCAGTGCCGTGGTCGGCTCGTCGGCGATGACCAACCCCGGGTTCAAGGCCAACGCGCTGGCGATCAAAGCGCGCTGACGCAAGCCGCCGGAAAGCTGATCAGGGCGCTGACGGGCACGCAAGCGCGGTTCGGGCACGCCCACGGTTTCCAGCAGTTCAATGACCCGTTCTGCGCGGCTGGCGCGATCTCCCCAGCGGTGGGTTTCCAGCACTTCCAGGATTTCTTTGCCCACGGGACGCAGCGGGTCCAGCGACACCAGCGCATCCTGCAACACAAAGCCGATGTCTTTGCCGCGCAGGTCGCGCCAGCCACGCTCCGACAGGTTCAGCAGGTCCTGCCCGGCGTAACTCAGCCTGCGCACAGTGATACGGGCGCCCTCACCCGCCAATCCGATCAGGCTGCGGGCGGTGACGCTTTTGCCCGAACCGGATTCGCCCACCAGCGCCAGGGTTTGGCCCGGCTCAAGGGTGAAGGACAGGTTGCGCACCACCGACTGCCCGGCGAACTCGATGGACAGCCCTTCGACGATCAAACGTTTCTGCTCGCTCATGACAGGCGGCCCTCCAGACGTTGTTGCAGATAGCGACCGGCGACCGTGGTCGACAACGTGGTCAGCACGATGAACAGGCCGGGGAAGAACGTCAGCCACCAAGCGTTGGCGATGAAGTCACGGCCCATGGACAGCATGGTTCCCCATTCCGGCGCCGGGGGACGAGCGCCCAGCCCCAGAAAGCTCAAGGCCGACGCCCAGACGATGGCCTGACCGACGCCCATGGTCAGGGTCACGATCAAAGGCCGCATGGCGTTGGGCAGCAGTTGCCGGGCGATGATGCGCCCTGTCGGGTGCCCCAGCGCCTTGGCCGACTCGATGTAACCGGCGTTACGCACAGCGAGGACCTGACCACGCACCATCCGCGCATACCCCGGCGCACCGCCCAATCCCGTGGCAACGATCAGCGGGCCGATGCCACTGCCGAAAATCGCCACGAACAGCAGCGCCAGAATCAGGCTCGGAAAGGCAAACAGCACCTCCAGCAACCAGCCTACGCCCCGGTCGAGGCGCGCCCCGCCGAGACCGCCGAGCAGGCCGAGAACGATGGCGATGCTCATCGCAATCGCCGTGGCCGCCAGACCGATGAACAGCGACTGGCGAGTACCATGAATAACCCGAGAAAAGATGTCGCGCCCGGATTGATCGGTGCCGAACCAGTGCGCCCGGCTCGGTGGGTGGAACGCGTCGCGAGGCACGATGGCCAGCGGGTCGCTGTGGGCGAATAGCTGCGGCACGATGGCCGCGACAATCACCAGCAGCAGAAAGGAAATGGCCAGCAATGGCCCCGGCCGCAGCTTACGCGCGGTACGTTGCACACGAACGGCGGGCAGCGGCGTATTCAATGTCAGTTCACTCATCACGCTTGTCCCTGTTGGCGTGGGTCGACCCAGAGGTACAGCAGGTCGACGAGGATGTTGGCCAGCACGTAACCGGCGGCGACCACCAGGCTGATGCCGATGGTCAATGGCAAGTCCTGGGCCTGTACGGCCTGATACAACTGACGCCCGAGGCCCTTGCGGGAAAAGATCACTTCGATCACCACCGCCCCGCTGATCAGCGCACCGATGGCCCAGCCCGACAGCGAAATGCCGGGCAGTACCGCGTGGCGCAACGCGTGCTTGAAGCGCACCTTGATGTCGCTCATGCCCCGGGTTCTGGCCGTGAGCACGAAGGGTTGATCGAGGGTCAGGTCCAGCGACTCGCGGGTGACCTGAGCGATGAAGCCCGCCAGCGGAATCGCCAGCGCGAAGGACGGCAGCACCAGCGTGCGCCAGCCGTCGCTGCCCGCCGGAGGAAACCAGCGCAAGCCAAAGGCAAACACCGCCAGCAGCAGAATGCCAAGCCAGAAATGCGGCAATGCGGCGGACAGGGTTTCCGCCAGCGACGCCAGGCTGCCCACCCAGCGACGACGCCCGGCGGTCAGCACCGTCAATGCCAGTACCAGCAACCACGCCAGCGCCAACGAGCTGAACGTCAGTTCCAGGGTCGGCCAGGATTGCTCGGCCAGCACGCGTGTCACCGGCAAATGCTGGGAATAGGACACGCCGAGATCGCCCTGCACCAAGCGACCCAAGTACAGGCCGTATTGCACCGCCAGCGGCTTGTCGAGGCCGTATTCACGGGTGGCTTCAGCAATGGCCTCCGGGGTCGGGTTGCCGCTGGGGCCACCCAGAATGGCCAGCACCGGATCACCCGGCATCAGGCGCAAGGCGAAGAAGGTCAGCGTTGCCACGGCCCACAACACCAGAATGCCCCCCGCCAGGCGCCATAACGCCCGCCGTCCCAGTTTGTGCAGCCGCTCGCGCCGGGGGCTGCTCAGTTCATTGCTCAAGACTGCGTGTGTCATTTGTTCACCCAGGCGTCGTAGAGGTAAGTCACCGCCAGCGAGGTCTCCAGACGCACACCTTGCGTGGTCTTGTAGATGCCCAGCCGTGTGCTTTGCGGGTAGGTGGTCAGTTGCAGGTATTGGCTCGACGCGATCTGCTGGGCCTTGTAGTACAACGCCCGACGCTGATCCGGGTCCTGGGTGGCCAGGGCCTGCTGAATCAACGCATCGAAGGCCGGATCGCTGAAACCGGCGGTGTTCTGGTGATAGCCACCCACGCCTGCCGGACGAATGAATTCGCTGCCGAAGATGATCCGCAGCACGTCAGCGGTGTTGGTGTTCCAGTAGCCCAGACGAATGTCGTAATCCCAGTCCGCCTGGCGTTTGGTGGCTTGCACGTCACTCATCTGTTCGACGATCAGCTCGAAACCGGCTTGTCGAGTGGTGGCCTGGACCTGCTCCCACAGGGTGAATTCCGAAGGGGGTGTGCGGTTGCCCATCACCACATGGACTTGCAGGCGCTTGCCGTCCTTGGTCCGATAGCCGTCGCTGTCCCGGCCGGTCCAACCCGCCTGATCCAGCAACTGCGCGGCCTTGGCCGGGTCGTAATCCTGCGCATGCTGGAAGTCCGGGCTATAGAAACGCGTCGCCGGGCTCAGCGGACCGCCCGCCCTTGGAAACTCGTTGAAGTACACGCTCTTCAGCGCGCCTTCGATGTCGGCGCTGCGCACGAATGCTTCACGCACCCGCAGATCATCGAACGGCGCGCGGGTGATGTTCAGCGTGCCGTTGGTAGGGTTGCCGGGGCGCTGAGCGATGATCAGTTGCAGGTCCGGATTGCGTCGGGCCGCTTCGTGGGATTCCGGCGGCAGCGCCTCGATCACGTCCACCTCGCCCGCCTGCAACGAGGCAAAGCGTACCGACGGCTCCTGAATGAACTTCCAGACGATGCGATCCAGCCACGCCGGTCCCTGATGTTTGGCCGTCGGCGGCGCCCAGTTGTAATCCGGGTTGCGCACCAGTTCGACCTGGCTCTGCCGATCCCAGCGCACCACCTTGAACGGGCCACTGCCGACCGGGCTTTCACAGTTCACGTCCCGCGGGCGCTGCAACGCTGTGGGCGATTCAATGCCGAGAAATCCTTGCGCCAACACCTCCAGAAACGCCGCGTAAGGCGTGGCCAGATGAACCACAGCGGTCTGATCATCGATCACATCGGTGCTGCGGTACTGGCGGATGTAACCGCCCGCCGTGCTCGACTGGGTTTTCGGGTTGGCCATGTGATCGAGGTTGGCCTTGACCGCCGCCGCGTTGAACGGCGTGCCGTCGGTGAAATGCACGTCATTGCGTAAATGGAAGGTGTAAGTCAGGCCGTCGTCCGAAACCTCCCACGATGTGGCCAGCCACGGGCCGATGCGCCCGTCGGCGTCCATCGATACCAACGAATCCAGATACTGCTGCCCGATGAACACCTGCGGCATGTCGCCCGCCACATGAGGATCGAGGCAGGTGGGTTCGCGATCAGTGGCGTACACCAGCGTGCCGCCACTGACGGGCTTGTCACTGCGCGCCACGGTGGACGTGCCTTGGCCGCAACCGATCAACAGGCCACACAACGCAGCGATGCCCACAATGGGCGGGGTCTTGAGCAGCGACCGTGATCGGCTGCCGGGGAGTCGCAAATACGGGGCGGGTTCTCGCATGGGTCCTGATGCCTCTAGTCCGGGAACAGGGCCATTGCACGAGGCATGCCGGGTTTGAACGCCCGTAAATACGGGGCTCAGGGACGAAACAGAGCCTCGGGGGCGACAATCTGTGTGTCGGGTGTTGGCTGAGCAACAGCCCGGGCGAGTGGCTAGCGGGGCGGCATCGAATCGGCAGCCGTAATTGACTACCGCCCTTCGCCATGCTCTCCTACACGCCTTGTTACGGGTGCCCTTCACAGGGTGAAACGGGAAACCGGTGCGTGCAGACCTTGAATCTGCGCAAGTCCGGCGCTGCCCCCGCAACGGTAAGCGAGCGAAGAGTCAGATCCACTGTGTCGGTCAGCGATATGGGAAGGCGATTCTTGCAGGCATGTTCAATGCCCCTCGCAAGCCCGGAGACCGGCCCGACAATTGACACCTAACAAACCCGCGGTGGGCGGGCGCTGTTGAGTTCGCGACCGACGTTCGTCAGTGGCCTGCTTGCGCCTTCCCCACGCCTCGATATCAAGGGAAGCGCCATGTCGATCAGCACAACCAGCCATACCGCCAGCACCACCCAGACTCAGACCCAGCGCCTGACCGCCGCGATCAGCGCGATGATTCTCGGCGCGTGTCTGGTCTACTTCGCCGGTTTCTCGCACATTGCCGCCGTGCACAACGCCGCGCACGACACCCGTCACAGCGCCGCTTTCCCTTGCCACTGAGGCCTGCCGTCATGTTCAAGCGCATCGCTCAAACGGCCGGATTCACCGGATTGCTCGCCGCCCTCCTGCTGACCCTGCTGCAAAGCTTCTGGGTCGCGCCGCTGATTCTTCAGGCCGAGACCTATGAAAAGGCCCCGGCGGCCGAAATGCACGAACACGCCGACGGAGCCATGGTCGGCCACGTCCACGACGAAGAAGCCTGGGAGCCAGAAGATGGCTGGCAGCGCGTGCTGTCTACCACGGGTGGCAACCTGGTGGTCGCGGTTGGTTTCTCGCTGATGCTGGCGGCCCTCTATACCTTGCGCGCGCCGGGCAGCGTGCGTCAGGGCGCATTGTGGGGGCTGGCCGGTTATGCGGTGTTCGTGCTGGCGCCCACCCTGGGTCTGCCGCCAGAGCTGCCGGGCACTGCGGCTGCCGACCTGACGCTTCGACAGACCTGGTGGATTGGCACCGCCGCCTCGACCGCCGTGGGGCTGGCGCTGATCGTGTTCGCTCACAACGCGCTGCTGAAAGTGTTGGGGGCAGCGATTCTGGTGGTGCCCCATCTGATCGGTGCGCCACAACCCGCGGTGCATTCGGCTTTGGCGCCTGAAGCACTGGAAGCGCAGTTCAAGATCGCTTCTCAACTCACCAACGCTGTGTTCTGGATCGCCATGGGCCTGATCAGCGCCTGGTTGTTCCGTCGTTACGATGCACGCCAAACCCAAGCCGGCCTCAATCACGCCGTATGAGTGCAGGCCGTCAGCGGCCGATCCTCGTGATCGGCCTGGGTTGCCAAAGCGGCTGTCCGGTTTCGGTGCTGATGGGACTGATCGAGGTGACGCTGCTGGAGCATCGACTGGCCCTGTCCGACATCACCGCCCTGGCCTCCATTGACAGCAAGTCGAATGAGGCCGGGTTGCTGGAGCTGGCTGAACAACTGGCGTTGCCACTGACTTTTTTCAGCGCTGAGCAGTTGGCAGTGTTCGAGCCTCGGTTGAGTCATCGCTCGCAGATCGCTTTCGATAACACGGGGTGTTACGGCGTCGCGGAAAGCGCGGCGCTGGCGCTGGCGGCTCAGTTGGGTGACGGCGCTGCCACATTGATGATTGAACGGCGCAACAGTTCGCGCGCCACATTCGCCCTGGCCGGTAGCTTGCGCACCCTTTGATGGTTTGGTTATCCCTTTTTAAACGCACTCCCACAGGCCATCACCCGTTCTGAACTCCGGAGTTCTAATGACTGTCTTCTTCATCGGCGCAGGTCCCGGCGACCCTGACCTGATCACCGTCAAAGGTCAGCGTCTGATTCGCAATTGTCCGGTGATCATCTATGCAGGATCGCTGGTTCCGGAAGCCGTGCTTGAGGGGCATCACGCGCTGCAAGTGGTCAACAGCGCCGAATTGCACTTGGAACAGATCATCGCCTTGATGAAATCCGCTCATGCAAAAGGCCAGGATGTCGCTCGTGTGCACTCGGGCGATCCGAGCCTGTATGGCGCCATCGGTGAACAAATTCGCTGCCTGCGTGAGCTGAGCATCCCGTTCGAGATCATCCCCGGCGTCACTGCGACGGCAGCGTGCGCAGCCCTGCTCGGCACTGAACTGACCCTGCCGGATATCTCTCAGAGTGTGATCCTGACCCGCTACGCCGATAAGACGGCCATGCCCGAAGGCGAAGAACTGCACGAACTGGCGCGGCATAAAGCGACCATGGCGATTCACCTGGGGGTCAACCATCTGGGTAAGATCGTCGCCGAACTGACCCCACACTACGGCGTGGATTGCCCGATTGCGGTGATCCATCGCGCCAGTTGGCCGGATCAGGACTGGGCGCTGGGGACGTTGGCTGATATTGAGGAGAAGGTGCGGAACAAAGGCTTTCGTCGCACGGCATTGATTCTGGTCGGACGCGTGCTGGGGAATGATGTGTTTGGGGAGTCGTCGTTGTATCGGGCGGGTCATGCCCACATATTCCGCCCTTGAGCATGACGTACACCCTGTGGGAGCCGGCTTGCTGGCGAAAGCGGAGTGTCAGCCACCTCCAAGTCACTGATACACCGCATTCGCCAGCAAGCCGGCTCCCACAATTAACGCGCGCCGGATCCTGGGCCTCACAAAAAAGCCCCGAAAATTCGGGGCTTTTTGCTGAAACAGAAGCGCTTAGTAGTAAGCGTTCTCTTTCTGCGTGTGGTCGGTCACGTCACGCACGCCCGACAGCTCCGGGATGCGCTCAAGCAGAGTACGCTCGATGCCTTCCTTGAGGGTCACGTCGGCCTGACCGCAGCCTTGGCAACCACCACCGAATTGCAGCACGGCGATGTTCTGGTCGTCTTCCTCGACCACGTCGATCAGCGTGACCTGCCCGCCGTGGCTTGCCAGACCGGGGTTGATCTCGGTCTGCAGGTAGTAATTGATGCGCTCGTTGATCGGGCTGTCGGCGCTGACCATGGGCACTTTGGCGTTCGGTGCCTTGATCGTCAGTTGACCGCCCATGCGGTCCGTGGCGTAATCCACCACCGCGTCTTCCAGGAAGGCTTCGCTGAACGAGTCGATCCAGGCGGTGAAGCTCTTCAGGCCGATGGCCTTGTCTTCCGGTTTTTCTTCGCCCGGCTTGCAGTAAGCAATACAGGTTTCAGCGTATTGGGTGCCAGGTTGGGTAATAAACACGCGGATGCCGATGCCGGGGGTGTTCTGCTTTTGCAGCAGATCGGCCAGGTAATCGTGGGCGGCATCGGTAATAGTAATAGCGGTCATGAAAATTCCTCGCAGACGTGGGGCGGAGTTTACGCCATTCCATGGCAACTGACAAAGTCCTAGTAATTCACTCGGGTAATAACCCCGATAGAAAACCTCAGGACAGTGCCGCTTCTTCCTTCGCCGCCCGCCGATTGTCCAGCCAGCCTTTCATGCGCCGGTACAGCCCCTTCTCGATCCATTCGTAACTCAGCCAGGCGCCCAGCGCGATCACTGGCACGCAGACCGCAAACGCGACGTACGGATTCAGGCGATAACGTTCGCTCGCCAGCCAGCCGCCGTATAACACCAGCACGTGCAGCAGGTAGACCGAGTACGAACAGTCGCCCATGGTTTTCAGCAATTTGCTGCCACGCAAGTACGGTTCCAGTGAAATACACGCCACCACGATCACCGCGCTCGGCAAGCCCCAGTTGATGATGCGGATGTCGGGTGGCAATTGCTTGATCGCCAGCAGCGCGCCGCCGATGGCCAACAGCGGCAACCACAGCCGCTCGGTGATCCAGCCACGGCGATACATGACCCCGACGCCAATACCGAGCAGGAATTCATACACGATGTCGTTGGCGTAGAACCGACTGACCAGCCCTGAACGCCCCAGTACGTCCGTCACCGCAAACAACGCGGCGGCGATGATCAGCGGACGCAAGCGTTGCTGGAACAGGAACACCATCGAAAACAGCACGTAGAACAGCATTTCGTAGTTCAGCGTCCAGCCGACGTTCAGCGTGGGGTACAACCCATAACCGCCGGGGTTTTCCGAAGGGATGAACAACAACGAGAGAATGAAGCTTTGCCAGTCCACCACTTGATGGGGCAACAGTGGATGAGCGACCACCACCAACAGCCCCATCACCAGCGTGTATAGCCAGTACGCCGGGACGATCCGGATGATGCGATTGAGCATGAAGCGCCCGGCGGGAATGTCCTTGTCCACGGTGGACAGGTAGATCACCAGGCCGCTGATGACGAAGAAGATGTCGACGCCCACGGCGCCTTTCTCGGTAAAAAAGCGGCCAATCGGGCCGCTGGGATGGAAGTCGAAAAAAATCTGCATGAAGTGGTGACACACAACGACCCACGCGGCGAGTGCCCGCAGGGCTTGAACCGAAATCAACATCTGCAACCTCTTGCTTACACCGTTTTGACCCACATTCCGGGCCTCAAAAAAGGCCTGGCATCGACGGGCGACTCACAGGGTCCGAGTCGGTGTTTGGCAAAAGGTTCGCGGGGACTGACGGGCTGCATAATGGCTGCAGGCCATGTTCTATAAGGGTTTTCGGGGTTTGACCCGTATAGACAGGAGCGAGCGCTATGTACTGGCAGACACAAATCTTGTGGAAGTCGGCTTGTTGGCGAATGCATTCTGTCAGTTGACTCATTCGTCTCTGATCCAACGCGTTCGCCAGCAAGCCGGCTCCCACAAGGTGACCACGTACAGTCAATAGCTCCGCTTAAAGGTTCTCATACCGATTCATATCCAACACCCCCGCCTCCTGCGGTTCGGTCTCCTGAATGTAGCGGTCCAGATCATGGAAATACATCCAGAACTGCGGGTTGCTACGGCGAACACCCCAACGCTCGACGATTTTCTCGAACGCGTCCTTGTGATCGTGGGCTTTCTCCATCGCATCGACAAACGCGCTGACGTCATTGGCCGGAATGTTGAAGATGAAGTTCGGGTAACTGGTCAGCACGCCCGGATAGATGGTCAGGTTGTCCAGCCCCGGTTCATAGCGGTATGCCTCGCCCAGCAAGAACGCCACGTTGGTGTGGGCACGGTTGCGCAGCATGCTGTAGACGATCCGTCTGCCGTTGCCATCCTGAATCCGCAGCAGAGTGGCCTCCGGCAGTTGATTGATCACTTTCAGCCCCGCCGCCGGGCGCGACACCAGACGACTCAGTGCCTGTTCCACGTCGCTGAACACTGGTCCGATGCCCGGTCTGGAGCAGTAGGCACCCGAGCAACGGTTGATCGGGTCTGGCGCGACGTTGAGGGTCCCGGCGCGCTCGATCAATTTGCGCTGGAAGTCGCGTTCGGGGTCTTTCTCGTCCAGTTTCATGCCGGTCGGCGTGTCGTCGTCGATGGCCTGATAGTCCATCCACATCTTCACCTTGCCGCTGTTCTGGTACCAGCTGCCCAAGATGTCATCCCGCTTGTCGGCCGGCATCAGGCGCAGGAAGTTGACCTCGGCGCCATTGCGGATCAGGTCGAAATACAGACGGGTCTGCACCTGATGCGAGACGTTGCCGTAGACGTCGAAGTTCACCACCAGCTGGTAATAGGTGCGCTCCAGCAGCGGGTAGTCGAACAGCCAGACCGTGGTCGGCAAATCGCCAATCAGCCCTTTGTTGACGGTCGCGCTGTCGAAGTGGCGGAAGATGGTCAGCAAGGCATTGTCGTTGCCCGCCCACAGCGTGGCCCAGCCCGGTGGCGGCATGTGCGCATAGGCGTCGCTGCGCAGGTCTTCATAGGCGTTGCGCTTGTTGCGGTAATCGAGCCATAGGCTCAGCACGCTGCCCACGTCGTCGTTCTGCCCCGGCATCGCCAGCAAGGGCGTGGCCTTGGCGCGGTACGCCGCATCGGTGATGTAGCGGTCGTGGGCCGGCTCCTGGAACAGCGCCCAGAAGTGGTCGCGGATGACGTCGGTGGCAATCTGGCCACGGCATACCGGCCCGCGAATGAAAGTGCGCACGAAGTATTCGGCGTTATCCAGCATGAACTGGTAACGCGCCACTGCCGGGATTTCCTTGAAGGTGTCGAACGGGTTCGCACGGCGCTGCGGGCCGTAGCCCGGCAGTTCGGTGGCATGCCAGTCGCCGCTGTAGAACAGTTGCTTGACCCGCGCCAGCTTGTCCGGCCCCATTGGGTAAGTGATGTGGGTCTTGTGCACGATGACGCCTTGCACTGGCATCAGGCGGTAGTAAAAGGTGGTGCCCGGGTCATCATCGGGGCGGCGGGTGGCGATCAGATCGACCGGCTGGCCACCTGGCGTGCGCGAACGCACCCACTGGAAGAAATGCCCCGGTTCGCCACCGGTGAAATAGATGTGGGCCAGGAACAGGTGCTCATACAGCCAGCGGGCGACCAGGGCCTCGGTCGAGCCGGGACGGTTGAACAGGTTTTCCCACTCGGTGATTTGCGCCGCCTCGCCCGCACTGGGCTGCACCGGGGATTGCTCCACCGGTGCACCTGCCGCCAGCCAGCTTTGCAGGGTGTTGTATTGCGCCTCGGTCAGCCCGGTGACCGCCAGCGGCATGCCTTGGCGCGGGTGCGATGCAGCGTAGCCGTCGAACTCTTGCGGCAGTGGGCACATGTTCTCGCGATTGAGGCCCAGCACGATGTCATCCGGCAGCTTGGCGTTGGGCACCAGCGGGGTGCTGTGACCGAATTCCAGCATGCGGGCCATCAGCGCCGCCTGATTGCTCTGGCCGTCGAGCACCGAATAGAAGCCCTTCTTGCGCCATTCTTCCGGGCCTTCGGCGTCGTAAAAAATCCGCGTCGGGGCGATGGCCTTGCTGCGCTCGCCCTGATACACCGGCACCTTGGACGCCCCGCGCAACACACCCTCGCCACTGCCCAGATTCAACTGGCAGGCCGCATCATTGCAGGCATGGCAGGCCACACACTTCTCGGTGAAGATCGGTTGAATGTCACGGCTGTAGGAAATGGCCGGATGGGGAATGGTGGATGACGCAAAGGGTGACTGCGCGAACGCTGCACCGCAAAAGAAAACAGCCAAGGCTGTGGCGAACACGCGACGCAACATGGAACGGACGTCCTGAAGAGAAAAAACCGGAAACGATTCTACCCGTGGCGAGCGGCCATCAACATGAACAGAATTCATCTAAATCGCGCCACGGTTTAAAAGCGTACAGGTTTGGTATCATTTCGCACCTTTCATCGTCACCTTTTTCGTTTTTCTTCATCCGGGTAGCCCTATGTCAGATCGCAACGCGCGTCTTAAAGCACTTCATCAAGCACTCAAGGAGCGCATCCTGATCCTTGATGGCGGCATGGGCACCATGATCCAGAGCTTTCGTCTGGAGGAAGAAGACTACCGCGGCAAGCGCTTCGCTGACTGGCCGAGCGACCTCAAGGGCAACAACGATTTGCTGGTGCTGACCCGCCCCGACGTGATCGGCGCGATCGAAAAAGAGTACCTGGACGCGGGCGCCGACATTCTCGAAACCAACACCTTCAACGCCACGCAGGTGTCTCAGGCCGACTACGGCATGGAAGCGCTGGTGTACGAACTGAACGTCGAAGGCGCGCGCCTGGCCCGTCAGGTCGCCGACGCCAAGACCTTGGAAACCCCGGATCGTCCGCGCTTCGTCGCGGGCGTACTCGGTCCGACCAGCCGCACCTGCTCGCTGTCGCCTGACGTCAACAACCCCGGCTACCGCAACGTCACCTTCGATGAACTGGTGGAGAACTACACCGAGGCCACCAAGGGCCTGATCGAAGGCGGCGCGGACCTGATTCTCATCGAAACCATCTTCGACACCCTCAACGCCAAGGCGGCGATCTTCGCCGTGCAAGGCGTGTTCGAAGAAATCGGTTTCGAGCTGCCGATCATGATCTCCGGCACCATCACCGACGCCTCGGGCCGCACCCTCTCCGGCCAGACCACCGAAGCATTCTGGAACTCGGTGCGTCACGCCAAGCCGATTTCCGTGGGCCTGAACTGCGCCCTCGGCGCCAGCGAACTGCGTCCGTACCTGGAAGAACTGTCGAACAAAGCCGACACCCAGGTCTCCGCTCACCCGAACGCCGGTTTGCCGAACGAATTCGGTGAGTACGACGAATCTCCAGCAGAGATGGCCAAGGTCGTCGAAGAATTCGCCCAGAGCGGCTTCCTCAACATCGTCGGCGGTTGCTGCGGCACCACCCCTGCGCACATCAAGGCCATCGCCAATGCCGTGGCCAAGTACGCGCCGCGCGCCATTCCGGACATCCCGAAAGCCTGTCGCCTGTCGGGCCTTGAGCCGTTCACCATTGATCGCAGCTCGTTGTTCGTCAACGTCGGCGAGCGCACCAACATCACCGGTTCCGCCAAGTTCGCCCGCCTGATCCGTGAAGACAACTACACCGAAGCGCTGGAAGTCGCCCTGCAACAGGTCGAAGCCGGTGCCCAGGTGATCGACATCAACATGGACGAGGGCATGCTGGATTCGAAGAAGGCGATGATCACCTTCCTCAACCTGATTGCCGGTGAACCGGACATCTCCCGCGTGCCGATCATGATCGACTCCTCGAAATGGGATGTGATCGAAGCCGGCCTCAAGTGCATTCAAGGCAAGGGCATCGTCAACTCGATCAGCATGAAAGAAGGCGTCGAGCAGTTCATCCATCACGCCAAACTGTGCAAGCGCTACGGCGCGGCGGTGGTGGTGATGGCCTTCGACGAAGCCGGTCAGGCCGACACCGAAGCGCGCAAGAAGGAAATCTGCAAACGCTCCTACGACATTTTGGTCGATGAAGTGGGCTTCCCGCCGGAAGACATCATCTTCGACCCGAACATCTTCGCCATCGCGACCGGCATCGAAGAGCACGACAACTACGCCGTTGACTTCATCAATGCCTGTGCTTACATCCGCGACGAACTGCCCTACGCGCTGACCTCCGGCGGCGTGTCCAACGTGTCGTTCTCGTTCCGGGGCAACAACCCGGTGCGTGAAGCGATCCACTCGGTGTTCCTGCTGCACGCGATCCGCAACGGCCTGACGATGGGCATCGTCAACGCCGGTCAGCTGGAAATCTACGACGAGATCCCGGTCAAGCTGCGCGACGCCGTGGAAGACGTGGTGCTCAATCGCACTGACGACGGCACCGAGGTGCTGCTGGCCATCGCCGATGAGTTCAAGGGCGACGGCTCGGTCAAGGAAGCGGAAACCGAAGAGTGGCGCAACTGGGAGGTCAACGAGCGTCTCAAGCACGCGCTGGTCAAGGGCATCACCACCCACATCGTCGAAGACACCGAGGCGTCGCGCCTGACCTTCGCACGCCCGATCGAAGTGATCGAAGGCCCGTTGATGGCGGGCATGAACGTGGTGGGCGACCTGTTCGGCTCGGGCAAGATGTTCCTGCCGCAAGTGGTCAAATCCGCCCGCGTGATGAAACAGGCCGTGGCGCACTTGATTCCGTTCATCGAAGCGGAAAAAGGCGATAAGCCGGAAGCCAAGGGCAAGATCCTCATGGCCACGGTGAAGGGCGACGTGCACGACATCGGCAAGAACATCGTCGGCGTGGTGCTGGGCTGTAACGGCTACGACATCGTCGACCTGGGCGTCATGGTGCCTGCGGAGAAAATCCTGCAAGTGGCCAAGGAAGAGAAATGCGACATCATCGGCCTGTCCGGCCTGATCACCCCGTCGCTGGATGAGATGGTGCACGTGGCCCGCGAAATGCAGCGCCAGGACTTCCACCTGCCGTTGATGATCGGCGGTGCGACCACCTCCAAAGCCCACACGGCGGTGAAGATCGAGCCCAAATACAGCAACGACGCAGTGGTTTACGTCACCGACGCCTCCCGCGCCGTCGGTGTGGCCACGCAACTGCTGTCCAAGGACCTGAAAGCCGGTTTCATCGAGAAAACCCGCGCGGAATACATCGAAGTCCGCGAACGTACCTCAGCCCGCAGCGCCCGAACCGAGCGCTTGAGCTACAGCGCCGCCATCGCCAAGAAGCCGCAATTCGACTGGGCCAGCTATGCGCCGGTCAAACCGACCTTCACGGGCGCCAAAGTGCTGGAAGACATCGACCTGAACGTGCTGGTGGATTACATCGACTGGACGCCGTTCTTCATCTCCTGGGATCTGGCCGGCAAATACCCGCGCATCCTCACCGACGAAGTGGTGGGCGAAGCGGCGACCGTGCTGTTCCAGGACGCTCAGGAAATGCTGCGCAAGCTGATCGACGAAAAACTGATTCGCAGCCGCGCCGTATTTGGCTTCTGGCCGGCCCATCAGGTCGATCACGACGACATTCAACTGCTTGACGACAACGGCCAGCCGCTGGCGAAGCTGCACCACCTGCGCCAGCAGATCATCAAGACTGACGGCAAGCCGAACTTCTCGCTGGCCGACTTCGTGGCGCCGAAAGACAGTGGCGTGACCGACTACGTGGGCGGCTTCATCACCACAGCAGGCATTGGTGCCGAGGAAGTCGCCAAGGCCTATCAGGACAAGGGTGACGACTACAACGCGATCATGGTCAAAGCCTTGGCCGACCGCCTGGCCGAAGCCTGCGCCGAATGGCTGCACCAAGAAGTGCGCAAGACCTACTGGGGTTATGCCAAGGACGAGCACCTGGACAACGAAGCGCTGATCAAGGAGCAATACGTCGGCATCCGCCCTGCCCCCGGCTACCCGGCCTGCCCGGACCATACCGAGAAAGGTGTGCTGTTCGACCTGCTTGATCCGACCCAGGGCGATGGCAAACCCGGCATCAGTGGCGTGTTCCTCACCGAGCACTACGCGATGTTCCCGGCGGCAGCGGTCAGCGGCTGGTACTTCGCCCACCCACAGGCGCAATATTTCGCCGTGGGCAAGGTCGACAAGGACCAGGTGGAAAGCTACAACGCCCGCAAAGGCCAGGAAATGCGCGTGACCGAACGCTGGCTGGCGCCGAATCTGGGGTATGACGAGTAAGTCACGCCGCCGCCCCCTGTAGCCGTAAGGCCGGGCGGCGTTGCGCTTGTCGGCGGTGGCGACTTCATGAACGCCACCGCAGGCGAGCCATGCGGCAACGGCACATGGCCGCTTGCGGCCTGCATCGTTGATGAAAGTCAGGGCAGTTCAGGTTCGATCCGGTCTCGCCCACCCATCTTTGCGGCGTAGACCCCGGAATCGGCGCGCAGTAACAACGCATCGCCACCCTCGCCTTCACGCCAACTGGCAATTCCGAAACTGGCCGTGACCCGACCCACACCATCCACCGGTTCGGCGCGCAAGGCCGCCCACAGCTCGGCGGCCAGCGCGTAGGCCTGATCGCCGTCGGTGTCCGGACACAGGACCATGAACTCTTCGCCACCGAGCCGACAGAACACGTCACTGCGGCGCAGGCGATGACACAACCGCTGACAAATCGCTTGCAGCACGTGATCACCCACGGCGTGGCCCAGCTGGTCATTGATGCACTTGAAGTGATCGATATCGAGCATGACCACCGCGAAGGTCCCGCCGTGTCGCTCCACCCTCAGCATTTCGGTTTGCAGGCGTTCCTGAAAGTAGCGCCGGTTGTAGACCCCGGTCAGCGCGTCGGTCACCGACATCGTGCGCAACTCCTCTTCCACGCGCTTGCGCTCGGTGATGTCCACGCACACCGCCAGATAGCCCACCCACTGGTTGTGCTCGTCCAGCACCGGGCTGACTTGCATGTTGACCCGCAGGTGGCTGCCGTCATGGCGCACGAACGTCCAGTCGTTGGCCTGATGGCTGTGCTCCTCGACCGCCTCGACCAGCATCGCGTCGCAGGTTTCGACCGGCCGCCCGTAGCGCTGACTCAGCTCGCAGACATGTTGCGCCAGCTCCGACGGCAGGTGCAACTGGCGCAACGTCAGGATGCCGCAGACGTCGGCGCTGTCGTAGCCGAGCATCTTTTCGGCGCCGATGTTGAACGTGGTGATCACACCATTGAGATCAGTGGCAATGATTGCCACCTGCGTCGTGGCGTCCAGCACGTTGCTCAACTGACTGTGAGCACTGCGCAGTTGTTGCTCGCGCTGGCGCAGTTGCAGCGTGCGCTGCTCGACCAGCCGAATGGCGCGCTGCCGCTGGCTGATCAGGACATACAACAAGGCGCTGAGCATGAAACTGAGCAGCGCGCCTAGGATCACCACGCTGTCGTTGGACGACGGATTGGCGCCGACGAACACCGCCGTGGGCCGCACCTGCAATTGATAACTGCGACCGGCAAAATTGAGGGTCTTGGTGATGAGCAGATCGCTGTCGACCGGCGCGGCGTCCGATTGATAAAGCGCTTCAGGCTCCTGCGCCGAGGTGATGTCCTGAAGGGTCAGCGCCAGGTTGTCCTGCTCGATGGGCGGCAAGCCTTCGGTCATCATCTTGCGCAGGCTGATCACCGCCATCAAGAAACCCTTCAGCGCACCCGGCTCGGCAATGCCTGCCTGGGCACGCAGAAACACCGGCGTCACCAGCAGCACCCCTTGGCGGTTTTCAGACTCCAGCCCCACCAATTCCATGCGCGGAGACGCGGCCATGCCACCGGATCGCAACGCCCGCTCCAAGGTCGTACGGCGCACGCTTTCAGAATTCACGTCAAACCCCAAGGGCAATGGAACGGTGCTGCGGCTTTGGGTAAAACGCACCGGAAAATACACCGGGCGCACACTCGCCACCGCCAGCCCGCTGTCACCCTTGAGTTCGCGAACGGAATAATCGGCGTGCCCGCCATCACGGGCCTGTCGCTCGAACTGCGCGCGCTCGGCGTCGGCCAGTCTGGGCGCCCAGGAATAGGCTTGCGTGAGGATCAGCAGCGGATGAGCGAAGCCGTTGAATTCTTCTTCGGAGACATCATCGGAATAGACGAAGAACCGGCGCAGGCCGTCCAGGCGACGAATTTGCCCTTCCAGGCGATCCTGAATACGACTGACCCGCTCGGCCGCCAGCAACTCGAAACGCTGACGCAGCTGACGCTGATACACCTCGACATTGGCCAGCGCCAGCAATGCCGTCAGCATCGCGCCTGCGGAAAATACAAGCGCGGCCACCACCCAGGACGAGGTGTCTTCACTGATCAGGCCAAGGATCTTGGCATGGGTCCGGTTAGACGACATAAACAGCACTCAAGGCGCCACAGTGTTGCCGCGACACGTGGCCAGACTTCACTTATAGCCATTCGCCATTAGTTTGCCTAGTGCTACGTGTCGCCCGCTTCAGATGCCGCAGTCAACGGCCGGCTCTGAAGCGGTTTGCTTCTGGCTCAACGCGCGGTGATCTTCCAGGCGCGGTGAATCTTGCCATTGCGGGCGAAGTCCGGATCGATGGTCTGGGCAGTGATTTCCTCGACCGCGTAGCGCTGCGACAGGTTCTCTTCCAACTGGAACTTGCGGAAGTTGTTGGAGAAATACAGCACGCCGCCGCTGGCCAGACGCGCCATGGCCAGGTCGATCAATTGCACCTGATCACGCTGCACGTCGAACACCCCTTCCATGCGCTTGGAGTTGGAGAAGGTCGGCGGGTCGATGAAGATCAGGTCGTACTCGTCGCGGCTGCTTTCCAGCCAAGCCATCACGTCACCCTGTTCCAGACGGTTCTTGTCCGAAAATCCGTTGAGCGACAGGTTGCGACGTGCCCAATCCAGGTAGGTTTTGGACAGGTCGACGCTGGTGGTGCTGCGCGCGCCGCCCTTGGCCGCGTGCACCGAGGCGGTGGCCGTGTAGCAGAACAGGTTGAGGAAGCGCTTGCCTGCCGCTTCACGCTGAATACGCATACGCATTGGGCGGTGATCGAGGAACAGACCGGTATCGAGGTAATCGGTCAGGTTGACCAGCAGCTTGATGCCGCCTTCGCTGACCTCGTTGAACTTGCCCTGAGCGCTCTGACGCTCGTATTGCTTCGTCCCGCTCTGGCGCTCGCGGCGTTTGACGATTACGCGGCTCTTGTCGATGTTCAGCGCCTGGGGGATGGCCGCCAGCGCGTCGAACATGCGGATCGAGGCCTTTTCCGGGTCGACCGACTTGGGCGCTGCATACTCCTGAACATGAACCCAGTCGTGGTAGAGGTCGATGGCCATGGCGTACTCCGGCATGTCGGCATCGTAGACGCGATAGCAATCGATACCTTCGCGCTTGACCCACTTGCCCATGGCCTTGACGTTCTTTTGCAGGCGGTTGGCGAACATCTGCCCGCCTTCGCTCAAACGCGGCTGCTCGACCACCGGGGCCGGGGCTGGCTTGATCGGGTTGCCGTTCTTGTTGAGCTTGCGCTCCTGCGCCACGTCCGGCAGCTGGTCGTAGGCTGCCTGCTCACGCTCGGCCTGACGTTGTTCGGGGGTACGACGCTCGCCGGTCACGAATTGATCCGGTTGCACCTTGATCAGCAGCAGTTTGCACGGCAAGGCGCCGTTCCAGAACGCGTATTGTTTGTGGCTGCGGATGCCCATGCGCTTGCCCAGATCCGGCGCGCCAGTGAACACTGCCGCTTCCCAGTTCAGGCAGGCCTGACGCAGACGCTCGCCCAGGTTCTGATAGAGGTACAACAGGCTCGCTTCATCGCCCAGACGCTCGCCGTATGGCGGGTTGCAGATCACCAGGCCTTTCTGGTTCTGGTCCGGACGCGGCTCGAAGGTCGCGACTTCGCCTTGATAAATCTTGATCCATTCCGACAGCCCCGCGCGCTCGACGTTGTTGCGCCCCGGCTGAATCAGACGCGGATCGGCCTCGTAACCACGAATCCACAGCGGCGGCTTGGCAAGCCCCGCCTCGGCACGGGCCAGTGCTTCATCATGCAGCTTGCGCCACAGCGCCGGTACGTGACCGAGCCAGGCCGAAAAGCCCCAACGCTCGCGCTTGAGGTTCGGCGCGATATCGGCGGCGATCATCGCCGCTTCGACGAGGAACGTGCCCACGCCGCACATCGGGTCAGCCAGCGCCCCGCCTTCGGCAGCGATGCGCGGCCAGCCGGAACGAATGAGTACGGCAGCCGCGAGGTTTTCTTTCAACGGGGCGGCGCCCTGCTGCAAGCGATAGCCGCGCTGGTGCAGGCTGTGGCCGGACAGGTCCAGCGAGAGAATTGCCTCGCCCCGGTCCAGACGCAGATGAACCCGCAGGTCCGGGTTGAGCTTGTCGATGGAGGGTCGCGCCCCGTCAGGGGTGCGCAGCTTGTCGACGATGGCGTCCTTGACTTTCAACGCGCCGAAATGGGTGTTGTCGATCCCCGAGCCATGGCCGCTGAACTCCACGGCCAGGGTGCCGTCCGGTTCCAGATGGTCCGCCCAATCGATGTCGTGTACGCCGTGATACAGGTCCTCGGCATTCTTCATCGGGAAGCGCTTGAGCACCAACAGCACCCGGTTGGCCAGGCGCGACCACAGGCACAGCCGATAGGCGGTTTCCATGTCGGCGCTGCCCCGAATGGTCGAGGTGTGTTCGCGGGTGTCTTCGAGGCCAAGCGCAGTGGCTTCCTCGGCGAGCAGGCCTTCAAGGCCTTTGGGACAGGTGAGGAAGAGTTCGTAGCGGTCCGACATGAGGATTCCAGAGCCTTGGGCTTGTGTGGCGGGACAACGCATTGTCCGGCCCGATTCAAAACAGGCGTCTTTCGTGGAGAACGCCTGCGTGGCACACCGGTTGTGCCTATTCGCCGCAACGATACAAGTCGAAAGCGGCAGTAATGCCTGTCAGAACATTCCGACAGGCACATGGATATTGAAAACTGATATTAAAAAACCACTATTCAGCACGACAACGGCGGTAATAAAAAGTCACATCACTGACCCTTCGTCGTTTTAAATCTGACGTCAATCAGCCATCAGCCGTTCATGAGAACGAGTCGCAAAATGCATGAAGACCCTCGTATCAGGGGCCTTCGCGAAAAAATTACACTCGAAACGCTTCAACGCTTATGGTCTTAAAGTTCCACCGGTTACGTTCTTATGACAAAACGGTCATTCACACCGTCCGGTGCATTGGTTAGAAATCATCTCAGGCCACCGACGCAACGACGGTGGTACACGCCCGCGACGCCGGCAGCGGGCACCGAAACGGCAGAAGATTTCTGCCCGACCTCAACCTGAGGTCTCCAAGGACATAACAGTCAACAGACGAGGGCAACACCCTATGAGAAGACTTAAGCGTGATCCGTTGGAAAGAGCTTTTTCGCGCGGATATCAATACGGCGTAACTGGAAAATCCCGTGAGCTTTGCCCATTTACTCTACCGTCGGTACGTCAAGCCTGGATCAACGGCTGGCGAGAAGGACGCGGCGACAACTGGGACGGTATGACCGGCACTGCGGGTATCCACAGACTCAACGAACTTCACGCGGTCGGCTGACACACCACAACACAGGTAACCCGACTCAATAAGGTTTCTTACGAGAATTTACAAACAGATTCGCTTCACCACCGCACCATGCACGTCCCATCCGGACGGCGGGCAAGCGCCCAAAGAGGGGTTCCATTCCGGAACCCCTCTTTTTATTCGAGCGCCTTACCGGCCCATCGCCGCAATGGCATCGACCGACTCGCGAATCAGCGCCGGCCCCTTGTAGATAAAGCCCGAATACACCTGCACCAGACTGGCGCCGGCCGCGATCTTCTCGGCAGCGTGCTTGCCTTCGGTGATCCCGCCTGCGGCGATGATCGGCAATTTGCCGCCCAACTCTCCCGCCAGGACCTTGACGATGTGGGTGCTCTTCTCGCGCACCGGCGCACCCGACAGGCCGCCCGCCTCGTCGCCATGGGGCAGGCCTTCGACGCCTTCGCGGCTCAGGGTGGTGTTGGTGGCGATTACCGCGTCCATGCCCGATTCGAGCAGGGCGCTGGCCACCAGCGCCGTTTCTTCGTCGCTCATGTCCGGCGCGATCTTGATCGCCAGCGGTACGCGCTTGCCGTGAGTGTGGGTCAGGGCTTCCTGACGCACGCGCAGGGCTTCGAGCAATTGCTTGAGCGAATCACCGAATTGCAGGCTGCGCAGGCCCGGCGTGTTCGGCGAGCTGACGTTGACGGTGACATAGCTGGCGTGGGCGTAGACCTTGTCCAGACAAATGAGGTAGTCGTCCACGGCGCGCTCGACCGGCGTGTCGAAGTTCTTGCCGATGTTGATGCCCAGTACACCGTCATACTTGGCGGCCTGCACGCGGCTGACCAGATTGTCGACGCCCAGGTTGTTGAAGCCCATGCGGTTGATGATGCCCTCGACGTGAGGCAGACGGAAAATCCGTGGTTTTGGATTGCCCGGCTGTGGGCGTGGGGTCACGGTGCCAATCTCGACGAAGCCAAAACCCAACTGGGCAAAGCCGTCGATGGCCGCGCCGTTCTTGTCCAGACCGGCCGCCAACCCCACCGGGTTGGGAAACTGCAGGCCCATGACTGTCACCGGCAAGCGCGCAGGCGCTTTGGTGAACAGGCTGTTGAGGCCCAGCCGACCACCCGCACCGATCAAGTCGATGGACAAATCGTGGGAGGTTTCCGGGGAGAGTTTGAACAGTAACTGGCGGGCCAGGTTATACATGGGCGGGCGCGGCTCGTTTGAGGCTGAAGTCAGCGGCGGATTATAGACGGGGGCAAGGGTGGAGCGCGAGGCATGTCGTGAAGTTTGCGCGAATGCACCGCTTCACTGGCATATGGCTTGCTTGAGTCAAGGTATAGCGTGCGGTCCAACGGCGGATCGCACCCGACAATGACGTCGTCACCGTCCTGGTCTGTACCCGGAGGGTTGCGGCGTTTTTTTATGGAAGGCCCAGTGCTTCGCACACGCCTTCATGCGGAACAACAACCATGAATGACAGCCTCAACACCTCACTGGCCTGGGTCAACGGCAGCGATGCGCCGGAACTGAGCAGTATCGATGTCGGCTTCATGCCGCTGACGGACAGCGCGTCTCTGATCGTCGCCGCCACCCAAGGCTTTTCTCAGCCTTATGGCCTGAACATCCAATTGCGTCGGCAAACCTCCTGGAGCAGCCTGCGCGACAACCTGGTCAATGGCGAACTGCACGCGGCGCACAGCCTGTACGGTCTGGTCTACGCCGCCCAACTGGGCCTAGGCGTGGCGGCCAAAGACATGGCCGTGCTCATGGGCCTGAACCAGAATGGCCAGAGCATCAACCTCTCCGCTGCACTGCAAGCGGCAGGTGTGGTCACTCCTGAAGCACTGGATCGATGCACGCACCAAAGCGGGACAAAACTGACGTTCGCCCAGACCCTGCCCACTGGCAACCACGCCATGTGGCTGTATTACTGGCTCGCGAGCCAGGGCATTCACCCGCTTCAGGACGTCAACAGCGTGGTCGTGCCGCCGCCGAAAATGGTCGAACACCTTGAGGCCGGACGTATCGACGGCTATTGCGTCGGCGAACCATGGGGCGCCCGGGCCGTCAATCAACGATTGGGCTTCACCCTGGCCACCAGCCAGACCATCTGGCCCGACCACCCGGAAAAAGTGCTGGGTTGTAGCCTGGAATTCGTCCAGCAATACCCCAATACCGCGCGGGCACTGGTGATGGCGGTCCTCGATGCCAGCCGTTTCATTGAAGAGAACCTCGACAACCGCCGCAGTGCCGCGCAGATGCTCGGCGGCAGTGAGTACGTCAACGCGCCAGTGGAGGACATCGAGGGCCGTCTGCTGGGACAGTACACCGACGGTTTGGGCCATCATTGGCAGGATCACCACGGGGTCAGCTTCCACCGTAACGGCGAGGTGAACATGCCGTACCTGTCCGACGGTATGTGGTTCATGACCCAGTTCCGTCGCTGGGGCCTGTTGCGCGAAGACCCGAACTATCACGCCATCGCACGTCAGGTGCAGCAACTCGATCTTTACCGCCAGGCCGCCGAAGCACTGAACATCAAGGTGCCTGCTTCGCCCATGCGCAGCAGCCAGTTGATCGACGGCAAGGTGTGGGACGGCAGTGACCCGGTGGGCTATGCCCACGGCTTCAAACTGCATGCGCTGGCCGACGCCGCGCCTGACATCAACCAAGGCTGAGGGGCGGGATATGTTGCGCATCCTGCTGATCAACGACACGCCGAAAAAAGTCGGCCGCCTCAAAGCTGCGCTGATTGAAGCGGGTTTCGAGGTGATCGACGAGTCCGGGCTGATCATCGACCTGCCCCAGCGGGTGCAGGCCGTGCGCCCGGACGTCATCCTCATCGACACCGAATCCCCTGGCCGCGACGTGATGGAACAGGTGGTGCTGGTCACCCGTGACCAACCCCGACCGATCGTGATGTTTACCGACGAGCATGATCCCGGCGTGATGCGCCAGGCGATCAAGTCCGGGGTCAGCGCCTACATCGTCGAAGGCATTCACGCACAGCGCTTACAGCCCATTCTCGACGTGGCCATGGCGCGTTTTGAAAGCGATCAGGACCTGCGCGCGCAACTGCACGCCCGGGATCAGCAACTGGCCGAACGCAAACGCATCGAGACGGCCAAGGGCCTGCTGATGAAAATGAAGAACTGCAACGAAGAAGAGGCCTACACCCTGATGCGCAGACAGGCCATGAGTCGTCAGCAAAAGCTGATTCAGGTGGCCGAGCAGATTATTGCGATGAATGAGTTGTTGGGCTGACCGCTCGTTAGCCCTGGCTTTTGATTCTGGGCAAGCGCCGCGCTCACGGCCTTCGGCCAGAAGCATAAACATGGACCTTCTGGCCCAGCTTTTGCTTATTCTGCTTATTGCAACACACAGGTAGCCAACGGCGGTTACCCCACTCACGACAAAGACGTCGCTCACCCTTTTTGCCCTGCGCGAATCGGGTGGCGACGTCTTTTCGTTTTGGCCCCGAAACGGGCCGGGTGGAGCGCCGTGGGCCGCTCCACCTGCAAGACCTGACCCGTGGAGGTACAAGCGGCTTCAGCGACTTGGCCACCGACAACGATTTCCTGCAGATGAGGTGCGACATGAATACGAGTTTCTGGAAGGCCGGCCACAAACCCACGCTCTTTGCAGCGTTCCTTTATTTCGACCTGAGCTTCATGGTCTGGTACTTGCTCGGCCCGCTGGCGGTGCAGATTGCCAGCGACCTGCACCTGACCACCCAACAGCGCGGCCTGATGGTGGCTACGCCGATCCTGGCCGGGGCCTTTCTGCGCTTTTTGATGGGCATGCTGGCGGATCAACTGTCGCCCAAGACGGCAGGCATCATCGGCCAGATCATCGTCATTGTCGCCCTGTTCAGCGCCTGGCAACTGGGCATTCACAGCTATGAGCAGGCCCTGCTGCTGGGTGTATTCCTCGGCATGGCAGGCGCTTCGTTCGCCGTCGCCCTGCCGCTGGCCTCGCAATGGTACCCGCCGCAACACCAGGGCAAAGCCATGGGCATCGCGGGGGCCGGCAACTCAGGCACCGTATTCGCCGCATTGATCGCACCCGTACTGGCCGCCAGCTTCGGTTGGGGCAACGTGTTCGGCTTTGCGGTCGCGCCGCTGGTGATCACCCTGATCGCCTTTTCTCTGATGGCCCGTAACGCACCAGAACGCCCAAAAGCCAAATCCATGGGCGACTACTTCAAGGCACTGGGGGACCGGGACAGCTGGTGGTTCATGTTTTTCTACAGCGTCACGTTCGGCGGGTTTATCGGCCTGGCCAGCGCCCTGCCCGGCTATTTCAATGATCAGTACGGCCTAAGCCCGGTCACGGCGGGTTACTACACCGCCGCCTGTGTGTTCGGCGGCAGTCTGATGCGTCCTTTGGGCGGCGCACTGGCGGATCGTTTTGGCGGCATCCGCACATTGTCGGGCATGTATGCCGTCGCTGCCGTCTGTATCGCAGCCGTTGGCTTCAACCTGCCCAGTTCATGGGCGGCGCTGGCACTGTTCGTTGCAGCCATGCTCGGTCTCGGGGCCGGCAATGGCGCCGTGTTCCAGTTGGTGCCACAGCGCTTTCGCAAGGAAATCGGCGTGATGACCGGTCTGATCGGCATGGCAGGCGGCATCGGCGGCTTCCTTCTCGCGGCGGGCTTGGGCGCAATCAAGCAAAATACCGGCGATTATCAGTTGGGGTTGTGGCTGTTCGCTTTGCTCGGCGTGCTGGCCTGGTTCGGCTTGATGAACGTCAAACGTCGCTGGAGAACCACGTGGGGTTCGGCAGCGGTCACCGCAGCCCGTGTCTGATCCGGCTTTCATGAACGTCCCCGTTTCGCAGAACGCGCCGCTGTTACAGCTGCGCTTCGCCGAACACAGCGCCAGCGGACCGAGGGCGGACAATCAGGACGCCACGCGATTGGTCACCCCTGCCCCCGCTCTGGCGGCCAGCAAAGGTTACCTGTTCGCACTGGCGGACGGCGTTAGCCAATGCGCGGATGGCGGTCTGGCGTCACGGGCGACAGTGCAGGCCCTGGCGCTCGACTATTACTCGACGCCAGAGACCTGGGGCATTGCCCAGGCGCTGGACCGCTTGCTGTCGGCGCAGAATCGCTGGCTGCAAGCCAACAACCTGTTGACCACCCTCAGCACGGTAGTCTTGCGCGGATGCCGCTTTACCCTCGCCCACATTGGCGACTGCCGTGTGTACCGATGGCTGGACGGCGATTTGCAACGCATCAGCGAGGATCATGTCTGGGACCAGCCCGACATGCAGCACGTCCTCAAACGTGCACTGGGGCTGGATCAACATGTGGTCATGGATTATGTCGACGGCCAACTGCGTGAAGGCGAACGCCTTCTGCTGGTCAGCGATGGCGTCTGGGCCACATTGGGTGACGAGCGAATCCGCTCGGTCCTCCACGAGCAGAATGATCTGGACAGCGCGGTGCGCGCGCTGGTCTCAGCAGCCCATCTGTCGGGCAGCCGGGACAACGCAACCGCCCTGCTGATTGAAGTCGAGCACTTGGGCGCCGATGGGCTGGGCGACACACTGGCCCAATTGCAACAATGGCCGACCCCGCCTGCACTCAAGGCAGGCCAGCCGTTCGAAGGCTGGCAGGTCGAGGCGAGACTGGGCGACTCACGGCAATCGCGGATGTACAGGGTGCATGACGCTCACGGGCAACCCTGGCGACTCAAGACCCTGCCCGAGGCGCGGCAGGATGACCCTGCAGCAGGTTCGGCGCTGCTGATGGAAGAATGGTTTCTGCGTCGGGTCAGCGGGCGATTCTTTCCCGAAACCCACCCGCTGCCTGAACGTCAGCATCTTTACTACGTGATGCGCGAGTATCCAGGCCAGACGCTGGCACAGGTCTTTGCTCAGGGCGGTCCGATGGCGCTGAATCCTTGGTTGAGCCTGGCGCGCGACCTGATCGGCGCCATTGGCCTGCTGCACCGACGTAACATCGTGCACCGTGACATCAAGCCAGAAAATGTGCTGATCGAGGAAGACGGCGGGTTGCGGGTGCTGGATTTCGGTCTGGCATTCTGTCCCGGCCTGTCGTCCGACACCCCGGGGGATGTCCCCGGAACACCGAGCTATATCGCGCCGGAAGCCTTCGAAGGTGCAAGCCCCTCCCCGGCGCTGGACCTGTATGCCGCCAGCGCGACCCTGTATTTCTTGCTGTGCGGGCATTACCCCTACGGCGAAATCGAAGCCTTCCAGCATCGGCGCTATGCCAACCCGATCCCCGCGAGCCGCTATCGGCCGGACATGCCCGAATGGCTGGATCGACACCTGCAACAGGCTTTGCATGCCAATCCTGCAAAGCGCTTCGAGACCGCCGAAGAGTGGTTGCTGCAACTGCAGCAGGGCGAGCTGGCGACACTGAACACACGCCCCAAACCTTTGCTGGAGCGCGAACCCCTCAGGGTGTGGCGCGCGATTGCAGTGCTCTCTCTGGCGATCAATCTGTTGTTATGGATCTGGTTATTCAAGCACTGAAACGGCGTCGTTTAATCACATCCAACCGTATAAATCCCGCTCCACTCCCAATCTGCACCCTCACGGCGCACCGTGAAAAAGAAAAACCCGGCCTGGGCCGGGTTTTTCGCAAAGCGTGGGCTAATTACTTAGCTTGGGCTTCGACTTGTGCTTCTACGCGACGGTTAACAGCGCGGCCAGCTTCAGTAGCGTTGTCAGCCACTGGGCGGGTTTCGCCGTAGCCAACCGAGTTCACGCGGTTAGCGCCAACACCGTACTGGTTAACCAGAACTTGTTTAACGGCGTTTGCACGACGCTCGGACAGTTTCTGGTTGTAAGCGTCAGGACCGACGGAGTCAGTGTGACCTTCAACAGTGGTGGTGGTTTGTGGGTACTGCTTCATGAAGTCAGCCAGGTTTTTAATGTCGCCGTAGCTGCTTGGCTTGACGACCGACTTGTCGAAGTCGAATTTCACGTCCAGCTCAACACGAACGACTTCAGCAACAGCTGGGCAGCCGTTGGCGTCAACAGTGACGTTAGCCGGGGTGTCCGGGCACTTGTCGACGTTGTCGCACACGCCGTCGTTGTCGCTGTCGGAGCACACTTCAGCCACAGGAGCTGGAGCTGCTTCAACTTTCTTCGAACCGCCGCCGAAGTTCACACCGATACCGACGCTTGGTGCCCACTCGGTGTCACCTTGGTCGATGTTGTACTGAGCTTCAACGCCAGCACGGGCGTAGAAGTTATCGGTGAAGTACAGCTTGGCACCAGCGCCCAGGTTGGCGAAGGTGGAGCGGTTACGGCCGCCACGGTCGTTTTGACCGATGCTTTGGTCAGAGAAACCAGCCGAAACGTACGGACGCAGCATGTCGCCCGGGTTGTTGAAGTGGTACAGAGCGTCCAGAGCAGTGTTGGCGCCCTTGATGTTACGGCCGCTGTCGCTGCGAACGTTGTGCACTTCGTCGTAACCCAGACGCAATTCAACGTCGTCGGTCAGGAAGTAGCCAACAGAACCGCCGAACAGGTTGCCGTTATTTTTAAAATCACGAGCGCTGTCGAACTGTTCTTTCTTGGCAAAGCCTTCGATTTCGACTGCGCCTTGGCCTTGTGCCAGCGCGCCGAACGAAGTTGCGGCAACAATAGTACCAATGGCCAAGCCCAAGGTGTTTTTCAGTTTCATCCGTTAAATCCCCATCTGGTGATTGTGAAGCAGTCTCCCTAATCGAGAGACAACTCATCGGCAAGTCTATCAGAACTTGCCTGCCCGTTAGAGATATTTGCTCCGAGTTAAGTTTCGGTAACGCCTGCAAATTTCTCACGTAGTTTATCGAGTGCCCGTTTGTAGCGCATTTTCGTGGCACTCAGGCCCATGTGCATTATGTCTGCGATCTCCTGAAATTCCAGTTCGGCGACGAATCGCAGCACCAGAATCTCCCTGTCAATCGGGTTCACGTGCACCAGCCAGCGATCGAGTCCGCCCTTCTCTTCAGGCTTTGGCGTCTTCTCTTCCGACGCTTCCTCAAGAGGGTCAAGACTCAAAGCATCCATCAAGCGACGCTTTCGCCTCTCCTTTCGATACTGCGTGATGCATTCGTTGTAGGTGATGCTGTAGAGCCAGGTCTTGAATTTCGATTTCCCCTCGAAATTCTTCAAGCCATACAACACCTTAAGCATCACCTCCTGACAGACATCGTCAGCATCGCGATCGTTCCCTAAATAGCGTGCGCAGACATTAAAAAGTGTCCGCTGGTAGCGCCGCATCAGCTCCTCGTAGGCCCGAGTCACGTGAAACAACTCGGCGTGCGCGCGCGCCACCAGCTCCTCATCAGAGAGCTCGCGGGGGTCGTAACGCAGTGAGTGCGATTGGGGTTTGTTCAAAACAGAGTGTGCCGACAGTCAGTTCAATATCCGCCACATCCCGGCTTCACCGGGATTTTGCGGCGGCATACATTATCAGATTTGCCGGTTCAGCGGCTGCTGACGCGCTGTTCGAGCAGGATCCGGTTCGACAAGCTCACCAGTTCTCCCTCATCGGTCAGCAGCGTGGTTTTCACCGTGCCAATCTCTTCGATCTGCCCTTCGACCTCTCCAACCCGCACTTGTTGCCCTACGTGGTACAACTCCCGTACATAAATACCCGCCAGAATCTGACTCGCGATTTCGCGACTTCCCAGACCCATGGCCAGCGCAACCGCCAGACCAACGGTAATCAAACCGATGACGATGACGTGGTTCAGCAAGTCGGTTTTCACCTCCAATTGGCTGATCGCCACCGAAATGCTGATGATGATGACCAGCCACTGGGCCACACGCCCCAGGCCTGCTGCGTAATCAAGACCTACGCCTTCGGCTGCGCCACGCACGACACCATTGGCCACCTGAGCCAGCAGAACACCAACCAGCAGAACCAATGCTGCGCCGAAGACCTTCGGCAAGTACAACGCCAGCATGTCCAGGGTCGCGGAGACCCGTTCAAGGCCGAGGGATTCTGCCGCTGACACCAGGAAAATCAAGAGCACAAACCAATACACAATCTTTCCGATCAGGGTCGAGATGGGCACTTGAATGCCTGCGCGACTGATCAGTTTAGTCAGCCCGGTGCCGCCCATCAGACGGTCCAGACCCAGTTTTGCCAACAACTTGGACAACAGCGTATCGAGCAGCTTGGCGACCACGAAACCCAACAGAACAACCACCAGGGCCCCGAACAGGTTCGGGATGAAGTTCGCCACTTTGGTCCACAACGCAGTCATTGCGGTGACCAGACTCTGTGTCCAGAGATCCAATTCCATATTCAATCAGCCTTGTCTTGAGCACTGGAAACATCAGTGCCGGCAATCGTCGCCTTACGACGGGAAACAGGTGAAACGTGAGCCGAGCCGTTGTTCACGGCGATCATCAGGCCCTGCACACAGCGACCGAACAAGCTGAACAGGTCACCGGCACCGACCTGGCGGTTCGCCGTTTTCAGGACGCGCCCCAAAACCGCGTCGTCGTCCCGGCTGGAGGACGACGAATTGAGCATGTCTCGCAGTGATTCTTCAAACGGGTCGTGCATGGGCACCTCACGTGATGTCACTGAAAGACGCCAACGTTTGTGCACGAGTCACACAACACCTCTGAGAAACGCCACTTTTTTACCCATTACATCCACCGCAGGCGCTTGAAGAGCCAGATTTGCCCGGCGGCGAGCGCGATCATCAAGCCACACGCCAGCATGAAGCCATGGGTATTGTCCGCGCCCGGAATGCCCCCGACATTGATCCCGAGCAACCCGGTAATGAAGCTCATCGGTAGGAAGATCCCGGTGATGATCCCAAAGCGATACATGGTTCGGTTCATGCGCTCATTGAGGCGTCGGTCTTCGGCCTCAAGCACCAGTCCCACGCGCTCACGCGTCAGTTCCAGCTCTTCCAGATATCGCGTCAGGCTGTTGTTCAGCTCGTTCCAGTAATCCGCATCGTCCTCGACGAACCAGGGCATTTTGCTGCGGCTTAACTGCGCATAGATGTCTCGTTGCGGCGCAAGAAATCTGCGCATGCCGGCTGCCCGTCGGCGGATATGCACCATATTGCCATGCTCAGGCAGATACCGTTCGTCGGCATCTATGCGTTCTTCCATGTCGTCGGCCAGTTCCGTTAGCTCAGTAACAACGGCCTGGACCTTGTCGGTGAGTAACTGAGCCAGATAAACCAGCAATTCTGAGGCGGTTTTCGGCCCTCTGCCCTCAGTGAGCAGCCCGATCAACTCGTCAGTGGCACGCAGTGAGCGCAGACGCAGCGAAATCACCCGCTGGGCCTCGGCGAAAATCCGCACCGAGACCATGTCTTCCGGCTCGGCCCCCGGATTGAGGTTGACCCCGCGCAAAAACAGCAGCAGCTCGTTATCCGGTAATGGCAACAGTCGTGGCCGGGTGTTTTCTTCCAGCATCAGGTCGCAGACGAATTCGCTCAGCCCACTGGACCTGCGCAACCACGTCTGCGTTTGAGGATGGCTGCGATCCCAGTGCAGCCACACGCTTTCATGCGGCGCCAGTTGCAGCGTATCCAGATCAGTGCGAGCGATCGCGCGCGCCCCACCTTTTCCATCCAGCACCAGGGCGTGCACCAGGCCCCACTGCGCATTCGAATCATCAACCATTCACTTTCCTTGCTGTCCCGTACGGCGAAAACGCCGGTTACTCCGGCATTTTCAGGGGGCTTGGGGAGACAATGATGCCGTTGTTATCGGCATACACATACTCACCCGGTCGGAACGTCACACCACCGAAGCTGACCACGACATTCAGGTCGCCCAGTCCACGCTTGTCAGTTTTGAGTGGATGACTGGCCAATGCCTGCACACCGAGGTCGGTCTGTGCCAGGACATCGACATCACGCACACAGCCGTAGATCACCATGCCTTCCCAACCGTTTTTGGCCGCTTTTTCCGCCAGCATGTCGCCCAGCAATGCACGACGCAGCGAACCACCGCCGTCGACCACAAGGACCTTGCCTTTGCCATTCTGCTCGGCTTGTTCGCGCACCAGCGAGTTGTCCTCGAAACATTTGAGGGTGACGATTTCTCCCCCGAACGAATCACGACCACCAAAGTTGCTGAACATCGGCTCGACCACCTGAATCAGCTCAGGGTAGGCGTCGCACAGATCCGGCGTGATGTAATGCATGGTGAACTCCTGTCAGTGAGGCTGTTGCCCAAGGAAAACCCGCTTTCGGCAGGCTCGGATCGCTCGCACGTCTGACCGCGCAGCGCATCACAATGCTTCCTTATATAGAACAAAAACCTGACCGACGAGTATTGGAAGCCTCCCCGACCGTCGATCGCTCGACCGGTGCTAGCTTAGCCCCGCGCAACCGACAGAGGAACGCCTGAACAGTCACGGACTCAGGAAGTTGCCAACATGTTCAGCGTTGATTCAGGCTGCACGGTGAGCATTCGCCGCTTGAGCCAGTCTTCGACACGCGGCCAGACCTGCGCTTGAGCGGCCTTGCTGACCAGCATTTGCACATGACCGAAGTCTTCGGTGAACCCTTGCTCACGCCCCAGCAGCAAAAATTCCTTTTCTTCAGCACCGATCTGTTCGAACAGCTCACGGCAGGCCCATTCCGGATCTTGCTGATCGCCCACAGCGGCAACGCACAGCGTCGGCACGTCGACATGGCGCAAGCCCGACCACCAGTCTTCCTTCTTGTCACCAAAACGGCCGAACAACCCGTGCCAGCGCATGTTTTCCAGAACGATCCCCATGGGCTCATCCTCGGGACCACGCTTGAAGCGCGCCCCGGAAACGTGGTCAAAGCGCTTGAGGATCAGGCGCGTGCTCCACGTCAACGGCGGCACTTTCAGAGGCCAGTAGGTGCGAGTGACCTGACTGCCAAACATCGCAACAGAGGCCGCCTGTTTCGTCGTCAGGTAATGACCGCCCAGCGCCGCCGCCAGAGTCGTGCCGCCCAGGGAATGGCCGATCCAGTGAGGCGTTTGCCCGGTCTGCTCAATGACAAAATCCGCAATGGCGGGCAAGTCGTAGCGCGCGTAGTCGGCCACACGATTGTGACGATAGGCCTCGTTGCGCGCCGACAGGCCATGGCCACGCATTTCGGGAATCCACACGTCGAACCCGGTGCGAGCCAGCCAGGCGCCCAGACCGATACCTTTCGGGGAATACCAGAAGCGGCGGTTGGCAAAACTGCCATGCAAAAGAATCACCGGCACGCCCCGGACATCCGGCGTCGCCACCAGGCCCAGCCGGGTCACGGCCAGCTCGACGGTGAAATCCAGGCTGTTGCCGGGCTTGAGACGGTACACGTCCTCGATCAGATCGCCGCGTCGTTCGGCGCTGATCAAGGCCACAGGAAAGAGGTTGCTGCTGCTCTGCATATCGCTTTTGTTTGACTCAAAATGGTTCATGACCCGAGATAACCACGTCAGGTCTGTCCCGGTGCTGAACTATTTGTCTGAATTTATCTGAACATTTGGCATAAAAAAGGGCGGAATCATTGAGACCGCCCTTTTCAAGAGAATCGGCCCGCCGAAACGGGCCAGCATCTTACTCGATTGTGTTACGCAACGAGAATCACTTTGGCGCATCCTGCTCGGACAGGAAGAACCAGGTCTCCAGCACCGAGTCTGGGTTGAGTGAAACACTCTCGATGCCCTGTTCCATCAGCCAGCGCGCCAGATCCGGGTGGTCCGACGGGCCCTGTCCGCAGATGCCGATGTACTTACCGGCCTTGTTACAAGCCTGAATGGCGTTGGACAGCAGCTTCTTGACCGCCGGATTACGCTCATCGAACAGGTGCGCAATGATGCCGGAATCCCGGTCCAGACCGAGCGTCAGTTGGGTCAGGTCGTTGGAACCGATGGAGAAGCCGTCGAAGAATTCGAGGAATTCATCGGCCAACAAGGCGTTGGACGGCAGTTCGCACATCATGATCACGCGCAGACCATTGTCGCCACGGGCCAGACCGTTTTCGGCCAACAGATCGACGACCTGACTCGCCTCGCCCAAGGTGCGGACGAAAGGCACCATGATCTCGACGTTGGTCAGCCCCATCTCGTTGCGCACGCGCTTGAGCGCACGGCACTCCAGCTCGAAGCAGTCACGGAAGTTCTCGCTGATGTAACGCGACGCACCACGGAAGCCCAGCATCGGGTTTTCTTCTTCCGGCTCGTACAGCTTGCCGCCGATCAGGTTGGCGTATTCGTTGGACTTGAAGTCCGACAGGCGCACGATGACCTTTTTCGGGTAGAAAGCCGCCGCCAGGGTGCTGATGCCTTCCACCAGTTTGTCGACGTAGAAACCGACCGGGTCGTTGTAACCGGCGATGCGCTTGTCGACGCTTTCCTTGATATCCAGCGGCAGGTTCGGGTAGTTCAGCAGTGCTTTGGGGTGCACGCCGATCATGCGGTTGATGATGAACTCCAGACGCGCCAGACCGATACCGGCGTTGGGCAACTGGGCAAAATCGAATGCGCGATCCGGGTTACCGACGTTCATCATGATCTTGAACGGCAGCTCCGGCATGGCATCGACGGAGTTCTGCTTGACGTCGAAGCCCAGCTCGCCTTCGAAGATGTAGCCGGTGTCGCCTTCGGCACAGGAAACGGTCACGCCCTGGCCGTCTTTCAACAGCTCAGTGGCATTGCCGCAACCGACCACCGCCGGAATACCCAGCTCACGGGCGATGATCGCTGCGTGGCAGGTACGGCCGCCACGGTTGGTGACGATGGCGCTGGCGCGCTTCATCACCGGTTCCCAGTCCGGGTCGGTCATGTCGGAGACCAGCACGTCGCCGGCCTGAACCTTGTCCATCTCGGACACGTCCTTGATGATGCGCACCTTGCCCGCGCCGATGCGCTGACCGATGGCACGGCCTTCGGCCAGTACGGTGCCCTTCTCTTTCAGCAGGTAGCGCTCCATGACGTTAGCCGAGCTGCGGCTCTTCACGGTTTCAGGACGGGCCTGAACGATGTAAAGCTTGCCGTCGTCACCGTCCTTGGCCCACTCGATGTCCATCGGGCACTGATAGTGCTTCTCGATAATCATCGCCTGACGCGCCAGGTTGCTGACCTCTTCGTCGGAGAGGCAGAAACGCGCGCGGTCAGCGGCTTCGACGTCGATGACCTTGACCGACTTACCGGCCTTGGCTTCGTCGCCGTAGATCATCTTGATGGCTTTGCTGCCCAGGTTGCGACGCAGAATCGCAGGGCGACCAGCTTCGAGGGTGTTTTTGTGGACGTAGAACTCGTCCGGGTTCACCGCGCCTTGAACGACGGTTTCACCCAGGCCGTAAGCGCCGGTGATGAACACCACGTCACGGAAGCCCGACTCGGTGTCCAGGGTGAACATCACGCCTGCAGTGCCCGTCTCGGAACGGACCATGCGCTGAACACCAGCAGACAGGGCCACCAGCTTGTGGTCGAAACCCTGGTGTACGCGGTAGGAAATGGCGCGATCGTTGAACAACGAGGCGAAGACTTCTTTCGCCGCGCGGATCACGTTGTCGACGCCGCGAATGTTGAGGAAGGTTTCCTGCTGACCGGCGAACGACGCGTCGGGCAGGTCTTCTGCGGTGGCGGAAGAACGCACGGCCACGGCGATATCCGGGTTACCTGCCGACAGCGCAGCGAATGCCGTCCGGATTTCGGTGTTGAGCCGCTCGGGGAACTCGGCCTCCATGATCCACTGACGAATCTGCGCGCCCGTCTTGGCCAGCGCGTTGACGTCGTCGACATCCAGGGCATCGAGCGCTTTGTGAATCTGATCGTTAAGACCACTCTGCTCAAGAAAATCACGATAGGCCTGAGCTGTAGTGGCGAAGCCTCCGGGGACGGAAACGCCTGCGCCCGCCAGATTGCTGATCATCTCGCCGAGGGATGCGTTCTTGCCCCCCACATGCTCAACATCATGTTTGCCGAGCTTATCGAGGGAAACTACGTACTCTACCAAGGTGATCTCTCCACTAACCGGTTTGTTGTTGGGAAAAGCGTTGGCGCTGGAATCACAGGAAAAGCGGATTCTGCGCACGTGTGGTCTGGATCTTGAAGTCTGACGCGTAAAACTCGTTAGAATGCGGCCAGTCATGGCACGCAAGCGCGCCTATGATATCCAAGAATCGTCACCAGCTTAAGGCCCAAGGCGCAAATGAAACGATCCGCTTTCTTTATCTCCGACGGCACCGGCATCACTGCCGAAACCCTTGGCCAGAGCCTGCTAGCGCAGTTTGAAAACATAACCTTCAACAAGTTCACGAGGCCCTACATCGACAGCGTCGAGAAAGCCCGTGCCATGGTCGCGCAAATCAACAAGGCCGCCGAGAAGGACGAAGTGCGTCCGATCATCTTCGACACCATCGTCAATCAGGACATCCGCGAGATTCTGGCGACATCCGACGGTTTCATGATCGATATCTTCTCGACCTTTCTGGCCCCGCTGGAACAGGAGCTTAGTTCACACTCCTCCTACTCGGTGGGCAAATCCCACTCCATCGGTCACAACTCCAATTACATGGAGCGGATCGAAGCGGTGAACTTCGCACTGGACAACGACGACGGCGCCCGCACCCACTATTACGACAAGGCCGACATCATTCTGGTGGGTGTTTCGCGCTGCGGGAAGACGCCTACCTGTCTATACATGGCGATGCAATTCGGGATTCGCGCGGCCAACTACCCGCTGACCGAGGACGACATGGAGCGTCTGCAATTGCCGGCCGCGCTCAAACAACATCGGGCGAAGTTGTTCGGTTTGACGATTGACCCGGATCGCTTGACGGCCATACGTCATGAGCGCAAGCCGAACAGTCGTTACTCCAGCTTTGCGCAGTGTGAATTCGAAGTGAGAGAAGTGGAAAATCTGTTCCGCCGCGAGAACATTCCGCACATTAATTCCACACATTTTTCGGTCGAGGAGATCTCGGCGAAAGTGTTGGTGGAGAAAGGGGTTGAGCGGCGGTTCAAGTAATCTGCCAACTGCATCGCTATGCTCTCTTTAGCAGTCCGGCTTACCGGCGGTGGCGTCTCCACAATCGCTGCCGACGGCAAGACGGACTGCTACAGAGGTACGTGTGATATCAAAAAGAATCGCCCGGCACGCGCACCCAACCCTCCATCAACACCCGCGCACTGCGGCTCATGATGGCTTTCTTGACTTGCCATTCGCCTTCGACCAGAGCCGCTTCGGCGCCCACGCGCAGAGTGCCCGAGGGGTGCCCAAAGCGTACCGCGCTGCGTTCTCCGCCACCCGCCGCCAGATTGACCAGCGTCCCCGGAATCGCCGCCGCCGTGCCAATTGCCACAGCGGCAGTGCCCATCATCGCGTGGTGCAGTTTGCCCATGGACATCGCGCGGACCAGTAGATCGACGTCGTCCACTGACACGCGTTTGCCGCTGGACGATACGTACTCGCCGGGTTTTGCGACAAAAGCGACCTTCGGCGTGTGCTGACGCTTGGCGGCCTCATCGACATGAGCGATCAGGCCCATACGCACGGCACCATAGGCGCGGATCGTTTCAAAGCGGCTCAAGGCTGCCGGATCACCGTTGATGGCGTCCTGCAATTCGGTGCCGGTGTAGCCGATGTCGCTGGCATTGACGAAAATCGTCGGGATACCGGCGTTGATCATTGTTGCCTTGAAGGTCCCGATACCCGGCACCTCAAGGTTGTCCACGAGATTGCCAGTGGGGAACATGGAGCCGCCTGCGCCCTCCTCTTCTGCGGCCGGGTCCATGAACTCAAGCTGGACTTCGGCCGCCGGAAAGGTCACGCCATCCAGTTCGAAATCGCCGGTCTCCTGCACTGCACCGTTCGTGATCGGCACGTGGGCGATGATGGTCTTGCCGATGTTGGCTTGCCAGATGCGTACCACGGCTACGCCGTTTTGCGGGACACGTGCCTCATCGACCAGCCCATTGCTGATCGCGAACGGCCCGACAGCGGCTGACAGGTTGCCGCAGTTGCCACTCCAATCGACGAACGGCTTATCGATGGAGACCTGGCCAAACAGGTAGTCGACGTCGTGGTCGGCCTTGATGCTTTTCGACAGGATCACCGTTTTGCTCGTGCTGGATGTGGCGCCACCCATGCCGTCGATCTGCTTGGCATAAGGATCGGGGCTGCCGATCACCCGCAGCAACAGGGCATCGCGGGCCGGGCCAGGGACCTGCGCCGCTTCAGGCAGATCCTGAAGGCGAAAAAACACACCCTTGCTGGTGCCCCCACGCATGTAGGCGGCGGGGATTTTGATTTGTGCTGTGTGGGCCATGAAATAGATTTCCTTAAATGATGCGTGGCCGCATGAAAGATTCTGCGTTGACTGGTCAATTGCATTCGCCACCAAGGCGGCTCCGACAGTAGTTGCGTCGAATCCGGATTTTTCGTCCACACCGAACCTGTGGGAGCTGGCTTGCTGGCGAATGCGGTCTTTCAGTCAATCAGCCAGTTGCCGATCCACCGCATTCCCCAGTAAGCCAGCTCCGACACGGATGGCATTCAAAATCACAGACATACGCCGTACGACAGATTCCCCCTCAAGCCACAGCGGACGATTCGAGGAAGTCTTGAGCGAAGCGCTGCAACACGCCGCCCGCTTCATAGATCGACACTTCTTCGCCCGTGTCCAACCGGCAGGTCACCGGCACCTCCAGGCGCTGACCATCCCTTCGCTGAATCACCAGTGTCAGCGTGGCGCGGGGGGTGCGTTCGCCGATCACGTCAAACGTTTCAGTGCCATCGATACCCAGCGTGGTGCGATTAGTGCCCGGCTTGAACTCCAGCGGCAACACGCCCATCCCCACCAGATTCGTCCGATGAATGCGTTCGAAGCCTTCAGCGACGATGGCCTCGACCCCTGCCAACCGCACGCCCTTGGCCGCCCAGTCTCGCGACGAACCTTGGCCGTAATCCGCACCGGCCACGATGATCAGCGGCTGTTTGCGGTCCATGTACGTCTCGATGGCCTCCCACATCCGGGTCACCTTGCCTTCCGGCTCAATCCGCGCCAGCGAACCCTGTTTGACCTTGCCGTTCTCCTGAACCATTTCATTGAACAGCTTCGGGTTGGCGAAGGTAGCGCGCTGGGCCGTCAGGTGATCGCCCCTATGGGTTGCGTAGGAGTTGAAGTCCTCTTCCGGCAGGCCCATTTTCGCCAGGTACTCGCCCGCCGCGCTGTCGAGCATGATCGCGTTGGACGGCGAGAGGTGGTCGGTGGTGATGTTGTCTGGCAATACCGCCAGAGGGCGCATGCCTTTGAGCGTGCGCTCGCCCGCCAGTGCGCCTTCCCAATACGGCGGACGACGAATGTAGGTACTCATCGGGCGCCAATCGTACAACGGCTCGACCTTCGGACCGGTGTCGTCATGCACCGCGAACATCGGGATGTACACCTGCCGGAACTGCTCGGGTTTGACCGACGCCTTGACCACTGCGTCGATTTCTTCGTCGCTGGGCCAGATGTCCTTCAGGCGGATTTCTTCGCCATTGGCGCCAATGCCCAGCACATCTTTCTCGATGTCGAAACGGATAGTGCCCGCGATGGCGTAGGCCACCACCAGCGGTGGCGAGGCGAGAAACGCCTGTTTGGCGTAGGGGTGAATCCGCCCGTCGAAGTTGCGGTTGCCCGACAATACAGCGGTGGCGTAAAGATCACGATCGATGATTTCCTGCTGAATCACCGGGTCCAGCGCCCCGGACATGCCATTGCAGGTGGTGCACGCGAACGCCACCACGCCGAAGCCCAGTTGTTCCAGTTCGTGAGTCAGCCCGGCTTCGTCGAGGTAAAGCGCCACCGCTTTGGAACCCGGTGCCAGCGAGGATTTCACCCACGGTTTGCGCGTCAGTCCGAGCCGATTGGCATTGCGCGCGATCAACCCCGCTGCGATCACGTTTCGCGGGTTGCTGGTATTGGTGCAACTGGTGATGGCGGCGATGATGACCGCACCGTCCGGCATTTGACCGGGGGTTTGCTCCCATGCGCTGGCAATACCCTTGGCTGCCAGATCCGAAGTCGCCACCCGGGCGTGCGGGTTGGAAGGCCCGGCCATATTGCGCACCACGCTGGACAGGTCGAAGCTCAGCACCCGTTCATATTCCACATCCGCGAGGCCGTCGGCCCATAGCCCGGTGTGTCTGGCGTAGGTTTCCACCAATTTCACCTGCTGATCGTCACGACCGGTCAGGGTCAGGTAATCGATGGTCTGCTGATCGATGGAGAACATCGCCGCCGTCGCGCCGTATTCCGGAGCCATGTTGGAAATGGTCGCGCGGTCACCGAGGGTCAACGCACGAGCGCCTTCGCCGTAAAACTCAAGATAAGCGCCGACAACCTTCTGTTTGCGCAGGTACTCGGTCAATGCCAACACGACGTCGGTGGCCGTGATACCCGCTTGCGGGCGGCCCGACAGTTCAACGCCGACGATGTCCGGCAGGCGCATCCATGACGCCCGGCCAAGCATGACGTTTTCCGCTTCCAGCCCGCCAACGCCAATGGCGATCACGCCCAGTGCGTCGACGTGTGGGGTGTGGCTGTCAGTGCCCACCAGCGTGTCAGGAAACGCCACGCCATTGAGGGTCTGAATGACTGGCGACATCCGCTCCAGGTTGATCTGGTGCATGATGCCGTTGCCCGGCGGGATCACCTCGACGTTCTTGAACGCCTGCTTGGTCCAGTTAATGAAGTGGAAGCGATCTTCGTTGCGCCGGTCCTCGATGGCGCGGTTCTTGGCGAAGGCATCCGGGTCGTAACCGCCACACTCCACGGCCAGCGAATGGTCGACAATCAATTGCACCGGCACCACCGGATTGACCTGCGCCGGGTCTCCGCCCATGCCAGCGATGGCATCACGCAAGCCTGCCAGGTCCACCAGCGCGGTCTGGCCGAGAATGTCGTGACAGACCACACGGGCAGGAAACCACGGAAAATCGAGGTCACGCTTGCGTTCGATCAATTGGGTCAGCGAAGCCTTGAGGGTCGCCGGATCGCAGCGGCGCACCAGGTTTTCAGCCAGTACGCGTGAGGTGTACGGCAAGGTGGCGTACGCGCCCGGCTTGATGGCATCGACGGCCTCACGGGCGTCGAAATAATCCAGAGACGTGCCAGGCAATGGCTTGCGGTATTCAGTGTTCATCGTCAGAACTCGGTCACGGTTGGTTCAAAAAAAGCCGGGGCCTGAAGCCCCTCTCTCGTAGGAGCGCGCCTGCCCGCGATTGCGTTCTGCCTGATACAGAAGTGTTGAATGACACCACGCAATCGAGGGCAAGGTGGAACGCCACCCCGGACGCTCCTACAAGCGGCCGTCACCCCGGTCCTACTCAGCGTTGCTCGATTGGCACGAACTTGCGCTGTTCAACGCCGATGTACTCGGCGCTCGGGCGGATGATACGGTTGTTGGCACGCTGTTCGAACACGTGAGAGGCCCAGCCGGTCAGGCGCGAGCAAACAAAAATCGGCGTGAACAGCTTGGTCGGAATGCCCATGAAGTGGTACGCCGAGGCATGGTAGAAGTCCGCGTTAGGAAACAGTTTCTTCTGCTCCCACATCGTCTTGTCGATGGCCTCGGAGACCGGGAACAGCACCGTGTCGCCCACTTCGTCAGCCAGTTTCTTCGACCAGCCCTTGATCACCTCATTGCGCGGGTCGTTGTCCTTATAGATCGCGTGGCCAAAGCCCATGATCTTGTCCTTGTGCTCCAGCATCCCCAGGGTGCCTTTCACGGCCTCTTCGGCAGACGAGAACTTCTCGATCATGTCCATCGCCGCCTCGTTGGCACCGCCGTGCAGCGGACCGCGCAGGCTGCCGATGGCGGCCGTGATGCAGGAAAACAAGTCCGACAGGGTCGAGGCGCACACCCGAGCGGTGAAGGTTGAAGCGTTGAATTCGTGCTCGGCGTAGAGGATCAGCGAAACGTCCATGACCTTGCGGTGCAGTTCACTTGGAGTCTTGTCCAGCAGCAGTTTAAGGAAGTGACCACCGATGGAAGCCTCGTCGGTGACGCAGTCGATGCGTTTGCCGTCGTGGCTGAAGCGATACCAGTAGCACATGATGGCCGGGAACGCCGCCAGCAGGCGGTCGGTGGAATCGCGTTGCTGGTCAAAACTGGTTTCAGGTTCCAGGTTGCCGAGCATCGAGCAGCCGGTGCGCATCACGTCCATCGGGTGCGCTTCGGCAGGGATGCGTTCCAGCACTTCCTTCAGGGCTTGCGGCAGGTCGCGCAGGCCCTGGAGTTTTTTCAGGTAAGCGTCCAGTTGCGCTTGCGTCGGCAATTCACCGTACAGCAACAGGTAAGCGACCTCTTCAAAGCGCGCGTCGGCAGCCAGCTCGCGCACGTCATAACCACGGTACGTCAACCCGGCACCGGCCTGGCCCACGGTCGACAAGGCAGTCTGTCCGGCGACCTGACCCCGAAGGCCTGCGCCGCTCAATACTTTTCCTTCAGCCATTGCTCTCTCCAATCTTGTAGTTTTTGGGGTATCGGCAATTCGTTAAGACCCACGCATACATCAGAACGGTGGCGATCCTGTGGGAGCGAATTCATTCGCGAGAGGCCGGTACATACGACATCGATTCCATAGATGTACCACCGCATCGTCGGAGTGCCGCCCAGAATGAATTCGCTCCCACGGGGTTCGGTTATCACCCCATGATCCGGCGTGAATTTCAGCCCTTCTTCTGCGCAAACAGCGCATCCAGTTTCTGTTCGAAAGCGTGGTAATCGATGCGTTCATACAACTCCATGCGGGTCTGCATGGTGTCGACTACGTTCTTTTGCGTGCCGTCACGGCGAATCGCGGTGTAGACGTTTTCCGCCGCCTTGTTCATCGCGCGGAAGGCCGACAGCGGATAAAGCACCATCGCCACTTCGGCCGAAGCCAGTTCATCGGTGGTGAACAACGGCGTGGAGCCGAATTCCGTGATATTGGCCAGAATCGGTGCTTTCACCCGCGAGGCGAACAGCTTGTACATTTGCAGTTCAGTGATGGCTTCAGGGAAGACCATGTCCGCGCCTGCCTCGATACAGGCCGCCGCGCGGTCCAGCGCCGACTCCAGCCCTTCGACGGCCAGCGCGTCGGTGCGCGCCATGATCACGAAGCTGTCATCGGTGCGCGCATCGACGGCAGCCTTGATGCGGTCGACCATTTCCTGCTGCGAAACGATTTCCTTACCCGGACGATGGCCACAGCGCTTGGCGCCCACCTGGTCTTCGATGTGCATGGCCGCAGCACCGAACTTGATCATCGACTTGACGGTGCGTGCCACGTTGAATGCCGAAGCACCGAACCCGGTGTCCACGTCCACCAACAGCGGCAGATCGCACACATCGGTGATGCGGCGCACGTCGGTCAACACGTCGTCCAGCCCGGTGATGCCAAGATCCGGCACCCCCAGCGACCCCGCCGCCACACCGCCGCCAGACAGATAAATCGCCTTGAAACCGGCGCGCTGGGCGAGTAGCGCGTGGTTGGCGTTAATGGTGCCGACCACTTGCAGCGGATGCTCGCTGGCCACGGCGTCACGGAAGCGTTGGCCGGGAGTCGTTCTTGAAGTCATTGTTCACCTCGGTCAGAAGCACTTTGATAGCGCTGTTCGATGTTGCGTTTAGACGCGCCGATGTGGCGACGCATCAGCAGTTCCGCCAGCTCGCCGTCACGGTCGGCAATGGCGTCGAGAATACGATGGTGCTCGGTAAAGGCCTGACGTGGCCGATTCGGCGTGGTGGAGAACTGGATGCGGTACATGCGCACCAGTTGGTACAGCTCGCCACAGAGCATTTGGGTCAGCGTGCTGTTGCGTGCGCCCTGAATGATCCGGTAGTGGAAATCGAAGTCCCCTTCCTGCTGGTAGTAACCGACCCCGGCCTGAAACGCCGAGTCACGTTCGTGGGTATCCAGCACGTTGCGCAGTTCGTTGATTTCTTCGACGGTCATGCGCTCGGCGGCCAGGCGGCAGGCCATGCCTTCCAGCGACTCGCGAATTTCATAGAGTTCCACCAGCTCTGCATGACTCAGCGACACCACCCGCGCGCCAACATGGGGAACGCGCACCAACAGGCGCTGCCCTTCCAGCCGGTGGATCGCCTCACGCAACGGCCCACGACTGATGCCATAGGTGCGCGCCAGTTCAGGCTCGGAAATCTTGCTGCCAGGGGCGATCTCGCCTTTGACGATGGCAGCCTGAATGCGGCGGAACACGTTCTCGGACAACGTTTCCGAATCAACTGGAGCTGTGGGTGCAATCTCTGCGGCATCCAACATTGTCGACACCTTTCGCTTTGATATTCGTAAAGCTAGCGAAGGAAAGGCACTTTCGTCAAAGACATTTTCAAGACTGTCGACAATCGTCTAATAACCTCTCGGCATGAGACGTTTTCCTACGCATCAAGTCGGCACCACCGTTCGCTGGCGCCATAAAACCTTCATGCTAGAATGCCGACCGAATTTGCCTGCCCAGGCAGGCCCTTAAGGAAGTCCATATTGGTCTTGGCTCTTGGCGCGAACCAGATCCCCAAGCTGACGTCAAAGCCGCTCCTTGTATTCATTCACCACGCCAGGACCTATGAGCCGTCATCCCCTTTTCTGCCTTTTGTGCCTGTATTTGCCGGGCCTGTTCTTCAGCGATCTGTGCACGGCTGCGGGCAAGACCGTGTACGGCCTGAACGAGTACGCCGATCTGGCCGGGATCGATCTGCAAGTGGCGGCCAAACTCGACACCGGGGCCAAAACCGCCTCGCTCAGCGCCCGCGACATCAAGCGTTTCAAGCGCGATGGCGAATCCTGGGTGCGCTTTTACCTGGCCATCGACGATGCCCACGAACACCCTATCGAGCGGCCGCTGTCACGGGTCAGCAAGATCAAGCGCCGGGCGGGCGACGTCGACCCGGACGACGAAAAGAAATACACCTCACGACCGGTGATCAGCCTTGACGTGTGCATGGGCACGGTTTCTCGCACCATCGAAGTGAACTTGACCGACCGAAGTGCATTCCAATACCCACTTTTGATTGGCTCCGAAGCCCTCAAGCACTTCGACGCACTGGTCGATCCAAGCCTTAAATATGCTGCAGGCAAACCGGCCTGCATCACCGATGCTCAAACCGCAGAGTAACCAAATGCGCTCTCTCACCCTCCATCTGAAAATCCTGATCGCCACCCTGGTGACCCTGGGCATCGCGATCACGGCCTATCAGATACTGGTACTCGGCATCCCGGTGACCGAAGACGAAACAGACGACTTGTGGAACATCGACGCCAAGGTCGAGTTCGTCGCCAACCCGAAAGACTCGGTCAAGGTGCAGATGTACGTGCCACCGCTCTCGCGGGACTACATCAGCCTCAATGAAAGCTTCATTTCCAACAACTATGGCGTGAACGTCAACCGCGCGGACGGCAACCGCAAGGTCACCTGGTCCGCTCGCCGCGCCACCGGCAATCAGACGCTGTACTACCGTCTGGTACTGACCAAGCGCTACAGCGCCGAAAAAGCCAAGGTCAAAGGCCCGATCTTCCGCGACAGCATCGCGGTCGAAGGCCCGGAAAAAATTGCCGCCGACGCCCTGCTCGCCCCCATTCGCCAGCACTCGGCGGACGTCGAGACCTTCGTCAGCGAAGCCATCCGACGTGTCAACAATCTGAGCGACGATAACGTCAAACTGCTGCTGGCGGGCGATCCTTCAGTGCAAAACAAGGCGCGGGTGACCGAAATACTGCTGTCCATCGCCCACGTGCCCGTGGAAAAGGTGCACACCATCCGTCTGGTCGCCGACCAGCCCCAGACCCCGGAGCTGTGGCTGCGCAGCTTCAATGGCAAGGACTGGCTGTATTTCAACCCGGAAACCGGTGAAGCCGGACTGCCTCAGGACCGTCTGTTGTGGTGGATCGGCGACGACAACCTCATCACCGTCGAAGGCGGCAAGAAGGCCATGGTCAGTTTCAGCCTGAACAACAGCGAGATGAATGCCATCCGCCTGGCCAAGCTGACGGACGAGAACACCGACGCCGATTTCCTTGAATACTCGCTGTACGGCCTGCCGCTACAGACCCAGCAGACCTTCATGATCATGGTGATGATCCCCATCGGCGTGCTGGTGATCCTGATCCTGCGCAACCTTGTCGGCCTGCAAACACTGGGCACCTTCACCCCGGTGTTGATCGCGCTGGCCTTCCGCGAAACACAGCTGGGTTTCGGCATCGTGCTGTTCACCATCATCACGGCGCTGGGCCTCTCGCTGCGTTCCTACCTTGAGCACCTGAAACTGCAGATGCTGCCGCGCCTGTCGGTAGTGCTGACCTTCGTGGTGGTGTTGATCGCCGCCATCAGCCTGTTCAGCCATAAACTCGGCCTGGAGCGCGGGCTGTCGGTGGCGCTGTTCCCGATGGTGATCCTGACCATGACCATCGAACGCCTGTCGATCACCTGGGAAGAGCGCGGCGGCGGTCATGCCATGAAAGTGGCCATCGGCACGCTGTTCGCCGCGTCGCTGGCGCACATCATCATGACCGTCCCGGAGCTGATCTACTTCGTGTTCACCTTCCCGGCCATTCTGCTGATCCTGGTGGGCTTCATGCTGGCCATGGGACGTTATCGCGGCTATCGCCTGACCGAGCTGGTGCGTTTCAAGGCCTTCCTCAAGGAAGACGCCGAACGGGAAAGCGCTCGATGATCGGCTGGTGGAAAACCTGGAAAGCGCTGGAAGCCAAGGGGATCATGGGCATCAACCGGCGTAATGCCGACTACGTGCTCAAGTACAACAAGCGCAGCCTGTACCCTATCGTGGATGACAAGATCATCACCAAGGAACGAGCCATCGCGGCGGGGATTCACGTCCCCGAAATGTACGGAATCATCTCCACCGAGAAGGAAATCGAGAAACTCGACGACATCATCGGCGGACGCAGCGACTTCGTGATCAAACCCGCTCAGGGCGCGGGTGGCGACGGTATTCTGGTGATCGCCGACCGCTTCGAAGAGCGCTTTCGCACGATTTCCGGGCGTATCATCAGCCATGACGAGATCGAGCATCAGATTTCCAGCATCCTCACCGGCCTGTACTCCCTGGGTGGGCACCGCGACCGGGCGTTGATCGAGTATCGGGTGACCCCCGACCAGATTTTCAAAAGCATCAGTTATGAAGGCGTACCCGACATCCGCGTGATCGTGCTGATGGGCTATCCGGTGATGGCCATGCTGCGTCTGCCGACCCGTCAGTCGGGTGGCAAGGCCAACCTTCACCAAGGCGCCATCGGCGTGGGCGTGGATCTGGCCACCGGCCTGACCTTGCGTGGCACCTGGCTGAACAACATCATCAGCAAACACCCGGACACCACCAACGCGGTGGACGGGGTGCAACTGCCCAACTGGGACGGCTTCATGAAGCTGGCCGCCGAATGCTACGAGCTATGTGGGCTGGGTTACATCGGCGTGGACATGGTGCTGGATCAGGATCGTGGCCCGCTGATCCTCGAACTCAACGCCCGCCCCGGCCTGAACATCCAGATCGCCAACGACTGCGGCCTGACGCATCGCACCCAGGCCGTTGAGAGTCGATTGGAGGAACTGGCTGCCGAAGGCCGTCATGACAGCCCGGAAGAACGGGTGAAGTTCGTGCAAGAGTTGTTCGGGCATGTTTAAGCAGGTATTCCGCGAACCTGCGCCAAACCCTGCGGGCGAACTCATGTTGATCGTGCCCATGCTCCGCGTGGGCATGCAGCCTCGGACGCTCCGCGTCCAGTGACGCGGAGCGTCACACGATTCATTCCCACGCAGAGCATGGGAACGATCAACATATCGAAAAAACCCTGCGTTCAACCATAGAATCTCCCACAGGTGATCATCGACTCACCTGTGTCGCACTCGGCAACAAGCGGCGCACAATCGCCGAATTCCGACATCCCCCTAGGAGTCAGGCCACCGGGGGACTACAATCGCCGTCCGCGCCACGACTGACCGTTTTCGCATGCCTATCTGCTCTATACACCCGATCGCCTATCACGCTGACCCGACCGGGTATTTTTCCCTGATTCGCCAGGCACCCGGAGCCGTGCTGCTGGACAGCGGCCGCCCGGAGGCGGACCGGGGTCGGTTTGACATCCTCAGTGCATGGCCTGTGAAAACGTTCGTTCCCGCTGCCAGCGAGTCAGGCTCCACCTTCCTGAGCCGCCTGCGCGCAAGCCTTGCGAATCTGGGCACCGCAACGTTACCGAACGATAGCCCCCTGCCATTCGCAGGCGGATTGATGGGGTATCTGGCCTACGATTTCGGCCGTTTGCTGGAGCCGTTACCCAGTCACGCTGCCGATGACCTGCACCTGCCTTCGGCCCGCCTCGGGCTCTACAACTGGGCGCTGATCAGCGACCACCAGCACTGCACCTCGCAGTTGGTCTTTCACCCTTCATTGGCCAGCGATGAACGCCAGCGCCTGATCACGCTGTTCGCGCAAACGCCCGCGACCGTCGACACCGCGTTCGCCCTCACCCAACCCTTTGCCGCCGACACCAGCGCCGAACAGTATCGTCAGGCCATCGAACGCATCCACGCCTACATCCAGGCCGGTGATTGCTATCAAGTGAACTTCGCTCAACGCTTTCGCGCCCGTTACAGCGGCGAGCCTTGGGCCGCGTACCAAGCGCTGCGCGTCGCCTGCCCTACACCCTTCGCGGGCTATCTGACCCTGCCCGATGGCGACGCGATAGTGAGCCTGTCCCCCGAGCGCTTTATCAAAGTCAGCCAGCGCCAGGTGGAAACCCGCCCGATCAAGGGCACTCGCCCTCGCGGTCAGAACGCCGCCGAGGACACCGCCTACGCGAACGAATTGCTGGCCAGCAAAAAGGATCGCGCCGAGAACCTGATGATCGTCGACCTGCTGCGCAACGACCTGGGCCGCACGTGCCGGATCGGTTCAGTGCGCGTTCCCGAGCTGTTCAGCCTAGAGAGCTACCCCAACGTCCACCACCTGGTCAGCGCCGTGACCGGTGAGCTGGCCGAAGGGAAAGACGCGCTGGACCTCATTGGCGGCAGCTTCCCCGGTGGTTCGATCACGGGTGCGCCGAAAATCCGCTCGATGCAGATTATTGACGAGTTGGAACCGACCCGTCGTGCTCTGTATTGCGGCTCGTTGTTGTACCTGGACGTGCGCGGCGAAATGGACAGCTCCATCGCCATCCGCAGCCTGCTTGCTCAAAGAGGACAAATCGCTTGCTGGGGTGGCGGCGGCATCGTCGCCGATTCGGATTGGGAGGCGGAGTATCAGGAATCCATTACCAAGGTGCGGGTGTTGCTGCGCACGCTTGAGGCGTTATAACAAGATCGCGAGTGCAGCCCGCGCGCAAACGCAGGTTTCAGGCAAATCGACGACGGATTTTGTTACCATCTGCGCCATTACGAGCGCCTAAGCGCCACTCTTGATTAGGAAGCCGCCTGATGAGTCATCCGTTCGATGTCGCCGAAATCGCTGCGACTTATGCCAACAAGTCCGCTCAGGACATTCTCAAATTCGCCTTCCAGCACTTTGGCGACGAACTGTGGCTCTCCTTCAGTGGCGCCGAAGACGTGGTGCTGGTGGACATGGCGTGGAAGATCAACAAGAGCGTCAAGGTATTCAGCCTCGACACCGGCCGCTTGCACCCGGAAACCTACCGTTTCATCGACCAGGTCCGCGAGCAATACAAGATCGCCATCGACATCGTCTCCCCCGATCGCGAGAAGCTTGAGCCGTTCGTGAAGGAAAAAGGCCTGTTCAGTTTCTACAAGGACGGCCATGGCGAGTGCTGCGGGGTGCGCAAAATCGAACCCCTGCGCCGCAAATTGGTGGACGTGAAGGCCTGGGCCACCGGCCAGCGTCGCGACCAGAGTCCCGGCACCCGCAACAGCGTGGCCGTGGTGGAGATCGATGGCGCGTTTTCGACACCTGAGCGCCCGCTGTATAAATTCAACCCGCTGGCCCAGATGAGCAGCGCGGACATCTGGAATTACATCCGCATGCTGGAGCTGCCTTACAACAGCCTGCACGAACGGGGTTTCATCAGCATCGGCTGCGAGCCGTGCACCCGCCCTGTCCTGCCCAACCAGCACGAGCGCGAAGGCCGTTGGTGGTGGGAAGAAGCCACGCAGAAGGAATGCGGGCTGCATGCGGGGAATCTCATCTCCAAAGCCTGACGGCCAAGTCCCCCCCTTTGTAGCAGTCCGGCTTGTCGGCGGCAGCGATCTCAAGAACGCCACCGCCAACAAGCCGGACTGCTACAGCAATCGGGTGCATTCAGTCACACCAGCATCGCTCGGCCTATACAGCTACGCGCCGAGATCAATGCTCCGGCAGCACCACGCCCTCGAAGAGTTCTTCCAGCTCCTGCTTGTTATGGCACTGAATGGCCTTGGCCATGACGTCGCGAGTCAGGTGCGGGGCGAACTTCTCGATGAAGTCGCACATGAAGCCGCGCAGGAACGTGCCGCGACGGAAGCCGATCTTGGTTACGCTGGCCTCGAACAGTTCACTGGCGTCAAGCACCACCAAGTCGCTGTCCAGCGTCGGGTCCACCGCCATTTTCGCAACGATGCCCACCCCCAGCCCCAGGCGAACATACGTCTTGATGACGTCTGCGTCCGCGGCGGTGAACACCACTTTGGGCGTGAGGCCGCGATGGCTGAAAGCTTCGTCGAGTTTGGAACGGCCCGTGAAGCCGAACACGTAGGTCACGATCGGGTATTCGGCGAGGATTTCCAGGGTCAGCTTGGGCAGCTTGGTCAGCGGGTGCCCCTGCGGCACGACCACGCAGCGGTTCCATGTGTAGCACGGCATCATCACCAAATCGCCGAACAGCTCCAGCGCTTCGGTGGCGATGGCGAAATCCACGGTGCCGTCGGCGGCCATTTCGGCGATCTGCATCGGCGAGCCCTGGTGCATGTGCAGCGCCACGTCCGGGTATTGCTTGATGAAATTGCTGATCACTGGCGGCAGCGCATAACGCGCCTGGGTGTGCGTGGTGGCGATCGACAAGGTGCCTTTTTTCTCGTTGGAGAACTCTTGAGCGATCTGTTTGATGCTCTCGACCTTGCGCAGAATCTCGCCCGCCGTGGTGATGATCCGCTCCCCCGCAGGCGTAACGCGGGTCAGGTGCTTGCCACTGCGTGCAAACACCTCCACGCCCAGTTCGTCTTCAAGCAAACGGATCTGTTTGCTGATGCCCGGCTGCGAGGTGTACAGGCTCTGCGCCGTCGCCGAAACGTTGAGGTCGTGGTGCGCCACTTCCCAAATGTAGCGCAATTGTTGAAGCTTCATATGTATCCCTCAAAGCCGGTAGACGCCACGGGCATCAGCAACGGTATATAACTGGATTAATGGTCTGAAAGGCAAAGCTAGAACTTTTTATCATTTTTATTCGGTAATGGCACGCTGCTTTTAGCATCTGTCCCCATTTTTCCCCTGCACCCTTAGCGCCCGAATCGGTATTGCAGCATCGGCACCATGTACACCGGGACTTCCGAAAGCTGCAAAACCCGCGCAGCCGTACGACCAATCGGGGTGTCACCTTCAGCCCCATGACTGTGGCTGCCCACCACCAGCAAATCGACTTCCAGCCGTTGCGCCTGCTCCAGAATCACGTTGGAGGGGTCCCCCTGCACCACGCGTACACTGCGAATCAGCTCAAGGTCCTGATTGTCCTCCCCCAACTCATCACGAAAACCTGCCAACACCCTTGATTCGATGCCCTCGATCACGGTGTTGACGCCCTCACTGTGCAGCTCGCGTAACACATCCTCGGCCAGATAGCTTTGCAGGACCGACTCGGCGAACAGCCCCATAGGCTCCACGACGTGAATCACGTGCAGTTCGGCGTTGAACGTTCTGGCGAGCGCCAGCGCATGTTGCAAGACAAACGGTGCATAAAGGCCGAGGTCCGTGGCGTACAGCATCGAGCGAATCATGTGACCTCCAGGCGACCCATGACAGGCGCAGACATCATGAGCGTAGCAGTGCGCAGACGATTCAGCCGGTTTGATACAGCTTTCCGGTCTAACGGTTCACGGTTTTAGCTCATTGCTGATGCCGTGAGGCACATGGCCGGTGGCGACGACCTCGCGAGCTTTCTCGCAATGGCCAGGCTGATCGTCAAAAAACACGTCTGCGGCGAACGCTTCCAAAAACGCGGCTTTGTCCAGACCGCCCAGAAACAATGATTCGTCCAGCCGAATGTCCCATTCGCGCAAGGTGCGAATCACCCTCTCATGGGCCGGAGCAGAGCGCGCCGTCACCAGCGCGGTACGAATCGGACACGCCTCTTCCGGGAACTCCCGCTGCAACAGGTTCAACGCGGCGAGAAACGGCTTGAACGGGCCACCGGGCAAAGGCTGCCGCGCCGCCTCACGCTCGCTGGCCTGAAAGGCCTCAAGGCCGCCCGTCTGGTAGATCCGCTCCGACTCATCGGAGAACAGCACCGCGTCGCCGTCGAACGCGATACGCAATTCGGCACTGGCCGCTCGCCGGGCACCACCAGACAGGATGGTCGCAGCGGCAAATCCGGCGTCCAGTGCGCTGCGCACGTCTTCGGCGTGGGTGGAGAGAAACAGATGACTGCCAAAGGCTGCCAGATAGGGAAAAGGGCTGCGACCGCCCACAAATGCGGCGCGAGAAATGTCCAGCCCGTAGTGCTGAATCGAGTTGAAGACACGCAGCCCGGTGTCGGCACTGTTGCGTGAAACCAGCACCACCTCGACGCGTGATGCCTTGAGACTGGCATTGAGGCTCAGCAGCTTCTCGACCAGCAGGAACGCATCCCCTGGCTCCAGCACCTCGTCTTCGTGGTCAATCTGGTACTTGCGGTAGGCCGCAACCCCGTCGGCCATGTAGATGGCGTGGCTTTCTCGCAGGTCGAACAGCGCCCGTGAAGAAATCGCCAGCACCAGCTTATTGCTGGCGGTTTTCAGGGTCAGGTCGTTGGCCATCGGTGATTTCCCTTTCCGGCGTCAGGTACAGCGCAGTGCTCAACGGTTGGCGCGATCAATGAACGCCAGACTCTGGAACAGGGCGCGAATCTTCGGCATGTCGCAGCCTCCTGCCAACGCTGCCGCCAGCGGACGGACGTAGATCGCGTCCAGCTCCAAAGGCCGTTTCTCGACGAAATCGTGGTACATGCTGGGCCGATAGTCCGGCATCTTTTCGGTGATATTGAACAGATGCTGCGCATAGCCTTCCGGCAGTTCATGACCACAGGCCTCGGCACCTCGCACCACTTCAGCCATCAGCCCCTGAATCAGATCGCGGCTGTCGGGGTCAGCCATCAGCGGTGTGGTGCTGGCGCCGAGCAAGACCGACAGGCCGTTGTAAGGCACGTTCCACACCAGTTTCTGCCAGCGCGCTTTATCAAGGTTGTCCATCGCCACCGAATCGATCCCCGCCGCATGGAACAACGCAGCGCCCTCTTCGACAATCGCCAGACTGGCCGCCGCATCGGCTGCCGGGCCGCTGTAATAACCAATATTGACGGCGCCCAGCGCCTGATGGGTGATCTGCCCCGGCCCGGTGCGATGAACACAGATAAAGCACAGACCGCCCAGCAAATGCAGCGAATCAGGCAGTAACGCGCGCAGCTCTTCCTCCACACCCAGCCCGTTTTGCAGGTTCAGCACTCTGGCGCCCGGCGCAGCGGCCTGAGCAATGGCGGGGGCTATGCCGTTGTTGCCGGTGGTCTTGGCACCGACCAACAGCCAGTCGCAGGGGGGCATGTCGGCCGCCGAGGAATAGGCCTGAACGTTATCGAGGGTCAACAAGCCATGGACATGACTGTCGATGCGCAAACCCTGCTGTGAAACGGTGCTGAACTCGCTGCGCAGCAGAAAATGCACGTCATAGCCTGCGCGGGCCAGCATCAGGCCATAAAAGCCACCGATGGCGCCGGTGCCGATAATGCCGATGCGCGGTTGTTTAGGGGTTTCGCTCATGGATTCCTCATCAGTGACTGCAAGCAAGGTTCAGGGCAGATCGTCCGGGGCACGGCGCAGGGCCTGATTCAAGCCCTCATTGATAGCGTCTGCGGACAACTTGCTGCGCAACGGGCCATGGAACTGACCGTCACGGATCACGAACAACGACGGCAGATGGAAGACACTGTAACGCTGCACCGCACCGCCGTTCTCTTCGGCATCGATCCAGCACAAACGCTCGACCGGCAACCCCAGCTCCGGCAAATGATGGCGCGCCCAGCGGCAGCTGGAGCAACCCACGCTGGTAAAGATGAGCAGCGATGTGCCCGGCAGCGCCAGCAATTGCTGATCGACATCGAAATCCGTCAGTTGCAGTTGATCCACGCCGATCTCCCCAAGGTCTGGCACACACTATATCCGCAGATAGGCGCCGGTTTCCAAACTTCAGGCTGCCTCAGACATCCTTGAGGACCTGCACCCCGCCCCGTTGGGGGGACGAAAGCCACGTTTGCCCATTGTGGAAGTACGGGTTAACGCGCTAAGGTTCCGCTCCCCGCTGCCCTAACCCTGCTGGACCCCGACCTGAATTGGCGGCCAGCAACGTGACCTGATGAGTAACACGATGGCTGATTTACCGATTGACGACCTTAACGTCTCTTCTAACGAGACCCTGATCACTCCGGACCAGCTCAAGCGCGAAATTCCCCTCACCGCTGCCGCCCAGGCCACCGTGAGCAAGGGCCGCGAAGCGATCCGCAACATCCTTGATGGCAAGGACCACCGCCTGTTCATCGTGATCGGCCCGTGCTCGATCCACGACATCAAGGCCGCTCACGAATACGCGGAACGCCTGAAGGCACTGTCTGCCGAGCTGTCCGACACGCTGTATCTGGTCATGCGCGTGTACTTCGAGAAACCGCGCACCACTGTAGGCTGGAAAGGCCTGATCAACGACCCGTATCTGGACGATTCCTTCAAGATCCAGGACGGTCTGCACATCGGTCGCCAGTTGTTGCTGGATCTGGCCGAAAAAGGCCTGCCGACGGCGACCGAAGCACTGGACCCGATCTCTCCGCAATACCTTCAGGATCTGATCAGTTGGTCGGCCATTGGCGCACGCACCACAGAATCCCAGACCCACCGCGAAATGGCCTCGGGCCTTTCTTCGGCGGTCGGCTTCAAGAACGGTACCGACGGCGGCCTGACCGTAGCGATCAACGCCCTGCAATCAGTGTCCAGTCCTCATCGCTTCTTGGGCATCAACCAGGAAGGTGGCGTGTCCATCGTCACCACCAAAGGCAACGCCTACGGTCACGTGGTGTTGCGCGGCGGCAATGGCAAGCCGAACTATGATTCGGTCAGCGTCGCCCTGTGCGAACAGGCGCTGGCCAAGGCCAAGGTCAAGCCGAACATCATGGTCGACGCCAGCCACGCCAACTCCAACAAGGATCCGGCCCTACAACCGCTGGTCATGGAGAACGTCGCTAATCAAATCCTGGAAGGCAACGAGTCGATCATTGGCCTGATGGTCGAAAGCCACCTGAAATGGGGTGCGCAGTCGATTCCCAAGGATCTGGCCGATCTGGAATACGGCGTGTCGATCACCGACGCCTGCATCGACTGGGAAACCACCGAGAAGACCTTGCGCAGCATGCATGCCAAGCTCAAGGACGTGTTGCCCAAGCGCAAGCGCGGTTGATAGGGCCGGTTTGAAAACGACAACGCCGAGCATCTGCTCGGCGTTTTTCATTTCAGCGATGGAACAATCAGATCTTGGCGGCCTGGCGCTGGTGACGCTCCATGTAGCGCTCCACGTAGGAGCACGATGGAATCACGGTGTAGCCGTTGCTTTCAGCGAAATCGAGAGCCACTTCGGTGAGGGCCGCAGCGATGCCCCGCCCACGCAAGGCATTGGGAACGAATGTGCGATAGATGTCCAGGGTCTGCTTGCCCAGGTCCATGTAGGTCAGATAAGCACGATGACCGTCGATGTTGATTTCGAACTGGTGACCGGCCTTGTCATGGTGAATGGAAAACGCCTCGCTCATCACTACTCCTAGCGGGTCTTGGAATTGGACCCCTACCTTACCGATGTTTTCCCGGCGAAGGAACTGCAACGCCACCCCGTGCCTGATTTGGACACGGAGAAGGCCTCTGCTTCTCCCGCAAATGAGCACCTGCAAATAGTAGGCGCCATTTCCGGATCTGCTCAAGTGAATCAAGGTTAAATGCGCTGCCGCACATCTGACCGCTCTGTCCCGTTGAACCTGTCATCGCCGACGAATGTCCATTGAGACGCCGTCGGCTTGGCAAAGTCACTTAAAGCACAGCCGAACAAGCATCATCGCCGATCTTCGTCTATAAACAGAAAGCTGCAGTGTGGTTCATCCCGTGCAGGCGCAGCGGTGCAAAGGATGCGGTCAATGCGTTGCCTGGTGTTGAAAGCGTGCGCTTGCACTGAGCCTGCTCCCGACTCATTGGCAGACGTATTTGCCTGAGAGGGCTAGCTTTTCTCTGAAGAAAAAGCGTGAGGATTCGCACGGAACGCTTTCAAAGCAAAGAATTTTATGCGGTTCTTGCGCTTAGTCCGTTTACTTACTACAAACAATGGGTACTATGTACGCCGGTCATTTTCTCATTTTCGAGAGATGATTAACTTGAAAGAAGTCCTTTAAGGGGAACACGATGAACAACGTTCTGAAATTCTCTGCTCTGGCCCTGGCCGCCGTTCTGGCTACCGGTTGCAGCAGCGCATCCAAAGAAACCGAAGCTCGTCTGACTGCTACTGAAGACGCAGCTGCTCGTGCACAAGCTCGTGCTGACGAAGCCTACCGCAAGGCTGATGAAGCTCTGGCTGCTGCTCAGAAAGCTCAGCAAACTGCCGACGAAGCCAACGAGCGTGCTCTGCGCATGCTGGACAAGGCTAGCCGCAAGTAATAATCCCTCGGGGTTATTCATAAGCCGGTCCGATTTCGGACCGGCTTTTTTATTGCCTGCGTTTTGATGGACACCGATTCGGGGCAATAAAAAACCCGCTCGCAGCGCACTATTTCAAGCGCACAGCGAGCGGGTCTACCTCATGGAGCGATACGTTACTGCAGCGTCATCTGGGTCGCGGGCGCTGCCGGAGCGGCCACGCCAGGCACTGCGATCTCGACCGGCATGCCATCTTCAGCGGCGACGACGTCACGCACTTCATCCCAGTTGATGCGCAGGCTGCTGGCCAAGTCTTCGCGCTTGAGCAGCGCGTTGATCACGGCGGTGTGCTTGTCGACCACCGACGGGTTGCCGCTTTCATCCAGCGGTGTGTGAGCTTCCAGATAGACCTTGCCGCCACTGACACCGAATTTGTACGGCTCGTTGATGATGCGAACAGTGGTCCCCACCGGCACCATGTCGGCCATTTCCAGCACGTTATTGTTGTACATGCGGAAGCAACCGTGGCTGGTGCGCATGCCGATACCAAACTTCTTGTTCGAACCATGGATCAGGTAGCCCGGCAGGCCCAGCCCGAATTTGAACGGCCCCAGCGGGTTGTCGGGACCGGCTGGCACCACGTTGGGCAGAATGTCGCCATCAGCGGCGTGCTCAGCCTTGACCGATGCCGGTGGCGTCCAGGTCGGGTTAGGCGTCTTGGCGGTCACCTTGGTCGTGGAGATCGGCGAACCCCAGCCCTCGCGACCGATACCCAGCGGGAAGGTATAAACGACGTTCTTGCCTTTGGGGTAGTAATACAGACGGTACTCGGCCAGGTTGATTACGATGCCTTCGCGCGGGCCCGGCGGCAGAATGAAACGCGTCGGCAGGATCACCTGAGTACCGGCGCCTGGCAACCAGGCGTCGACGCCGGGGTTCGCTGCGATCATTTCCAGATAGCCCAGATCGTATTGGGTGCCCAGGTCAGCGAAGGTGTCTTCGTACTTGGCGGTGACAGTCTGGACCTGACCGATGATGTCTTCGCCGGGCGGCGGCAACGGAAACTCCAGAGCAGAAACAGGGCCGGCCGCACACAGTGCAGCGAGCGACAGACAGCGGGCGAAAGCTGGAATGCGCGACAACATCCGGGGAAATCCTTGGGTAAGCGAAAGGCAGGAATTAGCGCGATTGTACACGCCTGCCAGCGCCTTCGGGAGTAGGCGCGACGGCTTACGCCCCTGCGTCGATTTCCGGCCAGATCGGGTGCATGCCGCGACGTTGTGCGTCGATGATCGCGCGGCACAGCGGGCACAGCCGGTCATCCTGATAGATCGCCTGTTCAACCCCGGACCAGCGCGGTTGGGCGGGCAACAGCGTGCCGCAGAGCGTGCGGTCCGCAGAACCGGCTAGTTCCAGTTGCCGAGCGACCAGATGCACACGCACTTCCTGGCACGCGAACAGGTCCAGCTGCTCATCGGGCTCAATCAGTTGGTAGGCAAAAAGGGACCAGGCAGGGCGGCGCATCGAGGGGTTTCCAGAGAGGGGGCGCAACATTAGCGGAAAGGCGGCGTCTCGGAAAGAGCCGCAGCCCTTTAATTTTCAGGGTTTGGGTGTTTTTTTCAGGTTGGCTTTAGATCAGAGTAGCGATTCAAAACCGAACCTATAACAACCCCTTCAACACGGGCCAAACATTATCCAACAACCGCGGCTGCGCATTCGCTGCCGGGTGCAACCCATCCGCCTGCGTCAACTCAGGCACCCCTCCGACGCCTTCCAGCATGAAGGGCACCAGCGCCACCTTCTTTTCAGCCGCCAGATTGCCGTACACCGCTTTGAACGCGTCGGTATAACGCGCGCCGTAATTGGGCGGAATCTGCATTCCCAGCAGCAACACCTTCGCCCCAGCGGCGCGGGAGCTGTCAATCATCGATGCAAGATTTTGTTGCAATTGGGCGGGCGGCTGCCCACGCAGGCCATCATTACCCCCCAGTTCGAGGATCACCAGGTCCGGTTTGTGCGCTGCAAGCAGCGCAGGCAAACGTGCCAGGCCTCCGGCGCTGGTGTCGCCGCTGACCGACGCGTTGACCACTTTATCGGTGTAGCCCTGCTCTGCCATGCGCTTTTCCAGCAAGCTGACCCAACCCACCCGGGTATCCAGGCCGAAAGCCGCGCTGATACTATCCCCAACAATCAGCACCGTGCCTGCCATCGCTCCTTGAGACAACAGCAGCAACCCCAGGCCAGTACTTAATAACCACGCACGCATCGGATTCTCCATGAGCGAAAGTATTCTCAGTGCCCGGAACCTCAGCAAAGTGGTTCCCAGCACCGAAGGCGACCTGACCATCCTGCACGAACTCTCGGTGGAACTGAACAAGGGCGACACACTGGCCATCGTCGGCGCCTCCGGTTCCGGCAAGTCCACGTTGCTGGGATTGCTGGCCGGGCTGGACTTGCCCAGCGCGGGTTCAGTCACATTGTCGGGGCGCAATCTGAGCGAGCTGGATGAAGACCAGCGCGCCCGCGTCCGCGCCGAGCACGTGGGCTTCGTATTCCAGTCGTTCCAGTTGCTGGACAGCCTCAATGCGCTGGAAAACGTCATGCTGCCCATGGAGCTTGAGGGCCGTAAAGACGCCCGGGAAGAGGCCCGTCATTTGCTGGAGCGGGTCGGACTGGGCAAGCGCCTGACTCACACCCCAAAACAATTGTCCGGTGGCGAACAACAGCGCGTGGCGATTGCCCGTGCCTTTGCCGCCGACCCCGACGTGCTGTTCGCCGACGAACCCACCGGCAACCTCGACAGCCATACGGGCGAGCGCATCAGTGACCTGCTTTTCGAACTCAATCAGGAACGTAATACCACCCTGGTGCTGGTGACCCACGATGAGCGTCTGGCCCATCGCTGCCGCCGTTTGATTCGTCTTGAAGGTGGCCGCCTGGTCACCCCCATGGAGCCTTGATGGCACGTCTGCCCTTCGCTCGCCTGCTGAGCCTGGCCGCCCGCCAGTTGCTGCGCGACGCCCGCGCCGGAGAGCTGCGGGTGCTGTTTTTCGCGCTGGTGGTTGCGGTCGCCGCGAGCACTGCCATCGGTTACTTCGGGTCACGGCTGAACAGCGCCATGCTGCTGCGCGCTACCGAGTTTCTTGGCGCCGACCTGATTCTCAGCGGCTCGACCCCGGCCAAGCCTGAGCAGATCGAGGCGGGGACGGCGCTCAAGCTCGATCACTCGCGCATCGTGATCTTCTCCAGCGTGGTCGCCACCGACAACGGCATCCAACTGGCCAGCGTCAAGGCGGTCGACGCGGCCTACCCGCTGCGTGGCGAGCTGAAAAGCGCTGCAGCGCCCTACCAGCCCGAAACCAGTGGCGGCGAGCCTGGCCCCGGCGAGGCCTGGGCGGAAACCCGCGTACTGGTAGCCCTGAACCTCAAGGTCGGCGACAGCATCGACGTCGGCTCGACCACCCTGAAACTCACCCGCGTATTGACCTACGAGCCTGATCGCGCCGGTAATTTCTACAGCCTGACACCACGCGTGATGATCAACATGGCCGATCTTGAGGCCACCAAAGTCGTGCAACCGGGTAGCCGGGTCTCGTTCCGTGACCTGTGGCGCGGCACGCCGGACAATCTGGCCGCCTACCGCAAGGCCATCGAGCCGGATCTGGCGCCCAATCAAAAGATCGACGACGCCCGCGATGGCAATCAGCAAATTGGCGGCGCACTGGGCAAGGCCGAGCGTTACCTGAACATGGCCAGTCTGGTGGCCGTCCTGCTCGCCGGGGTGGCTGTGGCACTCTCGGCAGCGCGATTCGCGGTACGGCGTTTCGATGCCAGCGCCCTGTTGCGCTGTCTGGGCCTGTCACGCAACGAAGCGCTGGTGCTGTTCAGTCTGCAGTTGGCAATGCTCGGTATTGCAGCGAGCGTCACCGGCGCCCTGCTCGGCTGGTTCGCTCAGTTGGGCCTGTTCTACCTGCTGGAAAGCCTGCTGCCTGCGGCTGTCCCGCCTGGCGGCTGGCTCCCGGCACTGGCTGGCATCGGTACAGGGTTGGTGGCGCTGGCAGGATTTGCCCTGCCGCCATTGGCCGCGCTGGGCCGAGTACCGCCCTTGCGCGTGTTGCGCCGTGACATGCTGCCAATACCGGCGAGTACCTGGCTGGTCTACGGCGCTGCATTGTTGGCGCTAGGGCTGATCATGTGGCGTTTGAGTCTGGATCTGGTGCTGACTTTCGCCCTGCTCGGTGGCGGCCTGGTCGCGGCCACCGTGCTCGGTGGCATTCTGCTGCTGGCGCTGCAAAGCCTGCGTCGATTGCTGGCCGGGGCTTCGCTGCCGTGGCGCCTGGGTCTTGGGCAACTGTTGCGCCATCCCATGGCCGCTGCCGGGCAATCACTGGCGTTTGGCCTGATTCTGCTCTCCATGGGGCTGATCGCGCTGCTGCGCGGAGAATTGCTCGACACCTGGCAAAACCAGTTGCCCAAGGACGCACCGAATTATTTTGCCCTGAACATCCTGCCCACCGAGCGCGACCACTTCGCCCAGCGCATGAGCGAACTGTCCACCCACAGTGCCCCGCTGTACCCCATGATTCCGGGGCGGCTGATGAGCATCAACGGCGAGCCCGTGAGTAAATTCGTGACCAAGGACTCTCGTGGAGAAAACGCCACCCAGCGCGACCTCAACCTGACCTGGTCGGCCCACCTGCCCGAGGGTAACAGCATCACCGAAGGCCAATGGTGGAGCGACCAGCCGCCTGCCGCTGACGCGACTCCCGGCGTGTCGGTGGAAACCAAACTGGCGAAGAGCCTGAACATGAAGCTGGGCGACACCCTGAGTTTCGTGATCGGCGGCGCCAACCATGAGGTCAAGGTGACCAGCCTGCGGGACATCAACTGGGACACCTTCCAGCCGAACTTTTTCATGATTTTCCAGCCCGGCACGTTGCAGGACGTCCCGACGACTTACCTGACCAGCTTCTACCTGGCACCGGGGCACGATCAACAGATCGTCGAGCTGTCCCGCGCGTTCCCGGCGGTGACCATCCTTCAGGTGGAGGCCTTGCTGGAGCAACTGCGCAGCATCCTCGATCAAGTCACGCTGGCGGTTCAGTACGTGCTTCTCTTCGTATTGGCTGCCGGGTTGGCGGTGCTGTTTTCGGGCTTGCAGGCGACACTGGACGAACGCATTCGTCAGGGCGCACTCCTGCGAGCGCTGGGCGCCAACCGGGCTTTGCTGACCAAAGCGCGAAGGATCGAGTTTGGCCTGCTGGGGGCGGTCAGCGGCGTGTTGGCGGCGCTGGGCTGTGAGCTGGTGAGCTTTGCCCTGTACCGCTACGCGTTCAATCTGGAGTGGTCGCCACACCCGTGGCTGTTGCTGCTGCCGCTGATTGGCGCAGCATTGGTAGGTGGCGCGGGCGTGTTTGGCACTCGCCGGGCACTGAATGCAAGCCCACTGACGGTGCTGCGAGAAGGCTAGGGGTGAGCAGGCATCGCCGGAAAAAGGGCTTTCGGCGATGCCTCAATCAGCGACCTGATACTCGATCTTCGTCACCCACCACAGTTTTTCCCCGGCGGGCACGCGTACCGTCACCTCGTCGTCCACTTGCTTTTTGAGCAACGCACGAGCCATGGGCGAGTCGATGGAAATGTAATCCATGCGCCCGTAAATCTCGTCATAACCGACGATGCGAAAGCGCTTGGTCTCGCCTTCTTCGTCTTCGATTTCGACCCACGCACCGAAGAACACCCGCCCCTCCTGCTCAGGCGAGTACGCCACCACGCGCATGTCTTCCAGACGCTTGCGCAGGTAGCGAATGCGCCGGTCGATTTCCCGCAGCAGTTTCTTGTTGTACTGGTAGTCCGCGTTCTCACTGCGATCGCCTAGGGAGGCGGCCCAGGCCACTTTTTGCGTAATCTCCGGGCGATGTTCGCGCCACAGGTAATCCAGCTCTTTCTTCAGTGCTGCGTGGCCTTCGGTGGTGATGATTTTGGTGCTTGACTCGAACATCCGCAGCTTCCAGTTCACGGTGAGGCACAGGCCCGACTGAAGCGCCGGACCTGAAGGTGGCGCCCACTAAACTACACCGCCGCCCGGACGGCAACCCGTTGCCGGAAGAATCGTCGCGCTACAGCGTCGACGCCTCGCGCTCATGAGCGCGGCAGGTAGATCGACACCGTCGTGCCTTCGCCCACCACGGACTGAATTCGGACCTGCCCGCCTGACTGCTGAGCAAATCCATAAATCATCGACAGGCCGAGCCCCGTGCCTTTGCCAATGGGTTTGGGGGTGAAGAATGGCTCAAAGGCAAGGGCGATCACCTCAGGCGGCACGCCGCCGCCCGTATCGCTGACGCTCAGCCATCATCCAACGACCGCCCCCCATCACTCCGTGGTGCGTTGATGATGACTGGCGACAAATTGCCGGAAACGCTCCGTGGGCAGGCCTTCGAACAATTCATCGGGCGTACCCTGGGCGTCAATGAGTCCCTGCGCCATGAACACCACCCGGTTCGACACATGCCGGGCAAAGCCCATTTCGTGGGTGACCACCAGCATGGTTCGACCCTCTTCGGCCAACGAACGCATGACCCGCAAGACTTCGCCCACCAGCTCGGGGTCCAGCGCCGACGTGGGTTCGTCGAACAGCATCACTTGCGGGTTCATGGCCAGGGCGCGGGCGATGGCAACACGTTGCTGCTGACCACCGGACAGGTGCGCCGGGTAATAGTCACGACGGTCGTAGAGGCCAACCTTGTGCAGCAGTTGCTCGGCCTCTTCCACACATTCGGCCTTGGAGCGTTTCAGCACACGCATGGGGCCTTCGATGATGTTTTGCAGCACGGTCATGTGTGACCACAAATTGAAACTCTGAAACACCATGCCTAATTTGCTGCGCATCGCTTCGACCTGGCGCGTATTGCTCGGCAGCAAGCGCCCGTTGGCGTGATGCTTCATTTCGATGACTTCGCCATCCAGTACGATGCGCCCCTCGTCCGGCGATTCCAGCAGGTTGATGCAGCGCAGAAAGGTGCTTTTGCCCGACCCACTGGCGCCCAGGATCGAGATCACGTCGCCTCGGTGTGCCTCCAGCGAAATGCCCTTGAGTACCTGCACCGAACCGAAGGATTTACAGATATTGCTGACCGACAGCGCGGCCTGGCCTGGTTGATTCATGACTGTCTCCGCTGCATTCAAAGGGATGAAGGCGTTTCAGGGGCCGGATGGGCGACACGCTGCGCCGGGCGCTCGCGCAGGTGCGGCGAAAGCTGGTACTCGACCCATGCCATGAAGCGCACGATCAGGAAGTTGAGCACCAGATAAATCAACGCCGCGCAGAGGAACACCTCCATGGTGCGGTAGGTGCGTTGAATGATTTGCTGGGCGATGCCGGTGACGTCCCACACGGTAACAAGGCTGGCGATGGCCGTGGATTTGACCATCAACACCGCCTCGGTCGAATACGCGGGCAACGCCTGACGCAACGTGACCGGCGCGATGATCCGGCGCAGCAGCGTCCAGCGGCTCATGCCCACTGCCCGCCCGGCTTCGATCTGGCCGTGGGGGACGCTTTGCAGGCCGCCGCGAATGATTTCAGCGGAGTAACCCGCTGTGCACATGGCCAATGCAACGACAGCGCAGCCGTATGGCGAACGCAGGATTTCCCACATGAAGCTGCTGCGGATGGCCGTGAACTGACCCAGCCCGTAATAGATGAGGAACATCTGGATCAGCAACGGTGTGCCGCGAAACAGCCAGATGTAGAAACGTGCCGGGTAGCTAAGAAACGGCCAACGACTCACGCGCATAGCAGCGATGCCGATCGCCAGCAGCAGACCGATGCAGAGGCTGGAGAAAAACAGGCTCAAGGTGGTGGGCAGTGCCGCCAGCAGTTTGAGCATGGTGTCGCTGAGAAAGGCAAAATCGATCATGGGCGTTCCCCTCTCAGGCGTTCGGCGAGCGGCGCTGGGTGCGCTGCACGCGGCTTTCGGCAATGTTGAACAGGCGACCGGACAACCCGGTGAGTATCAGGTAGCAGGCGCCGCCGACGATGTAGAACGTGAAGTATTGCCGGGTGGAACCGGCCGCGACTTGGCTGGCGCGCATCAGCTCGACCAGGCCGATCACCGAGATCAGCGCCGAGTCCTTGAGGGTCATCTGCCAGACGTTACCCAGGCCCGGTAAGGCGTAGCGCCAGATTTGCGGGATCAGCACGCGACGAATTCGCATGCGCCTGGTCATGCCGATCGCCAGCGCAGCCTCCAGCTCGCCTTTGACGATCGCCAGATAAGCGCCGCGATAGACCTCTGCCTGATAGGAACCGGAAATCAGCCCCACCGCCAGCGCGCCCACCAGAAACGGTGGCGTATCGACGAAGCCTTCGCCGCCGAACCAGTGGTTGATCGCCCCCAGCACGGTGGCGCCACCGAAGTAGAATAGGTAGATCACCAGCAGCTCGGGAATCCCGCGAAACAGAATCGAGTAAGCATCGCCCAGATAACGCACCCCGCGACGTTTTGACAGCTTGGCCGCTGCCACGGCGCTCCCGGCCACCGCCCCCACCACCAGAGCCGACAGGGTCAGCAGCACCGTCATGCCCGCCGCCTTGAGCAAGGCTGCGCCCCACCCGTTGTTTCCGAAGCTGAGCAGTTGCAAGAGATCCATAGCGTTTTCCCGCCGCAAGCTGTGAAACGTCCGGCGCCTGACGGCACCACCCTACCCATACGTACTTGTCTGTACAAGCATATGCAATTTGATTGCCAGATCGTTTTTGAAATCTGAGAGGGCATCCGGAGAACCCTCTGTTCAGGCGATCCGCGCCAGTTAAGGTTCAATGGAATACCCGTGTAAGGTCGCGCTTGGATAGTTGTAGGACGCATCGCTTTGGGGCGGTGGGAAACATCCGACCCCATAGACGTGCGTTGCGCCGTAACAATCGCTCAGGCGTCGGTCAAGAGCGCAATGAGGCTTTGCACGTTGGCACGCTTGCGCTTTTCGGCGGGTACAAAGGCGCAATAGGGATGCCCGAGGGGCAAGGACCTCGACGACAGGACGATCAGCCGCCCCGCCGCCAGATCGGGTTGAGCAATGAGTTTCTGCCCCAGCGCAATCCCGCAGCCTTGCCGCGCCAGGGTGATCGACAGGCTGGACAAACCGGAGCGCCGTCCCAGTGCAGGGTCCGGTGGCGCTTGCCCCACTTCGCTGGCGTACCAGTCGCTCCAGGTCGGGTGGGACGCATAGTTCGCACCCCATTGCGTGTGAATGAACAGGCTTTGGTGAATCCGCGACAGATCAAAATCGCCGTTGCCGTGGCGATACCACAGTTCGGGTGCGCACAACGGCACCACATGATCGTGGGCCAACGGGATCGCCTCCAGCGCGGGATAGTGGTAATCGCCGTAGCTGACGCGAATGTCGATGTCGTGCCGGGCCAGATCCACCGGGTCATCTTCGACACGCACGTCCACTGACAACTGCGGATGGCTCTCCAGCAACAGCGCCAGCTTCGGCGTCAGCCACACTTCGGCGAGAGAAAACGGCACGCTGACGATCAATCGCGTGCGCATCTCGCCCTCCAGCAACCGAACGGTCATGGCGGCAAGCTCACCAAGGGCGCGCGACGTCTGCGCAAAGACCGCCAGCCCGGCGTCGGTCAAGGACAGACGATTGCCGTTGCGCACGAACAGCTTCTTGCCGAAGTATTCCTCCAGATGGCGCACCTGCTGACTGACCGCCGCCGCAGACACCCCTAACTCCTTTCCAGCCGCCGCAAAGCTCGACAGGCGTGCAGCGACTTCGAAGGTTCGCACGGCATTCAGCGGCGGTAACGTGTTCACGGCAACCTTCCTTAAGTTTTGCTGTGGGGAGGCTAACAATTTTTGCCGTTGTTGCGAAGGTTTACGCAGGTTAGGTTAATTCCACACCTAACAGGAGGCCAACATGGGCACCGTCATCAACCTGCAGCGCTATCCACTGGACCGACCTGACAGCGCTGAATGGCACGCGCTGGTAGAGGCGTCTCGCGCGGAACTGGCGCGCAATGGCATGTTCAGTCTTGAAGGCTTTATCCAGGCAGACGATGTCGCACAAGCCGCGCGACAGATTCAACCGACCATGGATGCCGAATCCCACACTCACAAGCGTTCTCACAACATCTACTTCAAGCCGGACATTCCGGAACTCCCTGCCGGGCACCCCGCCCTGGCGAAGGTTGAAACGGTCAGCCACACCCTGTGTGCCGACCAGTTGAAGGACAGCCTGGTGACCGCGGTCTACGAGTACCCGCCGCTGGTGGCCTTTCTCAGCGCGGTGATGGACAAGCCCGCGCTGTATGTGATGGCCGACCCGTTGGCGCGGGTCAATGTGATGAGCTATCGCGAGGGCGAGACCCTGAACTGGCATTTCGACCGTTCGGAATTCACCACCACCTTGATGCTGCAATCGCCTGAAGCGGGCGGCGAGTTCGAATACCGCACAGACCTGCGCAGCACCGACGATCCCAATTACGACGGCGTGGCCGAACTGTTGCGCGGAAACGACCCCAAGGTGCAGAAACTGCGCCTGAGCGCTGGCACTCTGAATGTGTTTCGTGGGAAAAATACTGCGCACCGGGTGACACCGGTACAGGGTCAGCGGGAGCGCATGGTCGCGGTGTTTTCGTACTACGAGAAACCGGGCGTGGTCTTTTCGACCGAAGAACAGACCGGTTTTTATGGGCGCGCCGTGGCCCTGAGCACTGAAGAAACAGCGGCGTAAAACATAACAATAACGCTCGGCTTTTGACCTAGTTTGACCCTGCCAGTCCTTCCAAAACATGAATTGGGGAAACACATGGGCCACACCTGTAACGTCACAAAAAAAATCATCGCCTGTGCGGCACTGGGCAGTCTGCTGACCTTCGGCAGCACCGCATTCGCCAAAGAGTGGACGTCGGTTCGGGTCGCCACCGAAGGCGCTTACGAGCCGTGGAACATCACCCTCCCGGGCGGTGAAATTTCCGGCTTCGAGCCTGAATTGCTCAAGGATATCTGCGCGCGGATCAAGCTGGAGTGCAAGCTTCAGGCTCAGGATTGGGATGGCATGATCGAAGGCCTCAACCGGGGCAAATTCGACGTGCTGATGGACGCCATCGTGATCACCCCGGAGCGTGAGCAGGTCGTCGCGTTTTCCATTCCTTACGCCAACACGCAAGCGGTGTTCGCCAGCGCCGACCCTGCGCTGATCAAGAGCATGCCCAGCAATGAAGTAATCAAACTCAGCGGCGATCCTGTGGCTGACAAAGCGGCTATCGACAAGATGAAGGCGCTGGTCAAGGGCAAGATTCTGGGGATTCAGTCGGGCACGGCCTACACCGACTTCGTGAAGAAGAACTTCGGTGACATCGCGGATATCCGCGAGTACAAAAAATCCGGTGAGCACTTGCTGGACCTGACCTCAGGCCGCATCGACTTCGCTTTTGACGACGTGACGTTCTTCACCTCCGCACTGGAAAGCCCCGATAACAAGGCCGTGCAGATGATCGGACCGAAAATCGGCGGGCAGATCTGGGGGCCGGGTGAGGCGCTGGCGTTCCGCAAGGACGATAACGACCTGCGCGAAAAATTCAACGGCGCGCTTCAGGCGGCACTGGAAGACGGCACTGTGAAGCGTCTGTCGGAGAAGTGGTTCAAGGCCGATATCCGGCCTTGATGACTATCGACTGGCCAGGCGACTCAGTTCGCCAGGCCCGCCACATATTCCTGCCTGACACTGATGCCTTGTGGGAGCGAATCATTCGCGATAGCGGTTGTTCGGCCAGCAGATCTTCATCGACTGTACTGGCCGATCACGAATGAATTCGCTACCACAGGACTGTGCTCGAACACTAAAACCGAGCTGCCACTGAATTTTTTCGTGTCGTTTTGTATCTGATCGAAAAGAACGATGCCATCACACCGACAGCATCGACGTCATGCACCACCGATCAGCAATCGAGTGACCCGAATGAAATCAGGCAAGAAAAAAGTCCAGCCCATCGGGCTGAAAGACATCACCATCGTTGACGACGCGAAGATGCGCAAAGCGATCACCGCTGCGGCGCTGGGCAATGCGATGGAGTGGTTCGACTTCGGCGTGTACGGCTTCGTCGCCTACGTGCTGGGTAAGGTATTTTTCCCGGACGCCAGCCCCGGCGTGCAAATGATCGCTGCACTGGCGACCTTCTCGGTGCCCTTCCTCATCCGTCCCTTGGGCGGTGTATTTTTCGGCGCGCTGGGAGACAAATACGGCCGACAGAAAGTCCTCGCCGCCACCATCGTGATCATGTCCCTGAGCACCACGGCCATCGGTCTGATCCCCTCCTACGCGTCCATTGGTATCTGGGCGCCGATTCTGTTGTTGTTGGCAAAAATGGCTCAAGGCTTTTCGGTCGGAGGCGAGTACACGGGCGCTTCGATTTTTGTCGCCGAATACGCACCTGACCGCAAACGCGGCTTTCTCGGCAGTTGGCTGGACTTCGGCTCCATCGCAGGTTTCGTCCTCGGCGCGGGCATTGTGGTACTGATTTCGGCAGTGATTGGCGAAGACAAGTTTCAGGAGTGGGGCTGGCGCCTGCCGTTTTTCCTGGCCCTGCCGCTGGGCATGCTCGGGCTGTACTTACGTAACGCGCTTGAGGAAACGCCTGCCTTCCAGCAGCACGTGGACAAACTCGAACAGGGCGACCGCGAAGGCCTGTCCGGCGGACCGAAAGTCTCGTTCAGGGAAGTCGCCACACAGCATTGGCGCAGCCTGATCACGTGTATTGGAATCGTGGTCGCGACCAATGTTACGTATTACATGTTGCTCACGTACATGCCGAGCTACCTGTCCCATAACCTGCACTACAGCGAGAACCACGGCGTGCTGATCATCATCGCGATCATGGTCGGCATGCTGTTCGTGCAGCCTCTGATCGGGTTCATCAGCGACAAGATCGGCCGCAAACCCTTCATCATCGTTGGCAGCATCGCGCTGTTCATTCTGTCGATTCCGGCGTTTCTGCTGATCACCAGCGGCAAGATCGGGTTGATCTTTGCAGGCCTGCTGATCCTCGCCGTGGTGCTCAACTTTTTCATTGGAGTGATGGCTTCCACCCTGCCCGCGATGTTTCCGACCCACATTCGCTACAGCGCGCTGGCCAGCGCCTTCAACGTCTCAGTGCTGATCGCCGGTTTGACGCCGACCCTTGCGGCATGGCTGGTGGAAACCACCGACAACCTGTACATGCCCGCGTATTACCTGATGGTCATCGCGGTGATCGGCCTGGTGACCGGCGTGACCATGAAGGAAACCGCCAACAGGCCTTTGCGCGGTGCCGCGCCAGCGGCTTCGGACATCGCAGAGGCCCGCGAACTGCTGCAAGAGCACCACGACAACATCGAACAGAAAATAGAAGATATCGACGCGCAGATTGCCGAGCTGGAAGCCAAGCGCAAAGAGCTGGCGCAGCAGCACCCGCGTATCGACTGATGCACCGTCGCACGGGCCGCTTCATCCGGGTGTGCCCTGCGTCCCGTCGGGTTGGCGGCCAGGCATGCTGCGAAGGTTTCCGGGGGCTCGCGCTCGATCTGACCCCACACCCCGTCTTCGAAATCACATTGCCCGGCGACACCACGTTGACGCGAATACGGTCGCGGCATTGGGCATCAGCGGCCCGGCGGAGCGTCTCCCGGTTTCACAGATGCCACGACGCGCCTCGTCCGTCATGCGCAAGCTGTTCGATGTCGCCAGGTGCTGAGCGGCTGTAAAAATCCAGCACAGCACCGAAGAGTTTTCTATCATGCGCTCCTGCCCACTCAACGAGACCGCCATGAATGCCCCCCTCTTCCGCACGGCTACCCTGGCCGACGTCGACCGCTGTTTCGAAATTGAAACCACCGCCTACGAAGGCGACGAGGCGGCCACCCGGGAAAAGATCGCCACCCGCATCGCGCAGTACCCCCAAGGCTTCCTGATCATGGCGCTGGAAGGCGAAGTGATTGGCTTCATCAACGGCGGCTGTGCCCATGAGGTGGTCATGTCCGACGAGGCGTTCAAGGAGCTGGTGGGTCATGACAGTGATGCGCCGAATGTGGTCATCATGTCGGTGGTCATCGACCCGGCGCATCAGGGCAAGGGCTACGCCAGCCTGATGATGCGCACCTTCATCGAACGCATGCGTGCGATGCACAAGCGCACCATTCATCTGATGTGCAAGGACCGCCATGTCGAGCTGTATGCGCGCATGGGCTATGAGTACGTGAAGCCTTCCGAGTCAGACCATGGCGGCATGGCGTGGCATGAGATGGTCATGACGCTCTGAAGCCGTTTGGCCTTATCGAGCAGCAGCGCCCAGCATGGCACTGATCGATTCGGCTTCTTGGACAATCGCCCGCACCTTGTCTGGCGGCACCGGCTGACGGGCGCGGGCGAAATCCTCCAGCGTCTGCTGCCTGCGCTTGAGCAGGCGCTGCCATTTGAGCAAAAACGCCGGGCTGCGAGACTTCAGAAGCAGCGGGCCGAAGTACAGTTCCTCGGCACTGTAGGTCACAGGCCCCGAACGTTCGGCAACGATGAGGTCGTAGTCGAAACGGTGCTCGTGCAGCACCTCCTCATGGACAATCCGATACCCCTGATCCATCAGCCATTGGCGCAACGGCGGCTCACCTCCGTTGGCCTGAAAAATCAACGCTTCCTGCCCGCTCAAACGCTCTCGCCCACGGTTGAGAATGTCGCGAATAGTCTCGCCGCCCATGCCGCACATCGTGATCGCGTCGATGCGATCACGCGGCTCGATGGCCGTCAGACCGTCGGCATGGCGCACAACGATTGACGTTTCAAAGCTGTTTTCGCGAACCGTGCGCAGTGCTGCATTGAACGGCGTCAGCGCCACCTCGCCTGCCACGGCAAATTCAATCAGCCCACGACGCATCAACGCCACCGGCAGGTAGGCGTGGTCGGAGCCGATGTCGGCAAGGCGCGCCCCCGCAGGGACGCGCGCGGCGACGCGCTCCAGGCGTGCGGATAAGGTGTGTTCGTTCAACGGCGATCTCTGACTGAAGGTCCGGCAAGGCGGCCGGACCGGGGCGCGGAGTTTGGGTAACTTCCCGTGCTCGCGCAACCCTGCGATATCGACACGGTATTGATAATAATTATCAACAACTATAGAGTCCCGCGCCTCCACCCTCTCGACGGACCTGTCATCAGACCCTTTTCTTTCAGGCAGCGCACCACCAGGATGAGGCTCTGGACTGGTTGCTGCGCTTGCAGCAGGCACCGGGGGACATGGCAGTGCGCAACGCATTCGAACAGGGGCGCGATACCGATGAAGCCAACGCCAAGGCCTTTCGCAAGGCTGAGCAGTCGCCATTCGCCGTTACACCCATGAGGTGATGACCGAGAACCTCGGGATCGACGGCACGCTTGGCTATCAGGAAACCCACCGCGCGACCCAGGATGGGTTCGCCCGGGTGTTCATGCGCAAGGCGTTGTGAAGCCTCGTTTGTAAAGTTGACCCTTTACTCAACTTTTACGGAACGCAGACCTTTCTTTACATCGATTCGGTGTTTCATAGATCCATGGCGAACCCAAACACATCGCCTGAGGAGACACCATGATTTCGAAGATGACAAAAGCCTTGATCCTGTCCGGTTGCCTGGTCGCTGCGGGTGCCGCATCAGCCAGTGACCGCGACGTCGTTGTGCCAGTCATCGCCGGGGCCGCAGTGGGTGCGGTATTGGCCACGGTGATCAGCGGCGCGGGCCACGATCACCACCGCCCTGAGTATCGGGATTATCGACCACAACCGCGTTATCAGCCGGTGTATCAGCCCGTCGCTTACGTGCCGGTCCGTCCTCGCCACTACGCACCACCGCCTCCTCCACCACATGGCTATTACGACCGTGGTTGGGGCCATCGTGGAGAAGGTCGCTGGTAACCGCTCAGGCAGTGCCTCACAGACCGCCGTCCGCAATGACGGCGGTTTTTTTGCGCCTGAAAAGTCAACACGCCCCGCCTGAAATACGAAGGATTGACCAGCGGCCCTTGATTCATGTGCGCGCAAGCGTACGATTGCACTGCGTTGTACGATGACGTATAACGAATGCTTCGTATTGAGTTGCCCACCAGCATTAATCACGAGCCTCTAATAAAAATGAAAAGACACACACCCCTCTCTTCTGCACCCTCAATCCAGCCTGATAACGCCTGCGCCCCGCGCTCTCACGGTTTCTCTCCGGGCAACTGACCGCGCCCATCGGCCTCATCTCGCCGGGCAACACCTCGCCCAAGCTTTTTGTGTCGTCATACAACGACCGCTCGCCGACCGGGCATCGGTTGCCCGAATCAGCCTTTCACGCCTCCCAGTAACGGGAACGGAGAGAACATGGACCCAAGAATAACAATCATCCTGTGCCTGACCGCAGGCTACTTCGTTGTCATGTCGTACATCGGTTATGCCGTTCGCAAACACGCCAAAAGTAGTGAAGGCTTCACCAGCGGCGGCCGCAGTTTTCCGCCCTTTCTGATCGGCGCCCTGCTGCTGTCTGAATTCATCGGCAGTTCGGTGAGCATCGGCACGGCGCAGAAAGGTTTTGAAGCCGGGATTTCCGCCGCGTGGAACCTGGTTGCCCTGTCGCTAGGCTTCCTGTTGCTCGCGCTGGTGCTGGCGAAGAAATACCGTGAGACCGGCCTGAACACGATTTCCGGCATCCTCGCGCAGAACTACGGCCAAGGCACCCGCTATGCGGCCTCAGTGCTGACCATCTGCGCCCTGAGCATTGTGTCGGTCGCGCTGTACGCCAGCGGCGGCGCCGTTCTGGCAGCGGTACTGAACATCGACAAGACCGTCGCAATCCTGCTGGTCGGCGTGGTCACGGTGTTTTACGTCAGCATCGGCGGCATGCGTTCGGTGGTCTACACCAACTTCGTGCACGCGGCGATCAAGTACATCGGCATTGTGCTGGCCTTGGCATTCGCCTTGAACGCCACGGGCGGCATCGGCGCCATGCAGGCCAAGCTGCCCGCCAACATGTTCGACACCACCGGTGTGGGCTGGGGCCAGATTTTCGCCTGGATGATCGGCGGCATCGGCTCGATCTTCGCCACTCAGTACGTGATTCAGGCGCTGGTAAGCACCCCGGACCACAAGACGGCCAAACGCGCCTGTTTCTACGTATCGTCGCTGATGATCCCGTTCGGCATCATGGCGGCCCTGATCGGCATGGCCAGCGCTTATCTTTACCCCGGCATCAAATCCATCGACGCCTTCCCTGCGCTGATCGCTCACATGCCCACCTTCTCGGCCAGCATTGTGGTCATCGGCCTGGCCGGCGCGCTATTCGGTGGCATCTCGGCCAACACCATGGCCTCCGCCACGCTGGTGCTGAAGGACTTCTACGACCCCTTCTTCAACAAGGAAAAGAACGACCGCAAGTCGGTGATCTTCATCCGTACAGCCATCGTCGTCATCGGCTTCCTGCCGCTGATTCTGGCGCTGTTCGCCGACAAGATCCTGCTGATTGCCTTCCTCGGCAAGGCGCTGCGCGCCACCCTCGCAGTGATCGTGCTGATGTGCTTCTACGCACCGAAATTCGGCACCGGTCGCGGCGCGCTGGCGGGCGTGATTCTGTCGGTCATCTCCACCATCGGCTGGTTCCTGGCGGGTAACCCTTACGGCATCGACAGCTCGTACTTCGCGCTGTTCGCGCCCCTGCTGACCATGGCCATCGCCGAACTGCTCAAATCCGGGCGTTCCGAAGCCCAACCTGTGTTAAACAAGAACGGCTGACACGTCATTCGCGGCTGAAATCAAGGCGTGGTCCGATTGGCAGGGCCGCGCCGCAAGGAGGAAACAATGAGCGACAAGAAAGCCGAAGTGCTGGTCTGGGGCCCGATGCATGCCGCCCTGACCGAAAACCTGAATCGCGACTTCACCGTGCACAATCGCTGGGAAATCAAGGATATCGCCGCCTGGGCTGCCGAGCATGGCGCTAACGTGCGCGGCGTGGTCACCAGCGGCGTCTATGGCACCGACAACGCCGTACTGGATCGCCTGCCGAACCTGCAAGTGGTCAACAGCTTCGGCGTCGGCTATGACGCCGTCGACACCGCCTATCTCGCCCGGCGCGGCATCAAGCTGAGCAATACCCCCGACGTGCTGAACAACGCCGTGGCCGAAACCGCCATGGCCTTGATGCTGTGCGTCTCCCGCCGTATCAGCGAAGCCGAGCGCTTCGTCCGCGCCGGACAATGGGGCACCGGCAAATTCCCGCTGGGCAACGACCTGTGCGGCAAGACCTGCGGCATCGTCGGCCTGGGCAAAATCGGCAAAACCATCGCCAAACGCGTTGCAGCCTTCGACATGGACATCGCCTATTACCGTCGTGGCCAGGCGTATTCCGACGTTTCTTACACTCACTATGGCGACCTGATCGAACTGGCCAAGGCGTCGGACTACCTGATCGTCATCGTGCCAGGCGGCGCCGACACCCAGCACCTGATCAACCGTGACGTTCTCAAGGCGCTGGGGCCAAAGGGCTATCTGATCAACGTCGCTCGCGGCTCTGTGGTCGACGAACAGGCGCTGGTCTCCTCACTGCTGGAATCGGAAATCGCCGGAGCCGGGCTGGACGTGTTTGAAGACGAGCCGAATGTGCCCGCTGAACTGACTCGACTGGACAATGTGGTGTTGACGCCGCACATCGGCAGCGGCACGCATGAAACCCGTCAGGCGATGGCGGATCTGGTGTTTGCCAACGTCAGTCGGTTCTTTGATGAAGGTGGGTTGGTGACACCGGTTTCACTTTAAAGCTCGAACGCTCAGGCTGTGGCTGACTGCGACTGACTTGCCGATGGTGTTGGCTGGCCGATCGCTTTCGCCAGCAAGCCGGCTCCTACAACGATAGCGCCGGGTCCAGACCTCAGGTTCGACGCCTGACCTGTGGGAGCCGGCTTGCTGGCGAATACGATCTGTCATTCAGTCCATCTGTGACTGGTCCACCGCACTGACCACAGGTCAGCAACCTCCCCTCCCCGCCAACTTTTCGGGATAATGCCGGTCCAACCGCCCCGAACACGAGCACGGGAGAATCCTGTTTGAACATCGCTGGCGTCATTTTTGACTGCGACGGCACTCTGGTGGACAGCGAACGTCTCGCTGCCGGACTGCTGCGCGACATTTTGCAAGAACATCAGGTCATGCTGACCGTCGACGAGGTATTGGCACGCTTTCGTGGCGTACAGTTTGCGCTGTGCATGGAAGGCCTGTGCCGCGACTACCCGTGGTTGCCCAACATCGAGATCGTCAACAGTTTTCGGGCTCGCACGCTGCCGTTGCTTCAGGAGAAGCTGGAAGAAATGCCCGGTGCGGTGGAGTTCGTTCGAGGGCTGTCGCTGCCCAAGTGCGTGGCCTCCAACGGCCCACGCAGCAAGATCGAGACGTGCCTGAGCACAGTGGGTTTGCTGGATGTGTTTCACGGCCTGATCGTCAGCGCCTATGAAGTCGACGCGTGGAAGCCCTCTCCTGTTCTCATCGAACACGCAGCGGACCTGCTGGGCCTCAAACCCGATGAGTGTCTGTTGGTAGAGGACAGCATTCCGGGGGTTCAGGCGGGTCTCAGTGCGGGTGCTCAGGTGGCAGGTTATGGCGATACGGATTTTTCCGAGTTCGTCGATCACGCCAATTTTCATCCGGTGAAAAACTACGGCGAGCTGAGAGAACTGGTTCAGAGGATCAGTTAACGCCGCTGTCATCCATTCAATTGGCCCTTGTTCATCACGACCGAACTCGATACTGTATATAAAAACAGTATCGAGAAATGTCATGCAGCTGATCGACAAGCTGAGCATCCTCGCCGACGCGGCCAAGTACGACGCCTCCTGCGCCAGCAGCGCGGCCCCCAAGCGCAGCTCCGAAGGCAAATCCGGCATTGGCTCCAGTAACGGCATGGGTATTTGCCACAGCTATACGCCGGACGGACGCTGCGTTTCGCTGCTCAAGGTGCTGTTGACCAACTTCTGCCTGTACGACTGCCAGTATTGCGTCAACCGCCGCTCCAGCGACGTGCCGCGGGCGCGTTTCAGCCCTGAAGAAGTGGTCACCCTGACCCTGGATTTCTACCGCCGCAATTGTGTCAGCGGGCTGTTTCTCAGTTCCGGGATCATTCGTTCAGCGGACTACACCATGGAACAACTGGTCCGAGTCGCCAGGCTGTTGCGCGAAGAGCATGAATTCCGCGGTTATATCCACCTCAAGACCATTCCCGAAGCGGATCCGGCGCTGATCGAAGAGGCCGGGCGTTATGCCGACCGGCTAAGTGTGAACATCGAACTGCCCACCCAGACCGGCCTGCAAACGCTGGCCCCAGAGAAAGAAATGGGGTCGATCAAACAGGCGATGAAGACCATCTACACCGGCCAGCAAACCGTGCTCAACGAGCCAAGAGCACCGCGCTTCACCCCGGCCGGTCAAAGCACACAGATGATCGTCGGCGCCGATGACACCGACGACAGCACCCTGCTGCACACCGCCGAGTCGCTGTACGGCGACTTTCGCCTCAAGCGCGTCTATTACTCGGCCTTCAGCCCCATTCCTAACAGTCCCAAGAGCGTGCCGCTGGCCGCGCCGCCGTTGCTGCGTGAACATCGGTTGTATCAGGCGGACTTTCTGCTGCGTGGGTATGGCTACAGCGCCCATGAACTGCTGTCGGGACCAGGGCATCTGGCGCTGGACATCGACCCGAAACTGGCCTGGGCGCTGGAACATCGCGACACCTTCCCGCTGGATCTTAACCGTGCGGAACCGGCGATGATCGCGCGCATTCCCGGAATCGGCATTCGCACCACGCAACGGCTGGTGGAATTGCGTCGTCAACGACGCATTCGCTATGAAGACCTGACCCGCCTGCGTTGTGTACTGAGCAAAGCCAAACCGTTCATCATCACCAGCGACTATCACCCACGTCAGGCGGAAACCTCCAGCGTGCATCTGCGCGAACAACTGCGGGACAAGCCTCAACCGCAACAGATGGCGTTGTGGGCATGATTACGCTCGATTGCGATGACCTTTTTGACACCTGGCGGCAACAGGCCCGATGGCTGCTGAGCCATCAGGTCAACCCGGATCAAGTCAGCTGGAGTGTGCGCGAAGACGCCGACTTGTTCGACAACGACGATCAATACCCGGCGCAGATGGGCCCATTCCAGGCGCGCGTGCCGCTGGCGTTACTGGAATTGCTGCAAAACGCCGCTCAGTATTGCGGCGCGCAACGCTGGAGCCTGCTGTATGAAGTACTGTGGCGGGTCAGCCATGGTGACCGCACGGCCATGTTGGCGGGGGACAAACTGGGCAGCGAGCTGCACCGACGCTTGAAACAGGTCAGCCGCGAAGCCCACCACTTGCATGCTTTTCTGCGCTTCATTGCCCTGCCCGTCGACCCCAACCCCAAAGATCTGGCGGTCAAGGCGGCATTGCTGGACATGCAGACGCTGCCCGAGTACGTCGCGTGGCACGAACCGGCTCACCACATCCTGCGCACCGCCAGCGAGCATTTTATCGGGCGTCTGGGGCGCCATCGCTGGATGATCGCCACGCCTGACGATGGCGTGTTTTACGACGGCCAGCAGCTCATTCACAAACGTCAGTGCCCGGAAGCGTGGAAAGCGCTGGCCCGCAATGCCGATGACCCGCATGGCGAACTGTGGCTGACCTACTACAGCCACATTTTCAACCCGGCGCGGCTCAATCCCAAGGTCATGCAGGGGCATTTGCCGACACGGTTCTGGAAAAACCTGCCGGAAGGCCCGCTGATCCCGGCGTTGATCAGCGAGGCACGCACGGGCAAGCAGCGGGATGGCCAGGCCCGGCAGATTGCCGAGCGGCGGGGCAAGGTGATTCGCAGGTAATTCAGCGCACGGTTTACTGGCGATGCAACGCCGTCTGCATGCCTGCGGTGTTCATTGGAGAGCCCAGCGCGGTGCCGAAAAACTCAACGGCGTCGTTGCTGAGGTTGCGGTGAATGTCTTCGCGGTCCACACCCATGGCGTCAGTACACAAGCCCGGCGTGGTCGCCCGTTGCATGTCATCGCACGGCGCCATGAACACGAAGTGCCCGGCTCCGGCGAGTAATTTGAAGTCAGTCACTTCCGGCAGCTTGCTTGCCAGCGCCTCGGCGTTCTTGTCGATGGCGAGGATTTCATCGCCGTCGCCGCTGTAGAGCAGCACCGGCACATGGATGTCTGACAGGGTATGGCGGCCGAACATCAGGCCTAGCGGCGCCATCAGCATCAGCGCACCGACCCGAGGGTCTGCTTGCGCATGCAGGTCGTCCCGGTCAGCCAGCAACTCGCCTTGAGTCTTGCAGGCATCGATATCCTGTGGTCGTTGCAGGCAGTAGTTGCGCAGCCGCTGCAGATCAGGCTTGGCGCCTGCGAGAATCAACGCGGTCTCGCCGCCTGCCGAGTAGCCAATCACACCGACGCGCCGGGCACTGATGTAGGGCGACAGCATCGGATCGAGCAAGGCGGCACTGATCGCTTCGGAAATCTGCATCGGGCGCCCGTAAAGATTGCTCAGGCTGCCGAGACGGCTGTGGTCCAGGTAGTTGTCGCCGGGATGGAACACCGCCACGACAACGAAGCCGCGACGAGCGAGGGAAGTGGCAATATCATGCTGCGCCAAAGGCGTACCGGTGTTGCCGTGGGACAGCATCAACATCGGGAAACGGCCCATGGCGACGGTTGCATCTTCGGTGGCCTCGATCGGGTAGCCCTGAACGCGGGTGATCTTGTCCGGGTCCGTGGAAGGATAGAAGGCATAGGCATGCATGGGCCGCGAATCCAGCGGATCGAGGAACGTCAGCTCGTGAAAACCCACGTTCCAGTTCTGCCGTTCGCTGGCCTGCACCGAAATCAGGCTGCTTAACAGGCCAATCATCATCACTGCACAAAGACGCATCATTGCAATGCCCCTCACCCTTCCGATCCCTGCCTGCCCGTTCGGCCCCCATTGGCCTGAACGCCTTGTAAACCGTTGCCTGTGGCTATCTGACAACCCTTCATCGATAACATTCACAGCGCCACTTAGATCATTAGTGCACAAGACGGGCCAAACTCGAACACATCGGGAAAACTGGCCGAGCATCAAGCGACACTGGCTGAATCAGCGGCCATTTTACTGCCCTTCGCCAAAGGTTACGCGCAAAGTAACCGCAAAGCCTGTCGGCTGACTGAACACGTGTGAATCAATGCCCCGGAAAGCACGAAAGCCCCGTCACCTTTCGGCGCAAGGCCTTGGGTGACGGGGCTTTCGGTGTCACGGATCGCTACTGCTCACGCCACTCAACGGCTGGCAGGTGCGCCCGTTCGGCTCAGGCGAACAGGGTTTCTTCAATGTGCTTTTTCGCGGCACTCATCGCGTTGGTGCGAGGCTCGTCACCGTAGGCCAGGCCGTGGGCGAATACGAATTGCAGATCGGTCACGCCGATGAAACCGAACAGCACTTTGAGCAGGTCTTCGTGGCCGACGCTGGTCGGTTGGCCCTGATGCAAGCCACCGGCGGTGGAAACGATGATCACCTTCTTGCCTTTGCACAGGCCTTCAGGACCGGCTTCGGTGTAGCGGAAAGTGCGGCCAGCAACGGTGATGCGGTCGATCCAGGCTTTCAACTGGCTTGGAATGGTGAAGTTGTACATCGGCGCGCCGATCACCACCACGTCCGAGGACAGAAACTCTTGCAGGGTGGCTTCGTTGGTTTCCACTTCCAGTGTCTGTGCAGCATCGCGGCCTTCAGCCGGGGTGCCAGCGGCGGCCAGAGTGGCGCCGGAGAAGTGGCTCAGCGCATCGCTCGCCAGGTCGCGGTAAACCACTTCGGTGCCCGGTTGGGTGGCGACGAAAGACTGAACCACGCTGCGGCTCAGTTGGCGCGAAGCAGAGTGGTCGCCGAGAATGCTGGAGTCGATGTGCAAAAGTTTCATAACGTGCTTCCCAAGTGAGAATCGCCACAGGGCGATCAGATGGGGATCATCCTACCGTTCCAACCAATAACTGATTAGTCGGCAAAAATGCGATGCTTTGTCCTATCAGCAGGACAATCCAGTCTGCGCAGCCATGACACCTCATCGCAATGCATGGGCATCGATGCCCAGACGGATCATCTTGTTATAGAAACCTCCCCGCGAAACATTGAGAATCTGCGCGGAAATGCGCACGAAGCGCTTGGATCGCACGCTGCTCACGCTAGCACCGCTTTTTGTCCATAATGGCGAGCCCCCCTATATTGACGTCACAGCGCTCTGGAATCCTGACCCGTGTCGAATGGCGACCCTCGAAACCTCAATGACCTGTTTTATTTCGCCAAAGTGGTCGAATCCGGCGGATTCGCTGCAGCAGGGCGTCTGCTGGGCATTCCCAAATCCCGGCTGTCCCGGCGTATCGCGGAGCTAGAAGAGCGCCTTGACACGCGACTGCTGCAACGTACTACGCGCAAGCTCCAACTCACGAGCCTCGGCGAGCGCTATTTGCGCCACTGCCAAGCCATGCTGCTGGAGGCGGATCTGGCAGACGAGATGGTGGCCAGCGCCGCCAGCGTGCCTCGTGGCCCGTTGCGCGTCAGCAGCCCCGTCGGCCTGGCCAGCCAGTTTCTGACCCCGCTGGTGAGCGAGTTTCTGCTGAAATACCCGCAGGTCGAGCTGGATCTGCTGCTGGTGAACCGCCGCGTCGACCTGATCAACGAAGGCATCGATGTCGCATTGCGGGTACGGGAGGCGGAAGACGAAGAACCCAACCTGATCACCCGACGCTTGCGTGAGGCCCGTACCGAAGTGGTGGCCTCTCCGGACTTCGCCGCGACGCTTGATTTGAAGCATCCGCGGGACTTGACCACGCTGCCCTTCCTCGGCGCGCTGGACCCGGACCGTTTAGCGCGAACCCGCCTGTATAACAACAACGGACAACGCTTTGAACTGGCCATGCCTGCACGGCTGGGGGTCGAGGATTTCGGCATGCGCAAGCACGCCGCGCTGGCCGGCCTGGGATTTACCGTGCTGCCCATGATGTACTGCGAAAGCGAGCTGGCAAACGGCACGCTAGTACAGCTGTTGCCGGACTGGCACTGCCCGCCCGCCTGGCTGCAGGCCGTTTACCCTCATCGGCGTGGCGTATTGCCCGCCGTCAGGGCATGGCTGGAACATCTGGAACACGCGTTCAACCAATGCGGTGACCGCCCGCTCTAGGAAGAGGATAGCGACACATTGGAGAGATCCAGCGGCGCAGCCCCGGTAAAGTGCCGATACAGCACCACTGAGCGCAGCATCAGGGCGACACGACGCTCGTAGGCACTGGGTGCGCATTTGGCGTACGCGTCCAGCTCGCGCCGGATCCGCCCTTCACTGTCGGTGACGACAGCCTGGGCGGCCCGGTCGGCGCAGGCAGGCAAGGAATTGCGAAGCCGCACGTTGATCAACAGCTCTTCCGCCATGCCCTCACCCGCAGGCACGACGGCCAGGCTTTTTTCCCAGTAAGTCTGTAACCAGGAGGCGAACAGCCAGCGCTGGCCAGCCTTGTTGCGCAACGCGACGCGAATCCAGGTCCTGAAGGTCTGCCAGTCCAGCGAGGTCAGCAACGGGTTACGGTATTTCTCGCAATAACCGACATTGTGCGAGTTGTTGAAGTGTTTGAAGGGTGCCCCTTCCAGATCGACATTGATTGCCATCGGCGCACAGAGGCCCGCCGCACGCAATTGGCCATAAATGCTATCGTTCCCCGGATACAGCGCCCGATCGGTCAGGCGCTGAAACGCAGCCTTGTGCTCAGTGGGCACCAGACCGCTGTTCAGTACATAGGCCATGAATGCAAACAGTTCATCGTTATCGATGTGCGCGATCCCTACGCCACCGACCCCATAGCTCATCAGGTGCTTGCCCGTGTTTGCGCTGGTCTGGGCCTTCCAGTCGCTGCGCGCCGGATCGTCAGGCAGGCCCTGCGGGTTGTCGATCCCCCACTGTGCGACCCCCAACGTCAAGGCCAGCAGGCCCAAACCGAGTTGCGCGTTCCGGTCTTGAGGATGGTCGCGAAAGGCGAGCATCAGGTCTTTGACGAACCCGGCATCAAGGGACTCGCCCTGCGTATCGTCATCGGCAGTCGCCGACCAACGCCCTCGCTCAAGGATGTAATCGAAAGCCGCGTCAGGGAGTGCCAGTTCCGCGGCACCCGCCTGCGGTAAAAGATTCACCCATTGCGCGCCTCGCCAGCTCAAACCGACAGCGGTCTCTGCCGCCCATGGCAGGCCCAGCGCTGCGCCGCCGAGAAGAATATCGCGTCGTGTCAGAGGCATCGCCTGTCTCCGGAATTCCTACTCTGTAGCGCCCCCTACACACGACATCAGTTGGCTCATCCGGGTGTATAGCAGAAGCTTCGAAGGAAAAATACCGGGCTGTGCCATTCAAATGAGGGCAGCAGAGCAACACAGCGGGCCGGACAAGCGACAACGTCAGGTTTCTGTTAAAACGTCTCCACCAGCTGAACCTTATTCAACAGGATGCCGTATGGATATCGAGGACGTAGCGCGGTTTTGTCTGGCGCTGCCGGGAGCAAGGGAAGATTACAAATGGGGTGGTGTGCGAGTGTTTTCCATCTGCGAGACCAAGATGTTCGCCGTCATGGGTCTGGCGGGCAATGACCTGTCATTCAAGGTGGGGCCAGAGCTGTTTCTCGGTTACGTCGACCGCCCCGGCATACGCCCTGCCCCGTATCTGGCGCGGGCACACTGGATTACCCTCAGCGTGCCCTTCGCCATGGGGGACGAAGAGTTGCGCGGCCTGCTGACCCGCTCGCATCAACTGGTGGTGAGCAAACTGCCTAAAATCCGTCAGGTGGCGCTCAAGTTATGAGCGCACCCTCGATTTAACACAGGCGCATCTTCAGACACGCCTTAATAGAAGTGCCGCGCGAGAAAGTTGCCGCCCAACAGCACCCGGTCCAGCCAATACAACTCGTGCAATGACACGATCAGCCAGAACATCAGTTGATAGGACACTTTGCGGGTCTTGTGGCGAAACACTTGTTGCGCCAACAGCGCGCCGGGCCAGCCACCCAATACTTCCAGCCCGTGCAGCAGCTTTTCGGGCGTACGCGCCCCCTGCAAACGCGCCTGCTTCTTATCGTGGCCGTACAGCCCGAATGCGAGCAGGCTCATCACCGGGTACACCGTCAGCGCCAGCCATGAGCCGCCGCGCAGCGCATAAGCGATGACGCCGTACACCGGCAAGGCGCACAGCACGATCAGCACCGCCAGCTTGAATTTGAGAAACCGCACCGAGGTTTTCTCGCTGCGGCTTTGGGCACTGCCCTTGCGGTCAGGGCTATGGTTGAAACGTTGATTCATCGCCTCAGGCCTGCACGCTGGACCAGTCGACCCAACCGAAGCACCAAGTGGCCAGAATCAGCAGGCCGAAGGCAATACGGTACCAGGCGAACACGGCGTAGCTGTGGGTAGCGATGAATTTAAGCAGGCCGCGCACCGCAATCATCGCGAAGATGAATGAGGTGATGAACCCCACTGCAAACACCGGGAAGTCCCCCGGCTGAAACAGATCGCGGTATTTGTAGCCCGAATAGACGGACGCGGCGACCATCGTCGGCATCGCGAGAAAGAACGAAAATTCGGTGGCCGCCTTGCGCGACAGGCCGAACAGCAAGCCGCCGATGATGGTCGAGCCAGAGCGCGAAGTGCCGGGAATCATCGCCAGGCATTGGGCGAAGCCAACCTTCAGCGCATCGCGCCAGGTCATTTCATCGACGGTTTCGGCATGAATCTCGTGCTCACGGCGCTCGGCCCACAGCATGATGAAACCGCCAATGACCAACGCCGCTGCAACCGTGATCGGATTGAACAGGTATTGGTGAATCAGATCGGAAAACATCACCCCCAACACCACCGCAGGCAAAACCCCGATGATCAGGTTCAGGGTAAAGCGCCGGGCCTGGGGCTGGGTCGTCAGTCCAGTGGTGACGCTGAGGATCTTGTTCCGGAACTCCCACATCACCGCCAGGATCGCACCCAACTGAATGATGATGTTGAACGCCATCGCCCGTTCACCACCAAAGCCGATGAGGTCGGCCACAATGATCTGGTGTCCGGTGCTGGAAATCGGCAAAAACTCCGTCAAACCCTCGACGATACCCAGTATCAACGCCTGTGCGGCGGTCCAAAGATCCATCATTCCCCCAAATGGAACCCGCTCATGGCAAGGCTCTCTTGATATGTTTCGAGCACTGTTCGGCGCACGATAAACCGTTGGATGTAAAAAACGCATGAACAGTCAAGACGACGTGCAGTAGCACGCAAGGGCGGCGATCCTACCAGACCGTCACAACGAACGCTCTAGCACGGCCCCGGCCTCGCTGTCTTTGACCTTCGCGCCCCTCAGTGCGGCCACATTCGCCGCTGGCAGGTCTGCGCCCGTCCTCGAATCCTCTCGCCACAACCGTGCATAAACCGCATACAATCGCCGCCCCAATACGTATCCCTTCACAGGAGTTTTCATGTCCGGCCTCGAACTGTTCGCCGCTGCACTCGGTGTGATTGCCGTCTGGCTGACGGTCAAGCAGAACCCGTGGTGCTGGCCGATCGGGCTGGTGATGGTGTTGCTCTACACCTGGATCTTCTTTGACGTAAAACTCTACTCGGACATGCTGCTGCAGGTTGTCTATGCGGTGTTGCAATTGTATGGCTGGTGGCAATGGACACGCCGTGGCGAGGTCGTCGACGGACGCCAGGTCACCTCGTTGAAGGGTGGCGCTCTGGCGCTGAGCCTGGTAATCGGCGCCATCGTCAGCCTGGCGTTGGGGGCAGCCATGGCCCATTTCACCGACGCTGCACAACCGTGGCTCGATGCCGCCCTGACCGGCTTCAGCCTCGTCGCACAGGTGTGGATGGCACAGAAACGCGTGCAGTGCTGGCCGCTGTGGATTGTGCTGGACGTCATCTTCGTGGGGCTCTTCCTTTATAAAGCCCTGTACCTGACAGCGGCCTTGTATGCATTGTTCACGCTGCTGGCCGTGCAAGGCTGGCGTGACTGGCGTGCAGACCCGGCACTGGCGCGCTGATCCCACATGAAAATTCTGGTGTTGGCAGGCCCCGAATCCAGCGGCAAGAGCTGGCTGGCCGAGCAGATTCAAACGCGCTTCGGCGGCGAACTGGTGAGCGAATACGTCCGGCATTTCATGGATCAGGAACAACGCGATACCTGCTATGCCGACATTCCGGTCATTGCACGGGGTCAACTGGCATGGGAAGACGAAGGCAGGTCCCATGCCCCCGAACTGCTGATTCTCGATACTCATCTGCTGAGCAACATCCTGTGGAGCCAGACGCTGTTCACCGACTGCCCGCCGTGGCTGGAAACCGAACTGCTCGCCCGCCATTACGACCTGCATCTCCTGCTCTCGCCGGACGGGGTCGACTGGGTTAGTGATGGCCAGCGATGCCAGCCCTTGCTGGCCGAACGTCAAGCATTCTTCAACGCCAGCCGGAACTGGCTGCAACGGCATCATCAGGTCTTTGAAGTGATCGACGGAAACTGGAGCTACCGCAGGGTCCGGGCATTTGAGGCGGTGGCGCGGTTGTTGGCTAGCCACACAACCTCATGATTGCTCTTGGGGGAGCCGGCTTGCTGGCGAATCCGGAAGATCAGTTAGCCAATCGTTGAATGACAGCCCCTTCCGCCAGCAAGCCGGCTCCCACAGAGATACGCGCTCAACTGGAACATTCGGCGCACGGAAAAACCCGCATAAGACGACTAGCGTATCTGATGCTTGTGCAACAACCGATAGAACGTCGGCCGTGAAATACCCAGTACCTTGGCCGCGACACTGAGATTGTCACTGTGCCGAGTCAACACATCGCACAGCGCCTGACGCTCGGCGCGGCACTTGTACTCATCCAGCGTGCCCATGCTGGAGCTGATCTCTTCTTCGCCCAACAACCCCAGATCGAACGCCTCGATTTGCCTGCCTTCGGCCAGTACCAGACCACGGCGCACGCGATTTTCCAGCTCGCGCACGTTACCCGGCCAGTCATGCTTGCCCATGGCCACCAGTGCATCCTGACTGAAATTGCGCGGACGACGCCCGGTTTCCTGGCTGTAGAAATGCGCGAAATGATTGGCCAGCAACGCCAGATCACCGTGCCGCTCGCGCAATGGAGCGGTTCCCACTTGCAGCACATTGAGGCGGTAGTACAGGTCCTCGCGAAAACGCTTTTTGCGAATGGCCGACTCCAGGTCGATATGGGTCGCAGCCAGAATGCGCACATCCACGGGCACTCGCCCCTGCGCCGTTTCGACGTGCCGGTCCTGAAGGAAACGCAGCAAGTTGGCCTGGACGTCCAGCGGCAGGTCACCGATTTCGTCGAGGAACAGCGTGCCCCCGTTGGCGGCCTCGATGCGCCCGGGCTTGCGTGGCTGGGCATCATTGAGGCTGTCGTCATCGTAACCAAACAGCTCGGCCTGCAATTGCTGCTCCGGGATGGCACTGCAATTGATCGACACGAACGGTTGGTTCCGCCGTTGGGATTGCTGGTGCAGAGTGCGCGCCACCAGCTCCTTGCCGGTGCCTGTTTCACCCCGGATCAGCACCGGAGACTCCGTGGGCGCCAGCTTGGTCAACAAGCGGCGCAATTCACGAATGGGTCGGCTCTCGCCCAGCATCTCGTGTTCAGGCCCGTTGCCATAACTGGCCCCTTGAGCGCGCAGTCGCGCCATGCCGTACGCCCGACCCAAGGTGACCTGCACGCGGGCGACGTCGAACGGCAAGGTGTGAAAATCGAAAAACCACTCACAGACGAAATCCCCGATCAGCTCCCGGCGCAGATCCTCAACGGTCAGCACGGCGATCCATTCGGTGTTGCTGCGAGTGATCAAATCCTTGATGAGTTGCGGCTGCTCAAAATGCTGAGGCATCAGACGAATCAAACCAACGTCACAGGAATGAGACACTGCAACGTCCAGCGCGCAGCTGTCGACCTCCCAGCCCGCGATGCGCAGGCCGGGAATCAAACGCAGACATTCTTCGCACGGTTCGACAATTAACAGGCGACGGATCGATGCCAGTTCATGCATATGGAGTTCCTTGGCGCCAGGATTCGAAGAGTATTTCGCAGGGAAAATAGTTTTAGAAACAGTGTCTTGGCGACTCTGGTTGTTACATTAGCAAATATTTGACACGCGCTTGGACCGTTTCACTATAAGCCTAAGATCGAAACGTGCTTAGACCTGCCAAAAACGCATTAAAGAGGGAATCAAGCGGATGAATCAGCGCTGTAACACGTATTTGCGCCGCAACAGTGCAGTCATGGCGTGTCACGAAAGGCAGCGAAGATGTAAATAAATTGAAAAAAGTTGAAATCTCTTGTGACTTATCCCCCGGCGCAGGTCATCAGTACACGTATCCAACCGCTCGGGAAGCCCGCCGACGGGGATTGAATTGATACGGGCACTTGAGGACATTCCATGAACGCCCCTTTGCGCTTTAACGATGCTTTGCTGATCGCCGGTCACGCCTTCGAACCCTTCCAGTGCGTGGCATGGTCCCCACAGGATGGCAATGGCGAACTGAGCCTGACCGTGGTCGATCGCACCAGCACGCGTATTGGCCGCAAACAGATCCCGAGCAGCGCCTACTCCGATCCGAAGCAACTGGCTCATGCGCTGGAACAGGCCCGGGCTGAAATCAGTGACGAAGGCTACCGTCTGGAACCCTGGACCATGCCTGCCTGAGTTGCCCTCTGCCTCGACGCGTCGTCCCTGCACCCGGCCGGGACGCGTCGTCAGAGCAGGTCGTCGATGTGCCGGTACTCGGCCTTGAGCTGATTGGCAACCTGCAACGCCCTGCCCAGCCTGATCGGCCCCCGCTCGATGTCGATCACCACGCTGAGGCTGCCCATCGGTTCGAGGGAGGGAACCTCCCTGACCCGGCCATCGGTGACGATCACCACGCGCTGCGTCTCACCGGGATATCGCGTGCGACGTTTGCCCAGCCACTGACTGGCCTGTTCGATGGCCTCGAACAACGGTGTTCCCCCACCAGCACCCAACGCTTCCAGCCAAGGCTGCAAGGCCGTCCCGGCTTTCAACCCCTGATGTTGCCAACGCGCTGCGCCGCCACTGGCCGTCAACAATGCCAATCGGGCACGCTGACGATAGGCATCGTCGAACAACTGCGCCAGCAGCCCTTTCGCCTGACTGAGCGCCTGATGACGCCGCGTTGACGCCGATGCATCGACGATGACCAGCCACAGCGTCTGCTCACGTCGGGTGCGGGGCTGCCGGACCAGATCGGCACGACGCTGCGGGCGACCGAGCAACAGCGTTGGCAACCACGCGATCGCACCCTCGACGCCAGAACGGCACGCACCACTTTTACCGCCGCGGAGTCTGCCCGGTCGGGGGCTGGCATCCGCCTCCTTCGGCTGGCGGGGGCGGATGCCTAGGGCTTTTTTGGCCAGACCGGCACTTCGCGACGAACGCCCGTACTTACGGCCTGCGCAGGCATCTCTCCCCAATGGCCCTCGCCCGGCGCCGACGATGAGGCCGGTGACGCTGACGGGCTCTGCGCAGGCGACGACGCGGGTGGCTGGGGCGCCTGCTCACGACGGCGGTGACGCAGGGCGAATTCGGCCACCGCATCGATATCGTCAAGGGCAATGGCCGACGCTCCGCGCCACGCGGCATGGGCGCGTGCAGCCCGCAGCCACACCAGATCCGCTCGCAGACCGTCGACACCCGCCGCAAAGCAGCGCTCAGTGATGATCGCCAGGCTCGTGTCATCCAGCGCAATACCCGACAACGCCCCCCGTGCGGTCTCGCAACGGGCCTTCAAGGCCTGCTGCTCGCCCGCCCACTGCTGACAGAACGCCTCGGGGGCCGCGTCGAAATCCAGCCGACGGCGAATGATCTGGCCACGTTCATGCGGCAACGTTTGCCCGCTCAACGCCACGTTCAGTCCGAAACGGTCCAGCAACTGCGGACGCAGTTCGCCTTCTTCGGGGTTCATGGTGCCAATCAGCACGAAACGCGCCGGATGGCGATGGGAGATACCGTCGCGCTCCACCTGATTGACTCCACTGGCCGCCACGTCCAGCAACAGGTCGACCAGATGGTCCGGCAGCAAGTTGACTTCGTCGACGTACAGCACGCCGCCATCGGCCTTGGCCAATACCCCCGGCGAAAACCGCGCACGGCCTTCGCCCAGCGCGGCATCCAGATCCAGCGTGCCGACCAGCCGTTCTTCGGTGGCCCCCAGTGGCAGCGTGACGAACGGCCCGCTGGCCAGCAGATCCGCCAGCCCTCGCGCCAGCGTGGACTTGGCCATGCCACGCGGTCCTTCGATCAGCACTCCGCCAATCTTCGGGTCGATGGCGGTCAGGCACAGCGCGAGTTTCAAGGCGTCTGCGCCAACGACTGCGGCAAGGGGGAAATGTGGGGTGTCGGTCATGGTTGGACTCGGTTGATGCATCATCAATCTGGGCTCACGCAGTACGCCTCTGCCTAAGCGGGCAGAATCGAACGAAGCGGCGCGATCTCATGTTTCTTCTATATCCAGCAGCAGGTTCTCCAGCGCCTGCCGGTACTCACCCGGCTCCTGCCACAACCCCCGCTGCTGCGCTTCGAGCATACGTTCGGTCATGTCCCGCAGGGCCTCGGGGTTGTGATGCTGGATGAACTCACGGGTTGAAGGGTCGAGCAAATAGGCGTCGGCCAGTAACGCGTACTGATGATCGTCAATCAGCTCGGTGGTCGCGTCGAAGCCAAACAGAAAGTCTACCGTCGCAGCCATTTCGAACGCGCCTTTATAGCCGTGGCGCTTGGCCCCTTCGATCCACTTCGGATTCGCCGCCCGCGAACGGACTACGCGGTTCAGCTCTTCCTTCAGGCTGCGCACCTTCGGTAAGTCGGGCTGGCTGTGGTCGCCATGGTAGCTGGCCACCTTCTCGCGGCCCAGGCTTTCCGCCGCCGCGAGCATGCCGCCCTGAAACTGGTAATAGTCGTTGGAATCCAGCAGATCGTGCTCGTGGTTGTCCTGATTCTGCATCACGGCCTGCACCTGGCTTAGACGCTTGGCGAAGTCCCGCCGAGCGGGCGTGCCTTCGTCCGCGGCGCCATAGGCATACCCCCCCCAATTCAAGTAGACCTCGGCCAGATCCTCGCGGCTTTGCCACAACCGTCCGTCGATCGCACCCTGCACCCCCGCACCGTACGCCCCCGGTTTGGCACCGAAGATCCGCCAGCCCGCCTGTCTGGCCGCTTGTTCGGCGCTCAGCCCCTCGCGCGCGTATTGCTCGCGCTCCTGACGCACGCGGGCGGCCAGTGGGTTCATGTCATCGGGTTCATCCAGTGCCGCCACCGCTTGTACAGCGGCGTCGAAAAGAAGAATCAGGTTGGCGAAGGCATCCCGGAAGAAACCGGACACCCGCAGCGTGACATCGACCCTGGGCCGGTCCAGCAGGCTCAGCGGCAGAATCTCGAAATCGTCGACCCGCTGGCTGCCCGTGGCCCACACCGGACGCACGCCCATCAACGCCATCGCTTGCGCGATGTCATCGCCACCGGTGCGCATGGTGGCGGTGCCCCAGACCGACAGGCCCAGCTGGCGCAGGTCATCACCGTGATCCTGCAAGTGCCGCTCCAGCAACAGGTTGGCCGACTGGAAGCCAATGCGCCAGGCGGTCATGGTCGGCAGGTTGCGCACGTCCACCGAGAAGAAATTGCGCCCCGTCGGCAGCACGTCCAGACGCCCGCGACTCGGCGCGCCGCTCGGCCCCGCCGGGACGAAGCGCCCCTTCAATGCATCCAGCAGGCCCTGCATTTCGGCTGGTCCACAACCGTCCAGCCGGGGCGCCACGCTGTCTTTAATGGCCGCGACGATGAACGCCAAGTCAGCGTTTTCAAGGGAATCGACATCATGCGTGCCATCGAGCACGCGCTCGATCAAACGAGCGGCGTACAACTCCAGTCGCTCGCGGGCATCCCCCAGCGTGCGCCAGGGATCCGCGCTGACGTCGCGTAAAACCTGCGGCTGATCGCCCTGCCACGGATCGCCCAGATTGCAGTCCAGCGGGTCGAAATCCAGCGCCAGCGCCTGAGCCAGCGCTCGCAACAGGCTCGCATTGGCGCCACGCCCATCCCCTCGGGGCACCCGCAAAATCGCCAGCAAGGTGTCGATGCGCAAGCGCCCGCTGGGGGATTCACCAAATACGTGCAGGCCATCGCGAATCTGCGATTCTTTCAGGTCGCACAAATAGGTATCGAGACGGGGCAACCAGATCGCCGCGTCAGTGTCGCTGTCGAGGTTTTCATCCAGCGCCAGTTCGCGGTCGATGTGGGTCTCGCGCACCAACGCCAGAATGTCCCGTTGCAGCTCGCGAGCACGCCGAGGATCCAGCAACTGCGCCTCGTAATACTCGTCGGCCAGCAGCTCCAGATTGCGCAGCGGACCGTAGGTTTCGGCCCGAGTCAGCGGCGGCATCAAGTGATCGATGATCACCGCCTGCGTACGACGCTTGGCCTGCGCACCCTCGCCCGGATCGTTGACGATGAACGGGTAGACGTTCGGCAGCGGGCCAAGGATCGCGTCCGGCCAGCACTGCTCGGACAAACCGACGCCCTTGCCCGGCAGCCACTCCAGGTTGCCGTGCTTGCCGACATGAATCAGCGCATGGGCGCCGTAGCAGCGACGCAGCCAGAAATAGAACGCCAGATAGCCATGGGGCGGCACCAGATCCGGGTCGTGGTACACCGCGCTGTGATCGACGTGATACCCCCGCGCCGGTTGAATGCCGACGAAGGTCAGGCCAAAGCGCAGCCCGGCGATCATCATCCGGCCATTGCGGCACATTGGATCGTTATGCGGCAAACCCCAGCGCTCGATCACCGCATTGCGATTGGCTTCTGGCAACGCGTCAAACGCCGCGAGGTACTCGTCCATCGCCAGGCTTTGGTGGCACGGGCGTTGATCGAGGCTGTCGGGATCATTGGTGACACCGCCGAGCAAGCCGTGAATCAACGCCGTGCCGCTTTCCGGCAGCCCCTCGACGGGGTAGCCCTCATCCTGCAACGACCTGAGAATGTTCAGGGCCGCCGCCGGGGTGTCGAGCCCTACGCCATTGCCGATGCGGCCATCACGGGTCGGGTAGTTGGCCAGAATCAGCGCCACACGCTTGTCGGCATTGGCCGTGCGCGCCAGCAGCACCCAGCGCCGCGCCAACTCGGCGACGAAATCCATGCGCTCGGGCTGGGCGCGGTAGCACACCACGTCGGACTGGCTGCGCTCGCTGCGCCAAGCCAGGTCCTTGAAGCTGATCGGCCGACTGATGATGCGCCCGTCCAGCTCGGGCAGCGCGATGTGCATCGCCAGGTCGCGCGCGCCCAATCCTTGTTCGCTGGCCTGCCAGCCCGGTTCGTTGTCCTGGGCACAGATCGCCTGGATCACCGGGATATTTCGACGAAACGGTCGTAAATGCGGTGCCTCGGGCGTCGACTGGGCAAAACCGGTGGTGTTCAGGATGATTTCGCAGTCGACCTCATCCATCCAGTCCTGCACGGCATCGAGACAGGCAGGCTCTTTGAGGCTGGCGACAGCGATGGGTAACGGATTCAGCCCTTGGGCCATCAGTCGTTCGCAGAACACGTCGATGAACGCGGTGTTGGCCGCCTGCAAGTGCGAGCGATAGAAGAGCACAGCGGCCACGGGTTGACTGGCGTGCCATTCAACCTGCCAGTCGCTGAGCGATGCATTGCCCTTGCGCGGGTGATAGATCGCCACGCGGGGCAACGCCTGCGGCTCGCCCCAGGGGTACTCGCGCCCTAGCCACCGACTGGCCAGACAATTGAAAAGCTGCAAGGCGTTGTGCTTGCCGCCTTGGCGAAGGTAATGCCAGAGGCGCTCGCGGTCTTGCGCAGGTTCGGTGCTCAGGTCGCTGAGTTCAGGGTCCGGACGGTCATCACCGGGCACCAGAATCAGCTTGATGCCACGCGCGGCCAGTTCCACCAGGCGCTCCACGCCGTAGCGCCAATAACCGATCCCGCCGTGCAGCGAAATCAGAATGATCTTGGCATGACGCAGCACCTCGTCGACGTACAAATCGACCGAAGCGTGGTTCTGCACCTGCATGGGGTTGGCCAGGCGCAGACTGGGGTAATCGTCCGGCAACTGCTGCGCGGTCTCCGCGAGCAGCGCCAGATGGGAGTCACCGCTGCACAAAATAACCAGATCGGCAGGGGTCTGACCGAGGTCCGCGATGCTGTCGTCGGGGACGAAGCCACCGGGCTGGGTGCGCAGCAAATGCATGGGTTAACCCTGAATGGCTTCGCGCAGTTGGGCTTCGAGCACGGCGGCGTCCAGGTCCTGGCCGATCAGCACCAGACGGCTTTCGCGGGCCTCGTCGGCCTTCCAGGCGCGGTCGAAGTGCTTGTCGAAGCGCGTGCCGACGCCTTGCACCAACAGGCGCATTGGCTTGCCCGGAATCGCCACGAAGCCTTTGACCCGCAAAATGCCGTGCTGCACCACCGCCTGAGTCAGCGCATCAAGCAACAAGGCTTCGTCGGCTTGCGGCAGGGAGATGGAAATCGAATCGAAGGCGTCATGATCGTGATCGTCGTGGTCATCGCCATCGTGATGGTCGTGATGAGTCTTGCGACCATCGATGTGCACTTCGGACTCTGCACCCAGGCCCAGCAATACGCTCAACGGCAACTGCCCTTTGCTGGCCTCGATGACTTTCACCGCAGGTGGCAGTTCTTCCGCGACCTCGGCACGCACAGCAGCCAGTGCATCGGCGTCCAGCATGTCGGCTTTGTTGAGGATGACCAGGTCGGCGCTGGCCAGTTGGTCGGCGAACAGCTCATGCAATGGCGACTCGTGGTCCAGGTTTGGGTCGAGCTTGCGCTGGGCGTCCACTTGATCCGGGAAAGCTGCGAATGTACCGGCCACGACGGCCGGGCTGTCGACCACCGTGATCACCGCGTCGACGGTGCAGGCGTTGCGGATTTCCGGCCACTGGAAGGCTTGAACCAGCGGCTTTGGCAGGGCCAGACCGGAGGTTTCGATGAGGATGTGATCCAGATCGCCGCGACGGGCGACCAGTTCCTGCATCACCGGGAAGAACTCTTCCTGAACGGTGCAGCACAGGCAACCGTTGGCCAACTCGTACACGCGACCGGTGGCCTCTTCCTCGGTGCAACCGATGGTGCATTGCTTGAGGATTTCGCCGTCGATGCCCAACTCGCCGAACTCGTTGACGATCACCGCGATGCGACGCCCTTCGGCGTTGTCGAGCATGTGGCGCAGCAGCGTGGTCTTGCCCGAGCCGAGAAAGCCGGTGACGATGGTGACGGGAAGTTTGGCCAGTGATTTCATGGTTGCCCTCAGGCGCAGCGGCGGGCAAACAGGACGAGAACTGCAAGGCCGTCGCAGTCGACAGGCAAGCCGTTCGATTCGCCACCGGATCACCCCGCCCGGTTGTAATGAGAATACGTGGACGTGACGTCCGTTCGAGGCAGGTCTCCTGGCTCACGGTGGCGAATCGGCTGGCGGTTGCCAGTGATCACGCATTCATCGCGCCTTCCCGCTCGCGCAGTGGCTGTGCAATGAACATGACCGTTTACAGTTGCGGGGGCAGCTGTGGCTTGTACCACATTCCCTTCTTAGCGCCGACGCCTTGACAGAGCGGATCGGCGAACCTCAAGTGCGCAAGGCTACGCAGTGGCTTGACGAAGGTCAATGCGCAAGCGGAGCGAACCCGGCGCACCGCTAGTGCAATAACGCTTCAATCCCTTCGACCAGGCATTGCAGACTCACGGGCTTGTGCAGCACCACGGCGTCCGCTTGGCATTCAGCGCGCACCGATTCCAGGTCCGCATGGCCGGTGAGCAGCAAAATGGGCAGACCGGGCCTGATTTCCCGCAACACCCGAGACAACGCCACCCCGCTGAAATCTCCCATCGCGCAATCGCTGACCACGATATCCGGCGCGCGCTGGCGAATGGATTCGATCGCCTCAAAGCCACTGGACACCGACGCCACTGAATAACCTGCGTCGACCAACAGATGGGTCATGACCTCGCGCAAAGAAGCGTCATCGTCGACCAACAGCACGTTCGCACGGCTGGCCGGGATTTCGGCGCTGGCTTGCCCGGACGTCTGCACGATTGACTCATTCACGCCATCGCGAACCCTCAGCAGCAGGGTCACGGTGGTGCCACCGGCCATACCGCAATGGAGGGAAACGGTGCCACCCGCCTGCGCGGCAAAGGCTGACACCTGCGACAACCCCAGCCCGGTGCCCTTCCCCGCCTGTTTGGTTGTGAAGAAAGGTTCGAAGACCTGCCGGGCGATGGCTTCCGGAATGCCTGGCCCGTCATCTTCGACCGTCAATTGCAGGTACAGCCCATCGGCCAACGACTCATGCTCGGTCAGGGCCACCAGCGAAGTCGCCACACGAATGCTGCCCGCACCGCTCATCGCATCTCGCGCGTTGACCAGCAGATTGAGCACTGCGGCCTCCAGTTGCGTGGCATCGCACAAAACCAGCGCCGGCGCAGGCTCCAGTGCGAAGCGAAGGCTGACGTCCGGACTCAGGACACGGCCGAACAGCTCTTCGAGGTTGCGCAGTTGAGCGCTGACATCCAGCAACCTTAACGCCGATGAGTCCTCCCGCGTGAATGCCAGCAGTTGTGCGATCAGCGAAGCGCCCTTGCTCACCGCCTGAAGGCCCACCGAGGCCCAGCGGCGGACATCCGCGGGTTTTTCCGCCTTGCGTTCGACGAATTGCAGGCTGGCACTGATCGCCTGCAGCAGATTGTTGAAATCATGGGCGATGCCGCTGGTGAGCTGACCGATGGACGAAATCCGCTGGCTTTGACGCAGTCCGGCATGGACGTGCTGGTCATCGCCCAGCGCGTCGATAACCTTGCGACTCAAGCTGCGGGTCTGCTCGTCTTTCAAAAGGCTGAACTCACGCAACTGCATCAGCGCCGAGGTTTGCCGGGCCAGGGCTTTCAACGCAGACACCTGCCGAGCGTCCAGTGTGCGGGGCATCCTGTCGATGACGCACACGGTGCCCAACACGAACCCTTGATCCGTCACGATGGGCGCCCCGGCATAGAACCGTATGAACGGCTCGCCCAGCACCAACGGATTGTGGGTGAAGCGTTCATCCTGAGTGGCGTCCTCGACGATCAGCAATTGGTCGGGCTCAAGAATCGCGTGGGCACAGAACGCTTGGTCGCGGTGGGTTTCGCGCACTGGCAGGCCAACGCACGCCTTGAACCACTGGCGCTCTCGGTCGATCAGCGAGACGAGCGCGATGGGCGTGGCGCAAATCGTCGACGCCAGCGCAACGATGTCGTCGAAAGCCCGCTCCGGAAGGCTGTCCAGAATATGCAGACTCTCCAGTGCCTGGATACGTCGGGCTTCGTCAAGCGGTAGCGGCGCGGGGCGATGGGTCATGGGTTCACGCTGATCGGGGAAGTCTGGCGGGCGGCGGTACGGGATATCCGATCAATATTCGAGCAGCGGGTTCCGTACCGGATCGCATCATGCCCATTCGCCGCCAGTGCTGGCAAACCGGAGAAGTTCGGGGTCGATCCGTCGGCCACTCAGTGATTGATTCGACAGGCGCCATCGGTCGCGGAAAAAACAGCGCGCCCCTTTCGATAGAGCGCATCGATGAATTCATCGGAACAAGCGATTGGACGCTCTAGCATCGGATCGGTAGCTTGCTCATCAACTGAGTACGTCTTTTTCGACGTTTCTGCGATGCGACCTGAAGTCGCACACCAACACCCTCAAATGGATTGGCGCCGTGCCCGCTGGCACGTTCGCGCATCAAGACCGGACGCTTGACCCCATCATTAATCGTTGCCTGACATGCGACCTCGTGTCGTGTTGTCGGCCATTGCGTGCGAGTTTGAAAACATGTCCATCAATACGCCCCAACAGATCGCCGAGATCACCATCGAAGCCGGGGTCAAGAAATCGCACTTGCCGATCGCCTCGATCCTGGTGCTGGGTTTCCTGGCCGGTGCCTTTATCGCATTGGGTTTTCTGCTGGACATCCACGTCAGCACCATGATTCCAGGTTCGTGGGCCTCGTTCGGCAACCTGCTGGGCGCGGCCGTGTTCCCGATTGGTCTGATCCTGACCATCCTGGCGGGCGGTGAATTGCTCACCGGCAACATGATGAGCCTGCCCACTGCGTTGTTCGCCGGGCGCATCACGCTGGGTGCTGTCGCCCGCAACTGGGCACTGGTGACCTTTGCCAACCTGATGGGCGCGCTGTTCATCGCCTACTTCTTTGGCCACGTGCTGGGCCTCACCGAAGGCGCCTATCTGGCCAAGACCGTGGCCATCGCCAAAGCCAAGGCCAGCGCCGATTTTGGTCAGGCATTCATCTCCGGCATCGGCTGCAACTGGCTGGTGTGCCTGGCGGTCTGGCTGTCGTTCGCCAGCAAGGACGTGACCGGCAAGATCATCGGCATGTGGTTCCCGATCATGGCATTCGTGGCCATCGGCTTCCAGCACGTGGTGGCCAACATGTTCGTGATTCCTGCGGCGATATTTGCCGACGCGTTGAGCTGGGGCGACTTCATCGAGAACTTCTGCGCCGTGTTCCTGGGCAACGCGGTGGGGGGTGCAATTTTCGTCGGTCTGGCGTATTACGTGTCTTATTCGAAGGCCGCACAGGCCTCACTGACCGGTGAAAACGCTGCTTCTGCCGAACAACCGGTCAGCCAGAAGATTTAACGATTCAGCGGCGAGCTTCGCCCTTCGTGAAGCACGCCATGAGCCTCTGCCACGCAACACGCTGCCGAGAACACACATGTCGAACCGGGTCCTGATTGACGGGTATTCACGCAAAGTCGATTACGTTCGGATGTCAGTGACTGATCGCTGCGACTTTCGCTGCGTGTACTGCATGGCCGAGGACATGACGTTCCTGCCACGCCAACAGATTCTCTCCCTCGAAGAAATCCAGCAAATCGCCGAGCGCTTCGTGGCGTTGGGCACGAAAAAGATTCGTCTGACCGGTGGCGAGCCGCTGGTGCGCGCCGGGATCGTCGGGTTGTGCAAAAACATCGCCGCCCTGCCCGGTCTGCGCGAACTGTGCATGACCACCAACGGTTCGCAACTGGAAAAACTCGCCGCCCCTTTGTTCGAGGCAGGACTCAAGCGCCTGAACATCAGCCTCGACAGCCTCGACCCCGCCCGTTTCAAGGAGCTGACCCGTACAGGGGATTTGAACAAGGTCATCGCCGGAATCGACGCGGCAAACGCGGCCGGATTCACCCACACCAAACTCAACTGCGTGGTGATGCAGGGCCGCAACGATCACGAGATCAATGACCTGGTGGCCTTCGCCATCGATCGTGGCCTGGACATCACGTTCATCGAAGAAATGCCGTTAGGCATTATCAGTGAACACAGCCGCGCCGAGTCGTTTTTCTCCAGTGAACAGGTGCGCGAGCGCATTGCCGAGCGTTACACCCTGGTCAACTCCGCCGAGTCGACCCAAGGTCCGTCGCGCTACTGGCGGCTGGCGGAAGCACCCGACATTCGCGTCGGCTTCATCTCGCCTCACAGCCACAACTTCTGCGCCACCTGCAACCGGGTTCGGGTCACCGTTGAAGGGCGTTTGTTGCTGTGCCTGGGCAACGAGCATTCCGCCGACCTCAAAGCCGTGCTGCGCGCCAACCCCGGCCAACCGGAAAAACTGGAAAACGCCCTCATCGAAGCGATGAAGCTGAAGCCCTACCAGCACAACTTTGAGATCAGCGACGATGTGCAAGTGGTGCGGTTCATGAATATGACGGGGGGGTGAGCCCGCGTCACCTGCCTGCTTCTGATTCTGGGCGTAGCCCGTAGGAGCGTGGCTGCGCTCAGAATCCAAAGTCAACAACTACCCCAACAACTGACTCACCACCGCCCTCAACTTCCCCGGTTTCACCGGTTTGTTCAGCAGCGGCGCATTGAGCGCTTGCAGCGCGCGCCTACAGAGGTCGGTGCGGTCGGCGGTGATCATCACGCAAGGGATCTCGACAGCAAAGTGTTCGCGAAGGTTGGCCACGACGTCGCAGCCCAACACGCCATGGTCGAGGTGGAAGTCGAACAGGATCAACTCCGGCGCGCGCCCTCGCAGTACCTCCAGGCAAGAGACTTCATCAGTGGCGGTCAGCACTTCACACCCCCACTGCCCCAGCAACCCGGCCATGCTGTCGAGAATGCTGATTTCGTTGTCCAGCACCAGCAAGCGACGCCCCGGCAGCGGGTTGCCGATACTCGGCTGGTGCTGCACGACCACATTGACCGGCATCGGTTTTTCTTCGGACAGCGGCACGTCGAAGGCAAACACCGAGCCGCGGCCCGGCTGCGAGCGCACCTGCACGCGCCCCCCCAGAATACGCCCGATGCGCTCGACGATGGCCAGCCCCAGGCCCACCCCTTTTCGATCCGCGGCCCGCCCGACGTCCAACTGGTTGAACTCCAGAAAAATCGATTCCAATCGGTCGGCAGCAATACCGCGCCCCGTGTCCCAGACTTCAATCTGCAACCGCTCCCCACGCCTGCGCGCACCCAGCAGGATGCTGCCACGCTCGGTATAGCGACACGCATTGCTGAGGAAATTGCGCAGTATTCGGGTCAGCAGGCGGAGGTCGGTGCGAATCGCGAACTCACCCATGTGCGCGCGTAACGTGAGGCCTGCGGCGGCGGCCACCGGCTGAAACTCTGAAACCAGCGGCGCCATCACCTCGTCCAGCCGATACAGGTTGATGTCCGGCTGAATCGAGGCGCGGTCGAGCTTGGCGATATCCAGCAGATCGGTCAGCAGGTCTTCCGCGCCCTCAAGTGCCTGATGAGTACGTTCAACCAACACCCGCTCGGCATCCGGCAAGTGGCGCTCGCGCAACGTCGAAATCAGCAAACGCGCGGCATTCAGGGGTTGCAACAAGTCGTGGCTGGCGGCGGCGAGGTATTTGTCCTTGCTGTGGTTGGCGGCCTCTGCGGCGTCACGGGCATCACGCAGATTGAGATTGGCTTCCAGCAGTTCATCGGTGCGCTCCGCGACTCGCATTTCCAGTTGATCGTTGAGTTCCTGCAACCGCTGTTGCGCCAGCTTGCGTTCCGTGATGTCGGCCACAAAGCCTTCGTACACCCCGTCTTCATCAGGCTTGAGCAACAGGTTCATCAGCACATCGACGTAACTGCCGTCCTTGCGTCGCAGGCGGGTTTCGTAGCCTTGCACGCTGTGTTCGCGCTTGAGCACCTCGGCGATCACGTCCATTTCGGCCTGCCCGCCGACAAACAACGTGCTGGCCAGATCATTGAGGGCCAGCAGTACATCGTGTGGGTCGCCGTAACCGAGCATGCGCGCCAGAGCCGGGTTGGCCGCCCGTACCCCCTCATGCAAGCGGGCCTGAAAAATGCCGTGCACCGCGTGTTCGAACAACCATTTATAGCGATTGCGCTCGTTTTCCAGCTCCGCCAGACGCAGGGTCAATTCCGGGTAGTGGCTCTTGCGCGTCGAGTGGTTGCCCAGCCCGAGCAGGGCCGTGAGCGCACCCTGGCGGGGATCAGAGGGCTTCGCCATACACCACTTCCACGTCACGCTGGCTGGAGGCACGGGGATTGGTCAGGATGCACGGATCGCCCATCGCATGCTGGGACAGAAACGGAATGTCACTGCTACGGACCCCATGCAGGCCCAGGGTTTGGTGGAAACCGATCTGATGCTTGAGCGCGATCAGGTGTTCCACCAACCGCTTGCTGATCGCCGCATGATTCAAGCCGCGGCAATCGATGCCCAGGGTTTCAGCAATCACTTTGAAACGGTCCGGTGCCGAGCTGTAGTTGAAGGCCACTACGTGCTCGACCAACACCGCGTTACACAGGCCGTGGGGCAAGTCGAGAAAACCGCCGAGGCTGTGGGACATGGCATGCACAGCCCCGAGAATTGCGTTGGAGAACGCCAGCCCCGCCTGCATGCTGCCGAGCATGATTTTCTCACGCAGGGCGATGTCGGCCGGATTGGCGATCATCTGCACCAGATTGCCGTTGATCAGGCGCATGGCTTCCAGTGCGTGGGGGTCGGTCAGCGGGCCATGACCGGTGGAGACGAACGCCTCGATGGCGTGAACCAGCGCGTCGATGCCGGTGCAGGCCGACAGGAACGGGTCCATGCTCAGGGTGGTTTCGGGGTCGATCAGCGCGACATCGGGCACCACCGCCTTGCTGACGATGGAAAACTTCATGCGTTCCTGTTGATCGGAAATGATCACGAACTGCGAAACATCCGCCGAGGTGCCTGCGGTGGTCGGGATCAGGATCAGCGGCGGGCTGGGCACACGAATGGTGTCCACGCCTTCGAACTCAAGAATGCTGCGCCCATGGGCCACGGCAATGCCGATGGCCTTGCCACAGTCCATGGGGCTGCCGCCGCCGACGGCCACGATCACGTCACAGCCGTGCTCGCGATAGAGGTCAGCACCACGCATGACTTCCTCGACGCGAGGGTTGGGCGAGACCGCGCTGTACAGGAAGTAATCGAGACCTTGCTCTTGCAGACTGGCTTCGACATCGGCTACCCAACCGGCCTCGATCACGCCGGGGTCGCTGACCACCATGACTTTACGCGCGCCGAACGTGCGCGCGTAGTTGCCCACGCTGTGACGGCTTCCGGCACCGAAGATAATTTCCGGGGAGACGAATTTTCGCAGCAGGTTGAGGCTCTGGCTCATATCAGGCGCTTGCTTGTTTTTATTTGAATGAGAGCGCCAGCCTAGAGCATCTGCAAGGCAATGCAATACCACTTTGGTGCCCAAAAAGGCCGTACGCCAAATCCGTAGCATCATGGCTTGCCTGCGGCGGCATACGTGATGCCGCTGCCGTTGGCAAACCCTATGACTACAGCGGGCATGCGAGTCTAATTTTCCTGTCAGTTAAAAAACTTTCTAAATTTAGCTAGACGCGTCATTTCCTTTCGCCTATAAAACCTCCTTCGAGAATATTTAATTCCTGATGGGAATTTTTATTCACCCACGAAAACATCGTTCACCCCTGAATTTTTGCGCTGATCACCGCCCTGAACCGAACGGCCGCCACTTCCAGAGGAATTGCCATGCAACACGAAAAGAACCATTTCATTCTCAAGATCAGTTGCCCGGCCACCTCCGGCATCGTCGCAGCGGTCACTTCGTACCTGGCGGGCAACGCCTGCTACATCGGTGAAATGGCGCAGTTCGACGACGAATTCAGCGGCAAATTTTTCATGCGTGCCGTGTTCCGCTTCAACGACGGCCACACCGGCGACATCACCGCTCTGCAAAGCGGCTTCGAAGACGTCGCCAAAGCCTTCGATATGCAATGGGAGCTGCACGACACCCGCGAGCCGATGCGCGTGCTGTTGATGGTGAGCAAGTTCGACCACTGCCTCACCGACCTGCTCTACCGCTACCACAAAGGCGAGATGGACATGACCATCACCGCCATCGTGTCCAACCACCTTGACCTGCGCCCCATGGCCGAGCGTGAAGGCATTCGCTTCATCTACCTGCCCGTGACCAAAGAAACCAAAGCCCAGCAGGAAGCGGCGCTGATGAAAGTGGTCGACGAAACCGGCACCGATCTGGTCGTGCTCGCGCGTTACATGCAAATCCTCTCGGACGACCTGTGCAAGCAGCTCTCGGGCCGTGCCATCAACATTCACCACTCCTTCCTCCCCGGTTTCAAAGGCGCCAAGCCCTATCACCAGGCTTACGAACGTGGTGTGAAGCTGATCGGCGCCACCGCCCATTACGTCACCAGCGATCTGGACGAGGGCCCGATCATCGAGCAGGAAGTGCAGCGCGTGGACCATGTCTACCTGCCGGATGATCTGGTCGCCACCGGCCGTGATACCGAAACCGTGGCGCTGTCCAAAGCCGTCAAATACCACCTGGAACATCGGGTCTTCCTCAACAACGACAGAACGGTGATCTTCCGGTGAACAGCTCAAAACTGATCGACGGCAAAGCCGTCGCTGCCCGCGTACTGGCGCAGGTCAAAAACGATGTGCAGGCGCTGAAGCGCGATGGCATCGAACCGGCGCTGGCGGTGATTCTGGTGGGTCAAGACCCGGCCAGTCAGGTGTATGTGCGCAACAAGATCCTGCGCGCCGAAGAGGCCGGGATTCGTTCACTGGAATATCGCTTGAGCGCGGACACCACTCAAGCGCAGTTGCTGAAACTGATTGCCGAGCTGAATGACGACGACAGCGTCAACGGCATCCTTCTGCAACTGCCGCTGCCCGCGCAGATCGAAGAAACCCGCGCCTTGCAGGCCATCGCGCCGGGCAAGGACGTCGATGGTTTTCACAGTGAAAACGTCGGCGGCCTGAGCCAGGGCCGCAACGTGCTGACACCGTGCACCCCCAGCGGCTGCATGCAACTGCTTGAAGACACTTGCGGTGATCTGTCCGGCAAGCATGCGGTGGTCATTGGCCGCTCCAACATCGTCGGCAAACCCATGGCCGCGCTGCTGCTCAAGGCCCACTGCTCGGTGACCGTGGTGCATTCGCGCAGTGTCGACGCCCAGGCCTTGTGCCGTCAGGCCGACATCGTGGTCGCCGCCGTCGGTCGGCCACGTATGATCGACGCCCGTTGGCTCAAGCCCGGCGCGGTGGTGATTGACGTCGGCATCAACCGTATTGAAGAAGATGGCCGCAGCCGTCTGGTGGGCGATGTGGACTTCGACAGCGCCCTGCCCCACGTCTCGGCCATCACCCCGGTGCCCGGTGGCGTCGGCCCGATGACCATCGCCTTTCTGATGAAAAACACCCTGATCGCTGCCGTGCAGCAAGCCCACGCACAAGCCCAACCTGCGTCGTCGGAGGCCCCATGCCTTTCAATCTCCTGAAATACGGGCTCAGCGCGGAGTACCCGGTCGAGGTCGACCTGCCAGCGCCCAAAGAACTCAAATCCTCCTATGACGTGGTGATCATTGGCGGCGGTGGCCATGGCCTGGCCACGGCGTATTACCTGTCCAAGTACCACGGCATCACCCATATCGCGGTGTTGGAAAAGGGTTATCTGGGCGGCGGCAACACAGCGCGTAACACCGCCGTGATCCGCTCCAACTACCTGACCAGCGAGGGCGTGCGTTTCTACGCAGAATCGGTGCGGATGTTCGAAGGGCTGTCCAACGAGTTCGACTTCAACATCATGTACTCCCATCGCGGCCAACTGACCCTGGCTCACACCGACGCCACGGTGCGCTCGTTCCGCCAGCGCGCCGAAGTGAACAAGCATTTCGGTGGCCGCACCGAGATGATCGACCGCCAGCAAATTCGCGAACTGGTGCCGACCCTCAACCTCGATCCGGGCCACCTGCCAGTGATCGCAGGCCTCTGGCACATCGACGGCGCCACCGCACGCCACGACGCCGTGGCCTGGGGTTACGCCAAACAGGCCGCCAAGCGCGGCGTGGAAATTCATCAGCTCACCGAAGTGCAGGAACTGGTGATCGAGAACGGCAGCATCACCGCCGTGAAGACCAATCGCGGCACGATCAAATGCGGCTGCGCGGTACAGGCCGTCGCGGGCATGAGTTCGCAATTGATGAAGAAAGCCGGGATTCGCTCGCCGATCCAGACCTTCCCGCTGCAAGCCATGGTCACCCAGCCGTTCAAGCCGTTTCTCGACCCGCTGGTGAGTTCTTCTGCCCTGCACTGCTACGTGCAACAGACCAGTCGCGGCGAAGTCGTGTTCGGCGGCGGCTCCGACCCTTACCCGCTGTTCAACACCCGCTCCACGCTGGACTTGAAAGAAAGCCTGCTGGCCCACGCCATCGAGATGTTCCCGTTCCTGGCGAACGCCAAGCTGATGCGCCAGTGGGCCGGCATCACCGACATGACCCCGGACTACAGCCCGATCATGGGCCTGTCGCCGGTGAAGAATTACTACCTCGACGCAGGCTGGGGCACCTGGGGCTTCAAAGCCACGCCGATCTGCGGCAAGACCATGGCCGAACTGGTCGCCAGCGGCGGCACGGTGCCGGATCTGATCAAACCGTTCGGTCTGGAGCGTTTCTCGACCTTCCAGCAAGTCAACGAAATGGGCGCTACCGCGGCCAGCCACTGAGGAAAGCGGAATATGAAAGTCATGAATTGCCCGCTCAACGGGCCGCGCAACATCAGCGAGTTCACCTACGGCGGCGAGTTCAAGCAGATGCCTGATCCACAGACCTGCACCGACGCCGAATGGGCCGATTACGTGTTCAACAGCGAGGACATTCTGGGCGTGGTCCGCGAATGGTGGATGCACAACCCGTCCAGCTACTGGTTCCTCGCCGAACGCCACACCGGCAGTGACGAAATCCTGCACACCTTCGACCCCAAAGAGCTGTTCACCGCTCGCGTCGACTTTACCCTCCCTGCCAGGGAGACCGCGCAATGAGCCGCCTCTCTGCTCCCATGGGCCTACTGATCGACCGCAATCAGCCCCTCACCTTCAGCTTCGACGGCAAGCCGTATCAGGGTTTTGCCGGGGACAGCATCGCCAGCGCCCTGCTCGCCAATGGCCGCTTTTTGCTGTCACGCTCGTTCAAGTATCACCGCCCGCGTGGCCCGTTGACCATGGCCGGGCAAGACGCCAACACCCTGGTGCAACTGCCGAGCGAGCCGAATGTGCTGGCCGACACACACCTGCTGGAAAACGGCGTGCAAGTGACCGGGCAAAACTTCAACGGCTCGCTGGACAACGACAAGGACGCCTACCTGGGCAAGTTCTCCAAGTTCATGCCGGTGGGCTTTTACTACCGCTCGTTCTACAAGCCCAAGGGCGCGTGGAAGCTGTGGGAGCCGATCATTCGCAAGAAAGCCGGGCTTGGCGTGCTGGACCTGAAATTCCAGCCCGAGTATTACGACAAAGCCTATCTGTTCGCTGATCTGGCCGTGATCGGCGCAGGCCCTGCCGGTTTGCAAGCCGCGTTGACCGCTGCCAATGCGGGCGCGAAAGTGCTGCTGATCGAGCAACAACCGATTCTCGGCGGCTCGCTCACTTATGCGCGCTTCGACATCGAAGGCCAGCGCGCCGAAACCCTGCGTCGTGAACTGGTGGATGCCGTCGAAGGCCACGCCAACATTCAGGTGTTGAAAAAGGCCACCTGCAACGCCTGGTTCACCGACAACTACCTGCCGGTCATTCAAGGCAAGCGCATGTACAAGGTGCGCGCGACGCAATGCCTGATCGCGAGCGGCTCGTTCGACCAGCCGGTGATCTTCCGCAACAACGATTTGCCCGGCGTGATGCTGAGCAGCGCGGCTCAGCGCTTGATGAAGCTGTATGCAGTCAAGCCAGGCCGGCGCGCTGTGGTGTTGACCGGCAATGATGACGGCTATCTGGCTGCACTGGATTTGCATGATCAGGGTGTGGCCGTTGCTGCGGTGGTGGACATGCGCTCAGGCCCGTCAGACCGAGCGCTGTCGCCAGCCTTGGAAAAGCGCGGCATCCCTTGCCACCTCGGCAGCACGGTCTATGAGGCGCTGCACGAAAAAGGCATGCGCCACGTCAGCGGCGTCGACATTCGCAAAATCACCGGGCAGGGCCAGGTCACCAACAGCGGCCTGATCCTCGATTGCGACCTGCTGTGCATGTCCGGCGGCTACATGCCGGTCTATCAATTGCTCTGTCAGGCAGGCGGCAAGCTGGCCTATGACGATCAACTGGCCGAGTTCACCCTGAGCGGTTTGCCGCAAAATCTTCGTGTAGCAGGCTCGGCCCATGGTTATCACGCGCTGGACAACGTGCTGGCGGACGGCATTCATGCCGCCGCCGAAATCGTCACCGCGCTGGATCTGGAACTGACCGCCAAGCCGCTGCCGATGCGCAGTGAAGCCCAAGTCAATTTCCCGTGGCCGATCTTCCCGCACCCCAAGGGCAAGGACTTCGTCGATTTCGATGAAGACCTGCAAGTGCGCGACATCATCAACGCCACCAAAATCGGCTACCGCGACGTGCAACTGGTCAAGCGCTACTCGACAGTGGGCATGGGACCGTCCCAAGGGCGCCACTCTGCCCTGCCCACCGCCCGGTTGGTGGCTTCGGCCACACAGCGCAGCGTCAGCGAAACCGGCGTGACCACCGCCCGTCCGCCATTCGAGGCCGAGAAGCTGGCCCACGTAGCCGGTCGCGCCTTCGACCCGTACCGCCAGACGCCGATGCACAAACGCCATCTGGACGCAGGCGCGAAAATGATGCCCGCCGGGATCTGGCAGCGCCCGGCCTACTACGGCAAGCCGAGTGAACGCGATAAGTGCATGCAGGCCGAAGCACTGCACGTGCGCAACAAGGTCGGCATCATCGACGTCTCGACCCTGGGTGGTCTGGACGTTCGCGGACCGGACGCCGCCGAACTGCTCAATCGCATGTACACCTTCGCCTTCCTCAAGCAGCCGGTAGGCCGCTCGCGCTATGCGCTGATGACCAACGAGCATGGCGTGGTGATCGACGACGGTGTCTGCGCCCGCTTCGCCGAGAACCATTTCTACGTCACCGCCACCACCAGCGGCGTCGACCGCATCTACCAGCAGATGCTCAAGTGGAACGCGCAATGGCGCCTGAACGTCGACATCGCCAACGTCACCGCAGCCATCTCGGCAGTCAACGTGGCCGGTCCGGATTCGCGCAAGGTGCTGGAGAAAGTCTGCAGCGATCTGGACCTGTCCGCCGAGGGCTTCCCCTACCTGGCTGTGCGCCAGGGCACCGTGGCCGGGATCAAGGCGCGGCTGCTGCGGGTCGGTTTCGTCGGTGAGCTGGGCTATGAAATTCACGTCCCGGCGCGCCATGCGCTGAACCTGTGGGACGCCTTGATGGAAGCGGGCAAAGCCTTCGACATCCGCCCGTTCGGTGTCGAAACCCAGCGCCTGCTACGTCTGGAAAAAGGCCATGTGATCATCAGCCAGGACACCGACGGCATGACTCACCCGGCGGAAATCGACATGGGTTGGGCGGTCAGTCGCAGCAAGCCGTTCTTCGTCGGTCGGCGCTCGGTGGATATCCTCGAAGCCCAGCCGCAGAAGCGCAAACTGGTGGGGTTCGTACTGCCCAAAGCCAGCCCACAACCGCTGGAGGGGCACCTCGTGTTGAAGGGCCCGGACATCAGCGGCAACGTGACGTCCTGCGAATACTCACAATCCCTCGACCGCATCATTGGCCTGGCCTACGCCGCCTTCGATCAAAGCACGCCGGGGCAGCAGATTCCGATCCGTGTGGAAGATGGTGTGGTCGTCCAGGCCACCGTGGTGAAACTGCCGTTTTTCGACCCTGAAAACCAGCGCCAGGAGCTCTGACATGTCCAGTCTCAATACCGAACACCCTATCGCCCCGGCGCCGGTTCACGTCAGCTCGATGGCGCAATGCGTGCTGACCGATCTGACTGACCTGCCACGGGTTGGCTTTCGCGGCATGCAGAGCGCGGAGTACCTGCAAGGCCGCGGATTCGTTTTGCCAGACACGCCTAATCGGGCGGTGACGCAAGCCGACAGCAGCCATGTGGCGCGCCTGTCGCAGACTGAATACCTGATCCTCGGCAGCGTGCTGGACAGCGGCGAGCGCATCGCCGATGAAGAGGCGCGGTGGGAGCTGGACCACAGTGCCAACTATCTGCTGCCTCGACAGGACAGCCATGCCTGGCTGCAGTTGAGTGGTGTGTGCATCGCTGACGTGATGGCCAAGCTGTGCGGCGTCGATCTGCGGCTCAAAGCGTTTGGGGCGGGTGCAGTGGCCCAGACCTCGGCGGCACGGATCAACGTGATCGTGGTGAATGTGGGCGGCGATTCGCAGCCTGCGTTCCAGATCCTGTTCGACCGTGCATCGTTGGACTACTTCAAAGGTGCAGTGCTGGATGCGATGGCGGAGTTTGGTTAAGCGCGAACGCCGTTGCCGTCGATTATGATCCTGCTTTTGCTCTTGCTTTTGGGACGCGCCCTCACAGTCGCCGCAAATCGCGACTTGGGTGCAGGCCGAGTGCAGGCGCCGCGGAGTGGGTCGAGCCGCAGGATGCGGCGAGAGCGCCGGGACAGGGACGTCCGTTTCGGCGCGTGCCCACGGAGCGGGGCCGGAGCGAGGGAACCCGGCGAAGGAGGGCCAAACCAGGAGCCTGACCTTTTGGTTACTTTTGGGGCGTTTGCCAAAAGTGACCCGCTGTAAGAGCGGAACCGATATCCGCACCGCCACTTAAACGGATATGCCCCCAATTTCGGTGTCGCCAACTACTCAGCTAATCGGTCCGAATTTCCATGGCGGATCCGTTCACGCGGTTGACGCTGATTCACCTTTCCGCCCTTACGGCGGGTCACTTTTTCCAGGAGCCGAAAAAGTAACCAAAAAGGCCCTGCTCCTGGTTGGGTTCCTCCTTCGTCGGAATACCCTTACTCCGGCCTGCACCCAAGTCGCGTTCGGCGGTGTCTGGACGTTTTGTGTACGAAGAGCAAAAGCAAGATCAAAAGCAAATGCGGCAGCGGCAGCGGCAGCGGCAGCAAAATTTGAGAGGGAATGCACCATGAACATCATCGAATCACCCGACAAAGACACCGACTACAGCGTCCCCGCCCTCGCCCGTGGCCTGAGCGTACTGGCCATGTTCGACGCTCGCACCCGCAGCCTGAGCATGCAGGAAATCGCCTCGCGCCTCGGCGTGACCCCCTCAGCGGTGTACCGCATTCTGTTCACCTTGACCGACATGGGTTACCTGAACAAACACAACACCCAATACGAACTTGGCGCCCGGGTGATCAGCGATGGCTTCAGCTACCTGGCCAGCCGCGACATCGTCGAGGTCGCCATGCCGCATCTCAACGACTTGCGAGACCGCACCTCACTGTCCTGCCACCTGAGCATTCGCGAGCAGACCGACAGCCTGTACCTCTACCGCGCATTCGCCGCCCAGCGCCTGTCGGTGAACATCCCGGTGGGCACCCGTATCGCCTGTCACTGCACGGCCATGGGCCGTATGTTATTAACGGCACTGAACGAGGCCGAATTGGGGGCGTTGTACCAGCACATCCGCCTGGATGACTACCCGACACCCGCTCCCCGAACCCTGCCCGAATTACAGGGGCTGATCGCCGAAGACCGGGCACAGGGCTGGGTGCTGCACCGCTCCGATTACTCGACCGCCATTGCCACATCGGTGAAAGATCACACGGGGTTGGTGACCGCCGCGATCAACCTCTCCGGCCCCGACGCGGTGATGGACCCGGACGGCGCTCGGGAGCGCTTTCTGGCGTTGCTGCTGGAATGCAGCATGAAGATCAGCCGGGATCTGGGCTTTCGCGATTGAGTACCGCGTTGCCCCTCAAAACAGTGAAGCCTGCCCCGACTGTTCATCGCGACCACGTTTTTTCACTGGCTGCGGCATGCCCCCTTCCAGCGTCAACAACAACGCCTTGGCCTCAAGCCCCCCTGCGAATCCGGTCAACGAACCGGAGCTGCCAATCACCCGATGGCACGGCGTCACGATGGAAATCGGGTTCTTGCCATTAGCCGCCCCCACCGCGCGCACGGCCGCAGGATTGCCAATCTGCCTGGCAATGTCCAGGTAACTGCGGGTCTCGCCAAAGGGAATGGTCAGCAACGCTTGCCAGACCTGTTTCTGAAACTCGGTGCCATGAAAGTCCAATGGCAGATCGAACTGGTTGCGAGTACCCGCGAAATACTCGGCCAGTTGTTGCTCGGTCTGATTCAGAATCTCGCTGCCCTGATCCTCATCCATCTCGCCCAGCAGCACGCGGTCAGGCCGGTCGTTCTCCCAAAGAACAGCCGCCAGCGCCGGACCTTTGGCAATTAGCTTCAACTGCCCGACCGGGGAATCGATAAAACGGTATGTGAAGGTCATGAACAGGCTCCTCTTGTCGCAATGGGAGCCATGTTACCGGGAGGTGGAGGGAAAGCCATCGGGTTCTTGCGATGGAATTCTGCAACTGTCTACGCAGGACCGCTATTTTCTATTCGTCAGGCAACTGACCAACACATTGATCAAATATTTTTTTCGAGTCCCCGGTAATCACACATCACTGCCGCAACATTTGCAGGAATCCATTCACTCTCTTCGATCTGCCACCAGTCCACAGAAAAGCCGGCATTGATGATGATCTGCTCGAACAGAATCCGCTGGGCCCGCCCATTGCCTTCACGAAACGGGTGAATCACGTTCAGGTCACCGAAGGCTTCTGCAATACCGTTGATCAGCAACTCTCGCGAGCACCCAACGAACCAGCCAGACCTTTCCATTTGGCTGAAGATTTTGGTGGCTTCGGGAATGATACGATCGGGAGCGCAGAACAGCGTCTGGTCTTTGCGAATCTTCACCGATCGAATGTCACCGGCCCAGTCGTAAAGATCGGTAAACAGCGCTTGGTGAACGTGTTGAAGAGTCTCTAGCGAGTAAGGTGCAGGCTCAAAACCTATGGTGCTGGCAGCGATCTCAGACAGTTCACGCTCAGCCTGATCGAGAGTGGCCTCGTCTTTCAGCTCAAGCTTGTTTCGCAGAACAGTGGTACCTGGGTAGCAATAAGGGTCGTCCCCTACACCATACTTGTCAGTCATCAACCGGCTAGCTGGCGATACTTCGCCAACACCATTTCACGTGAAGGAAGCGGTTTGACCGCATCAGACGGCGCAGTATCGAACCCTTCCAGCCGGAGGCTGGCAAGGTAGTTGGAACGGCGTGCTTGCGCGTAACGTTCGCGTTTTTGCTGAAGGGTCTGGCTCATTGGATTGGCTCTGTGTGCGTCACGGACGGAGTGTAGCAGCCCCTCTCACGTCGGACACCCCACCGCGCCGTCGTTCAGGTTCTGTTTGTAATTCTCGTACTGCAGCGTGGCCTTGCCGTTGTTCCATTTCAGGGTCAGGACCAGCACGGAGTCGAAGTCGTCGCCGGTCCAGTCCTTCACCAGTTTCAAGTCCTTGCCCGAGGCCTCTTCGGCGACTTTATTGATCAGCTCGGGCAGGTAGCCGTGGGACCAGGCGGTGTAGATGGTGGCGTCGTGGTATTTGTCGCGCATCAGCTCGTCTGCCAGGTCGCTGGTGTCGTTGGCCGCAAAGTCGATGTTGACCGGCAGGCCAAGCTTGATCGCGCTGGGGCCGACGGTCATCAAGGGTCGTAGGTAGCTGTAGGAATGGTCGCCTTCCCCCTCTTCCACATGGCGGCTGGGATTGGCGGCGAAGATGAAATCGGCTTTGCCGAAGGTGTTCGGCAGCACCGTGGACAGGTCGATGGCGCGGTTCAAGCCCTGGCAGTTGAGTTGGCCGAGGCCCATGTCAGGTTTTTCCGCGTGGCGCAGAAACACCAGGGTTTGGGTGCCATTCTTGGGTTCGGCGTGCACGCCCTTGCCTGCTGCGAACCAGAACACCGCAGAGCCGAGCAGCAATAACGGCAGGGAGAAACAGGCAAGGCGTTGCAGAGGGGACGAGGAAGCAGCGGTTTTGAAAAAAGTCATGATGGCCCGGGTTCTGATGTGGAGAGCGTGTGCGCCCTGTGCAACATCCCTGTGAGCTGGCTTTTTGCTGGCGAAGGCAGCCTAGCGAAGCTTTATGTCCGTATGAAGAATGACCATCAGAGGGGAAATCGCTTGAGAGGTTGCATGCAACCCCATGATTTATCGGATCAATCGCCGAACGGTCGGTAAGCGAATGTTTCAGCAATGCTCATGCCGCGGCTTCGCTGGCCTTGTAACGGCTGCACACGATGGCGCTGATCACCACGGCAAGACCCGCCAGGCTGTACACCCACGACGGCGACGCCATGGGCAGCAAGACCCCGGCCAGCAACGGCCCGACACCCGCGCCAACATCACGCCAGACCGCGTTTCCCGCCAACGCCTGAACCCGCGCCGCGCCCGGGTTACGCTCAGCCACCAGAGTCGTTACCAGCGGCAATTGCAATGCCCGAAGAATCAACACACTTCCCGCGCCGATGATCAGCCAGTGGAAACCAAACGCCGTGAGCGCCAGCGTGGTCAACGCAGAAAACACCACCAACATGCGCACGGCGCCATAAGCGGCAGCGACGCGACCGCCCAGAGGACTCAACAGCATTTCCGAGGCGTAACGCAGGGCCAGCAAGACCCCGGCGATGAACACTGCGTTGCCCCCCAGAACCGACTGCGCCTGCAACGACAGACCGAAAATGAACAGCCCGTCCAGCGCGACGCCTTCAATGAATGACCACATGGCCACACTGTCCGGCGCCTTGAAACGTCGCCCGCCCGCACTGGGCATGGCGTGGGGAATGTTGGGCAAGCCTCTGGCGACCAGCAACGCAGCCAGCGAGAAGAACGCCAGAATCAGGAAAATCACCCGCGGGCCAAAATGCAGGCTGATCAGCGCCCCCAGCGGCAAGGCCAACATCGGGCCGATGGCAATGATGGCCCGGGACGTGCCCGATCGGCGTGCCGCTCCGCCCGGTTCGGAAGTCGCCAGCGCCTGAGTCGACAGGTTCAACGCGCCGAAGGTCAGGCCCCACCCAAGACGCAGGATCAATAACCACCAAAAACCCACGAAAAACGAGTTGCCGAAAGCGCACATTGCCGACACCAGCGCGGCCAGCATCACCGTAGGACGATCACCATGCCGGGCGTAGAAACGCACCACGTAGCTGTAGCCGAAAATACGCACCAGCCGGTTGGCCGCCAGCAGAATCCCCGCTTCCGGCAGGCTGATGCCGAATGCATCGGCATTCATGGGCAGCAGCAGGTACAACAGGACATCGCTGGGCAGGCACAGGCTGAGAACGGTCGCCGAACGGCGTGAGGCGGCGTCAGCATCTCGGGCAGTGGCAGACATGCGCAGAAAGGTCCTGTAACACAATTGAAAGATGCAGCATGCAGAACGCGGAGGGCTGCTGACAATGTTTATCTTGTGCGATTCCTGTAATCGTCCGACGTACCGGCAGCAGCGCTCTTAAGTACGCCACCGCAGACAAGCCATGCTGTTACATAAGGTCTACTCAGTGTTTGCCCAGCAACAGTTGCTCAGCAGATTGCTGTATGAGCAGCGGCCGTTATTCGAAAAGCATCCCCAAATTCCCGCAAAGCACCGAAATTCGGTCATGGCACAGAGCCTGCAATATTCCGGTTAATGCAGGATGACTCGCGTTGACTGCTGATTTCGACATAAGCAGCCCTGTGCAGCTTCCGCCTCTCGACTGGACCTGATCATGACCGCGTTCCCACGTTTGCCCACCTCTCTGAAGCTTCTGGCCGGTGCGCTGGCCCTGACCCTGCAACCCTTTGCCCAAGCTGCCGAAACGCCGCCCGCAGAAGTGCACCTCGACTACGCCTACTACTCACCTGTCAGCCTTGTACTCAAACACTTTGGCTGGCTGGAAAAAGCCTTGCCCAACAGCAAAGTGACCTGGGTTTTCAGCCAGGGCAGCAACCGCTCGCTGGAATACCTGAACAGCGGCGGCGTGGACTTCGCCTCCTCCGCCAGCCTGTCCGCCGTGCTGGCCCGTGCCAATGGCAGTCCGATCAAGTCGGTGTACGTCTACAGCCGCGCCGAATGGACCGCTTTGGTGGTGCGCAAGGACTCGACACTTAAAACCGTCGCCGACCTCAAAGGCAAGAAGATCGCCGCCACCAAAGGCACCGACCCGTACCTCTTCACCCTGCGTGCCTTGCAGCAAGCCAAGCTCGGCAAGGACGACGTCGAACTGCTGCACCTGCAACACCCGGATGGCCGTATCGCTCTGGAGAAAGGCGATGTCGACGCTTGGGCCGGTCTCGATCCACACATGGCCGCCAGCGAGATTCAGGCCGGCTCGCGTCTGCTGTACCGCAACAAAGACTTCAACAGTTACGGCGTAGTTAGCGTCACCGAGCGCTATGCGAAAGAACACCCGGAAGCGATCAAAACCGTGCTCGGCGCGTACGAAAAAGCCCGCGAATGGTCGCTGAAAAACCCTGAAGAACTGGCGAAATTGCTGGCCAGCGAATCCGGCCTGCCACTGGACGTCGCCAAACTGCAATTGACCCGCACCGATATCAGCAGCCCGCAACTGACCGAGAAGGACGTCACCGCATCCAAGGCTGCTGCGCCGATTCTGCTGTCCGAAGAACTGGTGCGCAAAGGCACCAACGTCGACCAGGTCATTGATCAACTGATCGACCCGAGCTTTGGCAAGGCCGTTGTCCAGCCATGAGCAGCTCCCGCGTTGAAGCGCTGAAGACCAGCAATACAGAATCTGCCAGGCTGCCGGTCCGATGGCGCCCACGCCTCAAGGGCCTGGCCGTGCCGGTGGCGATTCTGGTGTTGCTGGAAATCGTTGTGCGCATCGGCTGGGTACAGTCTTATCAAATGCCCGCACCCAGCGAAATCTTCAGCACCTTGACCGACCTCGCGAACGGGACGTTGTGGAAACACATCGGTGCCAGCGTGGTCCGGGTGTTCAGTGGCTTCGCCATCGGCGCGGGTCTGGGACTGCTGTTTGCCGCCTGGGTGGGCCTGAGTCGGGAAGCCGAAGCCTATCTGGAGCCAACGTTCGCTGGCCTGCGGTCGATCCCGAGCCTGGCGTGGGTGCCTCTGTTGCTGTTGTGGCTGGGGATCGGCGAGACGTCGAAGATCGTGCTGATCGCCATTGGCGCATTCTTTCCGGTGTACTTGAACGGCGTCGCAGCCATTCGTGGCATCGACCGCAAGCTGGTGGAAGTGGGCCGGATGTACCGCTTCAGTCAGCGACAGATGATCGTCCACCTGTTCCTGCCTGCGGCGCTGCCCGGCCTGTTCACTGGTCTGCGCTCGGGGTTGAGCCTGGCGTGGATGTTTCTGGTGGCCGCCGAGCTGATCGCGGCCACCAAAGGGCTGGGTTATCTGCTCAGCGACGGCCGCGAAACCTCGCGCCCGGACATCGTGCTGGCGGCGATCATCGTGCTGGCCCTGCTGGGCAAGTTGAGCGATGGCGTGCTGGCGCTGCTGGAGAAACGCTTTCTGGCGTGGCGGGATACGTTCAAGGGCAACGCGTGATACCACGAACGCGATAACACCTGTGAGAAGTTGCCCGCTGTCCAAACACCGCGATAGCGCGCAGCAAACACCCTAGTCTGTGGGAGTGAGCTTGCTCACGATACGTTCTGGCCGTCACAACGGCAGCGACTGACCGAACGCTGTCGTGAGCAAGTTCACTCCCACGCATTGCTCCCGGCCACTACCCAGCATCTTACCCTCACCACCTTTCATCCGATCCCGAGTTGACGGCGCTCGTCGTTTGGTGTTTCCTGAAACCGGTTTCAGAGCAACGCATGCTCACCACCACACACGTGAAAAACGCCTGCTGACAACTCCAATAAGGGCCAGGCCATGAACAGCATTCCGACGCGCACCCGCGTTACCATGAACGACGTCGCCGACATGGCGGGTGTCTCCAAAGCCAGCGTCTCGCGTTTCATCGGCGAAGATCGCCAGCTTTTGTCCGAAGCCATCGCCCGGCGCATCGAACACGCCATCGAAACCCTCGGCTACCGCCCCAATCAGATGGCCCGCGGGCTGAAACGCGGCCGTACCCGCCTGATCGGCATGCTGGTGGCCGACATCCGCAACCCCTATTCCATTGCCGTGATGCACGGCGTCGAAACCGCCTGTCGCAAGCACGGTTACAGCCTGGTGGTGTGCAACACAGACCGCGACGACGAACAGGAACGCCTGCATCTGGCCGCTCTGCGTTCGTACAACATCGAAGGCCTGATCGTGAACACCCTCGGCCACCATCTGGACGAACTGCGCGAGCTTCACGACGAACTGCCCATGGTGCTGGTGGATCGCAAGGTGGATCAGTTGCAGAGCGATCTGGTGGGTCTGAACAACATCGGTGCCGTGAACCAGGCCCTCGATCATCTGCAACAGTCAGGCTACCGCGACATTCTCATGGTCACTGAACCTCAGGACGGCACCAGTTCGCGGACTGAACGCGTCGACGCCTTCAACGTCGGCATTGCCCAGCGCCCGAATCTGCGCGGCCAGGTGCGTGAGACCGGCGACGTGCTGGCCGACCACCTGCGCACCTTCCTCAACGATACCGGTCACGGCCCCAAGGCCCTGTTTACCGGCAACGGCGTCGCCACCCTCTGCGCGACCCGGCACTTGCACGATCTGGGCTGCCACCTGTTCGACGACATCGGCCTGATCGCCCTCGACGAACTGGACTGGTATCCACTGGTGGGCAGCGGTATCACCGCCCTCGCCCAACCGACTCACGAGATCGGCGTCACCGCCTTTGAGTGCCTGCTCAATCGCCTGCGCGGCGATCAGGAGCCGGTGCGGCTGTACGACTTCCCGGCTCAATTGATCGTGCGCGGCTCGACCCGCCAGCGATCCTGAATCTCTAACATCCCTACCGCAGGTCAGTCGCCCCGTCGATTTGAAGAACTTTGTTCGAACCCTTCATTCGAACAGAAATGAAACCGGTTTCAGAGGACAACAATAATGAACCGATTCCCCGTTGCCATCAGCCTGGGCGCCTACGGTGCCGACTTCGTCCGCGAGCGCGGCCAGGCCCATTTCATTCCGCTGCTCGCTGACGCTGGCGTGACTCGCATCGAGTTGCGCGAAGAGCTGTTCACCGGTCGCGAAGACTTCCCGGCGCTGGGCGAGGCAATTCGCACCCAAGGCCTGGAATGCCTGTATTCAGCCCCGCTGGAGCTGTGGCTGGAGGACCAGCATCAACCCAACCCAGAGCTGGAACCGACCCTGCAACGGGCGACCTTGTGTGGTGCGGCCTGGTTGAAGGTGTCACTGGGCCACCTCACCGACGACAGCGACGTCGCTGCGCTGGCTGATCGTCTGGCCCGTTACGACGTGCACCTGCTGGTGGAAAACGACCAGACCCCGCAAGGCGGCCGCATCGAGCCCTTCAGCCGTTTCTTCGCCCGGATCGACGCCCTGCAAATGCCCATCGGCATGACGTTCGACATCGGTAACTGGATGTGGCAGGCGCAATCGGCCAGCGCCGCCGCGCAGCAACTGGGACGCTACGTCGAGTACGTGCATTGCAAGGCCGTGGCGCGCAACGCGGCGGGCAAACTGATTGCCGTGCCACCGCGTCAGGCCGATCTGCACGTGTGGGAACAATTGCTCAAACACATGCCCGTCGGCTTGCCCCGCGCTGTGGAATATCCGCTGCAAGGCGATGACCTGCTGGAAGTGACCCGTGCTCAGGTCAACGCCCTCGCCCACCTCGGTCAGACTCATATCCAACCGATGCAGGAGCTGAGTCATGTCTAAGATCGACATTCTGTCCTTCGGTGAAACCATGACCATGCTGGTGGCCGAGCAGACCGGTGATCTGGCCACGGTGCGCACTTATGAAAAGCGCATCGCAGGTGCCGACAGCAACGTCGCCATCGGCCTGTCGCGGCTGGGCTTCAACGTCGCGTGGCTGAGCCGCGTGGGCGATGACTCCATGGGGCGTTTCGTCACCGATAGCCTGCAAGGCGAAGGCGTGGATTGCCGTCATGTAACGGTCGATGCATCGCACCCCACCGGTTTTCAGTTCAAGTCACTGGAACTGGAAGGTGCGGACCCGGTGGTCGAATACTTCCGTCGCGGCTCGGCGGCCAGCCACCTGTCGGTCAACGACATCGTTCCCGAGCTGCTGAAAGCCCGGCACTTGCACGCCACCGGCATTCCGGCGGCGCTGTCCGACACCTGCCGCGAACTGTCCCACGTGCTGATGACCCAGATGCGTGATGCCGGACGCAGCGTTTCTTTCGACCCCAATCTGCGACCTTCGCTGTGGTCGAACCAGACAACGATGATTCGTGAGGTCAATCACCTCGCCAGCCTCGCCCATTGGGTGCTGCCCGGCCTGGCCGAAGGCGAACTGCTGACCGGCTACGACACCCCCGGCGACATCGCGAAGTTCTACCTGGACGTGGGCGTTGAAGCCGTGGTGATCAAGCTCGGCGCGAAAGGCGCGTACTACCGCACTCACGACAACGAAGCCTTCGTGCCCGGCGTGCCAGTGGCCAACGTCATCGACACCGTGGGCGCAGGCGACGGATTCGCGGTGGGCGTGATCAGCGCGTTGCTGGAAAACCTCGATTTCGCCCAGGCCACAGCCCGAGGCAACTGGATTGGTAGCCAGGCCGTGCAAAGCCGAGGCGACATGGAAGGCCTGCCGACCCGGGCCGCTTTGCAAGCAGCGCAAACCGAAGCCACCCAAGGCGCTGCGGCGCCGCGACGACAAACCGCCTGATTTTCCGTTAGTTGCTTGCACACACCCGTTCCATCACCTGCTGCGACAAAAACAACATGCTCAGGGAGCCCGATATGGACACACTCTTCAACACCGTGAAACACGCTGGCCTCAAACGCCGCTGGCTGCTGATCATGCCGATCGTGTTCATCACCTACAGCCTGGCCTACCTGGACCGGGCCAACTATGGCTTTGCCGCCGCCTCGGGCATGGCCGAAGACCTGCACATCACCCCCGGCATGTCGTCGTTGCTGGGGGCCCTGTTCTTTCTCGGTTACTTCTTTTTTCAAGTGCCGGGGGCGATCTACGCGCAAAAGCGCAGCGTGAAGAAGCTGATATTCGTCAGCCTCATCCTTTGGGGCGGCCTGGCCACGCTGACCGGTATCGTCTCCAACGCCTACATGTTGATCGGCATCCGCTTCATGCTCGGCGTGGTCGAAGCGGCGGTCATGCCCGCCATGCTGGTCTACCTCTGCTACTGGTTCACCAAGGCCGAGCGCTCCCGCGCCAACACCGTACTGATTCTCGGCAACCCGGTGACCATGCTCTGGATGTCGGTGGTCTCGGGTTATCTGGTGGCGCATTTCAGTTGGCGCTGGATGTTCATCATCGAAGGCCTGCCTGCGGTGATCTGGGCGTTCATCTGGTGGCGTCTGGTGGACGAACGTCCGGCTCAGGCCGACTGGCTGACAGCCGATGAAAAAACCGAACTGCAAGCCCGACTGGACGCCGAGCAGGTCGGCATCAAGCCGGTGAAAAACTACGCCGAAGCCTTCCGTTCGCCGAAAGTCCTGCTGCTGGCGGCGCAGTATTTCTGCTGGAGCATCGGCGTGTACGGCTTCGTGCTGTGGCTGCCGACCATTATCAAGAAAGGCATGCAGATGGACATGGTCCAGGCGGGCTGGCTGTCGGCCCTGCCGTATCTGGCGGCCGTGATCGGGATGGTCGTGGTCTCCTGGGCATCGGACAAGACCCAGAAGCGCAAACTGTTCGTCTGGCCTCCTCTGCTGCTGGCCGCCTTTGCGTTCTATGGCTCGTATGCGCTGGGCACGGAGCATTTCTGGTGGTCCTACTCCCTGTTGGTGATCGCCGGGGCCTGCATGTACGCGCCCTATGGGCCGTTCTTCGCGATCGTCCCGGAAATCCTTCCCGCCAATGTCGCCGGTGGCGCCATGGCCCTGATCAACAGCCTCGGTGCGCTGGGTTCGTTCGCCGGTTCCTATCTGGTGGGCTACCTCAATGGCGTTACCGGCACCTTGAGCGCGTCGTACCTGTTCATGAGTGGCGCGCTGCTGGTTTCGGTGGTGCTGACCCTGTTGCTCAAACCGGATGCTGCCGCAAAGCCCCTGCGCGATGAACCCAACGTTCGTCGCACACCTGCGCATTCCTGATCGGAACGTTTCTGATGAAAAAACACGTTGTGCTGTACAAATCCCTGTCCGCGCCGTTGATGGCGCGACTGGAGACCGTCGCTCGGGTGACCCTGATCGACAACCCGAAAACCGCCGATGGCATGGCCCGCCTGCGCGACGCCGTGCCTGACGCCGATGGCCTGTTGGGCGCCAGCCTCAAGCTGGATGCGTCGTTGCTGGACCTGGCGCCAAAACTGAAGGTGATTTCCAGCGTCTCGGTGGGCGTCGACAACTACGACATCGCCGACCTGACCCGCCGTGGCGTTCTACTGACCAACACCCCGGACGTGCTGACGCAAACCACCGCCGACACCGGCTTCGCGCTGATCATGGCCACGGCCCGGCGCGTGGTGGAGCTGGCCAGCATGGTGCGTGGCGGACAATGGAAACAGAACATCGGCCCCGCGCATTTCGGCACCGATGTGCACGGCAAGACCCTGGGCATCATCGGCATGGGCCGGATCGGCGAGGCACTGGCCCAGCGCGGGCATTTCGGCTTTGGCATGCCGGTGATCTACCACAGTCACTCGCCCAAGCCAGCCGTGGAAGCGCGCTTCGGCGCGCAATATCGAAGTCTGGAGGCGTTGTTGGGCGAAGCGGATTTCGTCTGCCTGACCTTGCCGCTGACCGCCGAAACCGAAGGTTTGATCGGCGCCAAACAGTTCGCTCAGATGCGCCCCGAGGCGATCTTCATCAACATCGCCCGAGGCAAAGTGGTGGATGAAAACGCGATGATCGAGGCACTGCGCAAGGGGCAGATTCGTGCGGCGGGGCTGGATGTCTTCGAACAGGAGCCGCTGCCTGCCGACTCGCCGTTACTGACGTTCGACAACGTGGTCGCCACCCCGCACATGGGTTCCGCTACTCGCGAAACGCGAGAGGCCATGGCTCGGTGTGCGGTGGAGAACATGATCAGCGCGCTGAGAAGTGAACATCCCAAAGATCTCGTCAACCCTGAAGCCTGGCGCCGCGCCTGACCCTTCGGGAGACGCTATGATTGAGCGCATCGTTTGTGTCATGCGTGCGCCAGCTTTTGCTCTTCATATGCTCTTCATGCACAAGTAGCCCAGTCTGGACCATTGCGGATAGAGCAGGAGCAGGATCGGGCTCCATCAAGCCCTCCTACTCCTCTGCCGGTTTGTTCTGGCTCAAGTACCGCTGCAACGTCTCATTAGGCGGGCTGTTATCACCTGCGGCTTGCCACATGTGCCGCTCGATCCCCTGCGCCACCAAATGCCCCACCGCCGCCTCGATCGCCGACAACACACACAACTGGGCAGGCTCGTTCGTGGTATACCCCGCCTCCAGCTCCAACAACTTCTTGAACTCCACGAACTTGAACACCCCGGCGTTGTAGCTCGTCGAGTAAATGGTCTTGCTGGTCATCACATTGGCCAGCACCTGCCCGCTGCGCACATCGACAGCCCGAAGATTGATCGTCACCTGGTCCACCCGATACTCCTGAGACCCCCCGATCCCCAAGTAGCGCGCGCCCTCCCCGCCGCTGCGCACGTTGGTGTCGTAGGCCACAATACCGCCTTCAAGCATCAGGTTGGCAGACTGCAACGGCGGCAGCTCGTTGGGCGACTGCACAGCGACCGGGTTGCCGTCAGGCCCCATGACTGCGGCCGGTTTCTTCTGCCCGGCGCGAATGATCTTGCGCTCGGTCAGCAGGTTCTGCAGCCCCTCGCGCTCCAGCACCACGAACCACCCGCTGGCCTGCATTGCGTCCATCAACATGCTCGCTGCACCCTGGGTGACGCTGGTGGAAAACGAACTGGCCGGGGTCGGTTTGTACTGCCCGGTCTGGTCGCGAAAACCATAGACCACCGCCACCAGACGCCCTTTGGGCCGGGGCATGGACAACAGGTCGTAATAGGTCGAGGCACGCGGCGTCAGGGTCGGGGTTTCCTTCGCCTGTTCGGCGGGCATGGGTTTGGTCACACAGCCCTGCAGTGCAGCGACCAGCATCAACAGCGCGATGCATTTGTTCATGGTCTATCGCTCCTCTGGAACTTCAGCAACCGTCAGTTGTTGATGAGTCCGTTGACGGTGACTTCCGATATTTCGCCGGTCGATCGATCGGTGATCTGAATGCTCAGGGCGCCGGAATCGTCGATCACATTGACGATGAAGGCGTCGGTGGTCAGGGTGCCGGTGTTGCCGTCACGGATGTTGGTCAGCACCTGGGACAGCAGGCTCGATTGCAGTTGCTGGCTGAAGCGCTCCAGCGCCGTGGTGCCCGTGACAGTGGATTTCTTCAGGCTCGGGTCTTTGAAGTCGTTCTGCGCCTGGGCCTCGTTGAGCAACACGCTGCCATTGAGCGGGTTGCCGCCGAAGTTCGGATTGACCGGTGTGTAGACCAGCTCGGTGGCCTGACAGATCAGACTGAAACCGCTCAGGCACAGATAGGTCGAGACGGTGGTTATTGTTCTGGTCATAGTTCGTCCTTCCCCAGATCAGTGTTGTCCTGCAAGAGCACTTGCAGCTTGCGTTGAACCACGGCCGCACGAACCAGATCGGCAGCCTCGATGGCCAGGTCACGGGTTTGCGTGGCATTGGGCGCGATGAAACGGCGATACACGATGCGTTGGTCGTATTCGACCCAGATCAGGCTGCCCCAACGGGCGTCGGGCCGTTCACGCACCACCAGGTTGAAATCCAGCCGACTGGTGGCCCGCAGACGGTCGGTGAAGGCGTTGTAGAAGTTGTGGCCGACCAGCGAAATGCAGTCGTCGACGATAAAGCCCATCATTTCGTCTTCTTCGTCGGCGTGGCTGATGCCAAGACTCAGCGCACCGATCAGCAACACGGCGCAAAGGTGTCTGAAAGCGGGGTGATGAGAGGCGTGCGCGTTCATTGGCTGGCGCCCCCCAGTGGCGTCCCCAATGAGGTTCCCGGCGAAACGCCAGACCCTGCACTGGGCGGCGCACCCGGCGTGCCGGGCGCACCTGCCGGACGATTGGAGGTCGACTCCAGAAAGGCTTTTTCGGCCACGAAACGCCAATCGGCGTAACGGGTCATGCTCTCGAACTCCTGCCATTGAGGCGGGAAGTTCGCGGTCTTCAGTGGGGTGTCTTTGGATAGGCTGTAGACTCCGGTGATGCGTCCGTCGACCGAAGTGGTCAGGCCCCAGTCGTCGCTGTTGGTCATCGGATCGGGGTAGAGCCTGCGGATGTGGCGCATGATCGTGGGGTAACGATGGTCTTCCAGCAGTTCATCCAGCGACTGCGGATACTGCGCCACGCCAGTGCCGCTGCGGTAGTAGCTGCGCAGCGCCTGAGCGTACTGAGTGCCGACCCAGATCAGTTGCAGCTCGCGCTCGCGCTTGCCCACCGTGGACCAGACTTGCCCCACCGCCGCCAATGCCGACCCCATCAGCACGATCAGCACCAGCGCGCCCATGTAGGTGAAACCCTGCTGGCGCCCGGAAAAACCGGCAATCGGGGCCTTACCATTCGCCGAAAAGACTGCCATCACGCGCCCTCCCGGTGGACCCGCTCTTGATGTCTGCCACCGCCCCCTGCACACCTTCTGGCGGTGGCACGATGACCCACATGTCGTTGCGCCCGGTGATCGGGTCTTGCGGCAACGCACGCAGATAACGGTGAGTGACCATGTCGTCCAGCGATTCCGGGTAGTGTCCGGTGTCGCCATAAAAGTGATCCAGCGCCTCGCGCATCACCGAAAGGCTCTGACGCAGCGCGGTCTCCCGGGAGTTTTCCAGGCTGTTGAAATAGCGCGGCACGGCAATGGTCATCAGCGTGGCGATGATGGCCATGACCACCAGCAATTCGATCAACGTGAAGCCTTTTCCAGTGCGCTGCGTGCCCATGACTCACCACTCCGAATAGGCAATGCCGTTGAGGCCCTTGCCGCGCGTCTTCGAGTAGACATCGAACACGTCTTCGCCATCCCTCGGGTTCTGAGCAGGGCTGTCATAGGCGCGCAGTCCCCAGTCCTCTTCAGGCGCCCTTGTGGGCTTGGCGAACGGATCCCGAGGGATGCGCCGCAGGAAGTAAATCTTCACGCCCTTGGGGCTGCGCAGGTCTCGCGCGCCCTCCACCAGCACCTTGAGACTGGTCGGGTAGCCGTTGCTGGTGACCGATTTCTCGATACGCCCCGAATCCGCAGCCCGTTTGTAGGCATCCAGCGCATCGCGAATCTGGTACAGGGCGGTGCGCAGCTCCTGTTCCTTGCCCCGGCGGATCACCGTTTCAGTCAGCGGCGCGGCGATGCTCGCCAGCAGGCCGACGATGGCCAGGGTCACGACCATCTCGATCAGGGTGAAACCGCCGTGGCTGCGATAGACGTTCATGATCAAGGCTTCTCGACGACAGTTGCGGTGGCCAGCGGGGTCGATTTGCCACCGACCTCGACCGTCACCGGCACGCTGTCCGGGTTGACCGAGTTGATGTGCATGCTGGTCTCGGTCCCGGTGGGGAACTCCATGTCGCTCGGCGCCTGATACGGCAGATTGCGCACGATCCGGGGGGTGATCGACAGCACCAGCTCGGATTTACCGACCGAGTCCTTGTTGCTGCCGAATAGCCGACCCAGCCCCGGAATGTCGCCCAGCCCCGGAATCTTGTTGCCGCTGGATTGCGAGTCGTTGCGCACCAGCCCGGCGAGAATCTGGGTCTCACCGTCGTGCAGACGCAGCGTGGTCTGGGCGTTGCGGGTATCGACCTGAACCGGAATGGTGCCGTTGCGGGTCGCCTCCAGCGGGGTGGCGTTGCTCACTTCCAGCGCCACCTTGATTGCCACTTCGTTGTCCAGGTGCACGATGGGCGTCACCTCAAGCTTCAGACCGACATCCAGATACGTGATGCTTTCGGTGATGACCGGCCCTTGGGTGGACGGCACCGAGGTGGCGCTGATGATCGGCACCCGCTGCCCAATGTGGATACGCGCCTGCTCCCGGTTGCTGACGCGAATGGTCGGGCTGGCCAGGGTGTTGACGTCGTTGTCCTGGGCGTTGATTTTCAGTTGCGGCGAAGGCGAGAACGAAATCCGGCTCTGGTTGATGCCGTGCAACTGGTTCAACACGCTGACCGCCGAACCGTCACTGTTGATGATGCCGAAGGTGCTGGGCCATTGCAGGCCAAGGTCCTGAATGCGCTGGCGTGAGACTTCCATCACCTCCACTTCCATCACCACTTCGGGGTTGGACTGGTCCTGGGAAAAGAACAGTTTCTCGGCCATGCGAATCACGTCCGGGGTGTCGCGCATGGTCAGGGTGTTGAGGCGCTCGTCGATGAACACGTCGCGGGTCTTGAGCATGGTCTTGACCATGTTCAGCGCGGTGTTGGCGTCGGTGTTGGTCAGATAGAAGGTGCGCATCACCAGCTCCTGATAATCCTTCACCTTTTGCGGCGAATCGGGGTAGATCAACAGGGTGTTGTCGTTCACCACTTTCTGGTGCAACTGGTTTTGTTGCAGCAGCAGGTCGATGGCGTCTTCGATGCGCACTTCGCGCACGAAGATGGTGGCCTTGAGGTCCGGGCGCAGGTCCTTGTCGAAGATGAAGTTCAACCCCGCCACTTGGGACAGCACCTCGAAAATCACCTTGAGGTTGGCGTCGCGAAATTCCAGGGTCACCGGTTTGTCCAGCCGGGTCTTGAGCTGCGGGTTGGACACCACGTTGCGCGCGCGCATCCGTTCGATGTCCTTTTGCAGTTGCTGCGCGCCCTCGTGCCGAGGGTCCATTGCCAGCACTTTGCGCGCCTGTTGTTCGGCGCCGGTCAGGTCGCCCCGGCGCAGGCTGGTCTGGCCCTGCACCAGCATGTCGTTGATGTTGCGCATCTGCTCCAGCAGATACAACGCGTCGCGGGCGCGGCCGTTGTTCGGCTCGATGGCGATCACCCGCGAATAGTCGATGGCCGCACTGTTGAAGTCCCGCTGCGAGCGTTCGGAATCGGCCTTGGTCAGCAGGGTCTTGACCGCCCGCGCCTTGGCCGAGGTCAAGGCAATGCGCAGGGTCGCGTCGCGGGGTTTGGCATTGACCGCCTCCTGCAATTTGGCGATGCCCTCCTCGTAACGGCCATCGTCGATCATGTCTTGGCCGACGGCCCGGTTGATGTCCGAGGTACAGGACGCCAGGCTCACCCCCAGCATGACAGTGAAAGCCAGCAACAACGCGTTCAACGACAACCGCAGCGGACTCATGGTGCACTCCCCACAGACAAGGTCTGCGCAAACTTCATGGGCAGATAGACAAAGCTCATTTCAGTGGCCGAGATGCGATCGACCTTGTAGGTCTCATCGATCACATCACCGGCCCTGACCACATAGAGCCGTTCTCCGTTTTGCAGGAACACCTGCAACTGCTTGCTGTCTTCCAGCTTGCCAATGAACTGGAACGGAAGAGGCGGTGCAGTGGGCACCGTGGGGATCTCAGGCGCGTTGAGCGCGGCCTGCTGTTCAGCGGTCATCACCGGGGCGACGTACCAGCTTTGCGCGGCGAACAGGTCGACTTGCGGCACTGTCGCAGCAGTTGACGCGACGCTGCTTTGGGAAGCCGCGTTTTTGCCGGCGGCCACCGCGTCGCGCTGTTTGCTCGTCACCGGCCGGGCATCGCTGGCGACGTCCTGTGTCGGCTCACCGAAAAACTGCTCGGGCACCCAGGCGATCAGCCCACAAAGTCCGAGAAATGCCAGCCAGCCCACCACTCGACGGTTGTTCATGCTCATGACCTCGACAGGTAAAGGGTCATGCGGATGCGCCCGGTAAGCTCGGTGTCGGCGATTTTCTTGCGTTGAAAATCGACGTCTTCGAGCACCACGGCGGGCAACTCGGTCAGCAAGGCATGAAGAAAGCGCCGCAGTTGCGGGTAGCTGCCACGCACCGGGAGCAGAATCTGGTAGCGCGCCAGTTGGGTTTTCGGATCGATCCCCAAGGAATATTCGCCACGGGACAGGTTGATCTTCTGTTGACCGGCCATGGCGTAGATGCGGTCGATGGCGGAGGTGGCGTCAAGTTGGGTCGGCAGCGATTTATGGAAGTCATCCAGTTGCTGCGCGGGCATCACCGGCAAGGTCGCCGTGCCGTTGGCGACCTTTTCCAGAAACTCGCTGGCCTTCTGGCTGTTCTGCCGCAGGGTGTCCAGCGACTGCCAGTCCGGCAGCAGGCCAAACACGCCGTAGGTCAGCGCCAGCGCCAACAGCCCCGCGCCGCCCAGGCCGGGCCAGCCGGCCCGTTGCACATGCTCGCGCACAATCAGGCTAGGGACGGACATCGCTCACCTCCCAGGTGGCCAGCAGGTTGAACAGGATTGGTTTCTGCGGCGCGTTGGCGACGATTTCGTGGTTCACCAGCGAGACGTCGCGCAGCTCGGGGCTGCCTTGCAACTGCCGGTGGAACGCCAGCATCGCGTCCAGATCCCGCGCTTCGGCGCTGATGCGGATCTGCCCCTTGCGGGCGTCGGGACTCAGGCTAAGCAGCGCGATGTCGTTGCCGCGCAGGGTTTCCAGCGTTGCGAACAGCCGCTCCCAGGGGCGACGCAACTGAGCCGAAATCTGTTTCATCTCGCTCAGGCGAATCTCCTGTTCGCGCTGCTGAGCAGGCGTCAGGCCGGTGGTTGGCGCCGTGTGCACCTGCAACTTGCGCTGGGCGTGACCCAACTGCCCTTGCTGCTCATGAATGTCTTCACCGATGACATGGGCGGTGGCGGCCACCGACACGCCCAGCACCAGGCCGAGTCCGAGCAAGGCCCAGCCTGGTCGGCTGCCTCGGCGTTGCGGTTGAAATTCCAGATCGAGGGCGCGCATGTCAGTTCACCGCTCTGGCCATAAGGTGCAGCGGGTCCTGAACATCGCCCTCGACAACGGGCAGTTCCAGGGTTTGCACGCCGAGGATCATCGGGCCGTCGTTGTGACGAGCCGGTGCGTGAACAAACAGATCCACTGGTTTGTCGCCGTTCAGGCCGTGCAGCTCGCTTTCCCGTGCAATCATCGAGGCCAGCGCCGCGTCGCTGTCGGCAATCCGCAAAGAGCGCACCGCCGACCAGCGCCCTTCCCTGGCCAGCAACAAGGTGCTGCGACCGGGTTCGGCGACGACGAACAGAAAATCGCGATCACCGAAGCTTTTCTGGAAGCGATTGAACGCCGCCATCAGGTAAGGCTGCACCGACACCAGTCGCAGGCCCAGCTCCTTGACCAGCGTGCGCAGGCGGTTGAGCAACGCTTGGGGCAAAGCAACGGCGATACGTGGCAGCCCGGCGTTTTCCGGCGACAGGCTCAAGGCCCACGCCTCACTGGATTTGCCGAACGTGTCGTCAAAACAGGCGCTGGCGTAGGCCTGCAATTCGGCCGGAGTGGTGATGTGCTCGCTCCACGGAATCAGCCCGAAGCGGCTGTAGTGGCTGGAAAACAGCACACTGAGCCGGGCGCGACGATGGATATGCTCGGCGAGCAGGCGTTGCAGGCTGTCCAGCGCCAGTGCGGGGGCTGACTGGCGGTCGGCGATGAACCCGGCGCTGCCCAGCCAGGTGCGGCCACGGGCGTCGCAGCGGGACAGGCCGACGCCATTGGCGCCAATCACGGCCACATAATGCTCACGAAATGAAAGTGACACGATTGATCTCCTCCAGCGTGGTCCGACCGTCGCGCACCAGCTCCAGCGCCGAACCGCGCAACAGGCGCAGGCCCCGGCTGCAGGCGTACTGCTTGATCTGGGAAATGGGTTGGCGCTCGACGATCATCTGGCGAATCTCGTCATCCAGGTGCAGGAGTTCGGCGATGGCGGTACGGCCGCGATACCCGGTGCCCCGACAACGCCCACATCCCGCGCCATGGACGAAGTGGTAATGGCTGCTGTTGTCCCGGGTCAGGCCGGACGCACTCAGCTCGGCGTCATCCGGGGTCACGCTGACAGCGCAGCCGCTGCACACCAGACGGATCAACCGCTGCGCCAGCACCGCGTTGAGCGCCGAGACGAAGCTGTAGGGGTCGACCTCCATCTGGGTAAAACGGCCAATCACGTCGAACACGTTGTTGGCGTGAATGGTGGTGAACACCAGGTGGCCGGTCAGCGCCGACTGCACGGCGATCTGTGCGGTGTCCGGGTCGCGAATCTCGCCCACCATGATCTTGTCCGGGTCGTGACGCAGGATCGAACGCAGGCCTCGGGCGAAGGTCAGGCCCTTTTTCTCGTTGACCGGGATCTGCAACACGCCCGGCAATTGATATTCCACCGGGTCTTCGATGGTGATGATCTTGTCCACGCCGTGGTTGC
>NZ_JBJDNK010000013.1:0-162933 GCF_044900175.1 Pseudomonas sp. NPDC088444
CGCAAGATCGCGCTGTTCACCAACGTCGAAGAGCGTGCGGTGATTTCGCTGGAAGACGTCGACACCATCTACAAGATCCCGGCTGTGCTGCATGCACAGGGTCTGGACGATTTCGTCGTCGAGCGTTTCGGCCTGCAATGCGGCGGCGCTGACCTTTCCGAGTGGGAAAAGGTCGTCGATGCCAAGCTCAACCCCGAGCACGAAGTCACCATCGCCATGGTCGGCAAGTACATGGAACTGCTGGACGCGTACAAGTCGTTGATCGAAGCGATGAGCCACGCAGGCATCACCAACCGCACCAAGGTCAACCTGCGTTACATCGATTCCGAAGACATCGAGAATCAGGGCACTGGCCTGCTGGAAGGCGTTGACGCGATTCTGGTGCCGGGCGGTTTCGGTCTGCGTGGCGTCGAAGGCAAGATCACAGCCGTTCAATACGCTCGTGAGAACAAGGTTCCATACCTGGGCATCTGCCTGGGCATGCAGGTGGCGGTCATCGAGTTCGCGCGTAACGTCGTGGGCTGGAAAGATGCCAACTCCACCGAGTTCGAGCGCAACAGTGCGCACCCGGTCGTGGGCCTGATCACCGAGTGGGCGGATGCCACCGGCGCGGTCGAAACCCGTACCGAAACCTCCGATCTGGGCGGCACCATGCGCCTTGGCGCGCAGGAATGCCAATTGGAGCGGGGTTCTCTGGTGCACGATTGCTACGGCAACGACACCATCGTCGAGCGTCACCGCCATCGCTACGAAGTGAACAACAACCTGCTGCCGCAACTGATCGAAGCCGGTCTGAAGGTTTCCGGTCGTTCCGGTGACGGCGCGCTGGTCGAAGTGGTCGAGTCGCTGGACCACCCATGGTTCGTGGCCTGCCAGTTCCACCCTGAGTTCACCTCCACGCCTCGCGACGGTCACCCGCTGTTCAGTGGCTTCGTCAAGGCAGCGCTCGCTCAACACCAAAAGAACGCCTGATCGGGAATTCATTACATGGCACAGAAAACCATCCGCGTAGGCTCCATTGATATTGCCAACGACAAGCCCATGGTCCTGTTCGGCGGCATGAATGTCCTGGAATCGCGCGACATGGCCATGCAGGTTTGCGAGGAATACGTACGGGTGACCCAGAAACTGGGCATCCCTTACGTGTTCAAGGCCAGTTTCGACAAAGCCAACCGCTCTTCCGTGACCTCGTACCGCGGTCCGGGTCTGGAAGCGGGCATGCGCATTTTCGAAGAGATCAAGCGCACCTTCGGTGTGCCGGTGATCACTGACGTGCATGAGCCTCACCAGGCCGCAGCCGTGGCGGAAGTCTGCGACATCATCCAGTTGCCAGCCTTCCTGTCGCGTCAGACCGATCTGGTCGTGGCGATGGCCAAGACCGGTGCCGTGATCAACATCAAGAAAGCCCAGTTCCTCGCGCCTCAGGAAATGAAACACATCCTGGCCAAGTGTGAAGAAGCGGGCAACGATCAGTTGATCTTGTGCGAGCGTGGTTCGAGCTTCGGCTACAACAACCTCGTCGTGGACATGCTCGGCTTCGGCATCATGAAAGCGTTCGAATACCCGGTGTTTTTCGACGTGACCCACGCGCTGCAAATGCCGGGTGGTCGTGCGGATTCTGCTGGTGGTCGTCGTGCCCAAGTGACCGATCTGGCCAAGGCCGGCATGAGCCAGGGCCTGGCAGGCCTGTTCCTTGAGGCGCATCCGGACCCGGACAATGCCAAATGCGATGGCCCGTGCGCGCTGCGCCTGAACAAGCTGGAGCCGTTCCTGACCCAGCTCAAGGCCCTCGATGATCTGGTCAAGGCCTTCCCGGCGATCGAAACGGCTTAAAACCTGCTTTTCCGGCACTGCTGCCTCCGGTACAGTGCCGCTCGCTTCATTCCCGACCAACGGGTCGGGAATTGCTGTCATCTCGGGCCTGCCCGCTGTCTAGTGCCCGGGGCGCCAGTCGTTTTTCCCAGCTGCGTCGTTTTCGTCAATCTTGGAGTGTTAACAACAATGGCAAAAATCGTCGACATCAAAGGTCGTGAAGTTCTCGACTCCCGTGGCAATCCCACCGTGGAAGCAGATGTGCTCCTCGACAACGGCATCATCGGCAGTGCCTGCGCGCCGTCCGGTGCTTCCACCGGCTCGCGTGAAGCACTTGAGCTGCGTGATGGCGACAAGAGCCGTTACATGGGCAAGGGCGTTCTGAAAGCGGTGGCCAACATCAATGGCCCGATCCGTGACCTGCTGCTGGGCAAGGACCCGGTTGACCAGAAGGCACTGGACCGCGCGATGATCGAGCTGGACGGTACCGAGAACAAGGCCAAGCTGGGTGCAAACGCCATCCTCGCCGTGTCTCTGGCTGCTGCCAAGGCCGCTGCACAGGATCAGGATCTGCCGCTGTACGCGCACATCGCCAACCTGAACGGCACGCCGGGTGTTTACTCAATGCCGGTTCCGATGATGAACATCATCAACGGTGGCGAGCACGCCGATAACAACGTCGACATCCAGGAATTCATGGTTCAGCCAGTGGGCGCCAAGACCTTCGCCGATGGTCTGCGCATGGGCACCGAGATTTTCCATCACCTCAAAGCCGTGCTGAAGGCCAAAGGCCTGAACACCGCCGTGGGCGACGAAGGGGGGTTCGCGCCTAACCTGGCGTCCAACGCCGACGCACTGGCCGCCATCTCCGAAGCGGTCGCCAACGCCGGTTACAAACTGGGCACCGACGTAACCCTGGCGCTGGACTGCGCCGCGAGCGAGTTCTACAAGGACGGAAAATACGACCTGTCCGGCGAAGGCAAAGTCTTCGACGCGGCTGGTTTCGCCGATTACCTGGCCGACCTGACCAAACAATACCCGATCATCTCCATCGAAGACGGTCTGGACGAATCTGACTGGGCAGGTTGGAAAATCCTGACGGACAAGATCGGCGAAAAAATCCAGCTGGTGGGCGACGACCTGTTCGTGACCAACACCAAGATCCTGAAAGAAGGCATCGACAAGAAGATCGCCAACTCGATCCTGATCAAGTTCAACCAGATCGGCACCCTGACCGAAACGCTGGAAGCCATTCAGATGGCCAAAGCAGCCGGTTACACCGCCGTCATCTCGCACCGCTCGGGCGAAACCGAAGATTCGACCATCGCCGACCTGGCAGTGGGCACCTCGGCAGGCCAGATCAAAACCGGTTCGCTGTGCCGCTCCGACCGCGTTTCCAAGTACAACCAGTTGCTGCGTATCGAAGAGCAATTGGCAGGCAAGGCCAAATACAATGGTCGCGCCGAGTTTCGCGGCTGATTGCAAGATGGTAAAAAGGCAGCAGGCGCTGTAGGGGTTTTCGTCGAAAGGCGGGTTTTCTCAGCGTCCTGATCCATTAGCCCGGTGACCACCGGGCTTTTGGGCATTTGAAATGGTCGGTTTTGCTGTCGTTCTCCACCGGGTAACAGATATTCACAATGCGCAGTCCTAACTGGTTGTTCCTCGTTCTGCTCTTGCTGCTCGCGGGCTTGCAGTATCGCCTATGGGTGGGTAATGGCAGTCTTGCGCAGGTGGCCAGTCTGACCCAGCAAATCGCCGATCAACATGCCGAAAACGATGCTCTGCTGGAGCGCAACCGGGTGCTAGACGCGGAGGTGCTGGAGCTGAAGAAAGGCCTGGAGACCGTTGAAGAGCGTGCCCGTCATGAGCTGGGCATGGTCAAGGACGGCGAGACCCTCTATCAGTTGGCACAGTGACGTTCGCGTAAATGACACACTCCCTTCCTGCCTTCTGGGCAGTGATTCCCGCAGCGGGCGTTGGTGCTCGCATGGCGGCAGACCGTCCCAAGCAGTACCTGCAACTGGGCGGCCTCACGATTCTTGAACACAGCCTGCTTTGCTTTCTCGATCATCCCGGCCTCAAGGGTTTGGTGATCAGTCTGGCTGTGGACGACCCTTACTGGCCCACCTTGCCCTGTGCACTGGACTCGCGAATCCAGCGCGTCGCGGGCGGCAAAGAGCGGGCGGACTCGGTACTCAATGCATTGCTCCATCTGCATGCCAGTGGCGCCGATGATAATGATTGGGTGCTGGTGCACGATGCGGCGCGGCCAAACCTGGCGCGTTCGGATCTGGACAACCTGCTGGGCGAACTGGCGCATGACCCCGTGGGCGGATTGCTGGCGGTGCCTGCCAAAGACACCCTCAAGCGGGCCGATGCCAATGGCCGGGTGAGCGAAACGGTTGATCGCAGCCTGATCTGGCAGGCCTACACGCCGCAGATGTTCCGCTTGGGCGCGCTGCATCGGGCGTTGGCGGACAGCCTGGTCTCCAATGTCTCGATCACCGACGAAGCTTCGGCCATCGAATGGGCAGGGCAAGCGCCACGCCTGATCGAAGGCCGCGCCGACAACATCAAAGTGACCCGGCCAGAAGACCTGGAGTGGTTGCGGCAGCGGCGGGGCGTCCAGAACCGCTGACCTGCTTCTACGCCCCTTCGGGCAGAGGCGGGGCGGCTATGTGTACTCCGGCCGCAACGCCAACCCCACCTTCAGATAATCCACCAGCTTCCTCACCTTCGGTGACAGATGCCGCTGCTGTGGATACAGCGCCCAGACCGCCGTGTTAGGCGGCTGATGGGCATCCAGCAGAGAAATCAGCGCGCCGCTTTTCAGGTGTTCAAGCACGTAATAATCCGGCAACTGACACAACCCCATGCCCTGTAGCGCAGCATCCAGCACCGCTTGCCCACTGTTGCAGCGCCAGTTTCCATGCACTTTTTGGGAAAACTCCTTGCTGTTCTGTTGCAAAAGCCAGCTGTCCGAGCTGCCGATCAGGCAGTTGTGCCGGTTGAGTTCCGACAGGCTGTGGGGACGGCCATAGCGCTCTATATAAGAAGGTGATGCGCACAGGTACATTCGGCGGGGGGCGAGGCGGGTGGCTACCAATCGGGATTCCTGCAACCGGCCGAGGCGTATCGCAAGATCCATTCCTTCATGCACCAAGTCCAGCGTGTTGTTGGTCAACTCAATATCGACGCGTAGCTGTGGGTATTCGTCCATGAAGCGCGTCACCAGCGGCGCGATGAAACGCTCGCCGTAGGCGACGGCGCAGGTCATGCGCAGCAAGCCCTTTGGCTCACTGGTCAAATCACCCACCGCGCGAAGGGCTTCTTCGCGACCGTCTTGCAGGCGCTGACAATGGTGAAGAAAGGTCTGGCCCGCTTCGGTCAAGGCCACCTTCCGGGTACTGCGATACAGCAGACGGGTTTGCAGGCGTTCTTCGAGCCGGGCGATCTGCCGACTGATATGTGAGGACGACACGCCCAGACGTTCCGCCGCCGCCGTGAATTGACCGCATTCGGCAACGGCGACGAACTCATCCAGACCTTCCCAGCGATTGGCGTACATCGATTATCCCTGTACAGCATTAATGTTTTGCTTTTGCCCGGATTATTCATCAAACGGCACTGCTTTACACTCTTCCCCAGGATTTCCGTACTCATTCCGCTGGAGAAGATTGATGATCAAGTCACGTGCTGCCGTTGCCTTCGCGCCTAACGAGCCTCTGCAAATTGTCGAAGTGGATGTCGAAGCGCCGAAGGCGGGCGAAGTCCTGATCCGCACTGTGGCGTCCGGCGTTTGCCACACCGACGCTTACACCCTGTCCGGTGCTGACTCTGAAGGCGTCTTCCCGTGCATCCTCGGTCACGAAGGTGGCGGCATCGTTGAAGCGGTAGGTGAGGGTGTCACCTCCGTGGCGGTGGGCGACCACGTCATTCCGCTTTACACCGCCGAATGCCGCGAGTGCAAATTCTGCAAATCCGGCAAGACCAACCTGTGCCAGAAAGTCCGCGCGACCCAGGGCAAGGGTCTGATGCCGGACGGCACCACCCGTTTCAGCTACAACGGCCAGCCGATTTACCATTACATGGGCTGCTCGACCTTCTCTGAATACACCGTTGTGGCCGAAGTCTCTTTGGCGAAAGTCCCGAAAGAGGCCCCGCTGGAAAAGGTCTGTCTGCTCGGTTGCGGCGTAACCACCGGTATCGGTGCGGTGCTGAACACCGCCAAAGTGGAAGAGGGCGCGACTGTTGCCATCTTCGGTCTGGGGGGCATCGGCCTGGCCGCGATCATCGGCGCGAAAATGGCCAAGGCTTCGCGCATCATCGCCATCGACATCAATCCGTCGAAATTCGATGTGGCCCGTGAGCTGGGGGCCACTGATTTCGTCAACCCGAAAGACCACACCAAGCCGATTCAGGATGTCATCGTTGAACTGACCGATGGCGGCGTGGATTACAGCTTCGAGTGCATAGGCAACGTGCAATTGATGCGCGCAGCGCTTGAGTGCTGCCACAAAGGTTGGGGCGAGTCGGTCATCATCGGCGTCGCACCTGCCGGTCAGGAAATCGCCACCCGTCCATTCCAGTTGGTCACCGGTCGCGTCTGGCGCGGTTCGGCGTTTGGTGGCGTCAAAGGCCGCACCGAGTTGCCAAGCTACGTGGAAAAAGCGCAGAAGGGCGAGATCCCGCTGGACACCTTCATCACCCACACCATGGGCCTGGACAAGATCAACGAAGCTTTTGATCTGATGCACGAAGGCAAGAGCATTCGTTCTGTCATTCACTTCTAAAAAGCGGCGACAAGTCACGAGCTGCCAGTTGCAAGACCTCTTGCAGCTTGCGGCTTGAAGCTGATCGCTGGGAGGAACGACCATGGGTCTTGAGAATATTTCGTGCCAGAAGAGTTTTGGTGGCTGGCACAAACGTTATAAGCATCATTCCGATGTGCTGGGTTGTGACATGGTGTTCGCGGTATATCTGCCGCCGCAGGCTGAGCAAGGCGGGAAGCTGCCCGTGGTCTATTGGCTTTCGGGTTTGACCTGCACTGATGAAAACTTCATGCAGAAGGCCGGTGCCCAACGCATCGCCGCCGAACTGGGGTTGATCATCGTTGCGCCGGACACCAGTCCTCGCGGTGCTGATGTGCCGGGCGATCCGGACAACGCCTATGACTTCGGCCTGGGGGCTGGCTTTTATCTCAATGCCACCCAGCAGCCGTGGGCGCGGCACTATCGCATGTACGATTACGTGGTCAGCGAACTGCCTGCGTTGATCGAGGCGCACTTCCCGGCATCGGACAAGCGCAGTATCAGTGGTCACTCGATGGGCGGTCATGGCGCGCTGGTTTGTGCCTTGCGCAATCCGGGACGTTATCGGTCGGTGTCGGCGTTTTCACCGATCAGTAACCCGATGGATTGTCCGTGGGGGCAGAAGGCGTTTTCCCGTTATCTGGGCGAAGACCGCTCTCGCTGGCGTGAGTGGGATGCCAGCGTGTTGATCGCCGAGGCGACTGAGCGCTTGCCGTTGCTGGTGGATCAGGGCGACCGTGATGACTTCCTCGCCAATCAGCTCAAACCCGAAGCGCTGGTGCAGGCGACCAAAGCGGCAGGTCATCCCCTGGAGCTGCGCATGCAACCGGGGTATGACCACAGCTATTACTTCATCGCGAGCTTCATCGAAGATCACCTTCGTTATCACGCGGTGGCGCTGGCGGGCTGAGGAAATGCCATTCACTCTCAATTGAGTGCCAGCAGGTCCTAATGTCAGACAAAGCAGGTAGAATCACGCCCTGACTTTTTCAGGGCGTTTTTTTATGCGTATTGGCCACGGCTATGATGTGCACCGTTTCGCTGAAGGCGATTTCATTACCTTGGGTGGTGTGCGCATCGCACACAAATTCGGTTTGCTCGCACATTCCGATGGCGATGTCCTGTTGCACGCGTTGAGCGATGCCTTGCTGGGCGCCGCTGCTCTGGGCGACATCGGCAAGCATTTCCCTGACACCGACCCCCAATTCAAGGGCGCTGACAGCCGCGTGTTGCTGCGCCATGTCCTCAAGCAAGTGCGGGCCAAGGGCTGGAAAGTCGGCAACGTCGACGCCACCATCGTCGCTCAGGCCCCAAAAATGGCTCCTCACATCGACACCATGCGTGCATTGATCGCTGAAGACCTTCAGGTCGAACTCGACCAGGTCAACGTCAAGGCCACCACCACCGAGAAGCTGGGTTTCACTGGCCGTGAAGAAGGCATCGCGGTTCATGCCGTTGCGTTGTTGATCGCCGCATGACCGAATTCGAACTGTTGGGGCCTCGGGCCTGGGGCGATGCGCTGGGCACTGCGGTGCTCAAGGCCACCGCCGAAGATTTTCAGGTCGATGAAGTGCTGGACATCCCGTTGTCCGGTGATGGCGAGCACCTGTGGCTGTGGGTCGAAAAGCGTGGCTTGAATACTGAAGAGGCTGCGCGGCGCCTGGCCAGGGCCGCTGGTGTGCCGTTGCGCACCGTCGCCTATGCCGGATTGAAGGACCGTCAGGCGTTGACGCGTCAATGGTTCAGCATTCAGTTGCCGGGCAAAGCCGATCCTGACATGTCGACGGCCGAAAACGACACGCTGAAAATCCTCGACAGAAAGCGCCACAAACGCAAATTACAGCGTGGTGCCCACGCCGCCAACGGCTTTACCCTGCGCCTGACGCAATTGCAGGCAGACAAGGCCGCGCTCGATGCGCGCCTCGAAGCCATCAAGCAGTACGGTATTCCCAATTACTTCGGTGCCCAGCGTTTCGGTTTCAACGGCGGCAACGTCGTTGAGGCGCGTCAATACGCCGAGCGCCAGGCTCTACCGGAGCAGCGCAATGTGCGCTCTCGGTTGCTGTCTGCCGCTCGCAGTTACCTGTTCAATCTAGTGCTGGCTGCCCGGGTGGCGGATGGCAGTTGGCAGCGCGCTCAGGTGGGCGATCTGCTGGCGTTTACCGACAGTCGCAGCTTCTTTCAGGCCGGTGAGGCCGAGTGCAGCGATCCGCGTCTGGCGATCCTCGATCTGCACCCGACCGGTCCTCAATGGGGAGAGGGCGATTCTCCGGCATCCGGCGCGACCGCCGAGCTTGAAAACAACCTGGCCCGCCGCGAGTCTTCGCTCTGTAACTGGTTGATAAAGGCGGGAATGGAACACGAACGTCGCATCCTGCGACTGCCCATTGGGCGGTTGTCGTGGCATTATCCCGAGCCTGACATTCTGCAACTGGAATTCGTCCTGCCCGTCGGCTGTTTCGCCACCGCCCTGGTGCGTGAACTCATCGACCTGGCGCCCGCAGGACAGACGGACAGCTCATGCGTATTCTGATTTCAAATGATGATGGGGTCTCGGCACCCGGACTCGCTGCGCTCCACGGAGCGCTGGCGGACTACGCCGAGTGCGCAGTCATCGCACCCGATCAGGACAAAAGTGGCGCCAGCAGTTCGCTGACACTGGATCGTCCACTGCATCCTCATCGGCTGGACAACGGTTTCATCAGCCTCAACGGCACCCCGACCGACTGCGTGCATCTGGGCATTCATGGCCTGTTGGAGCATGAGCCGGACATGGTCGTGTCAGGCATCAATCTGGGTGCAAACCTGGGTGATGATGTGTTGTATTCGGGCACCGTCGCCGCTGCGCTGGAGGGCCGGTTCCTGCAACGCCCGTCATTCGCTTTTTCGTTTCTGTCGCGTCAGGTCGATAACCTGGCGACGGCCGCGCATTACGCCCGGCTTCTGGTCGAGGCCCATGAGCAACTCGACCTGCCACCGCGCACGGTCTTGAATGTCAACATCCCGAACCTGCCGCTTGAGCATGTCCGCGGCATTCAATTGACGCGCCTGGGGCATCGCACCCGTGCCGCCGCGCCGGTCCGGGTGGTTGATCCCCGCGGTCGTGCCGGTTATTGGATTGCGGCGGCTGGAGACGCTGAGGACGGCGGTCCGGGAACGGATTTTCATGCCGTGATGCAAGGGTATGTGTCGATCACCCCCTTGCAGTTGGATCGAACCTATCAGGACGGTTTCAAAAGCCTGAACGCTTGGCTGGAGGGAATGGCCTGATGTCGCGTGAACAAGATGACCTGTTGCGACGTGGCGTGGGCTTCACCTCGCAGCGTACTCGCGAGCGCCTGATTCAGCGGTTGTACGAGGAGGGGATCAGTAACACCCACGTACTCGACGTCATTCGCAAGACGCCGCGTCACCTGTTTGTCGACGAAGCGCTGGCACACCGCGCCTATGAAGACACCGCACTGCCGATCGGCAACAACCAGACCATCTCGCAGCCATACATGGTTGCGCGGATGAGCGAGCTGCTGCTGGCCGCGGGTCCGTTGGACAAGGTCCTGGAAATCGGAACCGGTTCCGGCTACCAGACGGCGGTGCTGGCGCAATTGGTCGAGCGTGTGTTTTCGGTCGAGCGCATCAAAGTGTTGCAGGACCGCGCCAAGGAGCGTCTGGCCGAACTCAACTTGCGTAACATGGTGTTTCGTTGGGGGGACGGTTGGGAGGGATGGCCTGCATTGGCGCCTTACAACGGCATCATCGTGACTGCGGTTGCGACTGACGTACCTCAGGCATTGCTGGATCAACTGGCCCCTGGCGGTCGGCTGGTGATTCCGGTCGGTTCGGGCGAAGTACAGCAATTGATGTTGATCATTCGGGAGGAGCACGGTTTTTCACGGCATGTGCTGGGTGCTGTACGCTTCGTGCCTTTGCTCAACGGGCCTCTGGCGTAGTCACCGATTTACGGCTGCACTGAATTCCGCAAGACGCCGCCTGTCTACAGGCTGGCGATTTGCGATGAACATTGCACCTGGCCACTGCGCATCGTCGTGAATGGTTTTGTAACCTGTTTTTCCGTGGCTGCCGGTCACGATCAAGACACAATTGGCAGCTTTAATTCAGTCACCGGTAAAGGGAGTGGCGGGTGAGTCTCACAGTCATTCGGCAGCGTACGTCTTCAACAAGTTTTCCACGTCTGGTGATTGGCATTGCCCTGAGTGTCCTTTTGGTTGGCTGCTCCAGCGCGCCGTCCAGCGGTGTGCGTGTAGTCGACCGCAACAACAGCAAACCCGCTGCGCCGACCCGTCAACCCGTCACGACCGGGCAATACGTGGTCAAGCGTGGCGATACGCTGTTTTCCATTGCCTTCCGCTACGGCTGGGACTGGAAAGCGCTGGCGGCTCGCAACAACATCCCCGAGCCTTATACGATTCATGTGGGTCAGGCGATTCGCTTCGACGGCCGATCCAGTTCCGCCCCCGCCGCTCTAGCGAACGTACCGGTTGTCGTTGCTCCTGCAACCTCGGGTAGTTCAAGTTCGTCCCCTTCGGGTTCAATCAAGACCACGGTGATTACACGTCCTGTTGGTTCAACTTCAGGTAGTACCGCGCAACCGGCAACTACACCTGTCACGACACCGGTTAATACGCCCGTCGTTGCGGGAGCCCGCTCTCCAAGTGGCTGGGCATGGCCGACCAGTGGTGTATTAATCAGTAAATTTTCTTCAAACGGTAGTTTGAATAAAGGAATTGATATCGCCGGAGATTTGGGACAGCCTGTTTTAGCCGCGTCTGATGGTTCAGTGGTTTACGCCGGAAGTGGATTAAGGGGCTACGGCGAGTTAGTGATCATCAAACACAGCGATACCTACGTCAGTGCTTACGGTCACAACCGTAGGCTGTTGGTACGGGAGGGGCAACAGGTCAAGGCAGGACAAGCAATTGCCGAGATGGGGTCCACAGGGACTGACCGGGTGAAGCTGCATTTTGAAATCCGTCGTCAGGGCAAACCGGTAGACCCACTGGAATTCTTGCCGCGTCGTTGATCGGTTACCAGCCTGTCCTGTCGTAGAGGGGACAGGCTCAAGCGATGCCAAGGAAAAGGGCGTTGCTGGAGCTTGAGGTCGAACTCATCAAAGGACTATAACAATGGCTCTCAACAGAGAAGTGCCGGAGTTTGACGTAGACGACGAAGTTCTCCTCATGGAGCACGGGATCGTCCTGGATTCTGCAACGGATGAGAAGCCAGCTTCACCTTCTGTTCGTGCGAAGACCAAAAACTCTGCAGCACTCAAGCAACACAAGTACATCGACTACACCCGAGCGCTCGACGCCACGCAGCTTTACCTCAACGAAATCGGCTTTTCGCCGCTGCTGTCCCCGGAAGAAGAAGTCCATTTTGCGCGTCTGTCGCAAAAGGGTGATCCGGCTGGGCGCAAACGCATGATTGAAAGCAATCTGCGGCTGGTGGTCAAAATCGCCAGACGTTATGTCAATCGTGGCCTGTCATTGCTGGACCTGATCGAAGAGGGCAATCTCGGCCTCATTCGAGCGGTCGAAAAATTCGATCCGGAACGCGGCTTCCGCTTCTCCACCTACGCGACCTGGTGGATTCGTCAGACCATCGAACGCGCCATCATGAATCAGACGCGGACCATCCGCCTGCCGATTCACGTGGTCAAGGAACTGAATGTCTATTTGCGCGCGGCGCGTGAGTTGACTCAGAAGCTCGATCACGAACCTTCCCCTGAAGAGATCGCCAATCTGCTTGAGAAGCCGGTGGGTGAGGTCAAGCGCATGTTGGGACTCAATGAACGCGTTTCCTCCGTGGACGTCTCGCTGGGCCCGGACTCCGACAAGACCTTGCTCGACACGCTGACGGACGATCGCCCAACCGATCCCTGTGAGCTGCTGCAGGACGATGACCTGTCCCAGAGCATCGATCAATGGCTGTCCGAGCTGACCGACAAGCAGCGTGAAGTAGTGGTCCGTCGCTTTGGCTTGCGCGGGCACGAGAGCAGCACGCTGGAAGATGTGGGGCTTGAGATTGGGCTTACGCGTGAGCGTGTCAGGCAGATCCAGGTCGAAGGGCTCAAGCGCCTGCGAGAAATCCTTGAGAAAAATGGGCTGTCCAGTGAGTCATTGTTTCAATAAGGACGGGAGCCGTTGTTATCGCTAAGGATGGCTATATGGCGTCAATTAAAAGCCCCGATTGTTCGGGGCTTTTTTATGCTGGCTATTTAATGATTATTAGACGAAGCAATGGGTTTTTTGTCGCTGCCTATATGGTGGGTTTAATATGTCTAATTTGTGTAGGAATATATAACTTTAGTTGTAGGTTTTTTCTTACGTGTGTTGTCAGAAAAAGCGCTTCCCGTTGACCGACAGAAGCCGCTACAGGTGAAGGATAATTGTTATGTGTTTGAATAGATGGAAGTTTATTTTTTGATTGATTCGATGTTGTTAATTTTTGTGAGAGCGAGGCCCTATTGCCCTGAGTCTGGAAATCACTAATATCAGAACTGTGCCGACGGATTGGCACAGGCGGTCAAGGAAGACTGCTCAGGGACATCGCAGGAAGCGATTCATCAGGATGATGAAAAAGGACTGAAGGGATTACGAAAATGGGGGGCGGCTCAAACTGCTCCCCATTTTTTTTGCCCGCGAACCCTGGCAGGGCGCTCACGCCAAAAATGCAAAAAGGCCCCGAAGGGCCTTCTTGCATGTGCAGCCTGAGCTTAGCGCTCCAGATGTTCAATCTTGCCGGTCTTGCCGTCCCACTCTGCAGCATCCGGCAGCGGATCCTTGCGTTCAGTGACGTTTGGCCAGATATCCGCCAATTCAGCGTTCAGCTCGATGAAATTCTCCATACCAGCCGGGATCTCGTCTTCCGAGAAAATCGCTACGGCAGGGCACTCAGGCTCGCACAGTGCGCAATCGATGCACTCATCCGGGTGAATCACCAGGAAGTTCGGGCCTTCGTAGAAGCAGTCCACCGGACAGACTTCTACACAGTCGGTGTACTTGCACTTGATGCAGTTGTCGGTGACGACGAAGGTCATTTCTAATTCTCTCCTCAGGCGGCGGCAGCAGAGCCCCTCACGTCAGGGTTGCTCGGTCGGGGACATTCCCGGGCCATTCGCAACACCACCAGCTCAACACATGCCCATGGGGCATGAGGGTATGGCTTTGGTTCGGTGGTGCTCGAACGCGGCTCGGATGTCCAGCAGCAGGCTGATCGCCCTTACTGCGCCCAAACCGCGCGGGATTCTAACAGCTTGTTACGAACACCGTTAGATCCGGTTTTGCAGTCCATATAACCATTCGATAGCTTGGCGCGGCGTCATGTCGTCGATTTTCAGCTTCGACAGCTCCTCCAGCACCGGATGGGGCAGCGAGGCAAACATGTCAGCCTGCTGCGGTGCTTGCGCTTTGCCGGGTTTCGGTTTGGGCTGCTCGTGGGGCAGGCTGGTGGTTTCCAGACGCTGCAAATGCTCCTTGGCGCGGGTGATCACCTTGCCTGGAACCCCCGCCAACTGGGCCACGGCGAGGCCGTAGCTTTGGCTGGCCGGGCCTGGCAGTACGCGGTGCAGAAACACGATGCGTTCGTTGTGCTCTGTCGCATTCAGATGCACGTTGGCCACCAGCGGCTCGCTTTCCGGCAGTACGGTCAGCTCGAAATAGTGCGTCGCGAACAGGGTATAAGCGCGCAACTGGGCGAGACATTCTGCCGCAGCCCAAGCCAGCGAAAGACCATCGAAGGTGCTGGTGCCCCGACCGACTTCATCCATCAACACCAGGCTCTTGTCGGTGGCGTTGTGCAGAATGTTGGCGGTTTCGCTCATTTCCACCATGAAGGTGGAGCGGCCGCCCGCCAAGTCGTCACTGGAGCCGATGCGGGTAAAAATGCGGTCCACCAGCGACAGTTCGCAACTCGCGGCGGGCACAAAGCTACCGATGTGGGCGAGCAGCACGATCAACGCGGTCTGGCGCATATAGGTAGATTTACCGCCCATGTTAGGACCGGTGATGACCAGCATGCGCGTGTTGTCATTCAAATCCAGGTCGTTGGCCACGAACGGCGACGACAGCACCTGCTCGACCACCGGGTGGCGACCTTGCTCGATGCGCATGCACGGCTCGTCGGTGAAGCGAGGGCGATTCAGGTCCAGATTCAGCGCCCGCTCGGCCAGGTTGCTCAGCACGTCCAGTTCCGCCAGTGCCGCGGCGGTGTCCTGCAACGGCGCCAGATGGCCGATGAGGTCCTCCAGCAACACCTCGTACAGCATTTTTTCCCGTGCCAGCGCCCGGCTTTTCGCGGACAGCGCCTTGTCTTCGAATTCTTTCAGTTCGGGAGTGATGAAGCGCTCGGCGCCCTTGAGGGTCTGGCGTCTAATGTAATCGGCGGGCGCCTGTTCGGCCTGTTTGCTCGGCAGCTCGATGAAATAGCCATGGACACGGTTGTAGCCGACTTTCAGATTGGCCAGGCCGGTGCGGGCTTTCTCGCGTGCTTCCAGGTCAATCAGGAATTGCCCGGCGTTTTCACTCAGCGAGAGCAATTCGTCGAGTTCGGCGTCATACCCGGTCTTGAGAACGCCGCCATCACGGATGATCGCCGGCGGGTTATCGATGATCGCCCGTTGCAGCAAATCCGCCAGCTCTGGATAGGTACTGGTAGTCTTGGCCAGTTGCTGAATGTGCGGGGCTTCTAGCTCGCTCAAGGCCATTTGCAGTTCTGGCAAGGCGCCCAGTGCATCGCGCAAACGTGCAAGATCCCGTGGGCGCGCATTGCGCAGCCCGATGCGCGCCAGAATGCGCTCGATGTCCCCGATCTCCTTCAATTGAGGCTGCAGATTTTCGAAGCGGTAGCGCTCAAGGAAACAACTGATCGATTCCTGACGTGCCTGCAACACGTTAAGGTCGCGCAAAGGCCGGTTCAGCCAGCGGGTCAGCAGGCGAGTGGCCATCGCGGTTTGGCAACGGTCCATGACCGATTGCAACGTGTTGTCACGGCCGCCTGCCAAATTGGTGTCCAGTTCCAGATTACGGCGGCTGGCGCCGTCCAGAATGACAGTGTCATCCATACGCTCATGGCGCAGGCTGCGCAGGTGCGGAAGAGCAGTGCGCTGGGTTTCCTTGGCGTAGCCCAGCAGGCAGCCCGCAGCACCGATGGCCAAGGTCAGCGTTTCGCAGCCGAAGCCTTTCAGGTCCTGCGTCGAGAACTGCTGACACAGACTTTTATGGGCTGAATCACGTTCGAAATCCCATGGCGCCCGGCGGCGCGAGCCACGGCGTTTTTCGGCGGGTAATCCTTGTGGCCAGTCGTCCGGAATCAACAGTTCGGCAGGGTTCAGGCGATCAAGCTCGGCCAGCAGGTTCTCCCAGCCCTTGATTTCCTGAACGGTGAAATTGCCACTGGTGATATCCAGCACGGCAAGGCCAAACAGACGCTCGTCGCCTAGCACGGCAGCGATCAGGTTGTCGCGGCGCTCGTCGAGCAGGGCCTCGTCGCTCACCGTGCCTGGCGTGATGATGCGCACGACCTGACGTTCGACAGGGCCTTTGCTGGTAGCCGGATCGCCGATCTGCTCACAAATGACCACCGACTCGCCCAGCTTCACCAGCTTGGCCAGGTAACCCTCGGCAGCGTGATACGGGATGCCACACATGGGAATGCTCTGACCGGCCGACTGCCCGCGTGCGGTGAGAGTGATGTCCAGCAATTTGGCGGCTTTTTTCGCGTCTTCGTAGAAGATCTCGTAGAAGTCGCCCATGCGGTAGAACATCAATTGGTCTGGATGCTGATTCTTCAGCTTCCAATACTGCTGCATCATGGGGGTGTGCGCGGAGAGATCAGAAATTGCTTTGTTCATCAGTGGTTTAGGAAAATTCGTTGGGAGATTGGGGCAAATATGGGGCACTGCGTGGAACACCACCTACGTGGGTTGACGTCAGATCCGATTGCTTTTGCGATGGCGGCAAGGTTACCACGCGTGCCTGCCGGGCGCCGAGTCGGCGGATTCGTCACGACTCATTTCCAGATCGACATAAGGCGCCAAGAGGTGTCTAGGCTGTCGAGGCGACTGTCCGATTCCGGGCAGACCTGTTAATAAAAGGACTTTATATGCGACGTAAACGCGCAAGGGATTCAACCAACGGGCGCTTCATCACTCTCGACGAAGCGCGGCAGCGGCCTCGGGAAACCGTGATCGAAACGGTCAAGAAGCCATGCCCCGAAAAGAGACCATCGAAGTGAATATCGGCAGGCACGGTTCGTATCGAGCCGTGCCTCGCCTTGCGCATCGGCCGCGCTCGTGTAGCGTGTGCCCATCGCCTGAACCCAACGGAGTGCATTCTGTGGACGAGATTACTCAACTGGCTGCGACCCTTGGCCAACGTCTTCTTGCTGTTCAAGCCCAGGTCAGTACGGCTGAATCCTGTACCGGTGGCGGAATTGCCGAGGCCATCACGCGCATCCCCGGAAGTTCGGTCTGGTTCGAAGCTGGTTACGTCACCTACTCCAACCATCAGAAGACGCGTCAACTGGATGTCCCTCAGGAGTTGTTCGCCCGTGTGGGTGCTGTCAGTCAGGAAGTCGTCGAGGCTATGGCGCGTGGTGCGCAGGCCAAAAGTGCTGCGACATTTTCGGTAGCCGTCAGTGGCGTTGCCGGTCCTGATGGCGGTTCGGCGGAGAAGCCCGTGGGGACGGTCTGGATCTGCTGGGGGGCGGGGGAGCAGCGGATTGCGCAACGCTTTCAGTTCAGTGGTGACCGTGATGCAGTACGCCGACAAACGGTGAAGGCCGCGCTAGAGGGGCTGATTCAGCTCACTCGCGGAGAAATACCAAATCGGGGGTAGGCGCGCGCTCAACCCTGTGGAATAATACTGTTCACTTATACAGTTAAATCGGCCGTGAGGCCTAACCGATTACGAGAGGACTTCAATGGACGACAACAAGAAGAAAGCCTTGGCTGCGGCCTTGGGTCAGATCGAGCGTCAGTTCGGCAAAGGCGCCGTAATGCGCATGGGCGACCACGACCGCCAGGCTATTCCTGCTATCTCCACCGGCTCTCTGGGTCTCGATATCGCACTGGGTATCGGCGGCCTGCCAAAAGGCCGGATCGTTGAAATCTACGGTCCTGAGTCGTCCGGTAAAACCACCATGACCCTGTCGGTCATCGCTGAAGCGCAAAAGATGGGCGCCACCTGTGCGTTCGTCGACGCTGAACACGCACTTGATCCTGAGTATGCAGGCAAGTTGGGCGTCAACGTTGATGACCTGCTGGTTTCGCAGCCGGATACCGGCGAGCAGGCACTGGAAATCACCGACATGCTGGTGCGCTCCAACGCCATCGACGTAATCGTCGTCGACTCCGTGGCCGCGCTGGTGCCGAAAGCTGAAATCGAAGGTGAAATGGGCGACATGCACGTCGGCCTACAGGCCCGTCTGATGTCTCAGGCACTGCGTAAAATCACCGGTAACATCAAGAACGCCAACTGCCTCGTCATCTTCATCAACCAGATCCGTATGAAGATCGGCGTCATGTTCGGTAGCCCGGAAACCACCACCGGTGGTAACGCGCTGAAGTTCTACGCATCGGTACGTCTGGACATCCGCCGCACGGGTGCTGTCAAGGATGGGGACGAAGTGGTCGGTAGTGAAACCCGCGTCAAAGTCGTGAAAAACAAGGTTTCCCCTCCGTTCCGTCAGGCTGAATTCCAGATCCTGTACGGCAAGGGTATCTATCGTAATGGTGAGATCATCGACTTGGGTGTACTGCATGGCCTGTTGGAGAAATCCGGTGCCTGGTACAGCTACCAAGGCAACAAGATCGGTCAGGGTAAGGCCAACTCGGCGAAGTTCCTGCAGGACAACCCAGAAATCGGTGCGACCCTGGAGAAGCAAATCCGCGAAAAACTGCTGAACACCTCTCCAGGTGTCAAAGCTCAATCGTCTCGTGTTGCCGAAGACGATATGGCTGAAGTCGAAGACGCTGACATCTGATCGCAGCCATGTCGGTAGTGCTTGATACGCCCGTCGCTGTACGGCGTACTGCAATGGACCTGCTCGCACGACGCGAGCACGGTCGAGTCGAGCTGACGCGCAAGCTGCGTCAGCGCGGCGCCTCCCCTGAGTTGATCGAAGCGGCTCTCGACCGTTTGACGGAAGAGGGGCTGCTGTCCGAATCCCGTTATCTTGAAAGCTTTGTTTCCTACCGCGCCCGTTCGGGCTATGGACCTTTGCGTATTCGCGAAGAACTGGGACAGCGTGGGCTGCAGCGTTCCGACATCGAGCAGGCGCTTCGCGAATGCGGTATCGACTGGCGTGAGAAACTTGAAGAGTCCTGGCAGCGCAAGTTCGGTGGGAAACTCCCCTTGGACGCCAGAGAACGTGGGCAGCAAGTGCGCTTTTTGAGCTACAGAGGATTTCCTCCGGAACTCATCAACCGGTTGCTGAGCGGCAAGGGCCGGGACGACTATTGATCTGATTCTCGCTCGATCGGTACACACCATCCTGTAGCCGTCCATCTTGCCGACGGCAGCGCAGTGTCAGCCTCGAACGTTGGCTGATACTCCGTCACTGTCGGCAAGCCGTGCTGCTATGAGGGAAGGCGTCAGATAGTTTTCAGCGGCTCTCGCCCGCGAACCTGTTGAGGCTGGACAGGTTTAGCCCAGTTTTCGCTCTGGTTGAGGTAATTGACCAAAGCTCGAAGACGCCCATGGTCCCGCCCGTTGAACTTGAACGCCAATCGGGTGAGGTGGCTGAACTGCGCTTCGTCGTATTCGTCCTGATGGCTGTACTGTTGGAAGTCCTCGCTCAGACGCAGGTCAGCGAAAGCCTGTTGCATGTGAGCCAGCGCCTCTTCGGTCAGCGCATGGTGCATACGAATGACGAAGGTGTTTTTCAGCCAGCGGCTTGAGTGGAAGTTGCTGTAGAACTGGTTGATTTCGTCAACGGCTTCATCTGCGCTGTACACCAGTTTGAGCAGGTTCATGTCGGTGGGCAGGATGTAGCGATTGTCTTCCAGTTCATGCTTGATGAAGTTCAGCGCGCCTTCCCAGAACGTGCCACCCGGCGCATCCAGCAAAACAACCGGAACCAGGGGGCTTTTGCCGGTCTGAATGAGCGTCAGCACTTCCAGTGCTTCATCCAGCGTGCCGAAACCACCGGGGCAGAGCACCAGTGCATCGGCCTCCTTGACGAAGAACAGCTTGCGAGTGAAGAAGAAATGGAAGGGCAGGAGATTGCCCGTACCATCGACGGTGGCGTTCGCGTGTTGTTCGAACGGCAGTGTGATATTGAATCCCAGGCTGTGATCCAGACCTGCACCTTCATGGGCTGCTGCCATGATGCCGCCACCGGCACCGGTAATGACCATGAGATCGGATGCTGCGAGTTTCATGCCCAGGTCTCGGGCGAGCGCGTACATGGGATGTTCAGCAGGCGTACGGGCCGATCCGAATACGGTGACTTTGCGGCGGCCTCGGAACTGTTCCAGCACGCGAAAGGCGTTGTCCAGTTCGCGCAGGGCCTGGAGCACGATCTTGGCGTTCCAGCGATTGCGATCGTCCTGAGCCATGCGCAGAACGGTGAGCATCATGTCGCGGTAGAGCGGAAGGTTTGGGCTATTGGGTGCGACGAGGGCGAGTTGTGCTTCGACCTGCTGGGTGAGGTCGAGTCCATTGCTTTGAAAGTGACGCGACAATGCGTCATTCGGTACGTAAGGCATTCAGGCTTTCTCCTTGTGCAGAATCATCGACCCTGTCCATCTCGACAGGATCACGACGCTTCATGCGTCGCTGCTCATCGCCCTTCACGGGCGCGGTACAGATACGGGATGGCAACAGGGATGCCACGCTGATTCTGCCTATGTCCTTGGTTGAAAAGAAAAAAACATTGAGCGCAACGATCGCGACAGGCAACCCCCTTTTGCCTCGAATGCATGACGAAAACATGACCATTCGTAAAGTCGATGGCTTGATGATGTGCCCGAAGCGGCAGGCTGGCAACGACTGTTTGCGTATCGCAGTGAATGTTTTTCCGCTCGTCGGCCAATCCGATTGCGTTTGCAGGCTCTGATTTACTGAAGAGTGATGGCAGGTAGACGCCATTGCGACCTGGATAGCGTCGTTGCCTTTGGAGCAGTGACCAGAAGTCATCGAGGTATGCTGTTCCCTCATGTGAGGATGGGCAGCCGATGGAGAGATGAAATGGAAATCATCAGACTGGAAGTCGATCAGGAATTGTTTCGTTCACTGACCGAGGCCGCGCGCCAACACCGTACTACGCTGGAGCAAGAATGCCTCAGGCGCCTGAGTCAGACGGGGAGACGGTCCTATTACCTTCAGGCGTTGGTGGCAGAGCTGCGCGCGGAGGATCAGCAGCGGCGCGCAGCCTCCTGATACCTGAGTTTACTTCTTCTTGACGGGCGGCTTAGCGGCACAATCGGCAGCGGTGAGTTGCTGGGTGGTGATTGGGCGGTTGGTCTTGTATTCCTTGAACTCGTAGCGCAATACCGCCCCCTTGGCCAGCAACTGGCGGAAACCCGTATTACGGCAAACGCTGGTTCCCAATTGACGGCCCATCAGCTCAGGGTTTTCGCGCATCTGCTGCGCCTGCCCAGCCTGAACACTGAGATGGTTGATCAGTACGCGACCGTCGACGGTGTAACCTTCGTCAAGGATGTCCTCGCTGATCGCGTTCGGCTTGCCGACATTGCTTTGCGCCGCGACTTTTTCCAGCTCTTTGTTCAGTTCGTAATCCGCTTTGGACGCCGCGTTGGCGCTCAGCGGAGCGACGAGCAAAAGCGTGAGGGCGGGGGCGATGAGGCGCAGCATTGGATTCTCCTGGGGCAGTGAACGTCGTTGGACCGGCAGAGGCCACGGGCGTTCACTGGTGACTGGGGCTTTAGAGGCCGTGCAGTATAAGTGAGTCACCTCGGCTGTCACCAGCGAGCCGGACACCAGAGAGACGGGCGCCTCTGGTAGACTGCGCCCACTTTTTCACTGCCGGATGTTCGTCGTGCCGCTGTTCTCCTGCTGCCCATTGCCATTATTGGGGTGCGCTTTCTTATGAGTCATGCCGTCTCGCGGTTACGTGCTGAACGACTGGCTCGCAGTACCAAACCTTTCATTGCCAGAGGCTCGCGTGCACCTCGTTGCCCGAGATGTCGGGTGATCGAAAGCTATTGTCTGTGCAAGTGGAAGCCCACGGTCGAGGCCAAATCGGCCGTGTGCCTGTTGATGTACGACACCGAGCCGCTCAAGCCCACCAATACCGGCTGGCTCATCGCTGATGTGATTCAAGACACCGAAGCCTTTGGCTGGTCGCGCACGGAGGTGGATGAGCGGCTGCCCGCGCTGCTGGACGACCCGCAGTGGCAGCCTTACATCGTGTTTCCAGGTGAGTTCGTGGCGAGTGAGCGAGTCGTGACAGAGGTTAACCTGGCGCCGGGCAAGCGACCGCTGTTCATCCTGCTTGATGCCACTTGGCCCGAAGCGCGCAAGATGTTCCGCAAAAGCCCTTACCTGGACCGCTTGCCGGTGCTCAGTCTGGAACCGGAGCAGATGTCACGCTATCGCTTGCGTCGTTCCAAGCGCGATGACCATTTTTGTACAGCGGAGGTGGCGGCTCTGTGTCTGGAACTGGCGGGTGATCAGCAAGCGGCTGAAGTGTTGGATGCATACCTGGATGTATTCAGCGCCCATTATCTGGGCGCGAAGTTTCAGTTGCTGATCGATCCGGACGATGCGCCGCACAGCTGCCTGAAGCCTTTCATTCAGCCATGCTGAGGTCGCAACCTTTGTAGGAGCTGGCGTGCTGGCGAAAGCGGTGGGTCAGTGCCTCATGAGGTGACTGATACGCACGGTTTGCCAGCAAGCCGGCTCCCACAGATTGAGGGATATCCGACAGGTATTGCTCAGGCGTGTACTTTCCTCGGCCACAACTGTGCCAACAGCATCCCGGCCATCATCAACGCGCAACCGACATACCCACGCAATTGCAGGGCCTCACCGAGAATCCACGCTCCGGCAATGGCGGCGAATACAGCCTCCAGCGACAAGATGATCGCGGCGTGGGAGGCGATCGCGTCTTTCTGTGCGACAACTTGCAACGTATACCCGATGCCGACGGCCACCACTCCACCATAAAGGAGCGCAGGGCCAGCTCCGATAATGCTTTGCAGCGTAACGGGTTCGAAAATCAACGCCAGCACCAGACTCACCACTGAGCAGGTGACGAATTGCAGGAAGGCCAGGCGAATCGGGTCGTGTCGGCTGGCGAACACGCCCACCAGAATCACGTGCCCGCCCCAGACGAAGGCGCCGATCAGTTGCAACCAGTCACCCGGCGCCACATGAAAGTTGTCGCCCACACTCAGCAGAAACATGCCCAGCACCGCCAGCAGGCAGCCCAGCCAGGTGCCCATTCCGGTTTTATGGCCGAGGAGCAGGCCCAGAAGCGGAACTACAATCACATACAGCCCGGTAATGAATCCCGAGTTGGTGACGCTGGTGAACAGCAGGCCCACCTGTTGCAGATTGATTCCCAGCGCCAGCGCGATCCCCATGACGATGCCGCCTTGCAGCAGGCCCCGTGTCAGCAGAGGCTCGGGTCGAGGGCCATTGGCAGGGCAGCGCAGGACCAGTGGCAGAAGGCAGGCCGAGCCGAGCGCAAAACGCAGTCCGGAATAAAGATAGGGGCCAATATGATCCATACCGGCGGTTTGTGCGACGAATCCACTGCCCCAGATCATGGCGGTCAGAAGCATGAGCAGGTCCGCTCGCAGGGCGCGTTTTTGCATGATGGCACTCGGAATATTCAGGGCCGCAGACTGTGCCGGAAAGCGGCAGGCTTGACCACCCCGACTTCGCTGGGCATTCTTGGCGCCGCGTGAATGCCGAACACCGCAATCTGTCTGCCTTGGACGTGATTGTTTGCGTCAGATTGACGCATCGTGAAGGCTGGTGTCTCTGGACGCCGCCGTGAGCGCCGAATCCGTCAGCGCCCACTCATCAACAGGATCATGAAATGACCTACGAAATCCTGATCGCCGATGACCATCCCTTGTTTCGCAGTGCGTTGAAGCAAGCCGTGACACTGGGTTTGGGGCCTGATGTCCGGTTGGTGGAGGCTGAGAGCATTGCCGATCTGGAAGCGCTCTTGACCGAAAAGGCAGATTGGGACCTGGTTCTGCTCGATTTGAACATGCCGGGGGCGTACGGTTTTTCAGGTTTGGTCCTGTTGCGTGGCCAGTACCCGCAGGTACCTGTCGTGATGATCTCGGCGCAGGAAGAGGCCGCGGTGGTGGTCAAGTCTCGCGAGTTCGGCGCCAGTGGTTTCATTCCAAAATCCAGTTCGATGGAAACCATTCAACAAGCGGTGCGTACGGTGCTCGACGGTGATGTCTGGTGGCCAGCGCAGGTCAACGAAAGCGTCAGTGTCTCCGCCGAGGCCAAAGCTGCCAGCGAAGGTCTGGCCAGTCTCACGCCTCAACAGTTCCGTGTTTTGACGATGGTCTGCGAAGGTTTGCTCAACAAGCAGATTGCTTACGAGCTGAATGTGTCTGAAGCCACCATCAAGGCCCACGTTACGGCGATTTTCCGCAAACTCAACGTTCGCACCCGTACCCAGGCGGCGCTGTTGCTGCAACAACTGGAATCGATTTCGCCGAGTGGATAAGCCGGATCCGGTGCTCTATCCCCGTAATCGGCGGTCGTTCTTCACACTTTTTTGACCGCCGCTGAACTAGCCTCCAACGTCTTCATTTATCAGTAGTTTCTTCTATGACGTCGCCCTTCAAAGGCCAGACTGGCCTCAAACGTATTCTCAACGCTTCTGGTTACTCGATCGATGGCTTGAAGGCTGCCTTCAAAGGCGAAGCGGCTTTTCGTCAATTGGTGTTGCTCAACGTCATCCTGATCCCGCTGTCGTTCCTGTTTCATGTCAGTCGCGGCGAGCGGGCGATCCTTATCGCGGTCTGCCTGCTAGCGCTGATCGTCGAGCTGCTGAACTCGGCCATTGAGGCAGCGATTGACCGGATTTCGCTGGATCGCCATCCGCTGTCCAAGAACGCCAAGGACATGGGGAGTGCGGCCCAGTTCGTGGCGTTGAGCATGATTGCGGTGGTGTGGGCGCTGATTCTGCTGGGCTAGTGCTTTCGCCGCCGAGGTGGCTTCCACACTGATCGTACCGAATCGAAATCTCGTTTTCGACATCGAACCTGTGGGAGACGGCCGGGCGGCGCTCCGCTTGCTGGCGAATGCGTTGATCCTGAGATGAACGATCAGGCGATGTTGGGCAGCACGATCTCGTCACTGCGGCGCACACCCGCTGTCAGCGAACGGCACAGGTCGAGAAATTCGCGAATGGCGTTGGTCTGGTACTTCTGTTTGTGCCAGATAAAATAGAACTGCCGCACCAGATCCAGCTCCGGGGTTTCCACGGCCACCAGGCTGCCGCGTCGAAAGGCATCCCGCAGCGCCAGCCGGGATATGCAGCCAATCCCCAGTCCGGATTCCACGGCTCGTTTGATGGCCTCGGTGTGCTCGAGCTCCAGGCGCACGTTCAGGCTGTTGAGGTGGTGGCGCATGGCCTGATCGAACGTCAATCGCGTGCCTGACCCTTGCTCTCGAAGAATCCAGGCTTCCCGCGTCAGTTCCTCCAGGGTTGCTTGCCCGCGTTTGGCCAACGGGTGTTGGGGGGCGCAGAACACCACCAGTTCGTCTTCCACCCAGGTTTGCACTTCAATGTCCGGATGCCCGCAATCGCCTTCGATCAGGCCTAGGTCGATTTCGTAATGCGCGACCTGCTGAACGATGTTGGCGGTATTTTGCACATGCAGTTTCACGTGGCTTTCCGGATGACGCTGCATGAAATTACCGATCAGCAGCGTTGCCAGATAATTGCCGATGGTCAGCGTGGCGCCGACCGCCAGCGAGCCAAACCCGGATTTGCCATTGAGCAGGTCTTCGATTTCCTTGGCCTGATCGAGCAGGGCCACGGCTTGCGGCAGCAGTTGGCGACCGGTCGCGTTCAGACTCAGTCGTTTGCCCGCACGGTCAAACAACTGGCAGCTCGATTGCCGCTCAAGCTCAGTAAGTGAGGTGCTGGCTGCCGATTGCGACAGCGACAGCTGCACGGCGGCCCGGGAAACGCTTTCCTGTTGGGCGACGGCGACAAATACCTGCAACTGACGAAGTGTGAATCGCATATCTATATAACCGATAACCCATATCTTGATAATTCAGTTAACAGATATTGTGTCTGCCACTAGAATATCGCGCAATGGCGCTTTCACTGGCGCATGCAAATTTTCAGGAGTTCCCACGTACCATGAGCAACATGAATCACGAGCGTGTCCTCAGCGTTCATCACTGGAACGACACCCTCTTCAGTTTCAAGTGCACCCGTGATCCAGGTCTGCGCTTCGAGAACGGTCAGTTCGTCATGATCGGTCTGCAGCAGCCAAACGGGCGCCCGCTCATGCGTGCCTACTCCATCGCCAGCCCGAACTGGGAAGAGCATCTGGAATTCTTCAGCATCAAGGTGCCAGACGGCCCGCTGACGTCTCAGTTGCAGCACTTGAAGGAAGGCGACGAGATCATCATCAGCAAGAAGCCTACCGGCACGTTGGTGCTGGACGACCTCAAGCCTGGCAAACACCTGTACCTGCTGAGCACCGGCACTGGCCTGGCGCCATTCATGAGCGTCATTCAGGACCCTGAAACCTATGAGCGATTCGAAAAGGTCATCCTGTGCCACGGCGTGCGTTATGTGAACGAAGTCGCCTACCGCGAGTTCATCACCGAGCACCTGCCGCAGAACGAGTTCTTCGGCGAAGCGCTGCGCGACAAGCTGATCTACTACCCGACCGTTACCCGCGAGCCGTTCGAAAACGAGGGCCGTCTGACCGACCTGATGCGCAGCGGCAAGCTGTTCAGCGACATCGGTCTGCCACCGATCAACCCGCAGGACGACCGCGCCATGCTGTGCGGCAGCCCAAGCATGCTCGACGAAACCAGTGAAGTGCTGAACAGCTTCGGCCTGACCGTTTCGCCACGCATGCGCGAGCCAGGTGATTACCTGATCGAGCGCGCCTTCGTCGAGAAGTAAGCCTGATCGGCTTGCACGGATGTGCAGGCCAGAGATCCGACCCCATCGTGGATGAAATCCTCGCGCAGTCACTGTGCGAGCAGGTTCGTCCGCGATCGAGTCAGTACAGGCACTGGTTATTCGGTGTCTGAAAAAAACCGCCTGGAGGTCACGGACCAGGCGGTTTTTTTATGGCCGCCATTCACCTGCCCGGTAGCGCCAAATTCCGGCCGTTGTGGCACACTTCGCGGCTAAAACAGCAACGCATTACAAATACCCGTCTCCCGCCAGCGGGGGATTTTTATCGTTGCATTGGTACTGTCGTTCCATAAACAGCCAGCACCGTGCTTGCGCAGGCGTTTTGTCTGCTGCCATCCAAAAAGAGAGGAACGACCGTGTACGACGTCGTGATCAGTGGCACAGGGCTTTTCACCCCGGCCAACAGCATTTCCAACGATGAGCTGGTGAATTCGTTCAACACCTACGTCGCGCAGTTCAACGCCGACAACGCTGCCGCCATCGAGGCCGGCGAAGTTCAGGCGTTGACCGAATCCAGCGCTGCTTTCATCGAAAAGGCCAGCGGCATCAAAAGCCGCTTCGTCATGGACAAGGATGGCATCCTCGACCCGCAACGCATGAAGCCTCGCCTGCCGGAACGCTCGAACGACGAGTGGTCGATTCTGTGCGAAATGGGTGTCGCCGCCGCGAAGCACGCGTTGGAACGCGCTGGCAAAACTGCTGCCGACATCGATGGCGTGATCGTCGCCTGCTCCAATCTACAGCGTGCGTACCCCGCAATCTCTATCGAGATTCAAGCGGCGCTGGGCGTTCAGGGCTTCGGGTTCGACATGAACGTGGCGTGCTCGTCGGCCACGTTCGGGATTCAGACGGCTTACAACAGCGTCAAACTGGGCCAGGCCCGAGCGTTGCTGGTGATCAGCCCGGAAATCTGCACCGCCCATCTGAACTTCCGTGACCGCGACAGCCATTTCATTTTTGGCGATGCGGCGACGGCGGTCGTCGTCGAGCGTGCTGATCTGGCGACCTCCGAGCACCAGTTCGACATCGTAAGCACCAAGCTTCTGACCAGCTTCTCCAACAACATCCGCAACAACTTCGGCTTTCTGAATCGCGCTGCCGAAGAGGGCGAGGGCAAGCCGGACAAGCTGTTCGTTCAGGAAGGCCGCAAAGTATTCCGCGAAGTCTGCCCGATGGTGGCTGAGCTGGTCGGCACCCACTTGGGGGAAAACAGCCTCAATGCCAGCGATGTGAAACGTTTCTGGCTGCATCAGGCCAACCTCAGCATGAACCACCTGATCGTGAAAAAGTTGCTCGACCGTGATGCGACTGTGGAAGAGGCCCCGGTGATTCTCGACAGTTACGCCAACACCAGTTCGGCGGGGTCGGTGATCGCGTTTCACAAGTACCAGGATGATTTGCCCAGCGGCGCGTTGGGTGTGCTCAGCTCGTTTGGGGCCGGGTATTCGATTGGTAGCGTGATTTTGCGTAAGAAGTAACCCGACAGACGCCTCACTCCTACAGTGGTTTTGTGTTCGGTGTGAATCTGTTTTGGTGTTGGAAATAAAAACAGCCTGGGCTGCCCTGTCGGAACGGATGATGGGGATCCGACAGAGCGACACCAGGCTGTGAGAGTCGCTTCAAGCCCTGAGGGAGCGCTCAGGACTTGAAGCTTTTAACGTGAAGCTTGGGGCGGTGCTCCTTAGAACTTGGCATTCACGTCCAGTTGCAGGGTGTTCGCGTCTTCGTCGCGCGGTGCGCCGGAGTAAGCGAAGTCTGCTTTGGTCAGGAAGTAAGTCGCGCCGAGGGTGAAGTTCTTGTCGACATCATAGGTCACGCTCAGCTTATGGCCGCGCGAACCGGTAGTGCCGTTGGCGAAGTCGGAGTCGGTGAACGCGCCCACCACTGCGTTACGCTGAGTATCGCGGTAGTTGTAGTCCAGACCAAAACCGAGCACTTTGGTTTTTACACCGGCCAACCATGCAGTGTCCTGGTTGCTGTCGGTAGCGCTGTTGACCACGTACTGGCCGTAGAGGCCCAGCGGAACTGCCAGACCGGTGAAGTCCAGTTGGCCGAAGCCTTCATACAGGCGGAAGTCATTGGTGTTGTTACCGTTGATGCCCAGGCCACAGAACGTGGTGCTGGTGCTGGCAGCGGCCGGGTTACAGTCGTTGGAGTTCGAGTATTGGTAGACGGAACCACCAACGGTCAGTTTCGCCGCGTCGGCGATACCGATACGTGTACCCAACTGAGCAGCGTTCAGGCGCAGGTCATTCTTGAACTGGGTGCCGTCACCGCTGATGTTGTCTTTGAGGGTGTAGGTACCCGCGCTACCGAACAGCTCGAAGCCCTTGCTCACTGGCAGGCTGTAAGTGGCGGCCAGACCTTCCGGGTTGATGTCGGCGTCCCAGATGACGTCGCCTTCGCTGACCCACGGCTGAGGCATCTTGCCGCCGATCAGGTGCAGGTTCTTGACCGCGTCCGGGTGGAAGTCGATGTAGCCCTGATCCAGCCACAGGTCTTTCTTGGTGAAGTAGTCGTTCTGGTCGACGTTGGTAGAGTTGGCCTTGTTATCGCCGCCAGTGGCGATACGGATACCGGTGCTGACTTGCGGGGTCACGTCGGTATAGGCGCCCAGGCGGACACGGATACGCTGACGGTTTTTATCCTGGCTGTTGTTCTGATCGTCGATCTTGACGGTTTCCTGACGAACGCGAACGTCACCTTTGAACTGGGTCTTGGCAGCCCAGGCCACTTTCTGTTCGAACGCCGACAGTTCAGAGGACTTGGCGGTGGCAGCAGCGATCTGGTCGGCCTGTGCCTTCTGAGCTTGTGCTTGAGCCTGTTGATCCTTGGCCAGTTCGGTTTGCAGTTCGGTGTATTGAGCCTGCGAAATCGAACCGTTGGCCTTGAGCATGTCGAGCAGTTTCGCGTCGACTGCGGCGCTGGCCGGAACACTGGCGGCCAGCAGCAAACCACCACACAGGGCTGCCGCAGTTTTCGTGGAAGCAAGACGCATATCAATCTCCGTAGATGAGAGGGATGACAAAGCCATCCAGGGAACAACCGACCGTTTGATGGACGGAAAAAATTCAGGTTTTAGGAACGTGGGGTTCTAAAAACAGGCGCCAGTATCACGATCGTTTATGACAGGGAGATGGCTAGGTGATGGCATGTCGATGACATCTATATGATTTGCGGAACCCGCGGGCTAGAGCGTTTTCCCGCAAATTTCATGTGCAAATGTTCTCAATAGGTGATACTGCGCAAACGTTGGCGGGTAGGGGGAGAGGTCGATGTCGTTGCATCGTTTGGACAGGTTGTCGGATCTGGCGGCCGCAGAATGGGACGCGTTGATTCCCAGTGATTCGCCTTTCCTGCGTCATGCGTTCCTTAGCTCGCTGGAAGACAGCGGCAGCCTCGGGCCACGTTCCGGCTGGCGCGCCGAACACCTGCTGCACTACGAAAATGACCGCTTGATCGCGGCGCTGCCGACCTACCGAAAATGGCATTCCTACGGCGAGTACGTGTTCGATCACGGCTGGGCCGATGCCTGCCGCCGCGCGGGTATTGCCTATTACCCCAAGCTTCTGGTGGCCGTGCCCTTCAGCCCGGTCAGCGGGCCGCGTTTGTTGGCGAAGACCCCGGAAGAGGGGCGTGAGCTGATCGCGTGTCTACCCGGTTATGCCGAGGCAGAGGGGCTCTCAAGCGTGCACGTCAATTTCACCGATCCGGTGATTGACGCGTTGCTCGCCGAGCAGCCGGGCTGGTTACAACGCATCGGCTGTCAGTATCACTGGCAAAATCGCAACTACCGCGACTTTCAGGATTTCCTCGACGCTCTCAGTTCTCGCAAGCGCAAACAAATGCGCAAGGAGCGCGAGCAAGTGGCGAGGCAGGGCTTTGAGTTCGAATGGTTGGAAGGTCATGCACTGAGCGAGGCGCATTGGGATTTCGTCTACGCCTGCTATTCGAACACCTACGAGATACGCGGGCAGGCGCCGTACCTCACTCGCGAATTTTTCAGCCTGGTGGCCGAGCGCATGCCCGAGGCGATTCGCGTGGTGTTGGCCAGGCAGGGCGCACGGCCGGTGGCGATGGCTTTCAGTCTGATCGGTGGAGGCAGTTTCTACGGGCGTTACTGGGGCTGCCTGGCCGAGTTCGACCGGCTGCATTTCGAGACGTGTTTTTATCAAGGGCTGGATTACGCCATCGCTCATGGCATTCAGCGTTTCGATGCGGGAGCGCAGGGTGAACACAAGCTGATTCGCGGCTTCGAGCCGGTGATCACCCACTCTTGGCACTACTTGGCGCACCCTGGCTTGCGTGAGGCGGTGACGGATTTTCTGGCGCAGGAGCGGGCGGGGATTCTGGCCTACGCCGAAGAGGCGCGCAGAGCACTGCCGTATCGGCAGGGGGAGTGAAACCGAGCGTCATCTGTACACGGAACAACTGTGGGAGTGAGCCTGCTCACGAGAGGCCGGTACATCCGCTACATCTCTAGCGTTTTAAATGCCTTCTCGTGAGCAAGCTCACTCCCACAGGTTCTGCGTTGTTACAGCGATTGCGGCGCGAGCGGGAAATCCTCGACGCCCACAAACCCTCCGGTCTGATGCGCCCACAGCCGCGCATACAGCCCTTTATGCGCCAGCAGCTCGGCATGGGTGCCGCTCTCGGCAATACGTCCGCCTTCAAGCACGATCAGCCGGTCCATGCGCGCAATGGTCGAGAGCCGGTGGGCAATGGCAATGACGGTCTTGCCCTGCATCAGCGTTTCCAGGCTTTCCTGAATCGCCGCCTCCACTTCCGAGTCCAGCGCTGACGTCGCCTCGTCCATGATCAGGATTGGCGCGTCCTTGAGCAGCACTCGGGTGATCGCGATCCGCTGCCGTTGACCGCCCGACAGCTTCACCCCACGCTCGCCCACGTGAGCGTCCAGCCCTGTGCGGCCTTCGGAGTCCGACAGCAGCGGAATGAACTCATCGGCCCGTGCCTTGCGCATGGCCTCCCACAACTCAGCGTCCGTCGCGTTGGGCTTGCCGTACAGCAAGTTGTCGCGGATCGAGCGATGCAGCAGCGAAGTGTCTTGGGTAATCATGCCGATGTGCGAACGCAGGCTTTCCTGAGCGACGTGGGCGATGTCTTGATCGTCGATGGTGATGCGACCGCCTTGTACGTCGTACAAACGCAGCAGCAGGTTCACCAGCGTCGATTTACCCGCCCCGGAAGGCCCGATCAGGCCAATCTTCTCACCCGGTTTGATGTCCAGATTCAGGTTGTGAATCACGCCCTTGTTCTTGGCGTACTGGAAACTCAGGTGCTCAAATTTCACCTCGCCACGGCTCACGTTCAGCTTCGGCGCGTTGTCGAGATCGGTGACGCCGACCGGTTGCGAGATGCTCTGCAAGCCGTCCTGCACCATGCCGATGTTTTCGAAGATGCCGTTGACCACCCACATGATCCAGCCCGACATGTTGACGATGCGGATCACCAGACCGGTCGCCAGAGCAATCGCGCCCACCGAGATGACCGACTGACTCCACAGCCACAGCGCCAGCCCCGTGGTCCACACGATCAGGATGCCGTTGAGCGTGGTGATCACGGTGTCCATTTCGGTGATCACGCGACCGGCCAGTTGAGTCTTCTCGGTCTGTTCGCTGATCGCCTCGCGGGCGTACTGTTGTTCGGAACTGGTGTGGGCGAACAGCTTGAGCGTGGTGATGTTGGTGTAGCCATCGACGATGCGGCCCATCAGCTTGGAGCGTGCATCCGAGGACACCACTGAGCGCGCCTTGACCCGGGGCACGAAGTACCACAGCGCCAGGGCGAAACCGGCGATCCAGCTCAACAGCGGGATCATCAGGTGCCAGTCGGCTTCGGCGAAGAGCACCAGCGCGCCGATCGAGTAAATCAGCACGTGCCACATGGCGTCCACGGTTTGCACGGCCGAATCGCGCAGTGCGTTACCGGTCTGCACGATGCGCTGGGCGATGCGTCCGGCGAAGTCACTCTGGAAGAAGTTCACGCTCTGCTTGAGCACGTAGGTGTGGTTCTGCCAGTTGATCAGGCTGGTCATGCCGGGGCTGATCGTCTGGTGCACGAGCAGGTCGTGCAGGCCGACGAAAATCGGGCGCAGGACCAATGCGACGATCACCATCCACGTCAGCTCGAAGGCGTGATCACTGAAGAAATTCGGGTTCGGCGCGCCTTGCGCCAGGTCGATGATGCGGCTCAGGTAGCTGAACAGCGACACCTCGATCAGCGCGCCGATCAGGCCGACCACCAGCAGGGCGAGAAAACTCGGCCAGACTTGCTTGAGGTAATACACGTAAAATGCGACGACCTGATTGGGCGGCGCGTCGGTCGGTGCTTCGCGGAAAATGTCGATCAGCTTTTCAAAACGACGATAGAGCATTGGCTATGACGCCCACGCTTGAGCGGGCTCTCCTTGCTGATGGGCTGTTGTGCGAACTTCTTTGCACGATGCTACGCGCATCCCCGGATCAGACCACAGGTGGCCCCGATTGCTCAGGTTTTTTCATGTGATCTGTCCCCCATAAACGAAAAAGCCGGGCGCGTGCCCGGCTTTCGTGCACTTCAGACAGCTTAGTTCACGCGCTTGGCCGACTTGATGTAAATCGGGTCCAGCGGCACGTTCTGCATGCCTTTTACGTTACCAGTCTGGACATTGACAATCTGATCCACCACGTCCATGCCTTTGACGACCTTGCCGAACACCGCGTAGCCATAATCGCGAACACCGTGGTCGAGCATGCTGTTGTCCACCACGTTGATGAAGAACTGGCTGGTGGCCGAGTTCACATCCGAGGTGCGTGCCATGGCGATGGTCCCGCGCACGTTATGCAGGCCGTTGTCCGCTTCGTTCTTGATCGGGTCGTTGGTTGGCTTCTGCACCATCTGGGCGGTGAAGCCGCCGCCCTGGACCATGAAGCCCGGAATCACACGGTGGAAAATGGTGTTGGAGTAGAAGTTGCTGTCCACGTACTTGAGGAAGTTCGCGGTGCTGACGGGCGCCTTGTCCTGGTTCAGCTCGATTTCAACCTGACCGAAGCTGGTGTCCAGCACAACGTGGGGCGCCGGAGCGGCCATCAGGTTGGAAGCGAACAGTACAGCGGCGGCAGAGAGGGCGATTTTTTTCAGCATGGGGCAGTGGTCCTGAATGATTGTTCAACTGCAAACGTTGGCAAGGGAAGCACGTTTGCGGGGATTTTGACAGGGGTGGGTGAGTTCGACGCGATCTTTGAGGTGGGTGGAGATGCCTTGGTGTGGGCAATCATTGTGGGAGCCGGCTTGCTGGCGAATGGGGTATGTCATTCAACATTTATGTTTCAGGCCCGACGCCTTCGCCAGCAAACCGGCTCCCACAATGATTGCGTCAACGGGTCGAAAGGAATGCCATGAGAACGCGATTGAATTCCTCTGGCTGATCCAGCGGCGTGGCATGCCGCGAGTCGGCAATCACCACCATCCGGGCATTCGGAATCAGCCGCGTATAGGCCTCCTTGAGCGCTACCGGCGTGTAATCGCGATCCGCCGTCACGATCAGCGTCGGGCACTGGATGCGCGAGAGTTTTTCCTGCACGCCCCAACCGACAATCGCGCTGAAACTGGCCAGGTACGCACGTTTTTCGTTCTGTGCCCAACGCTTGGCAATCTTTTCCCGCAAATCGGCCTGTCCGGGCTTGGGGAACAGGTTCTTGCCCAGTGCCTTGCCGATGGCTTGCATGCTGAACACCCGCGCCAGTAGCCAGCGCTTGGCGAATTGCTTCACATCATCAAACCCTTTGATTTTCACCTCGGGGGCGCTATTGACGATGGTCAGGCTTCTCAGCAGTTGCGGATGATCGACCGCCAGTTGGAAGCCGATCATCCCGCCCATCGACAGCCCCACAACATGCACCGGGCCGGGTTGCAGATGATCGAGGAGGGCTTCGATATCGGCGCTGAAACCGGCAATGCTGTAGCGTTCACGGGGCTTGTCGGAGCGCCCGTGGCCCCGGACATCGACGGCAATCACTCGGTAGTGCGCAGCCAGTGTCGGGATTTGATATTCCCAGTCCCGGCAGCTCGATCCCAGGCCATGAACCAGTAGCACGGGATCGCCGCGGCCGTATTCTTCGTAGTGCAGAGCGCAGCCGTCGTGTTCGAAGTAGGGCATGAGAAATACGTCCTTTGTCGAGATCAAACCACCGGCTGTGGCGCAGCGAACGGCGCATCCAGCGGCGCGGTGTCGAAGCTCTGGATCAACTCGATCAGAATCTGCGTGGCAGGCCCAAGTGGTTTTTCCTTGCTGGCGTAAAGATAGAAGGTCGGGTTGCGGCTGCCACCTTTATCCAGCGGCAAAGGCTTCAACACGCCTTCGCGAATTTCGCGTTCGATCATGTGCCGAGGCAGCCAGGCGAAACCCAGCCCGCTGCTGACGAACTTTGCGGCTGTGGCCAGGCTACCCACGGTCCAGCGTTGTTCGGCGCCCAGCCAGCCGACGTCGCGGGGCTGATTGCGCCCGGAGTCACGAATCACCACCTGCAATTGGCTTTCCAGATCCTGAAAGGTCAACTCGCGCTGCATCTGATGCAGTGCGTGATCGGGGTGAGCGACGGCCACGAACTCGACGCTGCTCATCTCGGTACCCAGATAACCCGGGATGTTGAAGCCGCTGATGGCCAGGTCTGCCACGCCTTCGAGCAACACCTCTTCGACACCGGATAGCACTTCCTCACGCAGCCTCACGCGACAACCCCGGCTTTGCGGCATGAAGGCCGTCAGTGCGCGCACCAGTCGAGCGTTGGGGTAGGCAGCGTCCACCACCAGTCGTACTTCCGCTTCCCAGCCCTGTTCCATGTGGTGGGCCAGGTCTTCCAGTTGGCTGGCGTTTTTCACTAACTGTCGTGAGCGACGCAGCAGCACTTCCCCGGCGTCGGTCAGCACCGCCTTGCGTCCGTCGATGCGCAGCAGCGGCACGCCCAATTGATCCTGCATTCTGGCCACGGTGTAGCTCACCGAGGACTGCGAACGGTGCAAGGCTTCGGCCGCCTGGGCAAAGCCGCCATGATCGACCACGGCTTGCAGCGTGCGCCATTGATCAAGGGTCACGCGGGGCGCTTTCATCTCTCGTTCCTTCTGTCCTAAGCTGGCAGTCTTTATTGGAGACTGCCGCATGAAAAAAATCTGTTGTGTGCTGCTGACGATGTTGCCCTTGAGTGCCTTTGCTTACCCAATCGATGTGGAGAAGCACATCAACGGCGTGCAAATCGACTACAACAGCCACGACACGGCCTACGACATCGGCAACATCACGGTGAACAACTACGGCGATGTTCCGGCCAAGTGCTCGGCGGTCTTCAGCAACGGCCCTGAGGCCCCAAAAACACGGCGAGTGCAGATTGCGCCGAAAAGCAGCGCCAACGTTACCGTCAAATTCAGCCGCGAAATTGTCAAATTGCGCATCAAATTGACTTGCGATCCGCAATAAGCGCCAGCGGCCATGGCGAGAGAGCCTAAAGGTCTCTCGCCAACAAAACAAATAATTAGATATTTAGTAGCAGTTTTTTACGCTTTTTTATCGAATAAATCACCACTAACCTTCACTCCATCGAATTCACACACCCATTCAATTCGCTGGAGGCCACACCCCATGTCTCGCGTACTCATCATCGAAAGCAGTGCTCGTCAGCAAGATTCCGTTTCCCGTCAACTGACTCAGCAGTTCATCAGTCAATGGCGCGCCGCGCACCCGGCGGACGAAATCACCGTCCGCGACCTGGCCGTCAAACAGGTGCCTCACCTGGATATCGAGCTTCTGGGTGGCTGGATGAAGCCTCAGGATCAACGCAGCGCCACTGAGCAAGCGGCTCTGGAACGCTCCAACGAACTGACGGATGAACTGATCGCCGCAGACGTCGTGGTCCTGGCAGCGCCCATGTACAACTTCGCGATTCCGAGCACGCTCAAGTCCTGGTTCGATCATGTACTGCGCGCAGGCGTGACCTTCAAGTACGGTGAGGCCGGCCCTCAAGGTTTGCTGACCGGCAAGCGCGCCTACGTCTTGACCGCTCGCGGCGGCATTTATGCCGGTAGCACGCTGGATCATCAGGAACCGTATCTGCGTCAGGTACTGGGCTTCGTTGGCATTCACGATGTCACGTTCATTCACGCTGAAGGCCTGAACATGGGCGGTGACTTCTCCGAGAAGGGCCTGAACCAAGCCGTCGCCAAACTGGCTCAAGTGGCCTGAGGGGGTAACGCTTAATCGTCTGTTAATGCCTGCGAGGGATGCTCTTCATCGTTCATCGACTCTCCTTTGGTACTCGAACCGCTCCTGAGTACATCGCCCGATCCACCCGCATGATAGCGCTGGGTGATCGGGTTTTTTATTGCCCGGCCGGTATTCCTCCAGGAACGGTGTGATGCTTGAAGGACGGGGCGCTAAGCGGCTAAGGTCGCGGCCTTCGAAAAAGGGGCGACTATGGCTTATCTATTGTTTGTCACGTTGATCCAGGCATTTTCCTTCAGCCTGATCGGCGTATATCTGGCAGGGCACGTCGACAGCTACTTCGCTGTGCTGATTCGCGTGGTACTGGCCGGGCTGGTGTTCATCCCTCTGACCCGCTGGCGTCAGGTGGAACCGACCTTTATGCGCGGCATGCTGTTGATCGGCGCGTTGCAATTCGGTGTGACCTACGTCTGTTTGTATTTGAGTTTTCGCGTGCTCTCGGTCCCGGAAGTGCTGCTATTCACCATCCTCACGCCGCTTCATGTGACGCTGATCGAAGACGCTTTCAATCGTCGTTTCAATGCATGGGGCCTGCTGGCCGCCATCGTTGCGGTGCTGGGCGCCGTGATCATTCGTTACGACCGCGTTGATGCCAATTTCCTCGGCGGCTTCCTGCTGCTGCAACTGGCCAACTTCACCTACGCCGCCGGTCAGGTGCTGTACAAGCATCTGGTGGCGCGCCATCCGAGCGATCTGCCGCACTATCGACGTTTCGGCTACTTCTACCTCGGCGCATTGGCCGTGGCGTTGCCTGCATTCCTGCTGTTTGGCAACGCGCAGCATTTGCCGGACGCACCGCAACAGTGGGTCGTGTTGCTGTTTCTGGGCCTGTGTTCGACCGCGTTGGGCATGTATTGGTGGAACAAGGGCGCGTGCCTGGTCAATGGCGGGACCTTGGCGGTGATGAATAACCTGCATGTGCCAGTCGGGTTGCTGATCAATCTGTTGATCTGGGGGCAGAACGAGGACCTGGCGAAGCTGTTTTTTGGCGGTTTAGTGATCGTTTCCTCGGTGTGGATCAGTCGTCGGGGCCTCCATCAACGCTTGGCAAATCCTTGAAAGTGTCGGTCTAGACGCTCCGGTGCCCGACATCATTGGAGTTGATGTTCGATATCTGTATGCGTGGTTTTTCATGTTGGGGTCAACCGAATACATTGGCCCCAACGAAACGAATTAAACCGCTTACAGCGAAACTCAACTTAAGAAGTTATTCACTTACCGGAGATTCAGATCATGAAAAAATCCATCGCATTCGGCTTTGCACTTTCGATCCTGGCAGCAGGTTCTGCTTTCGCCAGCCCTGAGAAAACTTACCAGCGGGCTATCGTAGATGCTTCCAGCACCACCGTTCTGGACAGCAAAGTGGCCAGCAAAGATGCCGTCAAACCCTTTGATACCAAGGCTTCCAGCACTGTGATCGTCGCTGAAAACCGCAAAGAGTTCGGTTCGAGCTATCAGCGTTACTGAGTCAAGCTACACCGTTCAGCTCCACCTGAACGCACTTTAAAAGCCCGGCGGATGCCGGGTTTTTTATTGGGCGGGTGTTTATTGAATTCACGGAAACTATTGGGTCAATAGTGAAGTTGCTATTATCAGCTCACTTGATGTTTGGCATGAATAACGATGCTTTTTAATGGTGAGTCTGTCCGAATAAATTGGCTTCAACACAACGATTCATCCCAACTTACCGGAGAGAACATCATGAAAAAATCAATCGTCCTTGGCTTCGCACTTTCAGTTCTGGCGGCCACATCTGCCTTCGCCAGCCCACAGACCATCAGCGTCGGCCAGACTGTCTACCTTGCACCGACCTACATTCACGCCACCGCCATCGACACCAAAGTCGCTGACAAATCCAGCGCCAAAACCGTCGCCAGCCAGTCGACCAGCACCGTGATCGTCGCTGAAAACCGCAGCGAATTCGGCTCGCAGTACCAGCGCTACTGATTGCCGACACTCGGCAGTGAAATCAAAAGCCCGGCGGATGCCGGGCTTTTTGTTAATCGAACTTTTTCTGCCTCACTCATACCGCCAGCACATCCCGAAACACGTCAGGGCGCAGTGCGGCGATATGCAGTAATGATCGTGCGGCGCCTGACGGCGTTCGGCGACCTTGTTCCCACTCCTGTAGCGTTCTCACTGACACCCCTAGCAGTTCTGCGAATCGAGGCTGAGACAGACCTGTCTTGCTCCGTGCTTCCGCCGCCTCAGTCATAGGGATTGAATGAACTGCGCCGTGTCTACCCGCTTTTACGTCGCGAATGGCTTCCAGCAATTCGTCCCCGATATTACGTTTGGCGTCGCGTTCCATCAGTTCTTTTTCAGTCAGGGGCATGATTGAACTCCTTGGCGATCTTGCGCAGCACATGCGCAGGGATATTTTCAGTGGCACCTTTGCCGTAAATGAGCAACGCAACCAAAGCTCCGTTCGCCAACTGAGCAGTGTAGATCACCCGCACAGCGCCGCTTTTGCCTCTTCCATCTGTGTTCCAGCGAATCTTGCGGCAGCCATCGGATCCCGGCACCACTGCCCCCGCATCGGGATTAGCGGCGAGGTAGGCGATGAACTCGCCTTTTTCCAATTCCGTCCAGTAGTCGGGCCAGAGTTTGGAGAATAAGGGCGACTCGATGACAGTGAGCAGGTTTGGAGTGTACGTCTTTGACGTAGACTTTTGCAATTTCTCGTTTTTTTGAACGCGCTGATTTGGCTCAGACTTCCTCACTCACCGCATCCCCAAACCCACCCGCATATCCGACCCGCTCGGCTGTTGATACAAACTCAACCCGAACTCCGGCAGCACTGCCAGCAGGTAATCGAAAATGTCCCCCTGAATCCGCTCGTAATCCGCCCAACTGGTGGTGCGAGTGAAGCAGTAGATTTCCAGCGGCACGCCCTGAGCGGTGGCTTCCATCTGGCGGACCATGCAGGTCATGTCTGAATGAATGTCGGGGTGGCTCTTCAGGTAGGCCAACGCGTAGGCGCGGAAGGTGCCGATGTTGGTGATGCGGCGGCGGTTGGCGGACAACTCGGCGACATTGCCTTGTGCTTCATTCCAGGCTTTCAGCTCGGCTTTCTTGCGGCCCATGTAATCGGTGAGCAGGCGCACTTGGGTCAACTTTTGCTCCTCGGCATCGGCGACGAAACGCACGCCGCTGGCGTCGATGAACAGGCTACGTTTGATGCGACGACCACCCGCCTGCTGCATGCCGCGCCAGTTCTTGAACGACTCGGACATCAGGCGCCAGGTGGGGATCGAGACAATCGTCTTGTCGAAATTCTGCACTTTGACGGTGTGTAAGGTGATGTCCACCACGTCGCCATCGGCCCCGACTTGCGGCATTTCGATCCAGTCGCCCACACGCAGCATGTCGTTGCTGGTCAGTTGTACGCTGGCGACGAACGACAGCAGGGTGTCCTTGTAGACCAATAGAATCACCGCCGACATCGCGCCAAGTCCCGACAGCAGCAACAGCGGAGAACGGTCGATCAGGGTGGCGACGATGATGATCGCGGCGAACACGTAGAGGATCATCTTCGCCAGTTGCACATAGCCCTTGATCGAGCGGGTACGAGCATGTTCAGTGCGTGCGTAGAGATCCAGCAAGGCGTTGAGCAGAGCGCCGACGGTCAGCATCAGAAACAGAATGGTGAGCGCCAGTGCGATGTTGCCCAGCACATGGGCAGTGGTGGCGCTGAGGTCGGGCACCAGATTCAGGCCGAACTGGATGACCAGCGACGGCGTGACCTGCGCCAATCGATGAAAAACCTTGTTGTGAAGGAAGTCGTTGAGCCAGAACAGCGCAGGCTGGCGCCCCAGCGCCTTCATGGCGTACAGAATCACGAAACGCATCAGACGACCCAATGCGAGCGCTGCGACCAACAACATCAGCAGGCCCAAGCCGGTGCGCAGCATGGGCTGGTGTTCGAGCACGTCCCAGAGTGCCTGAATGCGCAGCCAGAGTGATGAAGTGTCCATGGACGCAAGTTCTCCTGCAGAAAAAAGGCGCGATTAAATCATTGATGAGCGCAACAGTGCTGCAAAGGGCAAATCCGGAAACAAAATGCCCCCGTTGAGCTAAAGAAACTCGGCGAAAGCCGCTTAAACCGGTAACCTATGCGACTGTTTTTTTGCACACCGCCGAGGTAACACCCGTGTTCTCCCAATTCGCCCTGCACGAACGCCTGCTCAAAGCCGTGGCCGAACTCAATTTCGTCGAGCCTACGCCTGTGCAAACAGCGGCCATTCCGCTGGCGCTGGAGGGGCGTGACCTGCGGGTGACGGCGCAAACCGGCAGCGGCAAGACTGCCGCATTTGTATTGCCGATGCTCAATCGTCTGATTGGCCCGGCCAAAGTCCGTGTCGACATTCGTGCAGTCATCCTGTTGCCGACCCGTGAGCTGGCCCAGCAGACCCTCAAGGAAGTCGAGCGGTTTTCGCAGTTCACCTTCATCAAGGCCGGTCTGATCACGGGCGGCGAAGATTTCAAGGTACAGGCCGCCATGCTGCGCAAGGTGCCGGACATCCTGATCGGTACGCCGGGCCGCCTGCTGGAGCACCTGAATGCGGGCAACCTGGACCTCAAGGAAGTCGAACTGCTGGTCCTCGACGAAGCCGACCGCATGCTGGACATGGGCTTTGCCGAAGACGTCGAGCGTCTGGCCAATGAATGCGCCAACCGTCAGCAGACGTTGCTGTTCTCGGCGACCACCGGAGGTTCGGGCCTGCGCGAGATGATCGCCAAGGTGCTGAAAGATCCGCAGCATTTGCAGGTCAACCACGTCAGTGAACTGGCCGAGGGCGTTCGTCAGCAGATCGTGACCGCCGACCACAACGTGCACAAAGAGCAGATCCTGCACTGGCTGTTAGCCAACGAGACCTATCAGAAGGCGATCATTTTCACCAACACCCGCGCCATGGCGGACCGCATTTACGGTCGTCTGGTGGCGCTGGAGTACAAAACCTTCGTACTCCACGGCGAAAAGGACCAGAAAGACCGCAAACTGGCGATCGACCGTCTGAAGCAGGGCGCGGTGAAGATTCTGGTGGCCACCGACGTGGCGGCCCGTGGGCTGGACGTCGAAGGTCTGGACATGGTCATCAACTTCGACATGCCGCGTACCGGTGACGATTATGTTCACCGCATCGGCCGTACCGGTCGTGCAGGCGCTGAAGGGCTGGCGGTGTCGCTGATCACCCACGGCGACTGGAACCTGATGTCGAGCATCGAGCGCTACCTGAAGCAGAAGTTTGAGCGTCGCACCATCAAGGAAGTGAAAGGCAGCTACACGGGGCCGAAAAAGGTCAAGGCTTCCGGCAAGGCAGCGGGCACCAAGAAGAAAAAAACCGACGGCAAGAGCGACAAGAAAAAAGCGCTCGCCAAGGCACCGACCAAACGCAAGTCGACCAACCGCCCGAAAGCCGAGTCGCTGGTGAGCCAGGACGGTATGGCGCCGCTGAAGAAGCGTGTGGTGCGCCCGCCGGTTTCTGAGTAAGCCTGAAGTGCTGTGATGCCCCCCTGTGGGAGCGAATTTATTCGCGAGACGTCGGTTCAGTCGATAGAAATGTGTCGTCTGATAAACCGTATCGCGAATGAGTTCGCTCCCACAGCGCGATCTTCATCCCCCTCCTGTTTCTCCCCGGCCACAACCGCTCAGCGAATCCGCTGAACGCCCTCAACCCGCCCCGGTCACACCTCCAGAGCACCAAACCCGCTGGCCGGACGTCACGGGTAACCCTCGTTGTGGAGGTTCAGACATGGCTGACAAATACGATTGGGATTTGATCGAACGCCTGCTGCACGAAGTGCAGAACAGCGCCGGCAAACCGTTTGCGCCGCGTAAGTATGCTGAAGAACATGCTGCCGCCAGAGCCGCAGAAGGCGAAAGTACGGGCGATCTGGATGCGTTGAAAATGCAGGCGGCCGATCTGGAGGCGTTGCTGTTCAAGCGCGGGTTCATCGAGTCGAGGCCCGAAGACGAGGGCGGCAATGGCGAAAACTTCGTCCTGACCCCGCGCGGATCGAGCCTGCTGGCAATGATCGACAGCAGCATTCCCGGCAATGCGCCGCCGCGTCAGGTGCTGGATGAGGAGGGAGATGCACTGGACCCGGATACGTTCGACCGGATATCGGCCCATGCGCAGGTGGCGCCTGGTGCTATCTGATGGGTGAGAGATTTTGTGTTGTCTGGTCAACTGCATTCGCTACCCAGTTGGCTCTCACAAAGAAAGATCGCACCGAATCCAGACTTTTTTTGACGCTTAACCTGTGGGAGCCGGCTTGTTCGCGAATGCGTTTGTTCGGCGCATGCGATGTCGACTGACACATCGCCGTTCGCCAGCAAGCCGGCTACAGGGAGGGACGATGCATAACGACTGCGTTCACGACGCTTTCCCGGCGCCTTTCAGGCACGCCAGATTAGTAAAGTCCTCCCGTACATCCGCAATTTTCTCCAACAGATTTTGGCGTTGATCAGGCGAGCTTTGCGCCATCAAATCCGCAATCAATGAAATTGCCGCCTGTTCGGTGCGGTCGTACGCTGCCCGGTATTCCGGCGTCCAGAATGTCTCTCGGTCCTGCAGCAACTTCGCGATTTTCTGATCGAAATCCGGCGCGGCCCGCTGTTTGACGGCGCTGACCAGCAGCGATTGCCAATGCGCCCGGTTATCGATCCACAGACGATTCTGTTCGCCCAGCGACGTTGACCATTGCATCACACGTTCCCGCTGCACGGGACTCAGTTTGCCGATCCAGGGGCTCAAGCGTTTTTCCATGCGCTGGGCGCGCTCCTTGATCTGCTGATCCAATGGCTGATCGACATAGTCCGACTCATGTTTGCGCAGGTCTTTGTCAAACGTCGCTTGCATTTCTCCCACCTGCTGATCGTTGAGTTGACGCAGCAAGTCGACGGCGGTGGGCGTGATTTCCCGAGAGACGGTGGCGATGGCCTCCCGGGCTTCGGCGGTGCGGGCGCGGAGCTGTTCTTCGTTGACTTGGTTGGTTTGAACCATGCCCTGCAAGCGATCGAGCCAGGTCAGATAGCCGGGGATCTGCGTGGTGCAGTGCCAGTTCAGATGTTCCTTGAGGCGCTCATCGAGCCAGTCCTTTTGGGTGGCGTTCATGTCCAGATAGTCGTTGAGCGACCATGGGATGATCAGGTCCAGATGGCGATACGTCAGACCAATCTGGTTGCAGCCTGCGACGAACACCAAGCACATCCACCACGAAATACAGGCCTTCAACACGGTACGCATGACAGCTCCTTGCTGGTTCGTCTCCCAGTTATAGAGGCAATCAGGCGACGCCGGTTCAGCCGATCAGAACAATGAACGCACCAGCTTGAGCGTCACAGCACCTTCACACTGGCTGTTGTGGCCGCTGTAGGCGCTGCAATCGGCGCCGCTCAGGCTTGAACCGCTATACATCAGGTTCATGTCCATCCCCAGCCAGGAACGCGAGATGTTGAAGGACCAGTCGTTGTAGCCGCTGACCAGGCCGCCGCCATCGATGGTGGTCGGGGTGTCGAGCTGATGATTGCCGTATTGCATGCGCAGGTCCATTCCTAGCCAGGACAAAGCCCCAAGGTCGAGAAACAGCGTGCTGTCCTGGCGTCCGGCGTCTGCACTGACAGCCGTGCCGATACGGCTGTCGAAGATACGAAATCCGGCGTACAGCTCATGGCTGTCGATCTGGCTGGTATTGGGGTAGCTGTAGCGAATGACCCCTAATTCATAGCCCAGGGTTTGGTCGAAAGGCTTCTTGAAACCCATGTAGGAATCGAGCTCCAGCGTGCTGTCCGGCATGAGACCTGCGCTGGGGGACCACTGGCCGAAGTAGAAACCGCTGTCGTGGGTCAGGTCCAGCCCGCCGTGAAACTTCGAATCGCCCGTGCTGGGCGTGACCAACCCCTGAGCCATGCTACGGCTGGGGGTCGTGCCGAGTTTGAGGCTGAAATCACCCAGCTCACGCTCCATGACTTGAGCATTGGCCGTCTGGTACGTGAACAGCGCGCAGAGGAACGCCGCCCCGGTGCAGCGAGGCGCGCCACGCAAAAAATAGCGAGCATAAGGCATGCTTCACTCCTTTCAGGTTCAGAGGAGTGGATCGAAGGTGTCGTATCGAAATGCCGAACGGCTCGATAGGAACCGCGAGCTAGAGCCTCGCAAGCATACCGGTGTGAGCGGGTATGAACAGACCGTTGGTCGATTGGTTGCAGAAAAATTGAACTTCGTGATCAGTTGTTCGGGGAAATCAGCTTGTTGACCACGATCAGCGCCTGTTGAAACGACGGGTAACCACTCTTCGCCACGTCCAGTTCGTCGTATTTCACGCGATACGCCCTGGCCTTTTCCTGATCCACCGAGCCTGACATCTGAGCCAGCAACGCGATGGCCAGCGGGTATTTACGGTTCGCCGAATCTTCCAGCATGCCGTGGACCTGATCACTCTCTGCGTTCAGGCGCAGCAGCAAGACGGCCTGATAAAACTCGGCTTCGCCGGTCTTGTCCTGGCGGGCTGCGCGGTTCAGCAGCGCGCTGGCCAGCTCGTAGTTGTCCTGACGCCGTTCGTTGATGATCCATTTCGCCTGAAGCATGTCGTTCTGGTAAAGCAGGTAGTCTGCCCGGCAACCGCTGCCCACCGTGGACACATCACAACCGCGGCTCGCGCAGCCTCCCAGACCCAGCAAGAGCAGGGCGCCGAAAAACATCCATTTGTTCATATCGGTTTCCGCAATGACGTTGAGTGAACAGGCATCGTACGGTCTGTCGATTCGTTTTAAGCATGGGCAGCACAGGCGCACCAAGATGCAGGCTATGAAAAGACAGTAAAGCAGAGCTTTTGTGCGTGGGGTCGGGGAATCGTTCCACTCGCGTTCATTCAGCACGTTGGGGCCGTTTGCCCCGTCCGCAACCTACCTCCAAAGTCGGGTAGAATGCCGCCCACGCATTGAGGGTATCTGGAAATGGCTTTAGTCGGGCGTTACAACAGTTTGCAAGTGGTGAAACATACGAGCTTCGGTTTGTATCTGGACGGCGGGCAGGACGGCGAAATCCTGCTGCCCAATCGTTATGTGCCCAAGGACGTGTCCAGCGAAGACGAAGACTGGGTCAACGTTTTCGTGTACCTGGACAGCGACGACAAACTGATCGCCACGACTGAAAAACCCAAGGTTCAGGTCGGTCAGTTCGCCAGCCTCAAAGTGGTTGAGGTCAACAGCATCGGTATTTTCCTGGACTGGGGATTGTCCAAGGATTTGCTGCTGCCGTACTCCGAAGAAAAGCGCCCGCTCAAGGCCGGTGACTATTGCGTGGTGCACGTCTATCTGGATAAACACAGCCGCCGCATCACGGCGACCACGCGTCTGGACCGCTATCTGGACAAAGCGCCGGTTAACTACACCGTCGGCCAGGAAGTGGACCTGTTGGTGGTGGAAGAAACCGCAATGGGTTTCAAGGCCATCATCAACAACAAACACTGGGGGCTGATTCACAAGAACGAAGTGTTCAAGTTCCTGCGTTCGGGCAAACAGGAAAAGGGATTCATCAAGGAAGTGCGCAGCGACGGCAAGATCAGCCTGAGCCTGCAGCCGGTGGGCGAACAACTGGCCACCGGCCTGAGTGCCCAGATTCTCGCTAAATTGCGTGAACACAATGGCGTGCTGCCGGTCAGTGACAAGAGCGACCCGGAGGTGATCAGCAACCTGTTCGGCGTCAGCAAAGGCAACTTCAAGAAAGCCATTGGCGGTTTGTACAAACAGGGGCAGATCGTGATTCACGCTGACCGGATCGAGCTGGTCTGACGTGTACCCGCTGCCCTTTGCGAGAGGGGCGGCATGAAACGGTTTATCTACGCATACCTGGCCACGCTCGTGGCCTTCGCAGTGCTCGACGGCATCTGGCTGGGCGTATTGATGGGGCCGACCTATCGCGCCTGGCTTGGGCCGTTGATGCTGGCTCAGCCCGTCATCCTTCCGGCCGTGCTTTTCTACCTGATCTACATCGTGGGCATCGTGCTGATTGGCGTGTTGCCCGGCCTTCATCGCGCAAGTTGGCGGCACGCAGTGGGACACAGCGCATTGCTCGGGGTGATGGCTTACGGCACGTATGACCTGACCAACTGGGCCACGTTGCAGGGCTGGCCGTCGCAACTGGCGCTGGTGGATTGGGTGTGGGGGACGTTTGCGTCGGGTGTGGCGGGGGCGGTGGGCTACCTGGCCGTTCGCAAACTCCGGGTTTAGAAGATTCCCTGTAGAAGATCGCCGTCGTTCAGACCACACGCGTCGCGCAGCAAACGCCGACCTCCTGTGGGAGCGAATTCATTCGCGATGCGGTGGTACATCCGGCAAAGATGCATTGCGCCGGACATCGATTCGCGAATGAATTCGCCCCCACAGGGACACAGGGGGTGGGCAGGCGTTACTTCTGCACAAACCCCGCAAAACTCAAGTTCGCGCCATTGGGGCGCATGTCTTTCAGGTACGAATCCTTGTCCGCTGACAGCTCCAGGCTGACCGTGGACTTGCGCTTGCCTTCGTTGCGGATGACCACGCCGTCTTTTTGCTCACGCAGGAATTTGGTCGTCACCTTCAGGTGAATCAACTCGTCGGTGCTCGGGTTGTGCAGCAGCAGGTGCAGCCACTCGTATTGACCGACCGCCAGGCGGCTCACCGGCAGGTCGAACCACCAGATGTTGCGCTTGTGGTCCAGGGTGGCGAAATGGGTGTTGTTGGTGCCCAGCACGGCGCCGCCCAGTTGCTCGTTACGGCGCGCGATGGCCTGCTGCTTGTTGATTTTCATAGGGTTCCTGTGTGGCTCTTGCTCATGAGCCTGTTGCGTGAGCCTGAGTGTGCATCGGGTGATTGCAGGATAGGCCCGGTCTGGCTCGGCCGCGCATTCTCCGGGGTTGCCGGGCAAACATAAAGCCCTGTCGTCGAAACGTGTGGTTACAGACGCATGAAAACCGCTCGGAAAATAGTTGAAACTCTTGGAAACGTCGGTCGGTCAATCCTGTGTCGAGGTGATGACACCTTATTTTCTGAACTGGAGAATTCTCATGAGCAGCACCACCGATAAAGTCAAAGGCATGGCCAACGAAGCTGTAGGCAACGTCAAGCAAGGCGTGGGCAAGGCCACCGGCAACGATAAACTGCGCGCTGAGGGGAAGGCCCAGGAGTTGAAAGGTGAGGCCCAGCAAGCTGTCGGCAAAACCAAAGATGCCGTGAAAAAAGGCGTCGATAAGGCCTGAGGGGCTGTTCGTTCGGGTTTTGCACGCCTGAAACGATGATGTCGGCAAGCATTGGCGGCCATCCTGTGATGGCCGTTATTGTGTCTGGTCAAGACCCGTCCGAGACATGCTGAAACGTCCCGGCCATGGCAAAAGTGCTTAACTCTCTGTAAAACCCCCGCGCTTGTGAGGGGGCACACGGAATTTCAAAGCGTTTGCCCGCTCGTATAGGTGAATGTGTTTCAGATACGTCTACGTCGCGAAAGGAGACGCCATGATATTCCCGGATTTGCGCCAGTTACGTCTGACGACGGTGCTGGTCAGAACGGTCAAAGAGTTTCTCGACGACGAGATGTCGACCTACGCCTCGGCGCTGGCTTATCAGATGCTGTTCTCGCTGTTCCCGTTCCTGTTGTTCCTGATCGCACTGATCGGTTTTCTGCACCTTCCCGATTTTTTCAGCTGGCTGCGTTTGCAGTCGGAACTCGTCTTGCCGCCTGTGGCGCTGGACCAGGTCAACCCGGTGATCGACAAGTTGCAGCAATCCAAGGGCGGGTTGCTGTCGATCGGTATCGTCATTGCGCTGTGGAGTGCGTCGGCCGGTGTGCGCCTGATGATGAGCGCGATGAACGCGGCGTACGACGTGGTCGAAGAGCGTCCCGTGTGGAAGCGCATTCCGCTGTCGGTGCTGTACACCGTGGGCTTTGCCGGGATGCTGTTGGCGGCTGCGGCGCTGATGGTCACGGGACCGGTGGTCATGAACTGGCTCGCCGCGCAGATCGGCATGGAAGAGTTCATCGTCACCTTGTGGACCGTCCTGCGCTGGCCGGTGATCATCCTGCTGCTGATGATTTCCGTGGCGATGATGTATTACGTCATGCCTGATGTTGAGCAGGAGTTCCGTTTCATTTCGCCCGGTTCGGTGCTGGCGGTGGTGGTGTGGATTCTCGCGTCGTTGGGCTTCGCCTGGTATGTGAAGACCTTCGCCAACTATGACGCCATGTACGGCAGCATCGGGGCGATCATTGTGTTGTTGCTGTATTTCTACATCTCGGCGTCGGTATTGCTGCTGGGCGCTGAAATGAATGCGGTGATCGAGCACATGTCGGCGGAGGGCAAGGACAAGGGCGAGAAAGTTCAGGGAGACGGCGGCAAAGACGCGGACCCTGAGGTGGCGTACGAGAAACAGCATGTTTCCGGACTCGGACGCAACCATAGTCATGACCACGACGATTATCAGCAGCCGATGCAGGGCCTTGAAACCGACAAGTCCTGATCGACACTCCTGTTCGGTAATGTGGCAGCATGCGCTTCTGTCCGGCGCATTCGCCCTCTCGAAAGGTTCTGCCATGATTCGTGAAATTCTGAAAATGGGTGATGAGCGTTTGCTGCGCATCGCGCCACCTGTGCCCGAATGGATGTTCGGCTCTGGCGAGCTGAAAAGCCTGATCGACGACATGTTCGAAACCATGCGCAGCGTCGGCGGCGTTGGCCTGGCGGCGCCGCAGATTGGCGTCGACCTGCAACTGGTGATCTTTGGTTTCGAGCGCAGTGAACGTTATCCGGATGCTGAAGCCGTGCCGCAGACAATCCTGCTCAACCCGTTGATCACGCCACTGGAGCCGACACTGGAAGAGGGCTGGGAAGGCTGCCTTTCAGTGCCCGGCCTGCGCGGGGTGGTGGAGCGTTACGAGCACATTCGCTATGAAGGCTTCGACCCCGATGGCAAGGCGATCCAGCGCGTCGCCCGAGGTTTTCATGCGCGGGTGGTGCAGCATGAATGCGATCACCTGATCGGGCGCTTGTACCCGTCACGGGTCAAGGATTTCAGCCGGTTTGGCTTCACCGAAGTGCTGTTCCCCGACATGGACCCGAATGCGGATGATTGAGGGCTGCATTCGCCACCCAGTTGGCTCCGAGAGTGATTGCGCCGAATCCAGATTTTTTGTTCGACGCTGAATTTGTGGGAGCCGGCTTGCTGACGAAAGCGGTATGTCAGCTACCACCTCGTCAACCGGCACACCGCTTTCGCCGGAACGCCGCCCGCACCAGAGGCGGCTCCCACAGGGTGATGCCTATTTCGCGGGCTTCACAAACCACAATGTCATGCGATCCGACTCACCAATCGCCAGATATTTCGCCTTGTCCTGCTCACCCTTCACCAATGCCGGAGGCAAGGTCCAGACGCCGTCCGGGTAGTCCTTGGTGTCTTTCGGATTGGCGTTCACTTCACTTTCTCCCGCCAGCTTGAAACCCGCTGCCTGCGCCAGTTTCACGACGTAATCGGTGGGCAGGTAGCCATTCTTCTCGTTGTCTTTGGCGGTGGTGCCTGGCCTGGCTCGGTGATCGACCACGCCCAGCGTGCCCCCCGGTTTGAGCACGGTGTAGAACGCCTTGAACGTCGCCGCCTCGTTCCCTGCATCGACCCAGTTGTGCACGTTGCGGAAGGTCAGCACGGTGTCGGCCGAACCAGGTTTGCCGAAGACCGGGGCTTTGGGCGCGTATTCGACGACCTCCACCTTGCCGTAATGCACAGGATCCGCTGCGTATTTCTGCTTGAGGCTGTCGGCGGACTTCTTCGCGTAGGCACTCTCTGCCGGGTCAACGATGGCCGCGACGTAATGCCCTTTGTCCTTGAGCAACGGGGCCAGCAGCTCGCTGTACCAGCCGTTGCCGGGGGTGATTTCGATGACCGTCTGATCGGTGCGCACGCCAAAGAATTGCAGCGTCTGTTCCGGATGGCGGTACTGATCGCGCGCGGCATTTTGCGGCATCCGCCAGTCGCCTTTGAGCACGGTGGCAAATTGTTCGTGGCTGATAGTGGAGGAGGGGGTGACCGTTGTGGCAGCAGCGGCCAGACCCGATCCAAAAAGTGCGGTGAGGGAGAAAGCCAGAAGCGTCGGTTTCATCGGTGTTCCGTTCATCGGCTGAAAGTGATGAGCGACCCTAGCACGCGAGCTTGAGCCGTGGATGGCACATTTGGTTTGGTGGTTGGCACAAATGGATCTAAGCACGCGCCAGCGCCAGCAGGGGTTTGCTCTGTTGATAGCGGGCCAGGCGATCAGCGAGTTCCCGGGGCAACTCGCCTGCTTCGGTAAAACCACAGCGCTGATAAAACACCCGAAGATCCGGATCACAGAACAACCAGACCGGGCCATCGATGGCACCGATTGCGGCCTCGATCAGCGCCACGCCGATGCCCTGTCCCCGCTGATCCGGCGCCACGAACACGCCGGTCAACCAATGGCCTGTCTCGACTGGCGTCAGGCACAGCGCTGCCACGATCTCCCGATCTTTTGCCACCCACATCTGCGCCTCGCCCCGAGCGCGCATGCCCGAGCGATGGGTTTTGTAGAACTTCTCCAGCAGCGGGCGCTGAAGCGACGGGAGAGGCTGAAACTGCATGACCGGTGGCTCGTGTTCACGTTCGGGTGTTCGTTCTACCGTCATAACCAATCGATCTACAAGGTTCTTTGCCGCCAATGCACATAGGGTTATCAGCCCGATGCAGGAGCGGCCATGGCCCATTACCTCGACAACGCCCAACGCGAAGACATCGTCCGTCTGCGTGAGCGGTTCACTGGCCGTACGGAATGGCCCACCTGGCTGCTGTTGGCCGGCGTGTACGGCGCCTGGCCAGTTCTGTTATCGCTCAGCCCCCGACTGGGCGTCTGGCCGACCACGGCGTTGCTGATTCCGTTGACCGTATTGTGGATGTCGTTGCAGCACGAGTTGCTGCACGGTCATCCGACCCGCCGGCCCGCGCTGAACAAACTGTTGGGCTATGCGCCGTTTGCGGTCTGGTATCCCTACACGCTGTATCGCGACACGCACTTGCAGCACCACCACGACGAAGACCTGACCGTTCCCGGCCTCGACCCGGAAAGCCGTTACTTGAGTCAGTCCCGTTGGGCGCAGACCGGCCCCGTGATGCGTGTTTTGCGTTGGCTCGACAAGACACCGCCGGGCAGGCTGGTGTTCGGTGTGCCGCTGGCGTTAAGCAGTTTGCTGGCCGGTGAGTCGGTGCGACTGATTCGCGGCGATCGTGAGGCGTGGGCGATGTGGGCGACCCATGGGCTGTGTCTGGTGCTGATGTTCACGTTCATCGAGCACTACAGCGCGTTTTCGAGCCTGCATTACGTGCTGCTGGTCAGCGTGCCTGCGCTGGCGATTTCCATGGTGCGTTCCTATTACGAGCACCGGCCAGCCGAGCATTCGCACCAACGCACGGTGATCAACGAGGCGTCCTGGCCCTGGCGCTGGCTGTTCCTCAATCTCAACCTGCATCTGGTGCATCACGACTTGCCCGGGCTGGCCTGGTATCACATTCCCACGGTGTATCACGCTCGTCGGGAGCAGTGGCTGGCGCGCAGCGGTGGTTTTCGAGTGGCCGGTTATGGTGAACTGTTTCGCCGTCACAGCTTCAACCCTGTGGACAGCCCACAGCACCCTCACGTCTAACGCCGGTCTCGCCCATGGCTCAAGGTTTCGCGGAATTATTGATGTATGTTGCCCCTGAGCGGGTGCGTCAGGCTCAGGAGCAATGGCTGGGCCGTGTACTGCAATTGCTTGCAGTCGAGCGTCTTGACGCCCAGGGGGTAGACCTCAAACAGCTCTGGCGCTCGCCCCGACTGCTGATCACGCAGACCTGCGGTTATCCGCTGATGACGCAATTGCGGGGGCAGGTGCAGGTTGTGGGGCGTCCGGTCTATGTCCTGCCGAACAGTGCCGGGGGCAATCATTGCAGCCTGATCGTGGCGCGCGCGGACGATCCTCGGCAGCGACTTGAAGATTTTCGGGGCAGCCATGGGCTGCTCAATTCACGAGACTCCAACTCCGGCATGAACCTGTTTCGCCACGTATTGGCGCCGTTGCAGCGCGACGGGACGTTCTTCGGCCATGTGTCGTTGACCGGCGGACATCGCAACAGCCTTGCGGCGATCAAGGCCGGGCAGGGTGATCTGGCGGCCATTGACAGCGTGACCTTCGATTACCTGGCGCGAGACCAGAGCGATGAAGTCGTCGGCATCAAGGTTATCGGGCGCACGGCATTCGGGCCTTGTCTGCCTTACATCACGTGTATCGACGAAGGTGGCGAGGTCATCCGGTTGGCGATGAATCAGGCATTGACGGACTTGCCAGAGGTGGCGCAGGTGTTGGCAATCAGCGAGGTCATACCCGCGAGCGAGGCGGATTATCAGGTGTTGCTCGATTATCAACACCAGGCAGAGGCGGCGGGTCTGGTTGCCCTGTAGCGGCTCTATATTTCCTTATGGTCTATTTGAATCGTTTTTAATTATTTTTTATCGCATAACCACCCTTGCTAGCATGGCTCGACCGGAACACCGGACAGAACAATAAAACCATGCAAGGGAAGTGTTATGTCTGGCGCCGATCCGTCCCATCGCCAATACCTCAGCGATCTTTTTCAGCGTGATTACGTCTGGTTGTGCGAGCGCCTTCGTCGTCGCGTGGACAGCGCGCAGAGCGCCGAGGACATTGCGTCCGACACCTTCGTGCAATTGCTGACCTCGCCCAATGTGGTTCCAATACGGGAGCCGCGCGCGCTGCTCACCACCATCGCCAACCGGCTGATTTTCCAGCGCTGGCGACGTCGAGATCTGGAGCGCAAACACCTTGAGGCGCTGGCGACGGAGCGAGAGGCAGCCCCCTCAACGCCTGAAGATCGTGTCGCCGCATGGCAAACCCTGGACCGCATCGATCAGCGTCTGGACCGCCTGCCACTGAAGATCAAAACCACCTTCCTGCTCTCGCGCAGCATCGGTCTGACCTACCCTGAAATCGCGACCCGGCTGGGCATCTCCTCGCGCTCAGTCAGCGATTACATGGAAAAAGCTGAAACCTGCTGCCAACGCGCGTGTCTGGAATGAAGCGCATGCTGTGCTAAACCCAATCAGCGTTCCCCTTTTTGAGCCACGAGAGACCCTCATGACATCGATCAAACACCTGCTCGGCGGCTCGCTGCTGGCACTGGCGGTCCTGACGCAGCCTGCGCACAGCGCGGAAAAGGCTGCACCGATCCACTTTGGCGACATCACTTGGGAGAGCGGCAGCCTGATCACCGAGATCCTGCGCACCATCGTGGAAAAGGGCTACGGCTACCCGACCGACAAACTGCCGGGCAGCACCGTGAGCCTTGAGGCAGCGCTGGCCAAGAACGACATTCAAGTGATCGGTGAAGAGTGGGCAGGACGCAGCCCCGCTTGGGTCAAGGCCGAGGCGGAAGGCAAAGTGTACGGCCTGGGCGATATCGTCAAAGGCGCGACCGAGGGTTGGTGGGTGCCGGAATTCGTCATCAAGGGCGACCCGGAGAAGGGCATCAAACCCCTGGCCCCGGACCTGAAATCGGTGGCGGACCTGCCCAAATACAAAGACGTGTTCAAAGACCCGGAATCGCCTGACAAAGGCCGCTTCCTCAACAGCCCGACCGGCTGGACCTCGGAAATCGTCAACACTCAAAAACTCAAGGCCTACAAGCTCAACGACAGCTACGTGAACTTCCGCACCGGCTCGGGCGCGGCACTGGACGCGGAAATCGCTTCGTCGATCCGGCGCAACAAGCCGGTGCTGTTTTACTACTGGTCGCCGACGCCGCTGTTGGGTCGCTTCAAACTGATCAAGCTCGAAGAGCCGCCGTTCAATGAGGCGGCATGGAAGACGCTGGCTGACGCCAAAAACCCGAACCCGATTGGCTCCAGCTCCCTCGCGGCGCACCTGGCCATTGGTGTGTCGGAGCCGTTTCACAAGCAGTACCCGGAACTGGTCAGCTTCTTTGAAAAAGTCGACCTGCCTATCGATCAACTGAACAAGACGCTGGGCGAGATGAGCGAGAAGCGCCTGGAACCGAGCGATGTGGCCAAGACTTTCCTCAAGGATCATCCGGACATCTGGAACCCGTGGGTACCTGCGGAGGTGGCGAAGAAGGTCAGCGCCAGCCTGTAACGCGCATGTCTTTTCAACCTTGGCCCATTTGCGCGGTCTGAACACCGAATGCGACAGGATCGTGACGATTCACGTCCTTTCAGGCCCGGATGACTGGCAAACGCTTGTTCACCTGCTAGTTTCACCCGGGCAGTCAGTGCGTTGATCACCGATGTGAAGTCGCCGGGGAGAGGACATGGGATATAGCAGATCGGCTGCGTGGACGGGATTGAATACGGCCCTGCTGAGCCTGTTGCTCGCGCTGCCGTTGGTCACGCGGGCCGAGGAGAGCGCGCCGCCGCCTGCCGCGCCCCCCAGTGCGCTGGCGTTCGTGCAGGATCGCCATCTGGGCGAAAGCCTTGGCTGGTTGGGGTATCAGGTGGCCTCGCGCACAGTCACCTTCACCACGATTGTCGACGCGGTCGGACGTACCAAAGCCCAGGAGATCGTTCAGGACGAGCTTCAGTATCTGCAACCCCAATATCAACAGGAGTGGGACCGTAATCTTGCGGCGGCCTACGCGGCCTCTTTCACCCCTGAAGAACTCACCGCTCTCGATGTCGGGGACCCGCCACCCGACATCGCCAACAAATTCCGCACCAAGCAGCGTGACGTTGGGCTGGACATGAAGAACCGGTCCAGTGAGCTGCTCAAGGTCTACGTGTCGACAGCACTGGACAACGCTCTGAAAAAAGCCAAGCCTTGACGCTTGCGTCCCTTAACCGGGGCGCGCGAGGCATTCGTTTTGATCGACACGGGAAGGAGAGACCATGGACCCATTCATGCAGGCGGCCATCGACGAGGCGCAAAAGGGACTGGACGAGGGCGGCATTCCGATTGGTTCAGTGATCGTTCACGACGGCAAAATCATTGGTCGCGGCCATAACCGCCGGGTTCAGGAAGGCAGCGCGATCAAGCACGGGGAAATGGACGCCTTCGAAAATGCCGGACGCCAGCCTGCGAAGGTGTACCGCGAGGCGACGCTCTACACCACACTCTCGCCTTGCGCGATGTGCAGCGGAGCGATTCTGTTGTATGGCATTCGCAAAGTGATCGTTGGAGAGAACGAGACGTTCATGGGCGAAGAAGAATTGCTGCGCTCACGGGGCGTGCAGGTGGACGTGGTGCATAACGCGACCTGTATCGGCCTGATGAAGCAGTTCATCGCTGACAAGCCCGAGTTGTGGAATGAGGATATTGGGGAATAACAGCACAATTGGTAGCGCTGAGATTTCTGTGGGAGATTCTATGTTGCCTGATCAAGCGCGTTCGCCAACCAGTTGGCTCCCACAAGGACCGCGTCGGACCCATGCCTGATGTTCGACGCCGAACCTGTGGGAGCCGGCTTGCTGGCGAAAGGGGTACATCAGACACGCATCTGTTGACTGACACACTGCTTTCGTAAGCAAACGGAGCGCCGCCCGGCCGGCTCCCACAACGGGAAATGCATTGTTCTCAATCCAGCCGCAACGTCGAATTGAACTGGCTGATCGCGTCCACCACATGCCGCGACCCCTGCTGGATCTCCAGAATCACTTCTCCCGCCTCATGCGCCAGCTCGACCCCGGTGCCGGTTCGGCTCAGACTCGATTGCATGCTCGACACCGCGCTCTTGGCCAGTTCGTTGTTCTGCCTGACCACATCGACGATTTCCACCGTAGCCTTGCTCGTTCGCGCCGCCAGCCCTCGCACTTCGTCGGCCACCACGGCAAACCCGCGCCCGTGCTCTCCGGCGCGGGCCGCTTCGATGGCCGCGTTCAAGGCCAGCAGGTTAGTCTGGTCGGCGATGCTGCGAATGGTCTGAACGATGGTAGCGATGACCTCCGACTGCTTGTTCACCGCGTCGATGCTGCGCGCCGCTTCGTTGAGGTCGCTGGAGATTTGCTGGATCACGTCCACGGTCTGTTGCACCACGCTCGAACCCTTCTGCGCGCAGGCGTCGGTGTGCACGGACGTGTCATGCGCCGTGGTGGCGGCATTGCGCTGCACGGTCACTTGCTCAGTGATGTCGCTGGCGAACTTCACGACTTTGTAGAGTCGGCCTTTGACGTCGAACAACGGGTTATACGTGGCTTCCAGGTACACCGTTTGCCCCAGCTTGTTCACCCGCTCGAAACGATGGGAGTGATATTCGCCGCGATTGAGCGAGGCCCAAAACGCCTTGTACGCCGGGGAGTCGACTTCTTCGCGGGTGCAAAAGATGCTGTGGTGATGGCCCACCACCTCATCGAGCGTGTAGTGCATGGTGCGCAGGAAGTTTTCGTTGGCCGTGATGACCTTGCCATCCGGCGCGAACTCGATCATTGCCATGGAGCGGCTGATGGCGTCGATCATGCTTTGGTTTTCGTGATCCTTGTAGGCGCGATCAGTGATGTCGGACGCGACCTTGATCACGCTCTGCACCACGCCGTCGTTGTCGTAGACCGGCATGTAACTGGCTTCCAGCCAGATTTCGCGGCCGGACTTATCCAGCCGCATGACCTCGCCGCACAGCGGCTCGCCACGTGCCAGATCGCGCCACAGCTTGGTGTAGGCGTCGCTGTCGCAGAACGCCTTTTCGCAGAAGATCCGGTGATGTTTGCCCACCAGTTCGCCGGGTTGATACCCCATGGTCAGGCAGAAGTTTTCGTTGGCGTCGAGAATGATCCCGTCGGGGGTGAATTCGATCATCGCCATGGAGCGGCTGATCGCTGCCAGCTTGGCCTTCGATTGGCACAGCGCGGCGGTGGAAACCTGCAATTCGTATTCGACGGCTTTGCGGTGTGAATTGAACATCTGCCACCTACCTCACGTCCCTGGTCGATGAGTGCTGCGACTCGCCGGCAGGCCCGGAATTCGGGGCCATTGGGCGATTGCTCAGAGCATAGACAAGGGCAGGCGGGTTGCAATCCGAATAGTGGCTATTTCACATTCGATTGCGGGGACGCCGATCAGCGGCCAGTCACGGCTGCGGTTTTGCCGTGCCAAAAAGCTGCACCTGCTGCAATTCGCCATCCTGCTCGATCAGACGCAGGGGGGCCGTGCCACCGGGCATCACCACCTCCACCAGACCTTCGCTCACCCAGCCGCAGAGCCACGCCGCCGACGCCACTGCGCTGGCACTGGTGCCCGACGAGGCCGTTGGTCCTTCGCCGCGCTCGAACACCCGGGCCATGACGCGGTTCGGCTCGACCTTCGTTGCCCATTGCAGATTCACGCCCGCAGGGCAGGGGTCGCCTTCCCCGAACTCACCCTGCGCGAAGGCGATGCGGGTGAGGGCGTCATTGAGCGGGTTTTCATGCAACTGCTCGAAAGTGGGCAGCGACGCGGTGTCTGCCACCAGCGTGACGCAATGCGGATTGCCTACCCTGACGAACGCGCTGGTGTGCCAGTCGGGATGCAGACGGGCGAGACGTTCGACGCGATTGACTGAGGCAGCGCCGAGCACAGCAGCGCTTACGCCAGATCCTTTGGCTCCCACCGCGGCAGGGCCGAACCCTGGCGCGCCGATGTCCAGCCAGAAGCCTGAAACGCCGTCGATGGTCGCAGGAACAACCTCGGTGGGCGAGGGGCTGATGGCGTCGTCATGGTCGTGATGCACGCGCAGGGTGAAACCACCCTCTTTCGGCGTCAGGCCCGAGTCGGCCAGCGACTGCGAAAAAATCGTCAGCCCGTTGCCACTGCGTTCAGCCAGTGTGCCGTCGGTGTTGACGATCAGCACGTCGAAGGGCGCCGACTGCTGAAAGGGTCCCACCAACAAACCGTCCGAACGATGCGCCTTGCTGCCCGCAGGGCGTGCACCTTCGGGCCAGTCACAGATCGCTGCCACGGCCTGAGGCGCCCAGCTTTGACGGGATTGAGCCGCTTGGGCCGCCGATGCGGGAACGTTGATGCCCATCGAACGCAGGGTTTCGGGGGAAGTCACAGCGTAGATATTGCCGCGTGCATCGTAGAAAAGGGCCATGGTGGGTCCGGTGTTGGGGGGAAGGGCTGCATTAAATCACGCAGTTCAGGCTGACGCCGATCCCACAGGTTCGGCGTCGAACATCAGGCATGGGTCCGACGCGGTCCTTGTGGGAGCCAGCTGGGTGGCGAAAGCTGTTAATCAGGCAACATAGAATCTCCCACAGCGGGAAATCGGTAGCTCAGGTAGTCACACCACCAACGTCAACCACGCCGAGACCACCAACAGCAGCGCCATGGCCTGATTGAAGCGTTTCATGCTGTGGGCCGAGCGGCAGAATTTCGCGGCGCTGACGCCCAGATAGGCCCAGGCGCTCATGCACGGAATCGACACCAGAAAGAACAACGCAGACAGCCACATCACCTGCAACATCCGGTCGGCGTCGGTCCCGGCGAACACGCTGATCACCGCCACGGCCATCATCCAGACTTTGGGGTTGATCAGTTGCAAACTGGCGGCGCTCCACAGGCCAAGACGTGGCCCGTTGCCGGTTTTTTCAGGGTCGATGGCTTCGGCGGGGGCACTGAAGATTTGCCACGCCAGCCATGTCAGCCAGGCGATGCCGATCCACGACATCACGGTCTGGATTTGCAGATGGCGCGCCAGCACGTCGCCCAGTCCGGTGCCGACCATCAGCACCAGCAACGCGGCGCCGCCGCAGGCGCCCAGCACGATGGGCAAGGTGCGCAGCAGGCCATGCCGGGAGCTGTTGGTCAGCACCAGAATATTGGTCGGTCCGGGGGTGATGGAGGCGACGAACGCAAACAGCAGAAAAGGCAGAAAGGTTTCCATGGGTGACAACTCGGCAGCGATTGATCAGACGTTGATGATCGCGGCGAGGAGGTTGTCAGTCTGGAAGATTTGAGCAGCGCCTGCGGTAGTCGGCGGGCGTCATGCGGTAGGCGCGCTGAAACCAGCGCCCCATGTGGCTCTGGTCGGCGAAGCCCAATGCGGCGGCGACACTGACGGGCAGTTCGCCACGGGCGAGCAAGCGACGGGCGCGGCTCAGGCGCAACTGGATCAGGTAGGCGTGAGGCGCAAGACCGAACGCCGCCTTGAAGGCCCGGGTCAGGCGAAAACGGTCGACACCGGCCGCGTGCGCCAGATCGTCCAGGCCGATGTCCTGATGCATATGACTGTGCAGATAATCCCGTGCGCGTTGCGCCACCAAGGGCAAGCGCGGATCGGGGCTGATCAGTGTGCGCCAGCGCAGATGGCGGGTCAGCGTCGATAACAGATCATCCAGCGCGGTTTGGCGCACGATCAGCAATTCATCGCTGTGCAACGCTTCGAAGGCGTTGGCCGTGGCGATGGTCAGACGGCGATCATCAGCCAGCGTCGCGGCGACACTCAGTTGGGCGTTATCCGGCGCTTCATCGAACTGCGCGCGCAATTCGCGATCCAGCCAGTGCGGGTCGATGTACAGCGTGCGGTAGGTGAAGCCTTCGACCTCCGGCGCGTGGCCGTCGTGGATGTCGCCGGGCTCCAGGAGAAACACCTTGCCCGGCGTGCTGTTGTATTGCTGGCGACGGCAGTTGAATTGTTGCACCCCTTGCTCGGTGAGGCCCACCAGATAGCTGTCATGCCAATGTGGGTCGTAGGCATGGCCCTCGAAATGCGCGCGCATCGTCTCGATGCCGGACACCGGGTCCTGCTTGAGATCGATCCAGTTGCGGTCGGGCATGGCGGGTTCCTGACGAAGTGGGTTCACGTGCCGATGGCGTTCTTGAAATTGCTGCCGCCGGCAAGCTGGACTGCTACAGGGCGGTGTGTTGCCTGTCGAAACCGGGCGTGCATGGCCAACTGTATCGTTGCTCCGCCCCCGCGTCTGGAACATTTGTGCAGTACCCGACCGGCAGTCCTCTGACTATCCTTGTTACAAACTGCATTGTCCTACGCGTTGCTCATCCATTCGCGCAGCGCGAACCTACGCCTTCGATGGCCATCAAAGACCGAAATCGTCACTCATTCCTGCCTGTATCAGACGAGGTAAATGATGAACAGTTTTCTGCGGTGCCTGGCGCTGGTCTTTTTCAGTGGGTTGCTTGGCCTCGGTCTTGCCCACGCGGGAGAGCGCTCTGCGCAGTCCTCGACGCTGCTGGCCTCGGCCACTTACCCCAACCGCAGCAACAACGCTACCGACAACGGCGCCATTCGCCGGGCCAATCCCAACAGCCGCCAAGGCACCGAATCCATCTCGCCGAGTATGCGAGGGCCTAATCTGAGCCCGACGCCGTCTCGCACGCCCACCTTGGAAAATGGCGGCATCGGCAATGGCTACCCGACCCGACAGAACGCGCCCCGTCCCTCCAGCACCCCTCAGCGTGGGAACAATTGACCTGACCCACGCCTCGATCGATCACGTCCAACTTCAGCAAAAGGAATCGCCCATGTTGCGTAGCTCTCTGATCCGCCCGCATCTGATCCGCCAGACGCTGCTCGCCAGCCTGTGCGTCAGTGCATTTTTCAGTTTCCCGCTGCAAGCGTCCGCCGCCACCTACAAAAGCGAGGAGGGTACCTTGACGGTGGATGAGGTGGTGGGCGGTTTGCAGCATCCGTGGGCGGTGGCGTTCCTGCCGGGCAACAAGGGCATGCTGGTGACCGAGCGCACGGGCAACCTGCGTCTGGTGACGCCCGAAGGAAAATTGTCGGCGCCGATTTCCGGCGTGCCAAAAGTCTGGGTGCAAGGGCAGGGCGGCTTGCTGGACGTGGAGTTGTCGCCGGACTTCGCCAAGGACCGCATGGTGTACCTGACCTATGCCGAGGCGGCCGCGGACGGCAAGACCGGTGGCACGGCAGCGGGCCGGGGAAGACTGTCGGATGATTTGACCAAACTGGAAAGCTTCACCCGGATTTTCCAGCAGCAGCCCAAGTTGTCCGTGGGCAATCACTTCGGTTCGCGGATCGTCTTTGATCGCGACGGCTACCTGTTCATCGCGCTAGGCGAGAACAACAATCGCCCCACGGCGCAGGATCTGGACAAGCTGCAAGGCAAGGTCGTGCGCCTGTATCCCGATGGTTCGCTTCCCAAGGACAACCCTTTCGTCGGTCAGAAGAATGTACGGCCTGAAATCTGGAGTTACGGCCATCGCAACCAGCAGGGGGCGGCGCTCAATCCGTGGACGGGCACTTTGTGGACCAACGAGCATGGTCCCATGGGCGGGGACGAAATCAACATCATCGAGCGTGGCGCGAACTACGGCTGGCCGATTTCCACGTTTGGCATCGACTACAGCGGTCAGCCCATTCCTGAGTCCAAGGGCAAGATCGTCGAGGGCGTGAAGAATCCTTTCCATGTCTGGGAAAAATCCCCGGCCATCAGCGGCATGGCGTTTTACGATTCGGACCGCTTCAAACAATGGGATCACAACGTCTTCATCGGCGCGTTGGCAGCGCAGGTGCTGATCCGTCTGGAGTTGAAGGACGACAAGGTGGTGCACGAGGAGCGACTGCTGGGCGAATTGAAATCCCGCATTCGTGATGTGCGCCAAGGGCCTGATGGTTACCTTTATGTGTTGACCGATGAAGACAGCGGCAAGCTTTTGAAGGTTGGCCTGGCGCAGTAGCGAAGGCTCTTGGTCACCCATGCACCGCCTTCGCCAGCAAGCCGGCCCACAGGTTTTGTGTTGCGCACGATTGTTCGGTTCTACGCAACCGGTGTGGGAGCCGCCTTGGTGGCGAGAGCGGTGGATCAGGCGCCAAAGCAGACGGGGCCTTCTTTCAATGTCTGCCGGTCACATCGTCGAATTCTTCGCAAACTGCTCTTTCAGAAACGCCTTCATGTCAGCCCAGGCACTCATATCGGCAGCCTGGTTGTAGCCGATGTCCGGGCCGCCGTGGTCGCCGTGGCTGAGCTTGTCGGCGTCCGGATTGGTGAAGCCGTGCTTGGCTCCGTCGATGCCGACAAATTTGTAGTCAGCCTTGGCGGTGTCCATTTCCTTCTTGAAGTCCGCGACGTTCTGCGCCGTGACCATGGTGTCGCCATTGCCGTGCTCGACGAGCATCGGTGTTTTGGTCACGCCTTCTTTGGCCGGGGTTTTGGTGGCCAGCGCGCCGTGGAAACTCACCACCGCCGCCAGTGGCTCACCCCGTCGTGCTGCATCCAGCACCACCCCACCACCGAAGCAATAGCCGATGGCCGCGATCTTCTGCGGGTTGGTTTCCGGTTGCTTCTTCAATTGCGCGACACCGGCATCGAAGCGTTTGGCCGAGGCCGCCGCGTCGGCGCTCGCGGCTTGCATGAAGGCCATGGCGTCTTTGGGGTGCTCGGTGTTCTTGCCTTCGCCGTACATGTCGATGGCCATGGCGCTGTAGCCCAGTGCGGCGAGATCGCGGGCGCGACGCTTGGCGTAATCGTTCAGGCCCCACCATTCATGGACCACCACAACACCAGGGCGCGGCCCTTTGATGGCGTCGTCATAGGCGTAATAACCGACCAGTTTCGTGCCGTCGGTACTTTGGTAATCGATCGTGCGGGTCTTGATTTCGGCCTGTGCCAGACCCGCCAGACACATCAGGGCGAGGGCGATCAGATAGCGCATGTTCGTCTCCTTTTAATCGAATGATCGAGGGCTTGTCTGGCGTTGAGCCTAGACGATTGTGTCTCATGGATTCCGACTCCGTGCGGTACATATGTGTTCAGCCCAGGTTCAGAACGTGTTCAGGAGGGGTTCAGCGCCTGCTGCGTATTCTCGTTGCCGTACCCAACAAGGCGCCTGGCGCCGGAGGACCTGCACATGCTGACGATCAACAAGTTTTTCCTGGCGCTGGCTTTTTTGGGCGGCAGCGCAGCCGCTCAGGCCTCTGAGGGCAATTCCGACGTCTCGCGCGTCGACCTGACCCGCAACAGCAAAAAACTCTCGGGAATCATGATGGCGAGCGCGGTTAAACTGTCCGACGCGACCTCTGCAACGAGCAGTGCCTATGCGTCACGATCGTCTAGCCTGAGTCAGGGTCCCGACAACTATTTGCCTGTGCATCACCGGTTGTAAGCCGTCACTGTCAAAGGATCACCCACCGAGAGGTATGTCTGTGCCTGGGAGAGCGTCATGAAACTGCTGGTTGTCGAAGATGAAGCCCTGTTGCGCCATCACTTGCAGACCCGCCTGACGGAAAGCGGTCATGTGGTCGAATCGGTGGGCAATGCCGATGAGGCGTTGTATCAGGTCGGCCAGTTCAATCACGATTTGGCGGTGATCGACCTCGGTTTGCCGGGCATTGGCGGGCTGGACCTGATTCGTCAACTGCGTGCGCAGAACAAGGCGTTCCCCATCCTGATTCTCACCGCCCGTGGCAACTGGCAAGACAAAGTCGAAGGGCTGGCGGCCGGGGCGGACGACTACGTGGTCAAGCCGTTTCAGTTCGAGGAACTGGAAGCCCGCTTGAATGCGTTGCTGCGTCGCTCCAGCGGCTTCACCCAGTCGACCATCGTGGCTGGGCCGTTGACCCTGGACATCAACCGCAAGCAGGCCTCGCTGGACGAGCAGCCGTTGGCGCTGACCGCTTATGAATACCGAATCCTCGAATACCTCATGCGCCATCACCAGCAAGTGGTGCCCAAAGAGCGCCTGATGGAGCAGTTGTACCCGGACGACGACGAGCGTGATCCGAACGTGATCGAAGTGCTGGTCGGTCGCCTGCGGCGCAAGCTGGAAGGGCCGGACGGCTTCAAACCGATCGATACCGTGCGCGGTCTGGGCTATCTGTTCACTGAGCGCTGTCGATGATTCGATCGCTACGCGTTCGCTTGATGCTGGCCGCCGCGACCCTGGCGGTCATTTTCATGCTGCTGATGCTCCCCGCCTTGCAGAGCGCGTTCAGCCTGGCGCTGGAAAGCTCCATCGAAAAACGTCTGGCGTCGGACGTGACCACGCTCATTTCGGCGGCCCGTGTCGAGGACGATCGGCTGCTGATGCCGACGCTCTTGCCTGGCGAGCAATTCAGCCTGCCTGACAGCCGCCTGCTCGGTTACATCTACAACCGCGCGGGCAAACTGGTGTGGCGCTCCCGAGCGACCGAGGACGAAAACATCAATTACCAGCCGCGTTACGACGGGCTGGGCACCGAATTCGCCAAGATTCGTCAGGACGACGGCGAGGAGTTTTTCGTCTACGACGTGGAAATCAAGCTGCTCGGTGGGCGCAATGCGGCCTATAGCATCGTGGCTGTTCAGCCTGTGCGTGAATATCAACAAACCATTTCCGGCCTGCGAGAGAAGCTCTATCTGGGCTTTGGCGCGGCCTTGCTGGTGTTGCTGATCCTGTTGTGGGTCGGCCTGACCTGGGGCTTGCGCTCGCTGCGGGGCATGAGCCAGGAACTGGATCAGGTCGAGGCCGGATCGCGTGAAAGCCTCAGTGAAGAGCACCCCAGCGAACTGCTGCGTTTGACCGATTCACTCAACCGTTTGCTGCGCAGCGAGCGCGAGCAACGCATTCGTTACCGCGACTCACTGGGCGACCTGGCCCACAGCCTGAAAACCCCTCTGGCGGTGTTGCAAGGGGTCAGTGAGAAAATCGCCAAACGCCCTGAAGATCTTGAACAGGCGCGCATTCTGCAATCGCAGATCGAGCGCATGAGCCAACAGATCGGCTACCAATTGCAGCGGGCGAGCCTGCGCAAAAGCGGCCTGGTGCGACACCATGTGGACCTAAAACCGGTGGTCGAGAGCCTGTGCAACACGTTGGAGAAGGTTTACCGAGACAAGCGCGTCGGCGTCACCCTCGATCTGCCGGATGACTGTCAGGTGCAGATGGAAGAGGGCGCGTTGCTGGAAATGCTCGGCAATTTGCTGGAAAACGCTTATCGGCTTTGTCTGGGCGAAGTGCGCGTGAGTTGGCGGCCGTCGATGATGGGCGATGAGTTGTGCATCGAAGACGACGGCCCCGGCGTGCCTCAAAGCCAGCGGGCGCGGATTCTGGAGCGTGGCGAGCGGCTGGACCGGCAGAATCCGGGGCAGGGCATCGGGCTGGCAGTGGTCAAGGACATCATCGAAAGCTATGGCGCGCAATTGACGCTGGGGGAGTCTGTGCTGGGCGGGGCAGCGTTCAGGATTCAGTTTGCGATTTAAGGGCTGCTCCCGATTTTACGGACCACATCCAACTCCCAAAGCCCTTTGCCCTACGCTCTTGCGCATGAAGAGCAGCGGCAAGATCAAGAGCGAGCGCCAGTGCCAACGGCCATTCGATAGGCGGATAACCGCCAATACCGAAGCCTTTCTGTCGGGAAAGGGCGGAAATCCGCCATCGCAGGCGCGGATTTTTGGCTAGTGTTAACCAGGCAGTCCATGCCGTTCGGGGCTTTCAGCGAATTTTCAGATAATGGCACGGTGCTTGCGATAGAGGGCGCAGAGGTCTGCCTCGCGCAGCTCGACAACAACAAATCCCTCCTGGCAGGAGGGTTCGCACTTTAGGCACCGGTGTATCAGGCATGATGCAGCCGAGGCTCTTGAGGAAACTGCAATGACGACTCGTCAGCCACTCTACAAATCCCTGTACTTCCAGGTGATCGTCGCCATCATCATCGGTATTGCGATCGGCCACTGGTATCCCGATGCCGGTAAAGCACTCAAGCCTTTGGGTGACGGCTTCATCAAGCTGATCAAAATGGTCATCGCCCCCATCATCTTCTGTACCGTGGTCAGCGGCATCGCTGGCATGCAGAGCATGAAATCCGTGGGCAAGACCGGCGGTTATGCGCTGCTTTACTTCGAAATCGTTTCCACCATCTCGCTGATCATCGGCCTGGTCGTGGTCAACGTGGTTCAGCCGGGTGCCGGCATGAACGTCGACGTTTCGACCCTGGACGCCTCGAAAGTCGCTGCCTACGTCACCGCAGGTCAGGATCAGAGCGTCATCGGCTTCATTCTGAACGTGATCCCGAACACCATCGTCGGTGCTTTCGCCAACGGCGACATCCTGCAAGTGCTGATGTTCTCGGTGATCTTCGGCTTCGCGCTGCATCGCCTGGGCGCCTACGGCAAGCCGGTTCTTGATTTCATCGACCGCTTCGCCCACATCATGTTCAACATCATCAACATGATCATGAAGCTGGCACCGCTGGGTGCTCTGGGTGCCATGGCCTTCACCATCGGTGCTTACGGCGTGAGCACGCTGGTGCAACTGGGCCAACTGATGGTGTGCTTCTACATCACCTGCCTGTTGTTCGTGCTGGTGGTGCTGGGTGCTATCGCCCGCGCACACGGCTTCAGCATCCTGAAACTGATCAAGTACATCCGCGAAGAACTGCTGATCGTACTGGGTACCTCCTCGTCTGAATCGGCACTGCCGCGCATGCTGATCAAGATGGAGCGTCTGGGTGCGAAGAAATCCGTCGTGGGTCTGGTGATCCCGACTGGCTACTCGTTCAACCTGGACGGTACCTCGATTTACCTGACCATGGCCGCTGTGTTCATCGCTCAGGCGACCAACACCCACATGGACATCACCCATCAGATCACCCTGCTGCTGGTGCTGCTGCTGTCCTCCAAAGGCGCCGCTGGCGTGACCGGTTCGGGCTTCATCGTACTGGCCGCTACCCTGTCGGCCGTAGGTCACCTGCCGGTGGCTGGTCTGGCGCTGATTCTGGGTATCGACCGCTTCATGTCCGAAGCCCGCGCATTGACCAACCTGGTCGGTAACGCTGTCGCCACGCTGGTCGTTGCCAAGTGGGTGAAAGAGCTGGACGTACCGCAAATGAATGCCGAACTGGCGTCGGGCGGTCGTGCCATCGAAGAAAACCGTCCGCACGACGATCTGGGCGTGGCCGAAGGCCCTGCGCAGGCGACCCGTTCGTAACCGGTTAGCGCTGCATTGAACAAAAGCCCGCCCCGGGAAACCGCGGCGGGCTTTTTGTTGTTCGCGGCTTTGTTTCTGCCCGAAGGGCGTAGCAGTGCTGGGTTGCTCCCTCGAACCCCGCCACCTACGCTGTCCCTCACCACTGATTCAGGGACGTCTGCACATGCAAGGCCCGCTCGCTTCACTCAAGGTCCTCGATTTCTCCACGCTCTTGCCCGGTCCGTTCGCCTCGCTGCTGTTGGCTGACATGGGCGCCGAGGTGTTGCGCATCGAATCGCCGACGCGGCTGGACCTGCTGCGTGTATTACCGCCTCATGACCATGGCGTGTCAGCCAGTCACGCGTACCTCAATCGCAACAAACGCAGCCTGGCGCTGGACCTCAAGCGGCCCGAAGCCGTGGAGGTGGTCAAGCGTCTGGTGGCCGATTACGACATCGTGCTGGAGCAGTTTCGGCCCGGGGTGATGGAACGACTGGGCATTGGCTATGAAACGCTCAAGGCGATCAACCCGAAGCTGATCTACGTGGCAATCACCGGTTACGGCCAGACCGGCCCTTATCGCGAGCGCGCCGGGCATGACATCAACTATCTGGCACTGGCAGGGTTGGCAAGTCACACCGGGCGCAAGGACAGCGGCCCGCTGCCGCTGAGTGTTCAGGTCGCCGATGTGGCAGGGGGTTCTCTGCACGGCGTCATCGGCCTGTTAGCCGCAGTGGTGGCCCGGCAGCAGACCGGGCTGGGGCAGTTCGTCGATATCAGCATGACCGACTGTGCGTTCAGCCTGAATACGCTGGCAGGCGCGGGCGCACTGGCGGCAGGCGTGGAGCCGGAGCCCGAAGGCCACATGCTGAACGGCGGCAGTTTTTATGATTACTACCGCAGCCGGGAAGGGCGCTGGTTTTCCGTGGGCAGCCTGGAGCCGGTGTTCATGCAGGCGCTGTGTGACGCTTTGGGTCGACCGGAGTTGGCTAGGCGCGGTTTGTCGCTCCAGTCCGAAGATCAGACGGCACTGAAGGCTGAATTGCAGATTGAGTTCGAACGGCGGGGTTTCGACGAACTCCAGGTGTTATTCGCCGGTATCGATGCCTGTGTTGAGCCAGTATTGAGCTTTTCCGAGGCGGTGGCGCATCCACAATTGCAAGCGCGGCAGGTCGTGACGCAGGTGCCTCGGGGCGATGGAACATCGCAGGCGCAAATGGCGTGTCCGATCAAGTTTTCCGAAGGTTTGCCAGAACCCCTGCATAGGGGTGTTTCGGTGGGGCTGCACAGCGATCAGGTCTTGAAAGAAGCGGGCTTCAGCGAGCAGGACGTCCTGGCCCTGCGTGAGGCGGGCGCGCTGGGGTGAGCGTTACTCGACCCGCGTCTCACCGCTGAACACCAAAATCTCCCGGCAACGGCGACACAGATACCGCCGCCCCTTGCGCACCAGCTTGTGCCGTTGCACCGAGAACGGAAAATCGCTTTCCGGGCAGGGGCAGCGGTAGATATAGCGGGTCACGCTGCGGCGCTGGATTTCGTAGTTGTGGCAGCGATTGGGCGGCAGTTCGTATACACCGCGCATGATCAGTTGCCATTCCTCGCCGTGAGGCTGGATGGTGTCGCCGAACAGTTGATGGGCGACCAGATGCGCGACTTCATGGGCCACGGTCTGACGCAGGAAGTCTTCCGTGTTTTCCCGGTACAACTGCGGGTTAAAGCGCAGCATGTTTTCGTGCAGGTGCGCGACACCGGCCTTCTGGCCTCGTAACTTGAGGCTGACGACAGGGCGTTTGAAAGGACGTTTGAAAAAATCTTCAGCGAGTTGGTAGCAGGATTCGACGCGGGTGTTGAGTGGTTCGAGCATGCTTCATCGGTCTCCAGAGAAGGCGAGTATGCCGTAAAGCGAAGCGTTGTCGAACAGCCAGGGGCCGAATGGTAGCGCTCTACCCTGTAGCAGTCCGCCAAGCCGGACTGCTACAGGGTTGTGCATGAATCAATACGTTGGGAAAACCCATTCAATTGGTGTACTCAGGCCCCACCCCAATCCCCCACAGCACCACCGTGAACGCCATGATCGCCACCAGTACCACCAGCCCCACTGCCAGCACCGAGCTTGAGAACATAAAGCCCTCGTCCGGGTGGATGTTCATGAACACCGGCAAGCCCACATACAGCAGGTACACCGTGTAGCAGACCGCCGCCAGGCCGACCATCATGCCCAGCCACATGTGCGGGTACAGCGCGGCCAGCCCGCCGATGAACAGCGGCGTGGCGGTATAGGTGGCAAAAGCCACGCAGCGCGCCAGGCTCGGGCTGGCATCGTAAGTTCGCGCCATCCAGTGAATGAAACCACCCATGACCCCGACTCCGGCGAGCATGGCGATGTAGGACATGATCGTCATCCAGATCGCGCTTTCGCTGGTCAGCATGACCGGCGCACGGCTGCCAATGACCCAGCCGACTTGAGTGGTGCCGATGTACGCGGAAACCGCCGGGATCGCCGCCAATATCAAGGTGTGGGTGAGGTACATGTGGCCGATGGTTTCTTCTTCTCCACGTATCTGTTGCCATTCCTGATCGGGGTGTGTGAACAGCCCCAAAACGTGATGGATCATGCGCTTGACTCCTCATGGTGAAACCCGTCGCGCCTGACGGCCAGATGCTGTCAGGGCAAGGTCACACTCTCACAAGGGAAAACGGCTGCGACCTCAATGGCAGTATAGAAAGCTGAAGGCCCCGAAAAACGTGGGCTTTAGAGTAATTACGTCTTAAAAGACCGCGTTAATAGCGGAAGGTGATCAACAGTCTGTCTCGGTAGGATGAACGGCATATTTCATGTGGGAGCAGGCTTGCTGGCGAAAGCGGTGTGTCATTCATCTCATATGTGGCTGACACGCCGCATTCGCCAGCAAGCCGGCACAGAATTCATCTCCCACAGAGTTCATCTGTGCGACACGATCAACAGGCATTACCCCCCATCACGTTTATGCGTAAAATACCGCCCCTTTCCTCAAGTTACAGCGAGCGATACCAGCGCCATGGGCACCCTTTCCGTCAATCAGAACAAACTGCAGAAGCGTCTGCGCAGGCTTGCAGGCGAGGCAGTGGCCGATTTCAACATGATTGAAGAGGGCGACAAGGTGATGGTCTGCCTGTCCGGCGGCAAGGACAGCTACACCATGCTCGATGTGCTGATGCACTTGCAGAAAGTCGCGCCGATCAAGTTCGACCTCGTCGCCGTGAACATGGACCAGAAGCAGCCGGGCTTCCCCGAGCACGTGCTGCCTGCGTACCTGAAAGAGCTGGGCGTCGAGTACCACATCGTCGAGAAAGACACCTATTCGGTGGTCAAGGAACTGGTACCGGAAGGCAAAACCACCTGTTCGCTGTGTTCGCGTCTGCGTCGCGGCACGCTGTACACCTTCGCTGACGAAATCGGCGCGACCAAGATGGCCTTGGGGCACCACCGCGATGACATTGTCGAAACGTTCTTCCTGAACATGTTCTTCAACGGCACCATCAAGGCCATGCCGCCGAAATTGCGTGCCGACGATGGTCGCAACGTGGTGATCCGCCCGCTGGCCTACTGCGCCGAGAAAGACATCCAGGCGTATTCGGACATGAAGCAATTCCCGATCATCCCGTGCAACCTCTGCGGTTCGCAGGAAAACCTGCAGCGTCAGGTGGTCAAGGAGATGCTTCAGGAATGGGACCGCAAGACCCCAGGCCGTTCGGAAATGATCTTCCGCAGCTTGCAGAACGTCGTGCCTTCGCAATTGGCCGACCGCAACCTGTTCGACTTCACCAGCCTGAAGATCGACGAGACCGCCGCTTCGCGGTTTGTGAATGTGGTTAACCTCTAAACACATCGCATGATCGTTCCCACGCAGAGCGTGGGAACGATCATCCGGTAGCGTTTTAGAGCCCTACCTCTGGTAACACCGGCTTGTTCGCCAGCGCCGTCTTCATCAGCCCCTCGACATACGTCCGGTCACTGTCTGGCAGCGCCAGGCGCGGTGGGCGGGTCAGGGCGCTGCCGCGTTGCATGATCGCTTCGCACAGCTTGATGCACTGCACCAGATCCGGACGTGCATCCAGGTGCAGCAGCGGCATGAACCACTCATAAAGCGCCATCGCCTCAGCGAAACGACCTGCCTTGGCCAGTCGGAACAGGGTTTCGCCCTCTTTCGGGAAGGCGTTGGACATGCCTGACACCCAGCCCACCGCGCCCACCGCGACGCTTTCCACCAGCACGTCATCCAGCCCTGCGAAGAGTACGAAACGATCACCGACTTCATTGCGCACGTCGATAAAGCGGTTGGTGTTGCCTGACGAGTCCTTGAAGCAGACCACGTTGTCGCAGTCGGCCAGGGAAATCAGGATGTCCGGGGTCACGTCGTTTTTGTAAATGGGCGGGTTGTTGTACACCATCATCGGCAGGTCGCAGGCGGAGGCGACGGTGCGAAAATGCGCGGCGGTCTCGAACGGCTTCGATGAATACACCAGCGCAGGCATCAGCATGATCCCGTCGGCTCCGGCCTTCTTCACCTCATTGGCGACGGCGCTGGCGTTGGCGCTGGTGAACTCGGCGATCCCGGAAATAACCGGCACGCGCCCGGCCGAGGCGTCTTTCGCGGCTTCGACGAGGCTAATCTTTTCCGACACACTCAGCGAGGTGTTCTCACCCACGGTGCCGCAGATCACCAGGCCCGACACGCCATCGCGCACCAGATTGGAGATGACCTTGTGAGTGGCCTCCAGATTGAGGGAAAAGTCTTCGTTGAACTGCGTGGTGACGGCGGGGAAAACACCGCTCCAGGATACGGACTGGCTCATGAGTGACTCCTTGTTGGATGAAATGTATTTCGTATACGTTTTGGTTTGGGCAGACCTCACCCGCAGTTTTTCCGGCTTGGACGATCTATGGCTTCACGACGCTTTTCGTGGGAGCCGGCTTGCTGGCGAATACGGTGTGCCATCCACCACAAGCGTTTCTGTCCTGACGCCTTCGCCACCAAGCCGGCTCCCACAGAAATCAATCGCGTTGTCGTGTCACAACTTCAATCCCACCGGCCAGGTATCCGTCAACTTGTATCCCTCCGGCCATGGATCGCTCGGGTCGAGCATGTGCTGATGGGTCCCCGTAATCCACGCGCGCCCTGACAGGCTCGGCACAATCGCAGGCCGTCCCGCCACGTCGGTCACGCGCTGGATCTGGCAATGAAACTCCGAACCACTGATCGAGCGGCCGATGAAGCGCTCGCCCACCTGCAATTGCCCCTTGGCATGCAGCACCGCCAACCGCGCTGAACAGCCCGTGCCGCAGGGCGAACGGTCGATCTTGCCGGGGCGGATCACCACCGCGTTGGCCGCATTGGCCACGCCGCCGTCGTGATTCACGGGCGCGGCGATCTGGCAGAAGGAAATGTGGTTCCAGTCCTTGTTCAGCGGGTGGGTGAAGCCCAGTTGTTCGTTGGCGGCCAGGGTGATTTTCAGGCCGGTTTCCACCAGGTCCTTCGCCTCGTCTGCGGTCAGGGAGAAACCCAGTCTGGTCGAGTCGACAATCGCGAAACTGTCGCCGCCGTAGGCCGTGTCGACCTGAAGCGAGCCGATGCCCGGCACTTCGATCCACGCGTCCAGCCGGTCAGCGAACGAGGGGTGATTGTGCACCTCGACACGCTCCACCTTGCCATCGCGACACTGGGCGATGGCCTCGATCAGACCGCCCGGCGCCTCAAGCACCAAACGGGTTTCCGGTTCGATCATCGGCAGGATGCCGCTGTCCAGCAACACCGTGGCGACGCACAGCGAGTTGGAGCCGGACATCGGTGGCACGTCCGCCGGTTCCATGATGATCCAGCCCATCTGTGCTTTCGGGTTCTTCGGCGGCACCAGCAGGTTGACGTGACGAAACACCCCACCACGCGGCTCGTTGAGCATGAAATTGCGCAACACGTTGTCTTTCTCGATCCAGCGCGACTGCTCCCAGATCGTATCCCCCGGTGGTGGTGCGACGCCGCCGACGATCACATCGCCGACTTCACCTTCCGCGTGGCAACTGACCACATGAATCACTTTCGATGAGCGCATGCTTCAAAGCCCTCCTGTCGAACACGTTTATCTGACGACACCGGATTACCTGTGGGAGCCGGCTTGCTGGCGAAAGCGGTGTGTCAGTCAACACCTCTGTGGCAGGACTGCCGCTTTCGCCAGCAAGCCGGCTCCCACAGTTTTGATCTCCATACAGCCGAAATACCGCGCGTTACATCAATTAATCGACCTTAAAAAGTCCGCCGTCTCCGGCCGCTGCGGGTTACCGATCACCTGCTCCGGCGTGCCAATCTCATGCACCAGGCCATTGCGGAAAAACGCCACGCGGTCGGAGACATCGCGGGCAAAGCGGATTTCGTGGGTCACCAGAATCATGGTCATGCCGTCCTCGGCGAGCATGCGCATGGTGTCCAGCACCTCGCCCACCAACTGCGGATCGAGGGCCGATGTGGCCTCGTCGAACAGCATGTAATTCGGCGACATCGCCAACGCCCGGGCAATCGCCATGCGTTGTTGCTGGCCACCCGAAAGCTTGCCGGGGAAGACCTTGAGCTTGTCGCCCAGCCCCACGTGTTTGAGCTGCTTGACCGCCAGCGCCTCGGCTTCTTCCTTGCTCTTGCCCAGCACCGTGCGCGGGGCGAGCATCACGTTTTCCAGCACGGTCAGGTGTGGAAAGGCGTTCCATTGCTGAAAGACGATGCCGATTTTCTGCCGCAGCTTGTTGATGTCGGTGCTCTTGGCGTGCACCTCGGTGCCGTCGACGCGGATGCTGCCGCTCTTGATCGACTCCAGGCCGTTGATGCACATCAGCAGCGTCGACTTGCCCGAGCCCGAACCGCCGATGATCGACACCACTTCGCCTTTCTGCACTTGCAGGCTCACGCCCTTGATCACTTCAAGCTCGCCGAATGATTTGTGTACGTTGTCGATCTCAATCATTTTCCTGCCACCTTGTTTCCAGCCGGGCGCCCAGGCGGGCGATTACCAGACTCATGACGTAGTAAATGAGGCCTGCGATGCACAGCACCAGCAGAGGTTCTTGAATCCGCGTGACGATGGTTTGCGAGGCGCGCAGCAGTTCGACGATGCCGATCCACATCACCAGTGCGGTGTCTTTCATCACCGACAGCAGCAGGTTGACCCAGCCCGGAAAGGCCACGCGGGTCGCCATCGGCATGACGATCTGGCGCAGGTCCTGCCAGTAACTCAGGCCCAGCGAGCGGCTGGCGCGGCGCAGGCTCAGCGGCACCGACAGCACGCCGCTGCGCACGATCTCGGTGCAGTACGCGGTGACGTACAGACCGAGCACGATGCAGGCGACGGTGAAGGCGCTCCAGTTCAGCCCGGCGATGCTTTTCAGCGCGTTGAACAACACGAACTGAATCAAGAGCGGCACGCTGCGAAACACGTCGAGCAACCACGCCAAAGGGATCGTGCTGCGGGGCAACAGAGCGCGGGCCATGCCACAGACGACCCCGACCACGGTGCCGATGATCATCGAAATGATCGTCAGCAGGATCGTGACCCAGGCCCCCTGAAGCATGAACTGCATGTCGTTCCAACTGAATGTGCTGTTGAACATGTTCAGTCCTCAGTACCGTGGCTCTTCAGTATCGAAACAGGCGCCACGACAGCAGCCGCGCCACGGCCACGATCAGTTTGGCGATCAGGTAATAGAGCACCGCCGCGATGGCGAAGAATTCGAAGGTGCGGAACGTCTTGACGTTGTAGTCCTGGGTCACGCCGGTGAGGTCGTTGTTCAGGCCGACGATGACACCCATCGACGTCATCAGCACGGCCCAGACCATCTGATTGGTCAGCGGGTAGAACACGATGCGCAGCAACTGTGGAATGACGATCAGCCGATAAGCCTGCGGCGCACTCATGCCCAGCGAGCGGGCGGCGCGCAATTGGGTGTCGGGCACGGCCTTGAGGCCGCCGCGAAAGTTCTCCGCCAGATAGCCCGCGTTGTTGATGGTGATCCCCGCCAACAGCGCAACCCACGAACTGACGTGCAAACCGAACGAGCCTAAACCGAAGTAGAGGATGTACACCTGAAACAGCGACGGGGTGTTGCGCGCAATCGAAATCCAGGTCGCCGCGAAGCCGCGCAGAATCGGGTTCTTGCCTTGGCGCATGAACACCAGAAACAGCGCGATGATCACCCCGAGGATCATCGACAGCGCCGCGGTCTGGAAGGTCACGACGGCGCCGTTGAGCATGTCCGGCAGGGCCTTGAACGCGGCGCGCCAGTGGAAGTTGTAATCAAACATGGGTCAGGGCCTCCGCCCGTGCAGCGGCCTGCAACCACACCGGCAAGCGTCCGCTGGCCAGGCCCGTGCAGGCGCTGTCGACGCATTCGGCGAGACTGGCGAAGTGCACGCGACGCCCCACCAGACCTGGCGCGTAATGGGCGTACTTTCCAGAGTTGGTCATCAGGTTGCGCGCTGTCGGTGGAATGACCGGCTCGCCGAGCATGCACCAGCAGGTGTCAGTGACGAACTGCACGCCGAAGTCTTCCAGCGTGGCCACGTGGCCCGCCAGTTGCGCCCGTTCGAAGGTGGCCCGGCCGCAGGTGATGACCATGGCCACTCGATCGAGTTTGCGCAGGCCATGGCAGAGGCGGGCGAGGGTGGCGCACTCGCTCAGGGAAAAATGCGGATTGCCCAGCGTCACGGCGTCCACTTCAGGGCTTTGTGCGCTGTTCAGTTCTCGCCAGCTGTGCAGCAGGTCGAGGGGGGAAATGTTCAAGGTCTTGTCTGGCGGATGTCCGCCAACGGCCAATTCGGCGGTGGTTGCTTCAGGTGTCACGCCTGCGATATGAAACATCGGCGCAGCGGACGTGGTGGCGAATGCCGCGCCAAACGCCTTGAGGTCGTCGAGGGTGGGCGCTTTGTGTTCCAGGCCGCAGACCACGGGAATGTCGGCGCCGCACAGCAGCCCGACGTGATAGCCCAGCAGCGGGTAAAAGCTGTCGTCCAGCTCGCCGACCTCGGGCACTTCGACGCGCAATGTCGCCAGACGCTGCTGGCTCAGGTGACAGCCAATCTTTGGTGCACGACCCGTGAGGGCGATGCAGATGTCGAGGTAATCCGGATATTTCAGCGTGCGCGCGCCGATCACGCTATTGGCATAGACCACCGCGTTGGATTCGGCCCAGACGATCTGCTCGCCCAGCTCCGGCGCACTGTCCAGCAGGTACGGCGCACAGGTGAAGCTGACCCGCGCACCCATGTCCAGATAGGCATCGCCCAACTGACTGGACGGCTCGCCCAAGGCCGGGTCGACACCCAGTTCGCGCCAGCGGCGTTTGTCCACTGAAATCGAGTTGAGGGTGGTGGGTACGCGCACCTTGGCGTCCCAGTCCACCAGTTGCCGGGCGAAACGCAGGCTCGCGGGGCCGGTATAAATGCAGCCGTCGATGTGCGCCTGAGAGATGTCCAGCAACTCGGTTGCGCCTTGCAGTTCGGCCATGCGCAGGATGATGCCCATCGCCACTTGCGCGGCTTTGCCATAGGCGCCGTCCAGGAAACCCTGATCCATTTCGGTCAGGATGATGCTGTTGTGCAGCGCGGTTTTTCGCAGAGGCGAGCGTGAGGCCAGGACAGGCGGCGCGCTGTCGAATGCGGTGACGCGGTTGTCGTCGACCCGCAGAAACTTCACTTCTCGCAGCGCGGCGAAACCCGCTTCACCGAGGCTGATCACCGGGATCGAATGACCGAACATTTGCTCGGCCACCAGCACGCCGAGGGTCAGGATGTCTTCGACCCGTTCGAACACTAGCGCGGCGGGGGCATGGCCATTGAGGATCAGTTCCAGTAACACGCTGCTGCCGGTACATGAGCCGCGTCCGCTGGGGATTGCGAGCACCTTGCCGGTGATGATCTGGCCGCTGAGGGGGTGGTGGCGGTCGATCACTTCGCCGGTGAACGGCTCGACCCCGCCCCAGAAACTCAGGCCGATGTCGGCGTACAGCAACTCGCCCTGGGCACGGCCTGCGACCAGACATCGCCCGCTTAAAGACACTTCAGACATCGTGGGCTCCTGATTGAGACCTTGGGCCATTCGACGCACATTGGTTTCACGCCGAACCCTGTGGGAGCCAGCAAGCCGGCTCCCACAGGTCAGGCGTCCGAAGCAGAAATTGCGCCGGGTCGCCAACACCGTGGTCAGATCGGGTTAGTAATAAACCCCCGGTACCTGCAAATTCGCAGGCTTGATCTCATCACCCACCCACTTCTTCCACAGCTCGTCATAACGCCCGGTGCGCACCTGTTGGTTCACGAACAGGTTCAGGTAATGAATCAGCCCGTACTCACTGCGCTTGGCCGCCAGTGACACGTAGTCGATGACATACGGCGCATTCCCGGCGACTTTCAGGCCTTTGTATTTGCCGGATTTGAGCGTAGCCGCCGCGACGGTGTTGGTGACCACAGTGGCGTCGATATGGCCCTGCGCGACGGCGAGGATGGTGTCGTTCTGGGTCTGGTAAGCGCGGAAGCTGCCGGTGCCCCACGCCTTCTGGTCTTTCTCCAGCGCGATGGCTTCGTAAGTGCCGCTGGTGTTGCCGACGTTCTTGCCCTTGAGGTCTTCGTACTTGGTGATGCCGGTGTTGTCGCGGGTCAGCACGACCATCTGGAAGGCAAAGTAAGGAATGGTCATCGCCACGGTCTTGGCGCGTTCCAGAGTGTCGGACGTCGAGGCGACGATCACGTCAGCGCGCCCCGAGACCAACGCCGGAATCCGGTCCGGGAAGGGGGTTTCCACGATTTCGGCAGTGACGCCCAGCACTTTCGCCAGGTCGTTGCAGTAATCGACGTCGAATCCGACCGGGTTGTTCTTGTCATCGCGCGAGCCCATGGGCGGGAAGTCCAGTGTCACGGCGCAGCGTAGTTTGCCGGAGTCGATGATGTCATCGAGCTTGTCGGCAAAGGCGGCGTTGATGAAGGACGAGCTCATGACGGCGAGGAGGGCTACTGCAACAGCATGCTTTTTCATAGATGCCTCGATGGATGCAAGTAAAGAAACGGCCGGATAAGTAATTTCGTATACGATATTTTATATGCACGGTGCGTGCCCGTTTTGCACTCACGCCAATGCGGGTTTGGGATCAGTGGGTTACGGGTTTTGCTCAGAAAACGGAGAGGGGCGGGGGTGTTACATAAAGGAGCAAAAAGCGGGGCAGTGCTTCATAGATGCACGTTGCTGAGACTGTCTGGGCGCTGTGGGAGCCGGCTTGCTGGCGAATGCAGTGTGTCAGCCACCAGATGTGTATCTGATGTACAGCATTCGCCAGCAGTCGGCTCCCACAGGATAACTTCAGCATCATGAGCTGCTTTGCGAGTCGCGATACTCACTCGGCGACACCCCGGTCAGCGCGCGGAACTGCCGACTGAACGCACTGTGATCGGTGTACCCGCAACGCAACGCGACTTCAGTGATCGACAGATCTTCACGCAGCAAGCGCGACGCTTCGCCCAAACGCGCCTTGTGAATCATCTGCCGTGGCGTGAGCTGGAAGATCTTCTTGCAGTGCCGCTCCAGTTGCGCGATGGACAGGCCGGCGATGGCGGTCAATTCATCCAGCGTAATGGGCTGTGCAAAATGCTCACGGATATAGGCGTCGACTTCGGCCAGTTTTTGATAGGCCGGGTGTGACTGCAGGATTTGCAGGTCTCGCGAAATACCGGCCAGACCGATGATCGCGCCCTGATCATCGCGTAGGGCGATCTTGTGGGTCAGGCACCAGATGGGCTGATTGCCGTAATAAAGGTGCAGCTCCAGTTGATCGCTCAGTTGCCTGCCATCGGCCAGCACACGGCGATCTTGCGCGGTGTACAGCGGTCCGAAGCGCGCGGGAAAAACGTCCTCGGCGGTGCGACCGACCAACTGGTTTTTCTCCTTGCAGCCGCAGCGTTGCACCAGCGTCTGATTGACCAGCGCATAGCGCGCTTGCGCGTCTTTGACGAAAAACACCACGCCGGGAATGGCATCGAACAACGGCGCCACCTGGTCGAGGCTGGCCAGCAGTTGGTCGAGGTTGTGCAGAGGCGAGGCGGGGATCAGGTCGATCATGTTCACGAGGCAGAGACCGCAGTGAAGGATGCGGTCGATGATGCGGTATCTGATGTTTTGCGCCTAGCAGAATCAAGAGCCCGGTGCGCCCGCCTCATCCAGACACGCCAACGTCGCCACCCGAGCGGGGCTGAAGGGTGGGCGCAATGGCGGTGGTTCCCAGCCAAACAGCGTCTGCGCAGCGGTGGCGCAGATACGGCCTTGGCAAGCGCCCATGCCGCAGCGGGTATTGAGTTTGGCGGCGGTCCAGTTGCTGTGGGATGCAAGGTCCGCGTAGGGCACGTCTTCACAGCGACAGACCAGTGTGTCTGCCGTCGCCAGTTGCTTCACGGTAGGCGAGAGGGCGAAGGCGCGATTCAAGGCGTCGGCAAAGCGCTGCCAACGCTGGCGTTCAGCCCGCCACTGTCGTGCGTTGTCCTGCTGACCGCTGGCAACCAACCCGGCAATCCGACCTTCGATCAATGCCAGTTCGCTGCCACCAAAACCGGTGCATTCGCCGGCTGCATAGAGGTCGGTCACACTGCTGGCCTGCCACTCATCTACCGCGACAGCCTGCTTCTCGATCCGGCAACCCAGCGCCGAGGCGACCTCGACATTCGGCACCAGGCTGAAGCCGCAAGCCAGACGATCACAAGGGATTTCCTCGATGCGTTGCCCGGTCTTGATCCGCACCGCTTCGAGCCGGTCGGTGCCCAAGGCTGCCACCACATGAGAGGCTGCCCGATAAGTGCCATTGGCCAGCGTAAACGCCTGAGCCACCTTGTTTGGCCAACGCCACAGCCCCATAGCGAAACCGCTGACCGCCCCCCACGAAGCCTGCTCGGCAATGCGCACCACGGCTGCACCGTTCTTCTCCGCCGTCGCTGCCGAGGCCAGCAACAACGGCCCGGTTCCGGCGATCACGATGCGCTCGCCGTTCACTGGCAAGCCACCTTTGATCAGGGCCTGCAAGCCGCCTGCGCCGGTTACGCCAGGCAGCGTCCAGCCGGGAAAGGGCAGCAGTCGTTCGCGGGCGCCAGTGCAGAGAATCAGTGCGTCGTACCCCAGCGTCCAGCCATGCTCGGTGTCTTCGAGCAGCAACCGTTTCGGACCCGCCAACGCCACGACTTTCGTGCCACTGTGGACCTGAATATTGGCGTATTGCTCGAGCTGCGCCCGCATTTCGCTGGCGTGGGCGGGCAGTTCCGATTGCGGGCCATCGCGCCAGATCTGGCCGCCTGGCTGCGGATTATCGTCGAGGATCGCGATGCGCATGCCGGTTGGCGCGGCCGCCAGCGCTGCCGCCATCCCGGCCGGGCCTGCGCCGATGATCAGCAGATTGACGTGTGGGTTCATGGGTGCGTCTCCACCTGCATGCCTTCACGGCACAGGGTTTGACAGGCCAAGCGGCGCAGGCCGTCGATGTTCACCCGACACTCCTGACAAATGCCCATGCCGCATAACGGCGCACGTCGCTGGCCAGTGACTGAAGTGCGCGCGCAGTGGTCGCCGCAGGACATCAGCGCGGCGGCCACGGTCGTGCCTTGGGCGAAGCGAAATGGCTGACCGTCGATGCTCAATTCAGGCATGGGCGTAGGCTCCAATGAAGCGTTGCGGCAAGAAGGCGTCCAGATGCGGGGTCAGCGCTGAGGGAATAGGTGTTTGCAGCAGTTGCGCTGCCAGCAGCTTTGCGGTGCCGGTTGCGGTGGTCACGCCCAAGCCTTCATGCCCCACGGCCAGCCAGAGGCCGGGCTGATGAGGGTGTTCGCAAACCAAGGGTTGCCCATCGGGGCTGGCCGAGCGAAAGCCGATCCAACTGCGGATGCCGTTCATCTGGCCCAGATCCGGTAAGAACTCCATCGCCCTGCGCAACATGCGGCCCAGCATTTGGGCGTCGATGGCCGGGTCATGGTTGTCGAACTGGCGCGATGAGCCGACGAACAACTGCCCAGTCGGACGCTGCTGCACATTGAACGCAACCGAGGGGCCGTTGCCTTTGTGCGCGCTGGTGACGTATCCCAGTTCCACCAGCGTGTGGCTGATCTGTACGGGGTAGCGATCGGTGATCAGCAGATGGCCTTTTTTCGCCTGCAACGGCAGTTCCGGGCACAGGTCTTTGGCGTGGATACCGTTGGCGAGAATCACCGCATCGGCCTTCAACCATTGGCCGTCCGCCAGTCGCACACGCGGTCCTTGGACCTCCACGACCTCGGCGCGCTGCTGGCGTACTTGACTGGACCGGCACTGCAACAGCCAGCGCGCGGCGTTGGGCGCGTAGAGAATACCGTCGCCGGTGACTTTCAAGGCGCCCAGCAGGCCTGGTCGCAACGCGGGTTCAGCCTCTGCCAGCGCTGCGCCAGTCATCAGCTCGCATTCAAGGCCGAACGCGCTCAACGCCGCGTGTTTGCGCTCGGCTTCGGCCATCTCTTCTTCGTTGCAGGCCAGCCACAGCGAGCCGTTGTTGCGCATGGCGCAGTTGTCCGGCATGTGTGGCGCCAGTTCGCGCCATAGCCTGACGGAATACTCGCCCAGCGCCAGTTCCGCCGGACTGTGATCCAGTACCACCAAGTGACCCATACCTGCGGCGGTCGCAGCGGGACGCTGACAGTCGAGCACCAGAATGTTCAAACCGTGGCGGGCCAGCTCATCCGCGCAGGCGGCACCGATAATGCCGCCGCCGATGATGATCACGTCTGCGGCGTTGCCCTCGGTCAAGGGCGGATACCCCAGGCGAAGGGGTCGGCGTCGTCCAGTAGCAGCGTTGCTTCGGCGCTGATGTAAGCGCGGCCACGAATGGTCGGGACGATGCGGTCGCCCATTTGCCGCTCACCGTGTTGCCATTGAAAGCTGCCTTCGAACTGGCTGCCGATCACGCTCGCCTGCTGCCAGAGCGCGCCGGGCTCCAGCTTGCCGTCTGCCGCCAGGCACGCCAGTTTGGCGCTGGTGCCGGTGCCGCAAGGCGAGCGGTCGTAGGCTTTGCCAGGGCACAACACGAAGTTGCGGCTGTCGGCCTGGTCGTCATCGGCGAACAGCTCGATGTGGTCGATGATGCCGCCGTCTTCGCCCCGAATGCCTTGGCTGTCCAGCGCCTGACGAACTTTCCAGGTGTAGTCGGTGAGTGCGTCGAGGTTATCGCCAGACACGCTCAGGCCGTGGTCGGCAATCAGGAAAAACCAGTTGCCGCCCCAGGCGATGTCGCCGGTCACGTTGCCAATGCCCGGCACGTCGACAATGAAATTCTTGCGATAGCGATAAGAGGGGACGTTGTTGACGCTGACCGAGCCGTCGTCGTGCAGGGTTGCCTGAACGGTACCAACCGGGGTTTCGATGCGATGCACCCCCGGTTTGATTTTGCCCAGATGGGCCAGCGACACCACCAGCCCGATGGTGCCGTGGCCGCACATGCCGAGATAGCCGGTGTTGTTGAAAAAGATCACCCCGGCACAAGCGTCGGGGTCAACCGGCTCGCACAACAGTGCGCCGACCAACACATCGCTGCCGCGAGGTTCGAGTACCGTGGCCGCACGCCAGTCGTCGAATTCATCGGCCAGCAACTGGCGACGCTGCGCCATGCTGCCGTGGCCCAGGTCGGGAAAACCGTCCAGCACCAGCCGCGTGGGCTCGCCGCCGGTGTGGGAGTCGAGGATCTGGATGCGTTTCATGTGTGTGCTCCCCTGGTTGCCAAACATCGCGCTGATCTCTCGGCATACGCTAATCCCACAGATTGAGTCAGGTGCCGAGTTCGTTACCGGTCAGATTGGCGAAAACAGGGGGCAGGGGTCTTGACCGATTTCGCCTCTGAAAATGACGAAATCGGCACAGTGAGGCGCGAATCAGATTTCGCTGAGTTCCGCGTTGGGCAGGTGCGCGTAGAGCGCTCGGCAGACGCCGATGATGTGATGCTCGATCAGCTCGGCGGCTTTCTCCACGTCTCGTTCAGCACAGGCCTTGAGGATTTCCCGGTGTTCGCGGTCGGCGCGCTCCTTGCCTTCGTCGAAGCTCATTTGCACGCGCAGGTAGCGTTCAACCTTGTCGTGAATCGAGCGGATCATGTTCAGCAGAAACGGCCGTTGTGCCGCTTCGTACAGGCAGGTGTGGAACGCCCAGTTAAGCTCTGCCCAGCGTCCGATGTCATCGTCGCCGACGAACTCGTCACAGATCGCCGTGGCCCGGTCGATCTGCGCCTGGGTCAGACGCGGTACGGCAAGGCGGATCGCCTGAACCTCCAGCAGCACCCGAACTTCGAAGATCTGAGCCAGCTCCGGCTCGGAAATTCGTGTGACCACCGCGCCCTTGTTGCGCTGAAATTGCACCAGGCCTTCTGCTTCCAGTCGCTTCAGCGCCTCACGAACCGGGATCTTGCTGACATTGAATACGCGGGCGATGTCGTCCTGCCGGATCGGCTCATCTTCGGCGACCTGGCCGGAAATGATCGACTCGCGCAAGAACTTGGCGATGACCTCGGACGCCGAAGGCGCGACACCGAGGTTGGGGGCGTCAGGAAGGAGAAAGGGCACGCGCGTGACTCATGCTGTGGACGAATGTCGGATATTGTATACGACCTCCGATTTGTTACGCGCTGTGTCGGTGTGCCCCGAGCGAAAAAAAGATCAGTGGTTAACCGTGTAGGCCAGCATCATCGAAAGTTGGCACAGCGGGCGGCCACTTTCGGCGTGCCACTGGTTGAACGCCTCCTGCACGATGGCTTGATCGCGCTGGCTGGTTGGCACTTTGTCGACGATGTTCTGGGCATTGAGCGCGGCTACGACGTCGTCGCTGGGAATGAAGGTGTCCTTGCCCACCATGCGCAAGAAGCGTGGCGCCGACAGTCCTCCCATCTGGTTGCCATGTTTGGCCAGATAACGCCACAGGCCGACGATATCGGTCACCGGCCAGTTGGCGATGAAGTTGCCGAAACTGCCGTGTTCCTTGGCGATGTCGAGCATCATCTGGGCGTTGCGCGGCACGCTTTTCAGTTTGCCCAGATGGCGAATGATGCGTTCGTCCTGCATCAGGCGCTCCAGATGATCGGCACCCATCAGCGTGACTTTCTCAGGATCGAAGCCAAAGAATACCTGTTCGAAGGCGGGCCACTTGGCGTCCACTACGCTGTGCTTCAACCCGGCGCGAAACACCCGCAGGGCCAGGGTGGACAGGTAACGGTCGTCACTGATGGCCTTGAGTTGTTTGGGGGTGGCGCATGTCGGCAGATGCGCTTCGAGCGCGGCGGCGGAACCAAAGCGGTTGAGGCAGTATTCATTGAGCCATTTGTAGTCTTGCATGCCCTCTCCAAAACAGAATGTATGTTCACGCGACCTTTGTGGTCGACTTTCTGACGATGCTGGCTGACATACCGTTTTCGTCGGAACGCCGCCCGCACCAAGGCGGCTTCCACAATGATTGCGTCGGAGCCAGCCGTTTTGTTCGACACCATTCCTGTGGGAGCCGGCTTGCTGGCGAAGGCGTCGGTTCGGACGCATCGCTGGCGACTGGCATGCCGCCATCGTCCGAATGCGGCCCAGACCAAGCGCGCTCCTACGGGATGGTGGCGACTTGGCGGTTGTACTGAAACCGCCAACGCACATACAGCAGCGCACTGATGAAAACAGCCAGGCTGGCGAGCATTTCCAGCACCCCAAACAGCGCGCGGCTGGCGTCGAACGCGGCCAGCGCACCCTTGATGAAATACAGGTTCACCACGAAACAGGTCCAGGCGTGCCCGCGCGGGCTGCCCATGAGCATGCCCGGCGCCAGCAGCAATAACGGCACCAGTTCGATCGACAGAATCACCCAGGGCCGCGCCCCATGCAGGTCCGCGAGTGCGAGGTAATAAACGCACAGCAACGCGATCAACCCGAAAAAGCACAACAAGGCAGCCACGCGGCTCCAGCGAACCCGAGGTTCCAGCCATTCCAGCGCGGGCAGCACCTTGGGCGTTTTAACCACGGGAAGGTTCCAGCAACAGCGCAGTCTTCGCCAGACGCTGGCCGAGGGCGCGACACAGGGTGGTTTCATGCTGATCCAGCGGACGTTTGCCGTCGGCGCCTGCGTGATGGCTGGCGCCATAGGGCGTACCGCCGCCGCTGGTTTCGATCAGCGCCGCTTCGCTGTAGGGCAAACCGGTCACCAACATGCCATGGTGCAGCAGTGGCAGAAGCATCGACATCAGCGTGGTCTCCTGGCCGCCGTGCAGGCTGGCGGTGGAGGTGAACACGCTGGCCGGTTTGCCCACCAGTGCGCCGGTCAGCCACAGGTTGCTGGTGCCGTCGAGGAAGTATTTCAGCGGCGCGGCCATGTTACCGAAGCGTGTCGGGCTGCCCAGTGCCAGACCCGAGCAGTTCTTCAGGTCATCCAACGTCGCGTACAGCGCGCCGGTGTCCGGAATGCTCGGCGCCACGGCTTCGCATTCGCTGGAGACAGCCGGAACGGTACGCAGCCGCGCTTCCATGCCGCCCATCTCGATGCCTCGGGCGATCTGCCGGGCCATTTCACTGGTCGAGCCGTTGCGGCTGTAAAACAGCACCAGAATGTAGGGCGCGCTCAAGGCAGGATCTCCAGCACCTTCTCGGGCGGACGACCGATCACCGCTTTATCGCCTGCGATCAGAATCGGACGCTCGATCAGCTTGGGGTGGGCGGCCATGGCGTCGATCAAGGCGTCATCGCTGAGGCTTGTGTCGGCCAGATTCATGGCTTTGTACTCGTCCTCGCCAGTGCGCAGCAGGGCGCGGGCGCCGATGTCCAGTTTGCCGAGCAGGTCGCGCAGTTGTGCGACGGTCGGCGGGGTTTCCAGATAGCGGACGATGGTCGGCGCGAGGCCTCGCGCTTCGAGCAATTCCAGCGCGCCACGTGATTTGGAGCAGCGCGGGTTGTGATAAAGCGTCAGATCGGTCATTTGCGGGTCGCATCTTTCGTGAGGTGGGCGCTATTCTACAGCCGTGACGACAAACACCAAGTGTCGGTGGGCGTCGCGATTTTTCTAAAAGGAACAAGCATCATGGCAAGGCGGTGGGCAGCGGCGGTAGCGCTTTTAGGCAGTATGTTGCTCAGTGGATGCGGCGTGGACCTGGGCACTGATCAGAATGGTCAGAAGGTGGCCAGTGACCGGGTCGACAAGCACTGGCTGGTGGTCAACTACTGGGCCGAATGGTGCGGCCCGTGCCGTACGGAAATTCCGGAACTGAACAAACTGTCCGAACAGTTGAGCGGGCAGAAAGTCAGCGTGTTTGGCGTCAACTTCGACAACTTGCAGGGTGAAGACCTGAAAACCGCGGCCAACGCGCTGGGCATCAAATTCACGGTTCTGGCTCAGGATCCGGCCGAGCAATACGACCTGCCCAAGAGCGAAGCGCTGCCGGTGACCTACATCATCGACGACAAGGGCAAAGTGCGTGAGCAGTTGATGGGCGAGCAGACGGCGGCGGGTGTGGCGCAGAAACTGGCAGAGTTGAAAGGGAAGGGCTGATCGCTACTACGGATCATCTGTAGGAGTGAGCTTGCTCGCGATAGCGATTTCTCTTTGATGAATGCGGCGTCTGATACACCGGTATCGCGAGCAAGCTCACTCCTACAATTGAAGCGCTAACCTTCTTCCAGCCAGAATCGCAACGGCAATCCGTCGGCAGGCCAGAGTTCAAGCTGTTCCACTTCCGACACATCCCAGTGCTGAACCTTGCTCAGCGCATCGAAGAAGCGCCGCTCCTGCTCCATCAGCGCCGGGGCGCAGAGTTTTCGGGTGCTGCCCACCGGCCCGAAGCTGATCGCATCGCCGTCCAGCCGATAGGACGCGAACCAGTGATTACAACCGCCACTGCCGTACGCCCGGCCATCTTTGCCGAGGGTCATGGTCAGGTGGCTGTTGTCGATCAGCGGGCGCTCCCCGATCCACTCCAGCACATAGCCGTGATCGCGCTTGAGGGCGTCGGTGTCGCTTGCGCAACCGGCCAGCAATGCAGCGGCGATCAAGGTCAGGCCGAGGGTTTTCATGCGGCGTTCTTCGCGCAAGTCGGGCACAGATGGTTTTCACCGACGGTTTTCCAGCCCAGTTCGGCAATGCGTGCCGTCGCGGCCGGTTTCAGGGCTTTCTTGCCTTCCTTGCCGTCGACCATGAATTCGATGTCCTGCTCTTTGCCGCAGCCGTTGCAGTTGACCTTCCACTGATGAATCGCCAGCTCCGTAAAGGCCGGGCCGTTGGCCACTGCAACCCACTGGCCTGGCGGATTGATCAGGTGACGGACCTTTTCCACGTTCAGGCGCATGTACAAGTCTTTACTGCCTTTGACGGTCACCAGCAGAACGTCGTCGTGCTTGATCGAGCCACCGTTACCGGTCACTTGATAACGCCCGACGGCCAGGCTGCGGCACTCGATCAGGGTGTGTTGCGGGGTGAGCATGCTGTAACGGAAATCGTGTTCGGCCATGGGGGTCTCCAAATAGGCGCGCATGCTAACACTTTAGATCGAGATTGCCCGATGCCGGTCGGCGGCACGGGACGGTTCGGAGCATTGTGATGCCTTCCCACAGGGGGCTCCGGTATTTACACCTGATTTTGTGGGGATCCCGCCGCCCACTGCCCGATGTTATCCAGCGTCGTCTGCGCAATCGCGCCCAATGCTTCTTTGGTCAAAAACGCCTGATGCGCAGTAATCACCACGTTGGGAAAGGTCAGCAGTCGCGCCAGCACATCGTCCTGCAACGGCAGGTCCGAGCGGTCTTCGAAGAACAGTTGCGCCTCTTCTTCATACACATCCAGCCCCAGATAGCCCAACTGGCCGCTCTTCAGCGCGTCGATCAGCGCCGGGGTGTCGACCAGTGCGCCGCGTCCGGTGTTGATCAACATCGCCCCGCGCTGCATTCGCGACAGCGAACCGGCATTGACCAGGTGCCGTGTGTGTTCGTTGAGCGGGCAATGCAGGCTGATGACCTGCGCTTGCGCCAACACCTGTTCCAATGGCAGATAACGCGCACCGAGGGCTTCAACGTCAGGGTTGGGGAAAGGATCGTACGCGAGGAGTTTGCAGCCGAACCCGGCCATGATGTTGGCGAAGGCTGCACCGATTTGCCCGGTGCCGACCACGCCGACGGTCTTGCCCACCAGATCGAAGCCGGTCAGGCCGTGCAGCGTGAAATCACCGTCGCGGGTTCTGTTGTAGGCGCGGTGCAAGTGACGATTGAGCGAGAGAATCAACGCCACGGCGTGTTCGGCCACGGCGTGGGGCGAGTAGGCCGGGACCCGGACCACGCCAAGCCCCAGGCGTTGGGCGGTCGGCAGGTCGACATGGTTGAAACCCGCGGAACGCAGGGCGATCAGCTTAGTCCCTCCTGCGGCAAGGCGTTCCAGAACCGGCCCACTCAAATCGTCATTGATGAACGCGCAGACCACCGGATAGCCATCGGCCAGCGCAACGGTGTCCAGCGTCAGGCGCGCAGGCTGGAAATGCAGCTCGATGCCTGCCGGGGGTTGGGCAGCGAGGAAGCTGTCTCGGTCGTAGGTCTGGCTGCTGTAGAGGAGGGTGCGCATGGGGGCTCCTTATGACATGAACGCTGATAGACCTGTAGGAACATGACATGGAGGTGCAGATGAGCGCACTGACCCGCATCAAGCACTCACTCGCGCCTCAGCCTCCAACCGGGTAATGGCCTTTTCCAGATCGTCCAGCGCCTTGTCGCTGTCTGGCGATTCCTGTTTGAGCAGGGTTTCGCTGCGTTGGCAGGCGGCGCGCAGCTGCGGGACGCCGCAATAACGGGTGGCGCCATGCAGGCGATGAACCCGCTCGATCAGCGCCACATGATCGTTTTCTTCTCGCGCTGCCTGGATGGCCTGACGGTCAGTCTCCAGCGAGGCCAGCAGCATGGCCAGCATGTCCGCCGCCAGATCCGCCTTGCCCGCGGCCAGGCGCAAGCCTTCTTCGTGATCGAGCACTTGCAGATTGGCACCACCGTGGCTGACTTCGTGATGGCGTTCGGGGGCCTGATTGCGCAAGGCCAGGCCTGTCCATTTCAGCACCACTTGCGCCAGTTGCCGCTCACTGATCGGCTTGGTCAGGTAGTCGTCCATGCCACTTTGCAGCAGCGCGCGTTTCTCGTTGGCCATGGCGTGGGCGGTGAGCGCGACAATCGGCAGCGAGGTGATCTGGCGTTCGGTTTCCCAGCCGCGAATGGCTTCGGTGGCCTGGCGCCCGTCCATGCCAGGCATCTGCACGTCCATCAGCACCAGATCGAATGCTTCTTCCTGCACCGCCTGAACCGCCGCATAACCGCTGTCGACGGCCATCACTTTGGCGCCCATGTCTTCCAGCAGCGTTTGCACCAGCAGCAGGTTGGCCGGGTTGTCGTCCACGCACAGAATTCGCGGCGGGCGGCTGGACACCGGCTCGGGCAGCTCGGTGCGCAACTGTTTGGGGTTGATCAGTTCAGACAGAGCACGACGTAGCTTGCGGGTGCACGCCGGTTTGGCCTGAAGCTGGGTGTAAGCGTCGGGCACGGACGCCTGATACAGCGCCTGTTCAGTGGTCGGGCAGAGCACCAGCACCTTGCAGTCGAGGTTTTCCAGGTCCCAGATTTGCTGGCGCAGGCGCTCGGGGGGCAATTCGTGAGCGGTCACGCCGAGCACCGCCATGTCGATGGCGTGGGGCGTCTGGTGCACCACGGTCACACCGTTGATGAGGTTTTCCAGATTGTTGAAGACCATCGGCTGCAAACCGCAGTCTTCCAGTTGATGCTCCAGCGCCTGACGCGCCAGATCGTGGTGTTCCAGCACCGCAACCCGACGGCCCAGCAGGGGCGGGGCGGGCAGGTCTTCGATGTCGTCGCGGGTTTTGGGCAGGGTCAGGCTGATCCAGAACTCCGAGCCTTCGCCGGGGGTGCTCTCCACGCCGATTTCACCGCCCATCTGCTCGATCAGACGCTTGGAGATCACCAGCCCCAGTCCGGTGCCACCGGAATGGCGCGACAGCGAGTTGTCCGCCTGACTGAACGCCTGAAACAGCGCGCGCACGTCCTGACTCGACAGGCCGATGCCGGTGTCCTGCACGCTGATGCGCAACTGCACCTTGTCGTCCTCTTCATCCTCAAGCATCGCCCGCGCGACGATGGTGCCTTCGCGGGTGAACTTGATGGCGTTGCTGACCAGGTTGGTCAGGATCTGTTTCAGCCGCAGCGGGTCGCCCACCAGCGACAGCGGCGTGTCCCGATACACCAGACTCACCAGCTCCAGTTGTTTGGCGTGTGCGGCGGGGGCGAGGATGGTCAGGGTGTCTTGCAGCAAGTCGCGCAGGTTGAACGGAATGGCGTCGAGCACCAGCTTGCCCGCTTCGATCTTCGAGAAGTCGAGGATTTCGTTGATGATGCTCAACAGGTTGTCGGCGGATTTTTCGATCGTGCCCAGATAATCGTGCTGGCGCGGCGTCAGTTCACTTTTCTGCAACAGGTGGGTGAACCCGAGAATGCCGTTGAGGGGCGTGCGGATTTCGTGGCTCATGTTGGCCAGAAATTCGGATTTGATCCGGCTCGCTTCCAGCGCTTCTTTACGAGCCAGATCCAGCTCGATGTTCTGGATCTCGATGGTTTCCAGATTCTGGCGGACGTCCTCGGTGGCCTGTTCGATGTTGTGCTGCAACTCTTCCTGTGCGTTCTGCAGGGTCGCGGCCATGCGGTTGATGCCCGAACCAAGCTCATCCAGTTCGTTGCTGCCCATCGGCGGCAGTCGCGCCTCCAGATTGCCTTCCTTCAATTGCGCGACCACGTGTTTGATCTGGCTGATCGGCCCATTGATGGTGCGGCTCATGCGCAACGCCAGCATGGCAGTCAGGCCCAGTCCGGCAGCGATCAACAGCAGGCTGGCGAACAGACTGCGATACCCGCGCAGCAGGGTGCCGCTGTGGGACAGTTCCAGTTCGACCCAGCCCAGCAGACGGTCGGCCTCTTCGGGGACCACTTCGCCTGTGAGGTGACGATTGCGGCCGAACACCGGCATCAGGTAACGCGTCGCGTCGTTTTCCGAGCGCTGCAATAGGTGCATGCCATTGCCGATCGGCGCCTGATTGATCATGGTCGGCCCGGCGTGGGCCAGGGGGTTGCGGTCGGCGTCGAGAAACGACACCGCGCGCACATCGGCCTGTTCCAGCACTTGACCTGCGATGCGGTCGAGCATTGCTTTGTCGCTGCTGGCCAGCGCCGATGCCGACAGCGGCGCCAGTTCGTTGGCGATCATTTCGCCGCGCTTGAGCAACTGGACCTGCAATTCCGACAGTTGCATCCAGGTGAAATAGCCGCCCAGCAGCGCCGCCATCAGGCAGGTCGGCAGCAGGGTCAGCAGTAAAACGCGGCCTTTTATGCCCAATCTGTTCAGCACATCGTTCTCTCCGGCACGTCTGATCGTCTGTCGTTGCGTGGCAAGTCCTGTGCCAGCGTGCCTTGATCTTTTGAGTACAGCCCTTCGGTCGTTTGCGCAGTGTAGCCACATGTGCGCGGGGATTGGCGGCTAAATGGGTGATCAGCGAACACTCCTACAACGTTCTCCGATCAGTCGCCATTGCTCGCCCTTCAGCAATCTTGAATAATTGTGCCCTTGAGAATCAATTGCAGACGCCAATGACTCCCGCCAGCATCCACCGCCCCAGCATACTCGCCATCGAGGACGACCCCGTGCTCGGCGCGTTCGTTCATGAGCAACTGGACCGTTGTGGCTTTCACGTCACCTGGTGCCGGAACGGCGCCGAAGGCCTTGAGCGTGCGCAGAGCCAGCCATTCGATTTGGTATTGATGGACATTCTGCTGCCGGGCATGAACGGCCTGGACATTTTGGTGCACCTGCGTCGGCGTCACACGATGCCCATCATCCTGATGTCGGCGCTGGGGGCGGAGGCCGATCGCATCAGCGGTTTTCGCAACGGCGCGGACGATTACCTGCCCAAACCCTTCAGCGTCGATGAGTTGCGCGTGCGCATCGAGGCGATCCTGCGTCGGGTGGAACTGGAGCGGCGTGTTAACGCGCAACTGGTTGTCCCTCCCGTCACTGCGGCGCCCGACATCGACGAACTGACCTTCGACGAAGGCTTGTGCGATGTACGTTTCGCGCGTAAGGCTGCGCAGCTGACTCGCAGCGAATACCGCCTGCTGGAAACCCTGTGGCGAAGTCCCGAAGAAGTGCTCAGCAAGCCCTTCCTTTATCAGCATGTGCTACAGCGAGGGTACTCGCAGCATGATCGCAGCCTGGACATGCACATCAGCCAGATCCGTCGCAAACTCAAGGCCATCGGCTATGAAGGTCATCAGTTGCGCACCGTGTGGGGCAAAGGGTATGTGCTGACGGCAGCCGAATTCGATGCGTGAGCGCCGTTGCCGCCTGCCCGGCAGGCACTCCCTGTTCTGGAAACTGGCCGTTCTGCTGGTGGGTTTCTGCTTGTTGATGATCTGGCTCAGTTGGTATTGGGGTCGATACCTTGAAACGCAGAACGCCTTCCTGTCTCCCGAGTCCCGTCGTGTGCTCAACGGCTACGCCGCCGAGGCCGAGCAGGCATGGACTGTCGGGCGTCAGCAAGGCGTCGATACCTGGCTGCGAGAAGTGCGTCGCCATGAGCAAGGCTGGGTGGGGGTTATCGGGCACGACTTGCAGTCCCTGAGCAGCGTACCGCTGGATGACGCACAAGTGCAGCGCCTGACCTTCATGCGCGGCGTTGACTGGCCCATGAGTGGGCGTCAGAAAACCGCGCCCTGGCTGAAGATCCCGTTTCCTGAACGGCCTGCGGCGGGCAGTCTGGTCATCGAGCTGCCCGAGCGCTTCAAGCCCGGGCGCCACGCGCTGTTCTGGCAAATGTTGACCAATGCAGTCATACCCGCGCTGTTCACGCTGTTGTTGTGCGTTGGCCTTTACCGGCTACTGATTCGCCCCCTCAACCAGTTGCGCGAGCAGGCCAATGCCTGGCGGGCCGATCGTTTGTCCAACCGGCTCTCGCCGCAGATGACCTCGCGACAGGACGAGTTGGGAGAACTCAATCGCGCTTTCGACCATATGGCCGCCAGGCTGCAATCTACCGTGCAGATCCAGCAGCAGTTGTTGCGTGACTTGTCTCATGAATTACGCACGCCGCTGAGCCGTCTGCGCGTGGCGTGCGACAGCGAGCAGAGTCTTCCGGAGTTGCGTGAGCGCCTCAGTCGTGAGGTCGATGGCATGCGAAGACTGGTCGATGACACCTTGCACCTGGCCTGGCTCGATGCCGAACGGGAAAAACTGCCCAACGAAGACATCCAGGTGTTGGCGCTGTGGGACATGCTGGTCGACGACGCCTGTTTCGAGAGCTGTTGGCCGTATCGCCAGTTGATCTGCGATCTGGACAGCGAATGCTGGGTTCGCGGGCATCTCAACACCTTGGCTCAGGCGCTGGAGAATATCCTGCGCAATGCGATCCGGCATTCGCCCCCTGAAGGGCTGGTACGTCTGGGCGGTCGTCGGGATGGCGAGGACTGGCTGATCTGGCTGGAAGATCAGGGCGGCGGCGTTGACGATAACGATCTGGAGCGCATCTTCGCTCCGTTCATCCGCCTTGATGGCGCCCGGCCTGGGGACGGCGGATTCGGCCTGGGCCTGAGCATCGCGCGCAACTCGCTGCGATTGCAGGGGGGCGATATGTGGGCGGAGAACACACATGACGGACTGCGCATGACCATGCGATTGCCGGCCCGGGAAGTCGCGGCTTCGCTGCCTGCCGTTTTCGCCAGCAAGCCGGCTCCCACAGGTTCGGCGTTGAGCTGAAGATTTGGATTCGACGCGACTCTTGTGGGAACCGCAGAATCTCCCACAGATAACAGTGCAATTCTTCCTTATTCCTTTTCGTCCTATCGAACTCACTTTGCGTGATATGGGCTTTAGACGATTGCCGGTATGATAGGCGACCCCCGCATGTCTGGATCGCGAACACGCCATGACCCTGCAGTATCAAACCATCGCCGATTGCGTCGGCAACACCCCGCTGGTGCGTCTGCAACGCATGGCCGGGAACACTAGCAACACGTTGCTGCTCAAGCTCGAAGGCAATAACCCGGCCGGTTCCGTGAAGGATCGCCCGGCGCTGTCGATGATCACCCGTGCCGAACTGCGTGGCCAGATTCATCAGGGCGACACCCTGATCGAAGCGACCTCCGGCAACACCGGCATCGCCCTGGCCATGGCAGCCGCCATCAAGGGGTATCGCATGATCCTGATCATGCCGGACAACTCCAGTGCCGAACGCAAGGCGGCCATGACCGCCTACGGCGCCGAGCTGATTCTGGTCAGCAAGGAAGAGGGCATGGAAGGCGCCCGCGATCTGGCTGAGCGCATGCAGGCCGATGGCCGTGGCAAGGTGCTGGACCAGTTCGCCAATGGCGACAACCCTGAGGCTCACTACGTGGGCACCGGTCCGGAAATCTGGCGACAGACCGACGGCACCATTACCCATTTCGTCAGTTCCATGGGCACCACCGGAACCATCATGGGCACCTCGCGTTACCTCAAGGAACAGAACCCGAACATCCAGATCGTCGGCTTGCAGCCCATGGACGGTTCGGCCATTCCGGGCATCCGCCGCTGGCCCCGTGAATACCTGCCGAAGATCTATCAGGCTGACCGCGTCGACCGGATCATGGACATGGCCCAGAGCGAAGCCGAAGACGTGATGCGTCGTCTGGCCCGTGAAGAAGGTATTTTCTGTGGTGTGTCGTCGGGCGGTGCTGTGGCGGGCATGTTGCGCTTGTCGCAGGAGGTCGAGAACGCGGTGATGGTCGCGATCATTTGTGACCGTGGCGACCGTTATCTGTCGACCGGTGTCTACGATGCGCCCAACTGATGGCCAAGCGTGACTCAGGCCTGCGTTTCCAGCCCAGTGGTGGCACTCGGACAGCGCAGGTCCCTACCGGTAAAAAGCAGCGTCTGACCATTGAACGTCTGTCGAACGACGGCCGTGGCATCGCTTTCGTCGACGGCCGCACCTGGTTCGTCGCGGGCAGTCTGGCGGGCGAAGAAGTCGAAGCCCGCGTGCTGGGCGCCCATGGCAAAGTGGTTGAAGCGCGCACCGAGCGTGTGTTCCAAGCCAGCCCGTCGCGGCGTCCGGCGCCGTGTCAGCACTTCGGTCGCTGCGGCGGTTGCAGCGTGCAACAGATGCCCCATGACGAGCAGCTTGCCCTGAAACAGCGCATGCTCGCCGAGCAGTTGAGCCGCGTGGCGGGTGTCGAGCCGCAAGAGTGGGCGGCGCCGCTGACTGGTGATGAATACGCCTACCGTCGACGCGCGCGCATCGCCGTTCGCTGGGATGCCAAGGCCAAACGACTGGAGGTCGGGTTTCGCGCAGCGTCGAGTCAGGACATCGTTGCCATCGATCAATGCCCGGTGCTGGTACAGGCCTTGCAACCGATCATGACGGCGTTACCGGCCATGCTGAAAACACTGAGCAAGCCTCAGGCCCTGGGCCATGTGGAATTGTTCAGCGGTTCTGCCAATGCCGTGCTGTTGCGTCATACCGCGCCACTGGCCGACAAGGACCTGGACATCCTCAAGGTCTTCTGCGAAACCCATCACGCGCAACTCTGGTTGCACGGGGAGGGTGAGCCGCAGCCAGTGGAGGCTGACGCACAACTGGGTTATCACCTGGAACCGTGGAATCTGGCGTTGGCGTATCGTCCCGGTGACTTCGTGCAGGTCAACGCACAGGTCAATACTGCGATGATCGAACAGGCACTTTCGTGGCTTGCGCCCCATCCGGACGAACGAGTACTGGACTTGTTCTGCGGGCTTGGTAACTTCGCTCTACCGCTGGCGCAGATCACGCGCGAAGTGGTGGCGGTGGAGGGCGTCGAGGTGATGGTTCGACGGGCTGCCGGTAATGCGGTCAGTAACGATTTGCACAATGTGAAGTTTTATCAGGCGGATCTTTCGCAGCCGCTGGATAAGGCAGCCTGGGCGGCGGAAGGTTTTTCCGCCGTGCTGCTCGATCCGCCCCGTGACGGGGCGTTCGAGGTGGTGGGCAAGCTCAGGAAACTGGGCGCCGAACGGTTGGTTTATGTGTCTTGCAACCCGGCAACTTTGGCGCGGGACACGGTCGAACTGATCAGGCAGGGCTACCGATTAAAACGTGCCGGAATCCTCGATATGTTTCCGCAGACAGCGCATGTCGAGGCGATGGCGTTATTTGAAGCGAGTAAGTGAGGCAAGCAGGGCTCCAGGAATCGAGCCAGCGCCTTACAGGGAGTCTCGTTTAATCCGACTGGCCCGCGCATGCCAGACCTTGCAAGGCCCGCAAGGAGCATGCGCCGAGAAGGCCGGCGACTGATGGCGCATTTCATCGCGCCGTAGGGAAGGTAAGCAACATGGTACAGGTGAGAGCACACCAGCCGATAAACACCGACGGCAGTATCAACCTCGACGCATGGCTCGATCATGTGGTCAGCGTCGACCTCGCAGTGGACCGACAGGCGCTCAAAGAGGCCTGTGAATTTGCCCGGTTGGCCGAGCAACAGGACAACGCCGCCAAGAACCTCTGGGCGGAAGGCACGTCGAGCTTTCAGACGGGCCTGGAAATCGCTGAAATCCTGGCCGACCTCAAACTCGATCAGGACTCGCTGATCGCCGCCGTGATTTACCGCGGCGTGCGCGAAAACAAGATTTCGCTGCCTGATGTCAGTCAGCGCTTCGGCCCGACGGTGACCAAGCTGATCGACGGCGTGCTGCGCATGGCGGCGATCAGTGCCAGTCTCAGCCCGCGCCAGTCATTGGTGCTGGGCAGTCAGGCCCAGGTCGAGAACCTGCGCAAGATGCTGGTGGCGATGGTCGATGACGTGCGCGTCGCCCTGATCAAGCTGGCCGAACGTACGTGCGCCATTCGCGCCGTAAAAAATGCCAGTGACGAGAAGCGCAACCGTGTCGCCCGGGAAGTCTTCGACATCTATGCGCCATTGGCCCATCGTCTTGGTATCGGGCACATCAAATGGGAGCTGGAGGACCTGTCCTTCCGCTACCTGGAGCCGGAGCAGTACAAGCAGATCGCCAAGTTGCTGCATGAGCGCCGTCTTGATCGCGAGCGCTTCATCACCGACGTCATGTCGCAACTGGAAAACGAGTTGCTCGCCACCGGCGTCAAGGCCGACATCAGTGGCCGGGCCAAGCACATCTACTCGATCTGGCGCAAAATGCAGCGCAAGGGTCTGGAGTTCAGCCAGATCTACGACGTGCGTGCGGTGCGCGTGCTGGTCCCGGAAATGCGCGATTGCTACACCGCGCTGGGGATCGTCCACACCCTGTGGCGCCATATTCCCAAAGAGTTTGACGACTACATCGCCAACCCCAAGGAAAACGGCTATCGCTCGTTGCACACGGCGGTGATCGGTCCTGAGGGCAAAGTGCTGGAGGTGCAGATCCGCACCCACGCCATGCACGAAGAGGCCGAACTCGGCGTCTGCGCCCACTGGCGATATAAAGGGACGGACGTCAAATCCAGTTCCAACCATTACGAAGAGAAAATCTCCTGGCTGCGTCAGGTGCTGGAATGGCACGAAGAGCTGGGTGACATTGGCGGCCTGGCCGAACAACTGCGTGTCGACATCGAGCCTGACCGGGTCTACGTCTTCACGCCAGACGGCCACGCCATCGACTTGCCCAAAGGCGCGACGCCACTGGACTTCGCCTACCGTGTGCACACCGAAATCGGTCACAACTGCCGGGGCGCGAAGATCAACGGCCGCATCGTACCGCTCAACTACAGCCTGCAGACCGGTGAGCAGGTCGAGATCATCACCAGCAAGCACGGCGTGCCGAGCCGCGACTGGCTGAACTCGAACCTGGGTTACATCACCACCTCGCGAGCGCGGGCGAAGATCGTTCACTGGTTCAAGTTGCAGGCGCGCGACCAGAACGTCGCGGCGGGCAAGGTGTTGCTGGAGCGCGAACTGTTGCGTCTGGCATTGCCGCAAGTGGATTTCGAGCGGTTGGCGGAAAAGGCCAACATGAAGACCGCCGAAGACATGTTCGCGTCCTTGGGCGCGGGCGATTTGCGTCTGGCGCAACTCGTCAACCTGGCGCAGCAACTGGTCGAGCCGGAGCGTGGCAACGAGCAATTGGAACTGATTCCGCGCAAGGCTACGGGCTACAAGCCGGGCAAGCGTGGCGACATTCAGATTCAGGGTGTGGGCAACTTGATGACGCAGATGGCGGGCTGCTGCCAGCCGCTGCCGGGTGATGCCATCGTTGGTTACATCACCCAGGGGCGCGGCGTGAGCATTCACCGTCAGGACTGTGCTTCGGTGCTGCAACTGGCCGGACGCGAACCGGAGCGGATCATTCAGGTCAGTTGGGGGCCGGTGCCGGTGCTCACCTATCCGGTGGACATCATCATCCGCGCCTACGACCGCTCGGGGCTGTTGCGTGACGTGTCTCAGGTGCTGCTCAACGAGCGCATCAACGTGCTGGCGGTCAATACCCGCTCGAACAAGGAAGACAACACCGCGCTGATGTCGCTGACCATCGAGATCCCGGGGCTGGACGCGCTGGGGCGCTTGTTGGGGCGCATTTCGCAATTGCCGAACATCATCGAGACGCGGCGTAACCGTACGCCTTGATGTCGTGTGGTGTCTGCGCTGACGCTTTCGCGAGCAAGCTCACTCCTACAGATGACCGCGTTCTCTCTGTAGGAGTGAGCTTGCTCGCGATGGCTTCAGCGCAATTGCCGCAAATCTGAATTGGAATGCCATGTACACACTTCAAGACCTCATCAACCTCATGGCTCGCCTGCGCGATCCGCGATACGGCTGCCCGTGGGACGTGAAGCAGAATTACGCGACCATCGTCCCGCACACCCTCGAAGAGGCTTACGAGGTCGCCGACGCCATCGAGCGCGGCGACTTCGATGACCTGCGTGGTGAGCTGGGCGATCTGCTGTTTCAAGTGGTGTATTACTGTCAGTTGGCCAGGGAAGAAGGGCGTTTCGAGTTCGAGGGTGTGGTCGATGGCATCACCCGCAAGCTGATTCGTCGTCATCCTCACGTTTTCCCCACCGGCGATCTGTATGCCCCACTGGAAACGCCGCGCCTGAGCGAAGAGCAGGTCAAGCATCGCTGGGAAGAGATCAAGGCCGAAGAGCGCGCCGAAAAGGCGTACGTGCCGGAGCAACTGTCGTTACTCGATGACGTACTCACCGTGTTGCCTGCCCTGTCGCGTGCCGCCAAGTTGCAGAAACGCGCAGCGCAAGTGGGCTTTGACTGGCCCGAAGCGCTGCCGGTGATCGACAAAGTGCGCGAAGAACTCGATGAGGTCCTCGAAGCCATGGCCGATAACGACGGCGACGGCATCAGGGAAGAGATCGGTGACTTGCTGTTCGTGATGGTCAATCTGGCCCGACACCTGAAGGTCGATCCGGAAACAGCCTTGCGCGCCGCCAACGGTAAGTTCGAACGGCGCTTCCGTTTTATCGAAACAGCCTTGCGCGAAGCGGGTCGTCCCATCGAAGATTGCAGCCTCGAAGAGATGGATACGCTCTGGGGCGAAGCCAAGCGTCAGGAAAAGCACTCGTCTCACTGCGGTTGAGTGGACGATTTAGCAAGAAAAGTCAGAGAGAGAAGATCAATGGCGGGTATTTCCCTTCGTGACCAGTTGCTCAAGGCAGGTCTGGTCAACGAGAAACAGGCCAAACAGGTCGCCAAGAGCAAGCAGAAAGAACAGCGCCTCGTTCACAAAGGTCAGGCGGTGGCTGACGACACGAGCCAGCGCGCCGCTCAGGAAGCGATGGCTGAAAAGGCCAAACGCGATCAGGAGCTGAACCGCCAGCAGCAGGAAAAGGCCGAGCAAAAAGCCCGTGCAGCACAGGTCAAGCAATTGATCGAAGCGACCCGCCTGCCGAAGCTGACCACCGAGGACTACTACAACTTCGTCGACGACAAGAAGGTCAAGCGCCTGTCGGTCAACGCCCTGATGCGCAGCAAGCTGAGCAACGGTTCGCTGGCGATCGTGCACCACGGCGGCGGTTACGAGGTCATTCCCCGTGAGGCCGCACTGAAAGTTCAAGAGCGCGATCCGCGTCGTATCGTGATGCTCAGTGAGCCGACCGAAGAGCCGGATGCCGACGATCCGTACGCCGCTTACAAGATCCCTGATGATCTGATGTGGTAACTCGGACACCTGTAAGCGGTTTGCTCTGTGGGAGCGAATTCATTCGCGAAAGCAGGGTGTCAGTCGACGTTGATGTCGCGGATGCTGACGCCATCGCGAATAAATTCGCTCCCACAGGGGCCCAGGGAAGGCTGCCGCAGAGAGTGACCCAGTGAAAATACAAAACCCGCCTTGGCGGGTTTTGTTTTGCTGCAATTCCGTTATTGCGGGTTGCCCGCTGCCTTCTTGGCTTCCAGTTCCGCGAGCTCTGCTGCGTAACGCTTGGCGTCCGCCTCTTGATGAAATACGCCCACTAACTGGTCTTGTTGGCGGACATCCCACATTTGAATGCCAGCGGCAATGCTTTCGTGGGACTGATGGGACTCGTCGCGTTCAGTAACAGTTACCGTCATCTTGAAAACTCCTGACTCTTTGATATCTGCGGCAGGACGTCGCAGTGGTTTCTTTATAAATTTGCGTAGCTTGCTAAGTAAATCATCGATTTCTGCAAGGGTTTTTTTCCGATTTGGTAACAGTCTCTAAATGCCTGTTTTATAAGGGGTGCGACGTGTTGTCGCACCTTGTTCCCGGGCGTGAAGAAAGTTTCATCTTCGCGCCAAGGGCGGTTTACTGCCCATTACGGTCGTGGCGGTAAGCGCTGACGGCCTCATACACCGCTTTGCGCAGGCGGTTGATTCCGCCAATGGGGCGATGCTCGGCCACGCCGAACCAAGGGTTGAACGACTGGTTATCACACGCCAGATTCTGCGTCGGTGTGTCGAAATCCTGAGCCGGGACTCTGACCCTGGCCACGGTTTCGAACGGTGCGTCGCTTTCCTTCCATTCGATGCTGGTGTCTTCGATCGGCATGTATTTCTGCGGGTTTTGCCGCTGGATTTGCAACACGAAACAGGCAGGCGCCCGGTCGGTGGACAATTGTTGATTCAGTGCGCTGCGCAGGAAATTCGGCAGGTCGTGGTTCTGTTTCGGCAGCTCGTATTGCGGGCAGCTTTGTGGGTCCGGCAGAACGCGGAATTTGGCATTGGCGGTGCCGAACTTGTAGGGCGAGACCGAGTAGTACGTGGCCTGCGTCGGACTGAGCGGAGCGGGTGACAGGGTGGCCAGGGCGATGAACAGATGGCGTATCTGCCAACTGCGTGGATCAAGACCGGGGAAGAACGCGAGGACTTTCTGCCCATTGGCCTGAGCGCCAATGTTCTGTGCGTACTCTGCCACGTCGCTGACGAAGAAATTCGGATGGCTGAACATCACGAAATCCTGCTCGGTCCGGCTTTGTTGGTCCGCCAGCAACTGTTTGCCCGGCACGTCGAACAGCTTGAGCGCCATGCCCCGCGCATCACGGATGCTGTCGAATTGCGGATAGGCGTTGCCGTTGGACAGCCTGATCAGCGCCTGCCAGACCTTGCCGGGTTGGGCGAACACGCCTTGGCGCAGCGCGGGATCGAGATCGGACAGCACGCTGACCTCGGCTTTCACGCAGCCATGGGCCTTGGCGTGGGCGTCGCGCAGGTAGCGAGTGCTTTCGCGGTGCTGATCGACGATACGCACTGCGGTCTGGATGATGCCTTGGGTCATGGCGGCTTCCCCCGGCGGAATCTGTTCGTCCGGGGAAACGGGACCGCTGTAGTGCCAGGCAAACCAGGCGGTGGCGGCCAGCCAGCCCAGCAGGCCCAGTGCGATCAGCCACAGCAGGGTTTTGCCGAGCCAGGCGCCAATGCGCAGCCAGAGTCGAGCGAGTGGAGACAGGTTGTTGTTTCGAGTGATCATGGCAATTGTTGCTCCAGCGGCCCGCCCAGCACTTTCAGGTATTCCACCAAGGCCCAGCGCTCATCGGGCAACAGGCCTCGTCCAATCACGCCGTTGCCCCGTTGGCCGTCGCGGAATTCGTGCCCGCTGTTGTGGTTGCCGGACACGCGGGTGTCGAACAGAAAGGCATTTTTGAAGGCGGTGGTTTCATAGCCCACGTGCAGAGGGTCGTAGTTGAACGTGCCTTTGTAGAACGTGGTACTGCGTTCGTCCTGAGGTGAAAGCAGCTGATAGAGCGTCGGCACCGAACCGTTGTGCAGAAACGGCGGCGTGGCCCAGACCCCGTCCAGAGGCCGGGCCTTGTAGGCGCGCAGCTCCTGTACGGCGATGGGCAGGCCAAAACCGTCCATGGCAGGCCGCTCGGCGACTGGCACGTTCGCCGCCCGGTACGCGTTGTCTTCGACGTAGGCGGTGATGTACGCCAGCGCCTTGGCCACTGAGACGCTGTGGGTGTCCAGCGGGGCGGTTGGTGGGGGATACAGCTTGACGTTGGTCAGTCGGTCCAGTTCCGCCTGGGTCCATTGCAGGCTGCTGACGTCATAGCGATTGTCGGCGATGTTGGTGGCGGTATTGGGATCGGTGCCGATCTCCGACACAGGGATCATGTTCAGGTATTGCACGGTACGACCGTCGACGACGCTATGGGGCGGAACGTGGCAGCCCGCGCAGTTTTCAGCGAACAGGGCGCGTCCCTTGGCCGCCAGTGGTTTGTTGATCGGGCCGAACAGTTGTTCTGGCCAAACGGGAGGTTTCAGGCGCCGCAGGGCTTGCTCGATCACGTCCAGATCGCGCACTCGCACGCTGGATGGGTAGCGATCCTCGCCTTTGAGGGGTTGGCCTGCGCCATTGAAGAACGTCAATGTGGCGCCCACGCCGAGGGATTCTCCGACGTTGCGCGCCATGGGCTGTTTGGCCGAGCCGTTCCATTGCACCCAGTCAAAGGTCCAGATGTCCCACAGTTGCGGATAGTCCACCGGGGCGTTGGCGACGCGGTAGTTATCGGGGGTGATGGCGTCACCGAACGTTGCGTTGGCGATGCGACCAAACGCGTCGGTCCGGCCCGGCCCTTCTTCGGTGGGGTAAAGACCACGATGAGTATCGTTCCATGCAGTTCTGACGAAGGTGTCCAGCGACTGTTTGAACTCGCTGCGCAACTGATCGTGTGACGCATCGTAGCGATCGCCCAGCACGCGACGCGCGAAGCGCTCGAATTTCCAGGGGTTGTAATAGGTGGCTGCGAGACTGGCTACCAGCGCCTGTCCAAAACTGCCACCCCGCACGGTGGGTACGCTGGAGGGCAGCACGTGCTGCGCGGTCCCTCCGTCGATACGCAGGGCCTGCCCTTTGAAATGCAGTTCGCCGGTGTGGCAGGCGGCGCAGGTGATGTCCAGGTATTCGGCGGTGTGTTCCGCATTCTGATGGCGCGCGAAGCCCACGGGCAGGTTGCCGGGGTTCGTCGCAGTCGGCAGTTGGTTGGGGTCGATCAGAAAACCGAAGCGCGCAAGGTGTTCCGGGGTTGCGAACCGCGTTTCGGAAAATGGCATCTCCAGGGCGGTGAACCAGTTGTAGCGAAGCCCTTTGACTTGTGTGCCCTGCGGGGTGAAGTAATAGATCTGGCGGTCGCTGTCGCTCCACTGATCCTGATAATTCACCCGCTCGACAGGCGAGTATTCGGGGAGTTTGGGGTTGATGGTGTAGTAGATGATGACGGCGATGAGCGTTGCAGCTATCGCCAGGATCAGGAGTAACACACGGTAGAAAATGCGCAAGATAGCCATCCTTGTCGAGTACGGCTGTCCTTATGACATCATTTCTCCCCGAGCGGCAAGCACCGGCCCCCTGTGGGAGCGAGTTCATTGGTAAAAACAAAACCCCGTGGAAACGGGGTTTTGTTATTGGCCAGCCGTAAATCAGCTACCTTTGACCGACTTACCGTTCACCGTGCCGTCCTGCAACATGATGTTGTATTCCTTGCCGTCGGTTTCAACCTGCTGCAGTCGAACCAGCAGGTAGTCGTAATCCTTGGCGAACCACATTACGGTGATGCGCTTGTTCTGTGTCGGATCACGGACGCGTTCGACCTTGATGGCATCGACCGAGCCGACTTTGGTGTCGACCTTTTCGGTGCCCAGCACGCGGAAGTCATAGGTGTCGACCTCGTCGCCATCGACCACCTGATAGCTCATGGTCTTCTTGCCAGCGGCCACGTCGTTTTGCAGGGCCAGTTGGTAAGTGGATTTATCGAGGATGCCGGTGTTCAGCGGGATCTTGATCGCATCGTTGCGATCAGTGCCAGTGATGAACTTGGTGGACCAGTCGAACACCAGATCAACGGTTTTGCTCTTGCCCAGACCGCCGCGTTCGAAGTGGTAGGTCTGTGGCGTCAGCGTGCTCTTGTCGGCCTTGAGGGTGCTGACTTCGGTCAGGCTGGCGATCATCATCGATGCCTTGAAGCTCAGGGTCCAGGTGCCGTTGGCGTTCTTTTCCAGGCTGCGGGTGGCGCTGCCGCCACCGACAGGCAGTTGTTTGAAGTCGGCGGTGTAGCTTGCGGAGAACGGTTGAAGGTCTGCCGCGTTGACCGCAGGGAGTGCGAGCAGTGCGAAAGCGAAGAGCAAAGCGCGACGCATGGTATCTCCTGTCTTTGAATAGAAGAGCCGGTTCAAACGGCTCGAATCACATGGCCGCTTGGCCCCAGTGGCTGGCTGTTCAGCGAGGCACCTTGTTCGTCGAGGGTCAGACGGCCTTCGGCGAACCAGCGAATCGCCAGCGGGTATATCAGGTGCTCCTGGGTGTGAACCCTTTGCGCCAGCGTGGCAGGCGTGTCGTGCAACTGTACCGAAATAACAGCTTGTACGACCAGAGGCCCCCCATCGAGTTCCTCCGTGACGAAATGCACGCTACAGCCGTGCTCGGCATCGCCGGCTTCCAGCACCCGTTGATGGGTGTGCAAGCCTTTATAACGCGGAAGCAATGACGGATGTATGTTCAGCAGGCGTGCGTGGTAATGACGCACGAAGCCGGAGGTGAGGATGCGCATGAAACCGGCAAGGACCACCAGCTTCGGCGAAAAGGAGTCGATCAGTTCGATCAACGCGGCATCGAAGGCTTCGCGACCTTCATAGGCCGTGTGATCGAGAACGCGGGTCTCGATGCCCGCGTTCTTCGCCCGTTCCAGCCCGTAGGCATCGGCGCGGTTGGAAATCACCGCGCGAATGCGAGCCGGGCTCGAACCGTCCTGAAAGCTGTCGATCATCGCTTGCAGGTTACCGCCAGTGCCGGACAGCAGCACCACTACATCGCAGGATTGGGGCATGTCAGGCTTCAACGCATCCGGCATCAGTGCGCCTTGACGTTTTTCAGCTCGACCTGTGCAGCGCCTTCGGCAGCAACGCCGATCTGACCGATGACCCAAGGTTGCTCGCCGGCATCACGCAGCACCTTCAGAGAAGCCTCGACGTGCTCCTGAGCGACGCAGATGACCATGCCGACGCCGCAGTTCAGGACGCGGTGCATTTCGTGCTCGTCAACGTTGCCTTTCTCTTGCAGCCAGTCGAATACGGCCGGGCGGGTCCAGCTCGCCACGTCGATCACGGCCTGAGCGCCTTCCGGCAGTACGCGCGGGATGTTGTCCAGCAGACCGCCGCCGGTGATGTGGGCCATGGCCTTCACCGCGCCGGTTTCCTTGATCAGCTTGAGCAGCGGCTTGACGTAGATGCGGGTCGGCGCCATCAGCAGGTCGGTCAGAGGCTTGCCGTCCAGCTGGATGTTTTCGATGTCGGCACCGGCCACTTCGATGATCTTGCGGATCAGCGAGTAACCGTTGGAGTGTGGACCGGACGATGGCAGGGCGATCAGGGCGTCACCGGTCGCGACTTTCGAGCCGTCGATGATCTCGGCCTTTTCAACGACGCCGACGCAGAAACCGGCCAGGTCGTAGTCTTCGCCTTCGTACATGCCAGGCATTTCAGCGGTTTCGCCGCCGACCAGCGAGCAGCCCGCCAGTTCGCAGCCTGCGCCGATGCCGGTCACGACCTGAGCGGCGGTGTCGACGTTCAGTTTGCCGGTGGCGTAGTAGTCCAGGAAGAACAGCGGCTCGGCGCCACAGACAACCAGGTCGTTCACGCACATGGCCACCAGGTCGATGCCGATGCTGTCGTGCTTGTTCAGGTTCAGTGCCAGGCGCAGCTTGGTGCCCACGCCGTCGGTGCCGGAAACCAGAACCGGTTGTTTGTAGCCTGCCGGAATTTCGCACAGTGCGCCGAACCCGCCCAGGCCGCCCATCACTTCCGGGCGCTTGGTGCGCTTGGCAACGCCCTTGATGCGTTCGACCAATGCTTCACCGGCGTCGATGTCTACACCGGCGTCTTTGTAGCTCAGGGAGGGTTGCTTGCTCATTATCCAGGCCTATAGGGGGGAATTCGGAGTAACGACCGGGAAGCGGACGGCTCGTGGCTGTGTCATCGCCGGTCTGCGAAGGCGCGCGATTTTATCAGGGTTGGGCTCAAGCGGCCATCCTTGGGCCGACGGGCAGGGCCATGATGAAGAAAAAATAACGCGTCTGTTCAGGCTTCAGCCGTTCGTCGGTCACTGTAAAAGGTGTAAGTTCCTCTTCAGTGTGAGCGATTCGGGCAGCGCTGCGGTCTGAGTCGAGCCAGTCATTTTTTCATGCAGCTATTTATAAGCTGCGTTTTTCGTTTTCTGGGAATTTTTATGCGCCTGAAAAACTGCCTGTTGGTGGGTTGTCTGTCCCTCATGAGCCTCCCGGCGCTGGCCGAGACGGTGAACAATCTGTATCAGGTGCGTGAGCCGGTGAGCGGTCAGACCCCTGACGAGAAAACCCGCGCCACTCAGGCGGCGCTGGAAACGCTGGTCATGCGCCTGACCGGCGATCCAAAGGCCGCCCAAGGGCCGGGCCTGGCCGACGTGCGCAAGGATCCGCAACAGATCATCAGTCAATTCGGCTACGACGCCGGTCCGCCCGAATCTCTGCAAGTGGATTTCGACCCGGCCAGCACCGAACGCGCCTTGCGTCAGGCGGGGCTGTCGCTCTGGGGTTCCAACCGCCCGGTGATCATGGCCTGGTGGCTGAACGACGCTACCGATGGCGCCAATCTGGTGGGCGATGGGCAGGCGACGGCTGAGCCTCTGCGTCGCGCCGCTCAGCACCGTGGCTTGCCGTTGCGTCTGCCGTTGGCTGACTTGGGCGAGCAGGGCATCGGCACCGCCAAGACGCTGGATGGCAGTGATGTCACGCCATTGAAGCAGGCCTCCGAGCGCTATGGCTCCGATGCGATTCTGGCTGTCCACGCCCAACAGAATGGCGAGCAGTGGCAGGGCAAATGGCACCTGTGGCTGGGCGACAAAATGGAGCAGGGCAGTGCGTCCGGCGCCAGTTCCGCCGACCTGGCCGACGCGGTGTTGCTGGCCGTGAGTCAGCATCTGGCTCCACGCTTTGTGGTCAAGCCGGGGGCGTCGTCGAGCATGGCGCTGGAAGTACAGGGCATGACGCTGGAACGTTATGCGCAACTGGAGCGTTTGCTGGAGCCGTTTGGCGGTCGTCTGAAATCGGCGGATGCCGACAAAGTCGTGTTCGATGTCAGCGGCAGCCCGGATCAACTGCGTTCGCAATTGTCGCTGGCCAAGTTGCAGGAAGTGCCTGCGGGTGAAGTCGCCAGTGCGCCGGTCGATGCCGGGCAAGTGCCGGTTGCCGGAACTGCGCCGGTCCCTGCTCCCGCTCCAGCCGCTGCGCAGACACTGCACTTTCGCTGGTGATAACGCTCAGAGGGATATCGCATGAATGGATTTAAGGGGCAGTAATGACTGATACGCGTCGTTGGTTCTGGGCAGGTGGGGTTCTCCTGCTGTGCCTGTTTGTCTGGTTGCTGCACGCCATTCTCACGCCATTTCTGGTGGCGTTGTTGCTGGCGTACATGGGCGATCCGCTGGCCGATCGGCTGGAAAAGCTCAAAATGTCCCGCACGTGGGCGGTTGTGACCGTGTTTTTGCTGTTCACCCTGATCTTCATGGGCCTGTTGCTGGTGCTGGTGCCGATGCTGGCCAAGCAGCTTTACCGGTTGTATGAGCTGGCGCCGCAGATGCTCGACTGGTTGCAGCACACCGCATTGCCGTGGGTTCAGGCGAAGTTGGGGTTGGCTGACGGCTTCTGGAAGTTCGACAAGGTCAAGGCGGCCATTTCCGAGCATATGGGCCAGACCGGCGATATCGTCGGGATCGTGCTGGCCCAGGCCACCACATCGACGCTGGCGTTGATCGGCTGGCTGACCAATCTGGTGCTGATCCCGGTGGTCTGCTTCTACCTGCTGCGGGATTGGGACGTGATGATGGCCAAGGTCCGCAGCCTGTTGCCGCGTCATCGCGAGAAGAAGATTGTTGCGCTGGCCGATGAGTGTCACGAAGTGCTCGGCGCGTTCATTCGCGGGCAGTTGCTGGTGATGGTCGCGCTGGGCGTGATTTACGCAGCGGGCCTGATGCTGGTCGGTCTGGAGCTGGGGCTGTTGATCGGCGTGATCGCGGGGCTGGCGGCCATCGTGCCTTATATGGGCTTTGTGATCGGTATTGGTTCGGCGATTCTGGCGGGCTTCTTCCAGTTTGGCGGTGATCTGTACCCGATGCTCGGCATCGTTGCGGTGTTCATGGTCGGTCAGGCGCTGGAAGGCATGGTGCTGACGCCGTTGCTGGTGGGCGATCGCATCGGTCTGCACCCGGTGGCGGTGATCTTCGCCATTCTGGCGGGCGGTGAGCTGTTCGGCTTCACCGGCATCCTTTTGGCGTTGCCGGTGGCAGCGGTGATCATGGTCCTGGTGCGCCATGTGCACGATCTGTACAAGGATTCGGATATCTACGGCGGGGCGGAAGATCCGGACTTGTGATCCGTAGTCTGGTTGATGAGTGACCTGTGGGAGCGAATTCATTCGCGATTCGGACTTGCAGACGAAGAATCTCTATCGTTTGTACCGGCCAATCGCGAATGAATTCGCTCCCACGGGGTTGCGTTCGTCCAGCGTTGTCGTGTCTTGCCATGCTCCATATTCCAAGGTCTGGCTCCCGGCTAGACGCAACCCTTTGATTTTGCAGGCTGTCTGGCGGATTGTGCGGCTCGCTTGGCGGGTATAAACTTTGCACACTTTACACAGAGGCCCCTTGGCGGTTCATCATTGAACCGTTCAGCCAGCATGAAACCCGTTCAGCTGCCCCTGAGTGTGCGTCTGCGTGACGACGCCACCTTCATCAATTACTACCCCGGCGCCAATGCTGCGGCACTTGGCTATGTCGAGCGCCTGTGCGAAGCCGACGCCGGGTGGACGGAAAGCCTCATCTACCTCTGGGGCAAGAATGGGGTAGGGCGCACGCATCTTCTGCAGGCTGCCTGCCTGCGCTTCAAGCAATTGGGCGAACCCGCCGTTTACCTGCCCATGGCCGAGCTGCTTGAAGAGGGTGTCGAGCTGTTCGACCACCTTGAGCAATACGAACTGGTCTGCCTCGATGATTTACAGGTCGTGGCGGGCAAGCCTGAGTGGGAAGAGGCACTGTTCCACCTGTTCAATCGCCTGCGTGACAGCGGGCGTCGCCTGTTGATTGCCGCGTCCTGCTCGCCCCGTGAGCTGCCGGTCAAGCTGGCGGATCTCAAATCCCGACTGACCATGGCGCTGGTGTTCCAGATGCGCCTGTTGTCCGATGAAGAAAAACTGCGCGCCTTGCAATTGCGTGCTTCCCGTCGGGGTTTGCACCTGACGGACGAGGTCGGGCATTTCATCCTGACCCGTGGCAAGCGCAGCATGAGCGCATTGTTCGATCTGCTCGAACAGCTTGATCAGGCCTCATTGCAGGCCCAGCGCAAGCTGACGATCCCCTTCCTTAAAGAGACGCTTGGCTGGTGAGCCTGGCAGCGGTCGATCCGGCAGTGATCCTGCAGACGGCCGCAGCCTTGCGCCGCGCTCAACGCATTCTGATCATTACCGGCGCCGGGCTTTCGGCGGATTCGGGCTTGCCGACCTATCGCGGCGTGGGCGGCCTGTATAACGGCCAGACTGACGATGGGTTGCCCATCGAGATGGCATTGTCCGGTCCGATGTTGCGTCGCGATCCTGCTCTGTGCTGGAAGTACATTGCCCAATTAGGCAGCGCTTGCCTCGGCGGGCAGCCCAATGCGGCGCATTATGCGATCGCGCAGTTGCAGCGATACAAGCCGGAATGTTGGGTGCTGACGCAAAATGTCGACGGCTATCATCGTGCGGCGGGCAGTCCGCCGGAGCGTCTCATCGAGATTCATGGGCAGATGGCGCCGCTCTACTGTCAGTCTTGCAGCGCGCAAGACCCACATCTGAGCGCTCACCTGCTACGGCCGCTTCCACCGTTGTGCGCGCAGTGCCATGGCGTACTGAGACCGCCGGTCGTCTTGTTCGAGGAAATGTTGCCTGAGCTGGCATTGAATATGCTGTGTGAAGAGATGGCGAAAGGCTTTGATGCTGTGCTCAGCATTGGAACCACCGCCAGCTTCCCGTATATTCACGAGCCGATGCTGCGCACGCGGGTCACGGGAGGCTTTACTGCCGAGATCAATCCGTCGCCGACCGATCACTCCAGGCATATGGACGCATTTATGAAATGCCGAGCCTTAGATGTCATGGAGTCACTGGTAAGTCACATTTGTGTCGATTGAATTTGCAAATGATGACGATAGAGGGCATAGTCTCGGCTTCTTTACACATTAGCCACGGTCGTGCCCATGCTAAATCGCTTCGCACCCCTCGTGCCTCTCGCACTCGTTACCCTGCTGTTCGGCTGTGCGGCCCAGATGCCAGCGTCGCAACAACAGGCGCAGAATCCACAGTTCAAGGACTCTGCCACTGCACAATCCGCTAACCGTGCCGGTTATTCGACTTCCGTTCTGGACGACGAAATCGCCACCGAAGACGAACTTTCCCAGTTCGCTGACAACAAGCCTTACCAGTTGCCAGTGCTGGCTGACAGCATTCTGGAACGTGGCAAGTCGTTGATCGGCACTCGCTATCGTTTCGGCGGCACCTCCACCACGTCCGGTTTCGATTGCAGTGGCTTCATCGGCTACCTGTTCCGTGAAGAAGCGGGCATGAGCCTGCCGCGTTCTTCTCGCGAGATGATCAATATCGATGCCCCGCTGGTCAAGCGTAATGATCTCAAGCCGGGCGATCTGCTGTTCTTCAGCACGGCGGGCCGTGGTCGTGTGAGTCACGCCGGCATCTATTTGGGTGATGACCAGTTCATCCATTCCAGCAGCCGTCGCAGTGGTGGCGTGCGCGTCGACAGTCTCGATGACGCTTACTGGGCCCGTACCTTCATCGAAGCCAAGCGCGCGTTGGCCATGGCACCTTCCAAGGTCCCGGAAACGACGACTGCTATGACCTCGACTACACTCAAGCGCCAACATCGTAAGTAACCGTTTTTACCGGGGGTGCAACCGGGGAAACCCCGATTGCACCCAGCCCCGGCTCCCGGCAGAGTAAGCCGCATCCTAAAAAGGTTGTTGTGTTTATGTCGTACACGGTTCGCCTGGCTGTTGCTTCACTGGCTGCATTGCTGGCCGCTTGTTCCAGCAATCCTCCGCCATCCCCGCCCAAGGTCGTTTCCAGGCCTGTCATTTCCGCTCCCCCTCAATTTTCTTCGCCTGTCGCCGATGACGTGCTGTTGCGTGCCATCGGGCTGGTGGGTACGCCTTATCGGTGGGGTGGCAACACGCCGGATTCCGGATTCGATTGCAGTGGCCTGATTGGCTACGTTTACCGCGATGCTGCAGGCATCACGCTGCCGCGCTCGACCCGCGAAATGATCACCTTGCGCGGTCCGGACATCGACCGCAGCCAGTTGCAGACTGGTGATCTGGTGTTCTTCGCCACGGGTGGCGGTTCGAATGTCAGCCATGCCGGGATCTACGTCGGCGAAGGACGTTTCGTTCATGCGCCTGCCACCGGTGGCACGGTCAAGTTGGACAGCCTCGATAAACCGTATTGGCAGAAAGCCTGGTTGAACGCCAAGCGAGTGATTCAGCCTTCCAATCTGGCGCGCAGTAACTGACTTCTTAAGAGCGTTTTGTCTGTTTGCTGTTTCCCGGCCAGCAGCCAATGACCCACGTCTCTTAGATTGACGCTCGCCAGTCAACCCTCTAACCTTCGCCGATTGTTTCAGGTGCCCGCAAAGGGTGAAACAGGGAAGCCGGTGCGAACGCGTTGCGATCCATCCCGGCACTGCCTCCGCAACGGTAAATGAGCCAAGGCCCGCACGATGCCACTGTGTTCGATGAACATGGGAAGGCGCGCGGCTTTTCATGAGTCCGGAGACCGGCCTGATCCATCCAACAGCATCACGGAGGGCGATGCTCTGCGCAGGCTCGACGTGTTTCGATGCCTGCTGTCAGTCCTTGTCTGCGCCCTCCGTTTGCCACACCTGCCCTCAAGCGGAGAGCTGAGATGAGCGAATCCCTCGAACGTGACGAACGCCACCTGGCGCGCATGCAGCGCAAAAAGGCGGTGATGGACGAACGCATTGCCAGCGCCCCCAATGAGTGCGGCCTGGTACTCGTACTGACCGGTAACGGTAAAGGCAAAAGCAGCTCGGCATTTGGCATGCTGGCGCGGGCCATGGGCCATGGCATGCAGTGCGGCGTGGTGCAATTCATCAAAGGCCGCAACGCCACGGGCGAAGAGCTGTTCTTCCGCCGTTTCCCCGAGCAAGTGCGTTACCACGTCATGGGCGAAGGCTTTACCTGGGAAACTCAGGACCGCCAGCGCGACATCGCCGCCGCGCAGGCCGCCTGGGCGGTGACTCAGGAACTGCTGCGTGATTCTTCGATTGGCCTGGTGATCCTCGACGAACTGAACATCGCCCTCAAGCACGGCTACCTTGATCTGGACCAGGTGCTCAGCGACTTGCAAGGCCGTCCACCGATGCAGCATGTGGTCATTACCGGGCGTGGCGCCAAACAGGAATTGATCGACCTGTCCGACACCGTCTCCGAGATCGGTGTGGTCAAGCACGCGTTTCAGGCCGGTATCAAGGCGCAGAAGGGCATCGAGCTGTGAGCTGCACCTATGAATGAAGCCGCTCGCCAATGCCCCGCCGTCCTGATCGCCGCACCTGCGTCGGGTCAGGGCAAGACCACTGTCACCGCCGCCCTCGCACGTTTGCATCGCAATCAGGGGCGTAACGTGCGCGTGTTCAAATGCGGGCCGGATTTTCTCGACCCGATGATTCTCGAACGCGCCAGTGGCAACCCGGTGTACCAACTGGACATGTGGATGGTCGGCGAGGCGGAAAGTCGTCGTTTGCTGTGGGAAGCGGCGGCTGAAGCCGATCTGATTTTGATCGAAGGTGTGATGGGCCTGTTCGATGGCACGCCATCCAGTGCCGATCTGGCCCGGCGTTTCGGTGTGCCGGTGCTGGGGGTGATTGATGGCACGGCCATGGCGCAAACCTTCGGCGCTCTGGCGCTGGGTCTTGCACGTTATCAGCCGGATTTGCCGTTCGCAGGCGTGCTGGCCAACCGAGTGGGCACGGTGCGTCATGCGCAATTACTCGAAGGCAGCCTGACCGAAGGGTTGCGCTGGTACGGGGCGCTCTCGCGGGAGACCGGCATCGAATTGCCGAGCCGTCATCTGGGACTGGTACAAGCCAGTGAGTTGAACGATCTGGACGCGCGTCTCGATGCTGCCGCTGAAGCGTTGGCCAGTACCTGCGATTCTGCGCTGCCTCCCGCTGTGACGTTCGAAGCGCCCGACATCGTGGCAGCCGAACCTTTGTTGGCGGGCGTGCGCATTGCCGTCGCCCGCGACGAGGCCTTTGCGTTCACCTACGGCGCCAGCCTCGATCTGCTGCGTGCAATGGGCGCTGAATTGCTGTTTTTCTCCCCGATCCGCGATAGCGCGTTGCCGCAAGCCGATAGCCTCTACCTGCCCGGTGGCTACCCCGAGTTGCATCATCTGGCTTTGGGGCAGAACCATTCGATGGTCCAGGCCATTCGTACTCACCACGCGGCGGGCAAGCCGCTGCTGGCCGAGTGCGGCGGCATGCTCTATCTGTTGAACGCCTTGACGGATGTAGACGGTCGGCGCGCCGAACTGGTGGGTTTGCTCGACGGTGAGGCCGTCATGCAAAAGCGCCTCGCTGCATTGGCGTTGCAGTCAGTGGCGTTGCCGGAAGGCACGTTGCGCGGGCACACCTATCATCATTCGCTGACCAGCACCGGCCTGACCCCGATCGCCCGTGGCATCAGCCCCAATGGCGGGCGTGGCGCCGAAGCGGTGTATCGCGACGGGCGAATGACTGCTTCGTACGTGCATTTCTACTTCCCGTCAAACCCACAGGCGATGGCGGCGCTGTTTTTGCCATGAATAGCCTTTCACCCGCCGCTCCTGGAATCATGGCTCACTTCCGTTGTTGGAACACATTCCCTTGTGGGAGCGCAAGAAGTGACTCCGCAGGTGCGCTATGACTGACCACGCCTTCAGCGACGAGGAGCGCGCCGCCGTTTACCGGGCCATTGCCGAACGCCGGGACATGCGGCACTTCAGCGGTGGTTCGGTTGCCCCGGAGCTTCTTGCACGCTTGCTGGAAGCGGCCCACCACGCGCCGAGTGTCGGCCTGATGCAGCCTTGGCGGTTCATTCGCATCAGCGATCGCTCGGTGCGCGAGCAGATTCAGGCGCAGGTCGAAGAAGAGCGCATCCGCACCGCCGAAGCGCTGGGCGAGCGCTCCGATGATTTCATGAAGCTGAAGGTCGAAGGCATCAATGACTGTGCTGAGGTGCTGGTCGCGGCGTTGATGGACGATCGCGAAAAACACATTTTTGGCCGTCGCACCTTGCCGGAAATGGACATGGCCTCGCTGTCCTGCGCGATCCAGAACCTGTGGCTCGCCGCCCGCGCCGAAGGGCTGGGCATGGGCTGGGTGTCGCTGTTCGATCCTCAGGCGCTGGCCGATTTGCTGAAGATGCCAAGCGGTTCAAAACCCTTGGCGATCCTGTGCCTGGGACCGGTCAAGGAATTCTACCCAGCGCCGATGCTGGTATTGGAAGGCTGGGCGCAGGCGCGTCCGCTGCAAGAGTTGGTCTTTGATAACACATGGGGAGTGAAGTCATGAGCGTGGCGTTATTGAGCGTCGCCGGGGTTGCGCTGGATGCGCTGCTGGGTGAGCCAAAACAAAACCACCCGCTGGTCGCGTTTGGCCGGTGTGCCGAGCGCATCGAACAGCGCTTCAACTCGGGCGGTCGCGGTTGGCGCAGCCATGGCGTCACCGCTTGGTTCATCGCGGTTATTCCTCTGACGTTGTTGGCCACTTTCCTCAGTTGGTTGCCGTATGTTGGCTGGCTGGTGGAGGTGCTCGCCCTGTATTGCGCCCTGGGTTTGCGCAGTCTGGGCGAGCACGTCGAACCGGTGGCGCAGGCGTTGCGCGGGGATAACATCGAAGAAGCGCGCCGTCGCGTGGGGTATCTCGTCAGCCGTCAGACCTCGGCGCTGGACGCCACTGAAGTCGCCCGCGCGGCCACCGAGTCGGTGCTGGAAAACGGCAGCGATGCGGTGTTTGCCGCGATCTTCTGGTTCGCCGTGCTCGGCGCGCCGGGCGTGGTGCTCTATCGCTTGAGCAATACGCTGGACGCCATGTGGGGCTACCGCAATGAACGTTTCGAGCGCTTCGGCTGGGCCGCAGCGAAAATCGACGACTTGCTCAACTACATTCCTGCGCGTCTAGTGGCACTGACCTACGCGCTGCTGGGCAAGACCCGGCTCGCGCTTCGCTGTTGGCGGACACAGGCGCCGAAATGGGACAGCCCGAATGCCGGGCCTGTCATGGCCTCTGGAGCGGGGGCGCTGGGTGTTGAACTGGGCGGCGCAGCGATTTATCACGGCGAGCTGCATCAGCGGCCGCAACTGGGCGACGGCGCTCCCGCCGACGCGAATTCCATCGATCGGGGTTGGCAACTGGTGCAGCGCGGGGTCTGGCTGTGGTTGCTGATTCTCTGTCTGGGGACTGAAATCTATGCTTGAGCACGGCGGGCGCTTGCGCGGGGCGGTGGCGAAGTACGGCATCGAACAGGCGGACTGGCTCGACCTGTCCAGCGGCATTTCGCCTTGGTCCTGGCCGATCCCGCCGATCCCCGAAGCGGCTTGGGCGCGTTTGCCGGAAACCGACGATGGGCTGGAGAACGCCGCCCGGGTTTATTACGGCGCCCCGGACGTGCTGCCAGTGGCCGGTTCTCAGGCCGCTATTCAAGCGCTGCCGCGTCTGCGGCAAACAGGCAAGGTGGGCGTGCTGTCGCCGTGTTATGCCGAGCACGCCGAGGCATGGCGCAGCAACGGCTTTCTGGTGCGTGAGGTGCTGGAGCATGAAATCGACCGCTTCATCGACGTCCTCGACGTATTGGTGGTGGTCAATCCGAACAACCCCACGGGGCTGAGCCTGACCCCGGCGCGCCTGCTGGAATGGCACGCACGGCTGGCACAGCGTGGCGGCTGGCTGGTTGTGGACGAAGCGTTCATGGACAACACGCCGCCGTTGAGTCTGGCCGCCGAAACCCAACGCCCCGGCCTGATCGTCTTGCGCTCGTTTGGCAAGTTCTTCGGTCTTGCGGGGGTTCGTTTGGGTTTCGTACTGGCCGAGTCGCGTTTTCTCAAAGTGCTCGCCAGACAGATTGGCCCTTGGTCAGTGAGTGGTCCTACGCGGATCCTCGGCCAAGTCTGTCTTGAGGATGTCGAAGGCCATCGATTGCAGCGCGAGCGTACGGAAAAAGCGTCGCGGCGGCTGGTGGACCTCTTGAGTCGTTTCGGTTTTGCCCCGCAAGGGGGCTGCGCGCTGTTTCAGTGGCTGATCACGCCGCTGGCCGCCGAGCTGTACGAATTCTGCGCACAACGGGGAATCCTCCTGCGCATCTTCTTGAACGAAGGATCGCATAACAGCAGCCTGCGCTTTGGTCTGCCCCGTGATAACGCCGACTGGCTGCGTCTGGAACAAGCGTTAAAAGCCTTTTCCGAGGAGCGTGCATGAACCCGCCAGAGCTGGGCAATACCCTGAGGGAGCAAGGCGCGACTCTGATGGTGCAAGGCACTACCTCGGACGCTGGCAAGAGCACGCTGGTGACCGCGCTGTGCCGTTGGTTGACTCGGCAAGGCGTGCGTACGGTGCCCTTCAAACCGCAGAACATGGCGCTCAACAGTGCCGTGACCACTGACGGTGGCGAGATTGGCCGAGCGCAAGCCGTGCAGGCTCAGGCGTGCGGCCTTGAGCCCCACACCGACATGAACCCGGTGCTGCTCAAACCCAACAGCGACACCGGCGCGCAGGTGATCATCCACGGCCGTGCCGTCACCACCATGAACGCCGTCGCCTATCACGATTACAAGGCCATTGCCATGCAGGCGGTGCTCGCCTCCCATCAGCGGTTGAGGGCGGGTTGGTCGGTGGTGATGGTGGAAGGCGCGGGGTCGCCTGCGGAAATCAACTTGCGTGCGGGTGACATCGCCAACATGGGGTTTGCCGAAGCGGTCGATTGCCCGGTGTTGTTGGTGGCGGACATCAATCGCGGCGGTGTCTTCGCGCATTTGGTGGGTACTCTGGAATTGCTGTCACCCAGCGAGCAGGCGCGGGTGAAGGGCTTCATCATCAATCGTTTTCGCGGCGATATCGCCTTGCTGCAACCGGGCCTCGACTGGCTGGAACAGCGCACCCACAAGCCGGTGGTCGGCGTCCTGCCTTACGTGATGGACCTGCATCTGGAGGCTGAAGACGGCCTCGATCAGCGTCAGATCGACAAGACCGAGCAGGTCATCAACGTCGTGGTGCCGGTGCTACCGCGCATCAGCAACCACACCGATTTCGACCCGTTGCGCCTGCATCCGCAGGTCAATCTGCAATTTGTTGGGCCGGGTCAGCCGATTCCCCCCGCCGACCTGATCATCCTGCCAGGCTCCAAGAGCGTGCGCAGCGACCTGACCTACCTGCGTAACAACGGTTGGGACACCGCGATCACCCGCCATCTGCGCTACGGCGGCAAAGTGCTGGGGATTTGTGGAGGGTTGCAGATGCTGGGCGAGGCGTTGCACGACCCGCTGGGCCTGGAGGGGGCTGCTGGATCGAGTTCTGGTCTGGGTTTGCTGGCCATGAGCACAGTGCTGGAGAACGAAAAACAGCTGCGTAACGTCAGTGGGCGTCTGACCCTCGAAGGCGCTGACGTGATCGGCTACGAGATTCACGCGGGCGTGACCAGCGGCCCGGCGCTGGACCGCCCGTTGGTGCAGCTCAGCGATGGCCGTTGCGACGGCGCCATGAGTGAGGACGGCCAAGTGCTCGGCACGTATTTGCATGGGCTGTTCGAGCATCCGGCGTCGAGCAGTGCCTTGCTGCGCTGGGCCGGTTTGCAGGATGTTCAACAAGTCGACTACCACGGGCTGCGCGAGCGCGACATTGAGCGTTTGGCGGATCTGGTGGAGACGCATCTGGACGGCAAGCTGCTGCGCGAACTCTGCGGCCTGGAGGCTGTTTGATGCTGCAATTGATTTTGGGTGGCACCCGTTCCGGCAAAAGCCGACTGGCGGAAAAACTCGCCAGGGACAGCGGGCGCGACGTTGTCTACATTGCCACCAGCCAGCCGCTGGACGGCGAAATGAATGAGCGGGTGATGCTGCACCGTCAGCGTCGTCCGGAGAATTGGGGGCTGGTCGAGGAACCGCTCGAACTGGCCCGTGTAATAAAGGAAAACGCAGGGCAAGGGCGCTGCCTGTTGGTGGACTGCCTGACCCTGTGGCTGACCAACCTGCTGATGCTGGACGATCCGCAGCGACTGGCGCAGGAACGCGAAGCGTTACTCGATGGCCTGGCCGATGTGCCCGGTGACATCATTTTCGTCAGCAACGAAACCGGGCTGGGCGTGGTGCCCCTCGGCGAGCTGACCCGTCGTTATGTCGATGAAGCCGGGTGGCTGCATCAGGCGCTGGCCGAGCGGTGCCAGCGCGTGGTATTCACCGTCGCCGGGCTGCCCATGACCCTGAAAGGATCCGCACTATGAGTAATGCCTGGTGGCATGCCCCCGCCCGTGAAATCAATCAGGACAGCCGTGAGCAAGCGCTGGCCCGACAGCAGCAATTGACCAAGCCTGCCGGGTCATTGGGCCAACTTGAAGTCGTCGCGGTGCAACTCGCCGGTTTGCAGGGCTGGGTCAAACCGGCGCTCGACAAGGTCTGGATCAGCATTTTTGCCGGGGATCACGGCGTTGTGGCCGAAGGCGTTTCGGCGTACCCGCAAGAAGTGACCGGGCAAATGCTGCACAACTTCATCATGGGCGGCGCCGCGATCAGCGTGCTGGCCAAACAGCTGTCGGCGCAGCTGGATGTGGTGGACTTGGGCACTGTGTCCTCGTTGAATCTGCCAGGCGTGCGGCATTTGAACCTCGGTGCGGGTACGGCCAACTTCGCCAAGGGTGAGGCGATGACTCAGGCGCAACTGGAAGGCGCGCTTGAAGGCGGCCGCGAAAGCGTGCTGCGCGCCAAATCGGCGGGCGCCGAGCTGTTTATCGGCGGCGAGATGGGCATTGGCAACACCACGGCAGCGAGTGCGGTGGCGTGCTCGTTGCTGAACTGCCCGGCGTCGTTGCTGGTGGGGCCGGGGACGGGGCTGGACGCCCAGGGCGTCAACCACAAGGCACAGGTCATCGAGCGTGCGTTACAACTGCACGCCGCTGAATCGGGCAATGCGTTGGGCAGCCTGCGTGCGATGGGGGGCTTTGAAGTGGCGGCGCTGGTCGGCGCCTACCTGGCCTGCGCGCAGGAAGGCGTTGCAGTGCTGGTGGACGGCTTTATTTGTACCGTCGCGGCACTGGTGGCCGTGCGTCTGAACCCGTCGTGCCGGGAATGGTTGTTCTTCGGTCATTGTGGCGCTGAGCCAGGCCATCGTCACGTGCTCGAAACCTTGCAAGCCGAACCGCTGCTGGAACTGGGCCTGCGTCTGGGCGAGGGCAGCGGCGCTGCGTTGGCGGTGCCGTTGCTGCGTCTGGCGTGCGAACTGCACAACGGCATGGCGACCTTTGCCGAAGCGGCCGTGGCGGATCGCCCGGCATGACCTTGCGTCTGGACCTGTTGCGCCACGGCGAAACCGAGCACGGTGGTGGTTTGCGCGGGAGTCTGGACGATGCATTGACCCCGCTGGGCTGGCAGCAAATGCGCGATGCAGTGGCCACGCCTCAGGCTTGGGATCGCATCGTCAGTTCACCATTGCAGCGCTGCGCACGTTTCGCGGAAGAATTGGCGATGCGTTTAAGCCTGCCGATGCATCTGGAGCCGGGCGTGCAAGAGCTGCATTTCGGTGACTGGGAGGGCGTCAACACAGCCCTGTTGATGGAGACCGACGCCGAAGGGCTTGGGAGGTTTTGGGAAAACCCTTACACCTTCACGCCACCGAATGGTGAGCCGGTGGTGGCTTTTTCCGAACGCGTTCTAGATGCTGTCCGACGTCTTCAAGCGGCGCATGAGGGCGAACGGGTGTTGCTTGTCTGCCACGGCGGGGTGATGCGTCTGCTGCTGGCACAGGCGCGGGGGCTGCCTCGGGAGCAATTGCTGCAAGTGGTCGTCGGTCATGGTGAACGCTTTTCTATTAACGTTGACGCTCATGGCGTGCTGACGGAGGCCTGAATGCTGCCGTTCTGGATCGCCCTGCAATTCCTCAGCAGCCTGCCGATTCGTTTGCCGGGCATGCCAACGCCGCAACAACTGGGACGCTCACTCCTGTTCTATCCCTTGGTGGGGGTGCTGTTCGGTTCGATCCTGATAGGGCTGAACGCGCTGTTGAGCGGCTCGCCCGTGTTTCTGCATGCCGCGTTGCTGCTGGCGGCATGGGTGCTGCTCAGCGGCGGGCTGCATCTGGATGGTCTGGCCGACAGTGCCGATGCCTGGCTCGGTGGGTTTGGTGATCGCGAGCGCACCCTGACGATCATGAAAGACCCTCGCAGCGGGCCGATTGCGGTGGTCACACTGGTGGTGGTGCTGCTGTTGAAGTTCACGGCGATTCTGGCGTTGGTCGACAGCCGTCATGAATCCGGCTTGTTACTGGCGGCAGTGATTGGCCGCGCCGCAATGCTTGGGCTGTTTCTCAATACACCTTATGTTCGCTCAGGCGGGTTGGGGCAGGCGTTAGCGGATCATTTGCCGCGTACGCTGGGCGTTCAGGTCTTGATCGCCACGGTGATCGGCTGCGTGTTAGTGGCAGGCGGAGCGGCGGTGGTTGCCATTCTCATCACCACCGCCGGGTTCTTCAGTTTGCGACGGCTAATGATACGGCGTTTGGGCGGCACCACCGGGGACACGGCCGGGGCGATGCTGGAGCTGCTGGAAGTGCTGGTGCTGGTCGCATTGGCGCTGGGTTGATTCCTGTGGCATCGATTGACACCCTTCGACCCCCGGCGTAGCTTCGCTGACGCAAATATGTCGGTTTACATCTAACTCTGTCCCCATGGCCACAGGAGAACAATAATGACATCGGTCTGGCGTACCAGCGGCTGGGTTCTATTGGGTAGCGCGCTGATTCTGGCCTTGTCGCTGGGGACGCGACACGGCTTCGGGTTGTTTCTGCCACCGATGAGCGCGCAATTTGGCTGGGGGCGGGAGGTATTTGCCTTCGCCATTGCCTTGCAGAACCTGATCTGGGGGCTTGCGCAACCCTTTACCGGTGCATTGGCAGACCGCTTCGGGGCCGCAAAAGTGGTGTTCGTTGGCGGCATTCTCTACGCTGCGGGTCTGGCTCTGATGAGCACGGCCGATTCGCCCGCCACGCTGTCCTTGAGCGCCGGTCTTTTGATTGGCATTGGGCTTTCCGGCACCACGTTCTCGATCATTCTGGGCGCGGTTGGGCGCGCACTGCCGCCCGAAAAGCGCAGCATGGGCATGGGGCTGGCCAGTGCGGCGGGGTCGTTCGGTCAGTTCGCCATGTTGCCAGGCACGCTGGGGCTGATTGGCTGGCTGGGCTGGTCCATGGCGCTGGTCGCACTCGGCTTTCTGGTGGCGTTCATCCTGCCCCTGGTGGCGATGCTCAAGGACAAGCCGGTCCCAGTGGCTGCCGGGGAGCAGACGTTGCGTGAAGCGCTGCATGAGGCATGCAGCCACTCAGGATTCTGGCTGCTGGCGTTCGGCTTTTTTGTCTGTGGTTTTCAGGTGGTGTTCATCGGCGTTCACCTTCCCGCGTATCTGGTGGACCAGCATCTGCCCGCGACCGTTGGCACGACTGTTCTGGCGCTGATCGGTTTGTTCAACGTGTTTGGCACCTACATCGCCGGCTGGCTCGGTGGACGAATGTCCAAGCCGCGTCTGCTGACGGGCCTCTATTTATTGCGGGCCGCGGTGATTGTGCTGTTCCTCTGGGTGCCGCTGACGCAGACTACGGCTTATCTGTTCGGTATTTCCATGGGCCTGCTCTGGCTGTCGACGGTGCCATTGACCAACGGCACCGTCGCCACGCTGTTTGGCGTGCGCAATTTGTCGATGCTGGGCGGCATCGTCTTCCTTTTTCACCAGTTGGGTGCCTTCCTCGGCGGCTGGCTGGGCGGTGTGGTCTATGACCACACCGGCAGTTACGACATGATCTGGCACGTTTCGATTGCCTTGAGCTTTATGGCGGCAGCGCTGAACTGGCCGGTGCGGGAACGACCGGTGGTGCGCCTGCGAGTGCTACCGGTGGCGCTGTGACACGGTTGATGCCCTGGGTGGCAGGCGTCGTCATCGTGACGGTGCTGCTGGCATTGACCTGGTGGGGCTGGCAGAGCGTCGGCCTGGGTGCCTTGCAGCTCGGCATGACCTGCTGAAGCGTTGTTGACCCTTAACGAAAAACCCCGCATCCATCGCTGGCTGCGGGGTTTTCTGTATGGCGGACCGGTGATGGCCGGTCCCGCCCACTGCATCAGAAGCGGTAGGTCAGGCCCAGGCCGAAACCGTTGGCGCTGTTGTCGTATTTGGACGAGTAGCGCTGGCCCAGAGCGTTGGAGCGGTTCACCTTGACGGTTTCTTCATCCAGATAGGAGTAGGCGACGTCGATGGTGATGTCGTCAGTCGGGCTGTAACCAGCGCCGATGCTGAAGATGGTGCGGTCGCCGGTCGGGATGCGTGGCGAACGATCAGTGTTGTTGGTTGGCGACTGGTCGAACGTCAGACCGGTGCGCAGTACCCACTGCTTGTTCAACTGGTAAGAGGTGCCGATGGCGTAAGCCCAGGTGTCATGCCAGTTCTGCTCTTCGGTGATGGTGCCGACCAGTGCCGGAGACAGCGCGCCGCCTGCTGCTGCGGTGACGCCAGAGTTTTGCACGGTAATGTCTTGCAGGCGGCTCCAGCGCGTCCAGGTGGCACCCGCATAGAGTTTCCAGTCGTCAGTCAGCTTTTGAGTGGCAGAGAAGTCAACGGACTCTGGCAGGTCCAGATCCAGCTTGGCGTCGTAGCGAGCGCTGCGCAGAAGAGTCGGCGGGTTGCCTGCGCCGGCGCGCACCTCGGTGTGCCCGTCGAGTTTGTACGTAACCTTGGAATGGTAAGTCAGACCGAGGCTGGTGGTGTCTGTGGCCTGAACCAGCAAGCCGACGTTGAAGCCATAACCGACGTCATCCCCTTTGACTTGAACGCGACCGTTGCCGGTACCAGGAATTGGTGTGTTCAGCGTCGATTCCAGCGCGCCGGAAATGCGGTTGATGGTTGGACCGAAGCCGATCGAAACCTTGTCATTGAAGGCGTAGCTGACGGTCGGCTGGAAGGTCACGACCTTCACGATACTCTTGCTGCCGAAGTTCTGGCCCTGAAAGCTGCTTTCATAGTCGGTGATCAGACCATAAGGCGCATAAACACCCAGACCGAAGGCCCAGTGGTCATCGACGGGGTTGACGTAGAAGCCCATCGGAACGGCAGTGAATGGAACCATGTCGCCTTTGTTGGTACCGGTGCGGCTACCGCTGGCGTCAGAGATGTCAGTCTTGGCATCGATCGCGGCCACGCCCACAGTCACTTGTTGGCGTTTGAGGCGCGACATGCCAGCCGGGTTGCCATAAACGGTACTTGCATCATCGGCAGAGGAGGAACGGCCCGCAAAACCGGTTCCCATCCCGCTGATGCTTTGTTCGTTCAGAGCAAAGCCGGATGCAAAAAGTTGGGTGGAGGCAAGTGTAACGGCGAGACTGAGGCTGGATCTGATCATTGTTTTTTTCATTGTTAGAACTCCTTGTTGATCACCGCGCGGAAATTACCAACATTTTTCATAACGCGCTATAGGCTGGATCACCCGATTTAGAGCAGTTTTTGTAGGACAATCTTGCGAAAATTGTTGTGATCTTCATCGAAACCGATGAGTCACGAAATGGCTGGTTCGGCCTGAAACAGGGGGCGAACCGAGGTTTGCCAGGCTGTCTCGAAATCCTGCAGGCGGCCATGAGGTTGAAATATCCTGCGCCAAATGCGCGCCATGCCCATGACGTCCTCTTCGGCGGGCAGGGCGAATCGGCTGGCTTCGACCATCATCCAGGCAATGGCCGTGGCATAGCGCAGGTTCACGGTCAGTTCCAGATCCGGCCCCGTGAGAAACGCATGTTGGCTGGCCAGCCCTCTGACCAGACTGGCAAGGTCAGGGTCCTTTGCCAGATAGCCATCCCAGAGTTTGTAGTGCAACGTGTCGGAAATCCCGTAAAGCCCGTGCCCGCGCTGGCTGTCGAGTTCGAAGCCCAGCGCCGACTGGCTGGCGGCGACCGCGAGGAGAAACGACTCCGCGCAGGGTTGGTGGCGACCGAGGTAGATCAGCGTGGGGCGGATCACGTATCGGCGCAGTTCACTGGCAGCGATTCCCATAACACCCTCGGGAAGTGAATGAGCCGGTGGACCCCGACGCTTGGCAGCGGAATGGAATCCGGGTCCACCGGAAGCGGCTCAGACCGCTTGAGTTGAAGCGTAGTCTCATATTTGCTGCGTAAAGGGCTGTTTTTAAAATATTTCCCGCTTTGCAGGCGCGCGCATATTGCGTCTGGCGATTAGCGTGAAGAATTTTTCATATGAAAAACAGGCACAAAAAAGCCCCACCGTTTGAGGGTGGGGCTGGGCAAACGAATATTTTTACCGACGAACGGTATCAGGCTGCCAGTGCCAGACGGGTGCGATTGATGACAGCTTGCAGCGGCTCAGGGCTGGAATACTGGTCGGGGTACAGACGTTCGCTGTGTCGGGCAATGCCGTGTTCGTTGACGAGGGTGAAGCTGAAGCAGCCTTTGCGGGCAGCCATGATCAGGCAGTCCATGGGTGCGAAGGCATGGGTGAGGGTACGGATGGCTTCCTGAGCCTGGATATGAGTAGTCATGTTAAAGGTGTTTCCTGAATCGACACGCTATCAGAAGCGTGCAAACTAAAAACGTTCCAGTAAACGCGAGCCGATGCTCGAAAGCGAGTCAGGGCAGGGCGCAGAACCTGTCTGGAACAGGGCAGCCAGATGAAGCGCGGTTATCGTTTGGCGCCGGGCTGACTGGTAGGTACTTCGGAGGGCAGGCGACACAACAGGAGCAAAGGTTCGATGCTCGGGGTGAAGATCCTGATCAATTTGCAGGTTGGTTCGGTCAGGTCATGAAGGCTTCATCGCGTCTGCAAACAGTCGGCAGATCGGACATTCATGACGGATAAACCATCGAGGCGATCGGTCCCTTACTCAGCTTCTGACGCGTTTGGCAAATCAGAATCAAGGGCTAAAGCCGATCGGAATTGATTTTCAGCTTGGTACTAACGGCGCGAAGAATACCTGACGTTCGGCCCACATGCAAGCGCTCGATAGAATTGCGGGAGAAATACGCGGTTCAGCCTGCGCAGCGCACATTAACAGCGCGGGTGACCGCTTTGAGATAGGAGATGGCCGTTTTTTCCTGCATTAAGTACGTTGTGACGCTTTACAAACGGCGGCTTATAGCGATTGGAAATTGACTTGTGCACATTAAAACGGTTAGCTGCCATCTCACTGTCACATTCCCTCCTAACAGTTTGATTTCAGTTGGCGAATTATTAAGTCAATGAAAATCTTCGCTTTTTTTCGTTGGTGAAAAAATCGTCAGTTTGAACGCAGGCCCCATTCTGCCTGCGTTTGCGGGGGATGGAGGGGTGTTGTCCACTGAGTTATCCACAGGATCTGTGGATTGTCCCGCGCGCTTGCTCTAGCGCGCACCTTTGCCAGATTGCACTACGCTTTCCATCTTCCTGTTTTCAGTGCTCATCGGAATCTGACGTCGGCGCAGCTTCTGCGCATAATGCCGCCAGCACGATTGTGGAGTTGGGAAATGTTTATGGCTTTTGACCTCACCAGCCTGTTGCTGGGATTGGGGGCGGCGGCATTGCCGTTGCTGGCGCTGGCGTGGCAGTTGCAGCGCAAGGTGGCGCAACGTGAGGCGGATTCACTGCTGGCGGATGAGCGTTTGATCAATGCCCAGATGGCGCAGGATGGCTTGAGCGCGCAGCTCGATGCCAGCCGCGATGAGATCAGCGATCTAAGCCAGGCCAATGCTATCAAACAGGCCGATCTGGCTGCGCTGCGCCGAGAAGTCGAACTGCTGCGTCAGCAACACGATACGGCGCGCCAGGCGCAGGAGGACTGGGCGCAAGAGCGTAATGACAAGGAAAGTGAACTGCGTCGTCTGAGCGCGCAATGCGCATCGCTCAGTGCAGAACTCAAGGAGCAGCAGGACAGCCATCAGCAGCGTTTGAATGACCTGCAAGGTTCACGGGACGAATTGCGCGCGCAGTTTGCCGAGCTGGCCGGGAAGATTTTCGATGAGCGCGAGCAGCGCTTTGCCGAGACCAGCCAGCAACAACTGGGGCAACTGCTCAATCCGTTGAAGGAGCGCATTCAGTCGTTCGAAAAGCGCGTCGAAGAAAGCTATCAGCAGGAGGCGCGTGAACGGTTCTCGCTGGGCAAGGAACTGGAGCGGCTGCAACAGCTCAACCAGCGACTGAGTGACGAGGCCACCAACCTGACCCGTGCGTTGAAGGGGCAGAAGACGCAAGGCAATTGGGGCGAGTTGATCCTGGAGCGGGTGCTGGAACATGCCGGGCTGGAGAAGGGGCGTGAGTATCAGACTCAGGTGAGCCTCAAAGGCCCGGACGGCGAGCGTTTTCAGCCTGACGTCTTGATCATGCTGCCCGGTGACAAGCAGGTCGTGGTCGACGCCAAGGTCAGTCTCACGGCCTATCAGCAATTCGTTTCGGCCGAGGATCAGGTGATCGCACAGGTGGCGTTGAAGCAGCATGTGCAGTCGTTGCGCAACCACGTTAAGGGGCTGTCAGGTAAGGATTACAAGCGCCTCGAAGGTCTTCATAGCCTGGATTTCGTGTTGCTTTTCGTGCCGATCGAGGCGGCTTTTTCGGCGGCGTTGCAAGCCGAACCCACCCTGTTCCAGGACGCGTTCGATCGCAATATCGTGATCGTCAGCCCGACAACGTTGTTGGCCACGTTGCGCGTCATCGACAGCCTATGGAAGCAGGAGCGTCAAAGCCAGAACGCCCGGGAAATCGCCGAGCGGGCGGGGTGGCTGTACGACAAATTCGTGTTGTTCATTCAGGATCTGGACGAAGTGGGCAACCGCCTGCAACAACTCGACAAGGCCTATGGCGCGGCGCGCAACAAGCTGGTGGAAGGGCGGGGCAATCTGGTCAGCCGCAGTGAGCAGCTCAAATTGCTGGGCGCCAGAGCGAGCAAGAATCTGCCTGCCGACCTGCTGGAACGTGCGCTGACCGATGAAGACGGGCTGGTGCAATTGCCGGAGTAATGCCGTTGACGTTCTAGCAGCACGGCTTGCCGACGTTGGCGTATGCGGTATCGCTGCAGTCGGCAAGCCGGACTGCTACCGGGTCTTCTAACAATTTCATGTAAATGTGTATACATAAAATCTTCTTGATCCCGAGCTTGCCGGAAATGCACCTCGATCATGCATCGCTGCACCGTCAGTGGGCGTATAGGCTGATAAGGCGACTCACCCGCTGCAGCTTCCGCCTCGCCATGAACCTCTTGTAACACCGCTGTTCAGCGCACATTTGTCGACTTGAAAATAACGATGGCACGCATTCTGCCTGTCACTTCGTATACAACAAACGCTCGCTCCCGTACGCAGTGTGTTCAGCCGGTATGCTTCGGGAGCCTGTTCGTCCTTTCAGGGAGACATGCGATGACCGAGCCAATGCCCAAGGGCTATAGCCCACGCCTCTATAACCAGGACCTGGGGCCACTGCCGCAGAAGTGGACCTGGTACAACATTTTTGCGTTCTGGATGAGTGATGTGCACAGCGTTGGTGGCTATGTGTTCGCGGCCAGCCTGTTCGCACTGGGCCTGGCGAGCTGGCAGGTGCTGATCGCGCTGCTGGTGGGGATTTGCATCATCCAGGTGATCGCCAACTTGCTGGCCAAACCCAGTCAGCAAGCGGCTGTGCCCTATCCTGTGATCTGCCGCCTTGCTTTCGGTGTGTTCGGTGCGAATATTCCGGCGGTCATTCGTGGGTTGATCGCGGTCGCGTGGTACGGCGTGCAGACCTATCTGGCGTCCAGTGCGCTGATCATCGTGGTGCTGCGCTTCTTCCCACAGATGTCGGTCTATGCGGAGCCTCATTTTGCAGGTTTGTCCTACCTGGGCTGGTTTGGCTTCCTGGTGCTCTGGTTGGTGCAGGCCGCTGTGTTCTGGACCGGCATGGATTCGATTCGTCGCTTTATCGACTGGGCTGGACCGGTCGTGTATGCGGTGATGTTTTTGCTGGCGGGCTGGATCGTCTGGAAAGCCGGTTGGGCGAATATCAGCTTTACCCTGTCGGAAAAGTCTCTGAGCGGTTGGGAAGCGGTGTCTCAAGTGATCATGGCGACAGCGCTGGTGGTGTCGTACTTCTCCGGTCCTACGCTCAACTTCGGTGACTTCAGCCGCTATTGCCGGAGCATGTCCGAAGTACGCCGTGGCAATTTCTGGGGCTTGCCGGTCAACTTTCTGGCCTTTTCGCTGGTGACCGTGGTCATCGTCTCGGGAACCCTGCCCGTGTTTGGCGAAATGCTCCACGACCCGATCGCCACCGTGGCGCGCATCGACAATGATGTGGCGGTGCTGCTGGGGGCGTTCGCATTCGTGACCGCCACCATCGGCATCAACATCGTCGCCAACTTCGTGTCTCCGGCGTTCGATTTCGCCAACGTCGCACCGAGCAAAATCAGCTGGCGAGTGGGCGGGATGATCGCCGCTGTGGCGTCGATCTTCATCACGCCGTGGAACCTGTTCAACAACCCGCAGGTGATCCACTACACCCTGGATGTGCTGGCGGCGTTCATCGGGCCGCTGTTCGGTATCCTGCTGGTGGACTACTACGTGATCAAGAAGCAGCAAATCGATGTCGATGCGCTGTTCAATGACGGTCCGACAGGCCGTTACTGGTACAGCGGCGGGGTGAACTACACGGCGGTCAAGGCGCTGATTCTGGCGACCCTGGCGGGCATCGCGATCACCTTCGTCCCTGCGTTGCAGCCGATGGCCAACTTCGCATGGTTTACAGGATGTTTCCTTGGCGGCGCGCTGTTTTTCCTCTTCGCGCGCCGTAGCCAAGCCCATGAAAGCGCAACGTTGGCCCCAGCTACTGCGGGTTAGAGCCAAGCGATCAGTGGCGTTGCCGCTGGTCGTCTGAAATTCAGGGTTTGTCGGATGACGACGTTAAAACGTAAAGGTAGGGAAAATTTCCTGCCGCGACACTCCGTAGCAGGCGTAAAGTGTGACAAGGCACTATGATCTGCCTTATGCGGACCAGGGTTTTACGAAAAGTTAGCTGCCGGCATTCCCTAAGGGGGGCGTAATATGAACAGCAAATTGCAAGAGTGGCTTCACGATGTGGGTGTTGCATTGGGCCTGATCGAGCGCCCGAAACTGCAACCCATTCCCGTTCGGACTGACGATGACGAGCGCCGTCGCCCACGCCGTTAAGTCCTGTTCAATCATCTCGGTGACCATGACAGCGGCGCTATCGCCTGATAGCCCGCTTCGTGCGTTAAATACCGTTTGACGCGCCTGGCGCCCGCCAGATGACGCGCGTACTTCCTTCCCTCAGCTAGCGTGTGACTGGAAATCGAACGCATCTGCGTTCAATCAATGGGATTTTCTGCCCTTCATCTGCACCAGGATCAAATCCACCAGTCCTTGCAGCGTCAGTTGGCGGTAAGGGGAGTGTTCCGGCAGATGAGAGATTTGCGATTTGACCTTGCCCGGCATCACGATGCCGAATTCGGCCTGGAGATGGCTGAAGAACTCGGCGAAGTCTTCTTCGTCCAGTTCCAGATCGGCGAGCAGGGCGTCGTCCTGGATCGGGTCTTTGTCGACCAGAATGATCCCGAGTGTATCGAAAACATGCTGCTGGATTTCGCGACGGTCCATGGAGAGCCTCTGCGTTGACGTGCTCGAAAATCACCCCGACTTCACAACAGAGGGTTGTCGCCGGACAGCCGAATATCGCTTCGCTCCTTGAAATCACACCGTTCCGACGCGCTGTCACGATTAAGGCTAGTCCAAGTTTTGTGTGTCGGATCGTCCTGCTCTTGATGAATTTTTGTAACCGCGCATAAAAAAGGACGCCCGAAGGCGCCCTTGATCTGTTTCAGCGCTGTTACGCCTGTATCAGGCTGCGCTCGTCATCGCGACGCGGCGTGGCGACACCAGGCTGACCACCACGAAACTCACCAGCCCCACGGCCAGGCTGTAGTAAATCGGGGTGTTGGCGTCCAGGCCGTCCTTGAACATGAACGCCAGAGCGGTGATGAAGCCCAGGCTCATGCTGGTGATGGCCGCTGCGGTGGTCGCGCGTTTCCAGTAGATCGCACCGATCAGCGGAATCAGCATGCCACCTACCAGAAGGTTGTACGCCAGCGTCAGTGCGCTGATTACGTCGTTCACCACCAATGCAATCCCCAGCACCACCAGCCCGGTCAGGGCGGTGAACAGGCGGTTGATGCCCAGGCTCGATTGCTTGCCGCCGCGCAGTTTTGGCAGAAGGTCTTCAGTCACGGTGGTGGAGGCGGCCAGCAGGCCCGCACTGGCCGTGGACATCATGGCTGCCAACGCGGCGGCGATCACCAGCCCGCGAATGCCGTCCGGCAGCGAGGCTTTGACGATGGCAGCGAAGGCGGTGTTGACGTTGGCCAGATCCGGCAGCAACACGTGAGCGGCCATGCCGATCAGGGCACATGCCAGGCCATAAAGGATGCAGTAAACGCCTGCGATCGAACCTGCGTACTGGGCCACTTTTTCGGTGCGCGCGGTGAACACGCGTTGCCAGATGTCCTGGCCGATCAGGATGCCGAAGAAGTAGATCAGGAAGTAGGTGATGATGGTGTCCCAGCCAATGGTGGTCCAGCTAAAGCTCGATGCAGGCAGCTTGGCTACCAGATCGTCCCAGCCGCCGACGCGGTACAGGCAGATTGGCAACAGGATGAACATCAGGCCGACGGTCTTGATGATGAACTGCACGATGTCGGTCAGGGTCAGCGACCACATGCCGCCGATGGTCGAGTACACCACGACCACGCCACCGCCCAAGACCACCGAAACCCAGAACGGCAGGTCGAACAGCACTTGCATGACGGTGCCGATGGCCAGGATCGAGGTCACGCCGATCATCAGCGCGTAGGCGAGCATGATCACCGCGCTGGCCTGACGGGCCATGGGGTTGTAGCGTTTTTCGAGGATCTGGGTAACGGTGAAGATGCGCAGCTTGAGCAACGGTTTGGCGAGGAACAGGTTCAGCGCAATGATGCCCACGCCCAGCGCGGCGCAGAGCCAGAAACCGGAAATGCCGTGCACGTAGCCCAGCCGCACGGTGCCGACGGTCGATGCGCCACCCAGCACGGTGGCCGCCATCGTGCCCATGTACAGGCTCGGCCCGAGGTTGCGTCCGGCGACGAGGTAGTCTTCGTGGGTCTTGGCCTTGCGCATGCCGTACCAGCCCAGCACCAGCATCCCGGCTGCGTAGATCAGCACGACGAAAATATCTAAAGCCATGGAGTGTCTCCAATCATTGTTTTTATAGTGAAACGCAGTCATCCGGCTGACGTCACGCAGGCAGTCAGCGGTGAAATCACCGTGTTGTAAACGCGCTCCTACAGGTTCAGTGTCGATTAGCGGTGTGTCACACCCGGCAGCACGCACAGCATTTCATACAGCAGGTTGGCGCCCAGCAGCGAGGTGTTGCCAGTGGTGTCGTACGGTGGCGAGACCTCCACCAGGTCGCAGCCGATCAGGTCCAGACCCTGGCAACCACGAATGATTTCGATGGCTTGAATCGTGGTCAGGCCACCGATTTCAGGGGTGCCGGTACCCGGCGCCCAGGCCGGGTCGATGCCGTCGATGTCGAAGCTCAGGTAAACCGGGCCGCCACCGACTTTTTCGCGCACTTCTGCCATCAGCGGCACCAGCGATTTGTGCCAGCACTCTTCAGCCTGTACGACGCGGAAGCCCTGTTTGCGGCTCCAGTTGAAGTCTTCGGCGGTGTAGCCCTGAGCGCGCAGACCAATCTGCACCACACGGTCGCAATCGAGCAGGCCTTCTTCCACGGCGCGGCGGAAGGTGGTGCCGTGGGCGATCTTCTCGCCGAACATGTGATCGTTGACGTCTGCGTGGGCGTCGATGTGCACCAGGCCGACCTTGCCGTGCTTTTTGTGAATGGCGCGCAGGATCGGCAGGGTAATGGTGTGATCACCGCCCAGGGTCAGCGGGATGATGCCGTGTTCGAGGTAGCCGTCGTAGGCTTCTTCGATGATGCGCACGGCTTCGTGCATGTTGAATGTGTTGATGGCAACGTCGCCGATGTCAGCGACCGACAATGAGTCGAAGGGCGCAGCGCCCGTGGCCATGTTGTAGGGGCGAATCATCACCGATTCGGCGCGGATTTCGCGAGGCCCGAAACGGGTGCCAGACCGCAGCGAGGTGCCGATGTCCAGTGGCACGCCAATGAAGGCGGCATCCAGGCCAGCGGCGGTTTGCAGGTGTGGCAGACGCATCATGGTTGCGATGCCGGCGAAGCGCGGCATTTCGTTGCCGCCCAGTGGTTGGTGAAAAATCTTGTCCACGGGATTGCCTCATCGGTGGGTTATTAATAGTTGTAAGGGCTGGGCGGATTCTGCGAACCCGACGGGCTGCGAACAATCGCTCAGGCAAAATACTTAGTTCAGAGATTTCTGAACTATCGGGTAAGCTGATCATTCTTCGACACCTGGAAGCATCATGGCCAGCGCATTACCCGATCTGAAACTGCTGCGTATCTTCACCTGCGTCGTCCGCCATCAGGGCTTCGCGAGTGCCCAGCAAGAATTGAACCTGTCGACCTCAGCAATCAGCACCTACATGAGCCAGCTCGAATCCACGCTGGGCATTGTGCTGTGCCATCGCGGGCGGGGCGGGTTCAGCTTGACCAGCAAGGGCGAGCTGTTTCACCAGGAAACGCTGCGTTTGTTGGGCGAGCTGGAAGGTTTCGAATTGTACGCAGCGGCGCTCAAGGGCGAACTGCGTGGCACTCTGAATCTGGGTGTTCTGGACTCTACGGTCAGCGATCGGGCACTGCCGTTTGCCGAAGTCATCGGTGCCTACAGCGAGGAACACCCGGCGGTGCACTTGCACCTGTCGGTCATGAGTCCTTACGAATTGCAGTTGGGCGTGCTGGACAACCGGCTCGATCTGGCCATCGGCTCGTTCTCCACCCGGATGAACGGCCTGCTCTATCAACCGCTGTACCGTGAGCAGCACTGGCTGTATTGCAGTAATCGCCACCCGCTGTTCAACGAGCGGCGCATTCCCGAGCCGGTCATCACCCAGCAACGTATGGTGGGGCGCGGCTACTGGAGTCAGGCGGAGCTGGCGCGGCATGGCTTCAAACACAGCGCGGCCACCGTGGAAAGTATGGAGGCGCAGCTGATTCTGGTGTTGTCGGGTGCCTACATTGGTTATCTGCCGGAGCACTATGCGCAATCGTGGGTCGATTCCGGGCATTTGCGGGTGTTGCTGCCTGCGACGTTCGGCTATCAGGCGCCATTCTCGATGATCCTGCGGCGTGGGCGCAGTCGAGAGCCGCTGATCCAGACCTTCCGCGACCTGCTCAAAGCGCAGCTCAACCCGCTTTAAGGAGGGTGCGACCATGCCCCGTGTTCGTTGCGAGCGTTGCCATCGCCCTGAAAACCATTGCCTTTGTGCGCTGATTCCGCAACTGGACAGTCGCACTCGGGTGTTGATTCTGCAGCACCCGAGCGAGGTCAATCATGCGCTGAATACGGCGCGTCTGGCGGCCTTGGGTCTGACCAATGCGCAGTGGGTGGTCGGGGAGGTGTTCGATAATCTCGCTGAGTTGCTGAACGTGCCCGGGTATCAGGCGCGGTTGCTGTTTCCGGGGGGCGGGGCGACAGCACTTGAAGCTGAATCGTCAACCGATACGCCACTGCTGTTGGTGGTTCCGGACGGCACCTGGCGCAAGGCGCGCAAGTTGTTACACCTCAACCCGCTGCTGGCCGCATTGCCGAGGGTGACCTTGAGCAACGCTCCGGCGACGCGGTACCGATTGCGCAAGGCGCCCGGTCCTGACGCGTTGTCGACGCTGGAAGCCATCGTTCAAGCGTTGCACACGCTTGAGCCGCAGCGTTCGTTCGAGCCGTTGCTGCGTCCTTTCGAGGCGTTGATCGAGGGGCAGATTGCAGCGATGGGTGAGGAGACCTTTCGCCGCAATCATTCCTGAGCGCTAGCCATTGAGTGGCAAAGGAGGCTCAGGCGACGCCACCTTGCCCGCCAGCATGCGACGAATGTAGGCGTCGGTTTCCCGTTCGGCGTCTTCCTTGGTGAAGAAAGGCCCTTCGAGGGTGTTTTCACGGGTGCTGAAAAAATACATGCCGTTGACGCGGGAGACGCGGTCACTGCGAAAGTGCACGGCGGTCTCGGGGTCTTTCTCACGCTTGCTCAACATGGCCTGCTCCGGGTGAGGGGCGTTGGGTCTGTCAATCAGGACGGCTAAACCTGAAAGGAGTTCAGCGCAATGAGCGTTCCACAGCGTGATACGGAACGCCTGGCTGGTTGAGTGTCACTCTACTCCAAACGCTGCGGGCTGAGGTAGCCACTGGCTGAAGTTGCATCAGGTCCGCTGCTTTCTCCAGCAAGCCGGCTCCCACACTGTTTTGCGTCGAGCCATGAATTCAAGACTGGCCTGGATTTTGTGGGAGCCGCCGTGGTGGCGAAGGCGGCCGTTCAGTCAACGTTAAACCACTTCAGCGCTTACCCAACTCCTCAGCTTGATGAATCCACTGCTGACGTTGCTCTTCGGTCGAGGTGCGCACCGGGGAGAATTCTGTCAAGCGCGTGGTCTTGATCCCGCAAAACTCAAGAATCGCGTTTTTGATCTGCCGGTGGGCAGGTGCCTTGAACACCCAACGGAAATAGCGTGAAGGGGTGTCCAGCGTGACCAGCATTTCGGCTGTGCGGCCTTTGAGCAGTTCATTGGCGGGGTGATGACGACCATGGGCCTTGAACGCGAAGCCGGGCATCAGGACGCGCTCGAAGAACCCGCTGAGCAAGCTCGGCAGCCCGCCCCACCAAACCGGATAGACAAACACCAGATGTTGCGCCCAGTGAATCTCGCGCTGGGCTTGCAGCAGGTCGTGTTCCAGCGTCTGGCTCGATTCATAGCCGTTGTGCAGCGTCGGCTCGAATTCCAGCGCTTCCAGTTTCAGCACCCGCACCACATGCCCCTGACTGCGCGCCCCGTGGGCGTATGCGTCGCCCAGAGCGTGGCAGAGGCTGATGGTCTTCGGCGAACCGATGACCATCAGAATGCGTTTGCCGTACCCCTCAAGCGGGGTGGCGCCGCTGATCGGCTCAGCCATTGCTGCCCGCCTCAAGCATTTTCTCCGGTCGTACCCATGCGTCGAACTCGGCATCGGTCAAAAAGCCCAGTTGCAGCGCTGCTTCGCGCAGGGTCAGGCCTTCGTTGTAGGCCTTCTTGGCGATTTGCGCCGACTTGTCATAGCCGATGTGCGGGTTCAGCGCGGTCACCAGCATCAGCCCGCGCTCCAGGTGTTCGGCCATTTTCCCGGCGTCCGGCTCCATGCCCGCGATGCAGTGTTCGTTGAAGTTGCGGCAGCCGTCCCCCAGCAGGCGGATCGATTGCAGCAGGTTGTGGATGATCACCGGCTTGAACACGTTCAATTGCAGATGGCCCTGACTGGCGGCGAACGAGATCGTGGTGTCGTTGCCCATGACCTGACAGGCGAGCATCGACAGCGCTTCACACTGGGTCGGGTTGACCTTGCCCGGCATGATCGAACTGCCCGGCTCGTTGGCAGGCAGTTTGACTTCCGCCAGACCGGCACGGGGGCCTGAACCCAGCAGACGCAGGTCGTTGGCGATCTTCATCAGCGTCACGGCCAGGGTTTTCAAGGCCCCGGACAGCGCCGTCAGCGGCTCATGGCCTGCCAGCGCCGCGAATTTGTTCGGTGCCGTCACGAAGGGCAGACCCGACAGCGCGGCCAGTTCGGCAGCGACTGCTTCGGCAAAACCGTGGGGTGAATTCAAGCCCGTACCCACGGCGGTGCCACCCTGAGCCAGTTCACAGACCGCAGGTAGCGCCGCGCGAATGCTCTTTTCGGCGTAATCCAGTTGAGCGACGAACGCGGACAGCTCCTGACCGAAGGTGATCGGCGTGGCATCCATCATGTGGGTGCGGCCGGTTTTCACCAGCTTCATGTGGCGCGACGACTGCTCGGCGATCCCGGCGGACAGTTCGGCGATGGCAGGTAGCAGCTGTTCTTTGACCGCCTGCGCAGCGGCGATGTGCATCGCGGTCGGGAAGCAGTCGTTGGAGCTTTGCGAGCGGTTGACGTGATCATTGGGGTGAACCGGCGACTTGCCGCCCCGGCCTTTGCCCGACAGTTCGTTGGCGCGTCCGGCGATGACCTCGTTGACGTTCATGTTGCTCTGGGTGCCGCTGCCGGTCTGCCACACCACCAGCGGAAACTGGTCGTTAAGCTTGCCGCTGAGGACTTCGTCGGCGGACTGCTCGATCAGGCGCGCGATGTCGGCGGGCAAGTCGCCGTTGCGATTGTTGACCCGCGCGGCGGCTTTTTTGATCAGCGCCAGTGCATGCAGCACCGGCAGGGGCATGTGCTCCTGACCGATGGCGAAGTTGATCAGGGAACGTTGGGTCTGAGCCCCCCAGTAAGCGTCTTCGGGGACTTCGATTGGACCTATGCTATCGGTTTCGGTACGGCTCACTGGACTCACTCCTTAAGATCGAATAGCGCAGTTTAGTACCCCGCAGACCACTTCGGTTCCCGTTGGCGGCTGCGCAGTAGTACGAGTGTGCGCAAATTTTCGAATCAGGTGGTGTGAAACCTTGAAGATCAAGCACTGTCATGACCGCTCGTAGCGGCGGGGGTTGAGCGCGAGACGAAAAGGGGCGCAAAATGTCGGCCCTTGGGGTTCAGCCTCGCTTGCTAGATAAGGAAACTCGATGACCCGTCTTCGCGCTCTCTGTGCTGCGGTCGCTCTGGTATGTGCCAGCGGCCAGGCGCTTGCTGCCACCGCCAGCCATGAGGCCAGTGCCGTAGCGTTCCTCAAACTGGCTCACGCCGACCAGTTGGGTGCGCCGATCTACATGCAAGCGCAGCAAATGTTCGCTCAGCGCTTCGCCGAAACCAAAGCTCCGGACTCCAAGAAAGCCGTTCTGGAGAAGTACCAGGCTCAAGCCAATGCCGCGCTGGACAAGGCCATTGGCTGGGACAAGCTGCAACCTGACATGGTCAAGCTGTACACCGACAACTTCACCGAGCAGGAGCTGAAAGACCTGGTGGCGTTCTACGAGTCGCCGCTGGGCAAGAAAGTCCAGGCCAAGATGCCGCAGATCAGCCAGCAATCGTTCCAGATGACTCAGGAAAAGCTGCAACCGGCGGTGCCTGTGGTCACCGGTCTGCTGGAGTCCATGACCAAGGAACTGACCCCGGCTGCGACCAAAGCTGCACCTGCCAAGAAGCCATAAGCGAAGCCTGACATGAGCATGCAACAGCGTATCGAATCTGCGTTGGCGGTCTTTCAGCCCGAGTACCTTCAGGTGCTCAATGAAAGCCATATGCATAGCCGTGGCACCGACACTCACTACAAGGCCGTGGTGGTCAGCGAGCAGTTCGCTGGCCTCAACGCCGTCAAGCGCCACCAGAAGGTCTACGGCCTGCTCGGTGGCCTGATGGGTGAGTTTCATGCGCTGGCGCTGCACACCTACACCCCGGAAGAATGGGCGAAACTGGGCGCCGCGCCTGCGTCGCCGACCTGTGCCGGGGGGCATGACTGAATTTCCTTTTCGGGAATTGACGCTGCGTTGATCGCGAGCAAGCTCACTCCTACAGGTATGCGCACGTCCCTGTAGGAGTGAGCTTGCTCGCGATGGCGATTTATCAAACACATCCGTGTTGACTGATCCGGCGCACTCGTCGGAATGCCGCCCAGGGCAAGCGCGCTCCTACAGTGCGGTGTTCTCCCGTTTCTTGACCCACATCAATCTCCCACCTATCAACCACCCTGTCTGCTCGCCGCCGATTTTTGCTAGAATCCGCGCCGCGTTGCCTGGTCGGCACGCGTTTACTTGAAATTTTCATCCGGTAGGCCCTTTGCGAGGGTCGCCACCTGGAGATGCAACATGACCCAAACCGCACCCATCGTCGTCGCGGCGTTGTACAAATTCGTCACCCTGTCGGACTATGTCGAGATGCGCGAGCCGCTGCTCAAAGCCATGAACGACAACGGCGTCAAAGGCACCCTGCTGATCGCCGAAGAAGGCATCAACGGCACTGTTTCCGCCACCCGCGAAGGCATTGACGGCCTGCTGGCCTGGCTGCGCAAAGACCCGCGCCTGGTCGACGTCGACCACAAAGAGTCGTACTGCGACGAGCAGCCGTTCTACCGTACCAAGGTCAAGCTGAAAAAAGAGATCGTCACCCTGGGCGTTCCCGGTGTCGACCCGAACAAGGCCGTGGGCACCTATGTCGAACCACAGGACTGGAACGCACTGATTGCCGATCCTGAAGTGCTGTTGATCGACACCCGCAATGACTACGAAGTGTCCATCGGCACGTTCGAAGGTGCCATCGATCCGAAGACCACGACCTTTCGCGAGTTCCCGGACTACATCAAGGCCAACTTCGATCCCGCGATACACAAGAAGGTCGCGATGTTCTGCACGGGCGGTATCCGCTGCGAGAAGGCCTCCAGCTATATGCTCGGCGAGGGCTTTGAAGAGGTTTATCACCTCAAGGGCGGCATCCTCAAATACCTTGAAGAAGTCCCGCAGGAAGAAAGCGCCTGGCGCGGTGACTGCTTCGTGTTCGACAATCGCGTCACCGTGCGCCACGATTTGAGCGAAGGCGACTACGATCAATGTCATGCATGCCGCACACCGATCAGTGCCGAAGACCGTGCCAGCGAGCACTATTCGCCAGGCGTCAGTTGCCCGCATTGCTGGGACACGCTGAGCGAGAAGACCCGCCGCAGCGCCATCGACCGGCAGAAGCAGATCGAACTGGCCAAGTCGCGTAACCAGCCGCACCCGATCGGGCGCAACTATCGGCTGCTGGAGGGTGTGGCGAACGCTCAGCCTGAAGACACCCAAACCCACGAGGCCTGAACCATGCACGCCCGCCTGCTTTATGTAATGGACCCGATGTGTTCGTGGTGCTGGGGCTTTGCGCCCGTCGCTGACGCATTGGTCGAGCAGGCGAGCGCGGCGGGTGTGCCGTTGCATCTGGTGGTGGGCGGGCTGCGTACCGGCAGTGGGGCGGCGCTGGAGCCTGCGACCCGACGTTACATCCTCGAACACTGGCACGCGGTGCAGAACACCACGGGTCAGTCGTTCAAGTTCGACGACGCATTGCCTGACGGTTTTGTCTACGACACTGAGCCGGCCTGCCGCGCCATCGTGGCTGCGCGCAGTCTGGCACCGGACATCGCCTGGAAGCTGGTGGGCGAAATCCAACGGGCGTTCTACCTTGAGGGCCGCGACACGACCCAGGCTTCGGTGCTGGCGGAACTGGCTGAAAGGGCCGGGCTGCCACGCATCGAGTTCGCCGCGGCGTTCGACAGTGCGGAGCAGCACGCCGCCACGGCATCCGACTTTTCCTGGGTTCAGGACCTGGGTATCGCCGGTTTCCCGACCCTGCTGGCCGAGCGCAAGGGGCAACTGGCGCTGTTGACCAACGGCTATCAACCTTTGGACGAACTGGCGCCGTTGCTCAGCCGTTGGCTGGAGCGCGCCGCCTGTGCGTGACTCCCTCGATATCGAATCCTCGAACGAACCCGCTGCACAAGACCCGCTCGCGCGGGTGGATCGCCTCGAATGGGCGCAAATCCGGCGTCTGGCCCTGACCCATAAAAAAGCCTTGTGGATGGCCAATGGCGTTGCCGTACTGGCCGTGCTGTGCTCGGTGCCAATTCCCTTGCTGTTGCCGTTGCTTGTCGACGAAGTGCTGCTGGGCAAGGGCGATGCCGCACTGCTGTTCATGAATCACTTTCTCCCGCCAAGCCTGCACAAGCCGGTGGGTTACATCGTCTTGATGCTGCTGGCCACGCTGTGCCTGCGGCTGGGGGCGCTGTTGTTCAACGTGATCCAGGCGCGCCTGTTCGCCGGGCTGTCCAAGGACATCGTCTATCGGATTCGCATTCGGTTGATCGAGCGTCTCAAGCGCATTTCTCTGGGCGAGTACGAAAGCCTGGGCAGTGGCACGGTGACGGCGCATCTGGTCACCGATCTGGACACGCTGGACAAGTTCGTCGGCGAGACCTTGAGCAAGTTCCTGGTGGCCATGCTCACGTTGACCGGCACCGCCGCGATTCTGGTGTGGATGCACTGGCAACTGGCGCTGCTGATTCTGCTGTTCAACCCGCTGGTGATCTACGCCACGGTCAAGCTGGGCAAGCGCGTCAAACACCTCAAGAAGTTGGAGAACGACAGCACCTCGCGCTTCACTCAGGCGCTGACCGAGACCCTCGACGCGATTCAGGAAATCCGCGCCGGTAACCGGCAAGGTTATTTCCTGGGTCTGTTGGGTGGGCGGGCAAAAGAGGTGCGGGATTATGCCGTGTCCTCGCAGTGGAAAAGCGACGCCTCAGGGCGGGCCAGTGGCTTGCTGTTCCAGTTCGGCATCGACATTTTTCGCGCGGCGGCGATGCTCACCGTGCTGTTTTCCGACCTGTCCATCGGCCACATGCTGGCGGTCTTCAGCTACCTGTGGTTCATGATTGGCCCGGTGGAGCAATTACTGAACCTGCAATATGCCTTCTACGCCGCTGGCGGTGCGTTGACCCGTATCAACGAATTGCTGGCCCGTGCCGACGAGCCGCAATACCCGGCGCAGGTCAATCCGTTCATCGGGCGTGAGACGGTCAGCATCGACGTGCGCGGGCTGTGCTTCGGTTACAACGAAGATCCGGTGCTTGATCACCTTGACCTGACCATTCCACCGGGCGAAAAAGTCGCCATCGTGGGGGCCAGTGGCGGCGGCAAAAGCACGTTGGTGCAACTGCTGCTCGGGTTGTACAGCGCCCGTGCCGGAAGCATTCGCTTTGGGGGCGCGAGTCTGGAAGACATTGGCCTGGAGACTGTCCGCGAACATGTTGCGGTGGTGCTGCAACATCCGGCGCTGTTCAACGACACGGTGCGGGCAAACCTGTCGATGGGCCGCGAGCGCAGCGACGAAGCCTGCTGGCAGGCGCTGGAGATTGCCCAACTGGACGCGACGATTCGTGCGCTGCCGCAAGGGCTGGACAGCGTGGTGGGGCGTTCCGGTGTGCGTTTGTCGGGCGGTCAGCGCCAGCGGCTGGCCATCGCGCGCATGGTGCTCGCGGATCCCAAAGTGGTGATTCTCGACGAAGCCACCTCGGCGCTGGATGCCGCCACCGAATACAACTTGCATCAAGCGCTGAACCGCTTTCTCAGTGGCCGCACGACGTTGATCATCGCCCACCGCCTTTCTGCGGTGAAACAGGCCGACCGCGTGCTGGTGTTCGACGGCGGTCGGATTGCCGAGGACGGCGATCATCAGCAACTCATCGCCGAAGGGGGCCTTTACGCCCGCCTTTATGGTCATCTGCAACAGGTCTGATACAGCCTGTCGGTTTTTTCCATTCCTTCTCTCAAATGGCGTTTCGCCAGTGGAACACGTCAATTCTTGGGCTATGCTTGAGCCGTGTGTTCAATAAAAGTGTGAAAAGCGTCATATTTACGTCTCCACTTCATTGAGTTAACCCATTCGGTCGTTTGGATGGGTGTGAGACGCAACCCGCTGCATCGTGGAAATTAGCCGAGTCCTCTGAATTACAGGCACGTACGTCAGGAAGGTTGCCTGAACCGGGGAAGTGAGTATCTGGCAGTGCTGATGAAAGGGACACCATGAAGCAAAAGCGGATTCTCGAGAAGCCCCGTCTTCTGGGCATCGTTTGGCCATTTATCGCGGTCGTGCTATTACAGGCACTGCTCGGTTGCGTCAGCCTGTACATGATGTCGGCTGTGCGCAGTTACGTCGGTGGTGAGAGCCTTTGGTCCAAAGGGCAGAAGGACGCTATTTATTACCTGAATCTCTATGCCAACAGCCGCAGTGAAATCGACTATCTGAAGTACCAGCAAGCCATTGCCATTCCCAAAGGTGATCACGATCTGCGGGAGGCTATGGATCAACCGGTTCCCGACATCGCGCGCGCCAATGCAGGCATTCTGCAGGGTGGTAACCATCCCGATGATGCCCCCGGCATTATCTGGCTGTACCTCAATTTCCGCCATTTCAGCTATCTGGAGAAGGCCATCGATCTGTGGAAGATCGGCGACAACTACCTGGTGCAACTGGATGAAGTCGCCCGCGAGATGCATGGGCGAATCGTGGATGGCAGTGCCACCAATGCTGACGTGCTGACGTGGCGACACCGGATCAACGCGATCAACGAAGGCGTTACCCCGGCGGCCATGGCCTTCAGTGATGCGCTGGGCGAAGGGTCGCGGGTCATTCTGCGGATTCTGGTGGTGGTCAACCTGACCACGGCCGTGTTCCTGATCATTCTGGCGCTGCTGCGTACCCACAAATTGCTGGAGCAGCGCCATGCATTCGCCACCGCGTTGCAGATAGAGAAGGAGCGGGCGCAGGTCACCCTGGAATCCATCGGCGACGGTGTCATTACCACGGACGTCAGCGGTGCGATCACCTACATGAACCCGGCCGCCGAACAGATGGCCCACTGGAAAAGCGAGCAGGCGACCGGTTTACCTCTGGCGGCGCTGTTCAACCTGCTCGACGAGAATGACCAGAAAGACAGCTCGGCGCTGATCGAGCACATTCTGAGCGGCAAACTGGCGGGGGGCAGCGAGAATTCCAAGCTGATTCAGCGGCTGGATGGCAGCACCGTTTCCGTCGCATTGGTCGGGTCGCCGATCCGCACCGATGGCAAGGTCAGCGGCGCAGTGCTGGTGCTGCACGACATGACCCAAGAGCGGCAGTACATCGCCAACCTGTCCTGGCAGGCGACCCACGATGCCTTGACCGGCCTGACCAACCGTCGCGAGTTCGAATACCGGCTCGAACTGGCGCTGAGCAGCCTGACGCACCAAACAGGGCGTCATGCAGTGATGTTCCTTGATCTGGACCAGTTCAAACTGGTCAACGACACCAGCGGCCATGCGGCAGGGGACGAGTTGTTGCGGCACATCTGCGCGGTGTTGCAACAAGGCATTCGCGAGGGCGATACCCTGGCTCGGCTGGGTGGCGACGAGTTCGGCATTCTGCTGGAGCACTGCGCGCCAGACGCAGCCGAGAAGATCGCCGAAGGCCTGCGTCAGACCGTGGAAAGCCTGCACTTCGTCTGGAAAGGCCGCCCGTTCATGACCACTGTCAGTATCGGCCTGGTGCATGTGTCCAATTCACCGACCACCCTTGAAGCCTCGCTGCGCGCCGCCGACATGGCCTGCTACATGGCCAAGGAAAAGGGGCGAAACCGGGTGCAGGTGTATCACGACGACGATTCGGAGCTGTCCACCCGCTTTGGCGAAATGGCCTGGATTCAGCGCTTGCACATGGCGCTGGAAGACAACCGTTTCTGCCTGTACTCACAGGAGATCGCCTATCTGGGCGATGGCCGCGACGGACACAAGGACAGCGGCCATGTAGAGATTCTCCTGCGGCTGCGCGACGAGTCCGGTCGCATCATCCTGCCCGACAGTTTCATTCCCGCCGCCGAGCGCTACGGCATGATGACCACGCTGGACCGTTGGGTGGTGCAGAACGTGTTCAAGATCATCGCCGATTGCCTGAATGACAATCACCGTGATGGCCCGTTGGCGGTGTGTGCCATCAATTTGTCCGGCACCAGCATTGGCGACGACGCTTTTCTTGAATATTTGCGACAGCAGTTCCAAATCTACGCAATTCCTCCTGAACTTATCTGTTTCGAGATCACCGAAACCAGTGCAATCGCCAATTTGGGCAGCGCCATTCGGTTCATTAACGAGCTTAAAAGTCTGGGATGCCGTTTTTCTCTGGATGACTTCTGTGCAGGCATGTCGTCATTCGCTTACTTGAAACATTTGCCTGTGGATTTCCTGAAGATTGATGGCAGTTTCGTAAAAGACATGCTCGACGATCCGGTCAACCGGGCGATGGTGGAAGTGATCAACCATATCGGGCACGTGATGGGCAAACAGACGATCGCCGAGTTCGTCGAGAGCCCCCAGATAGAGCAGGCGTTATTGGAAATCGGGGTGGACTACGCTCAGGGGTATGTGATTGAGCGGCCGCAATTATTCACCTGTGAATGTCTGCACGCACGGCCCGCGAGGCAGACCCCAATGTTGTTCAGCGCACCCGGGACTTTTCGCTGAACGACCCCATGCAACATCAAACAAGGAGCTACACAGTGATCGATATGTTCATTAGAACCGGTCCGCTGATGGATGCCAGCAGTTACCCCGCTTGGGCACAGCAATTGATTCAGGATTGCAGTGAAGCCAAGGCACGCGTGGTAGGGCATGAACTTTATCAACGTATGCGAGATGGTCAGCTCAGTTCAAGGACCATGCGCCAGTACCTGATTGGTGGATGGCCTGTTGTTGAACAGTTCGCGGTCTACATGGCCCACAACCTGACCAAAACCCGTTTCGCCCGGCATCCGGGTGAAGACATGGCGCGTCGCTGGTTGATGCGCAACATTCGGGTTGAACTCAATCATGCCGATTACTGGGTAAACTGGAGCGCGGCCCATGGGGTCACGCTGCAAGACCTGCAAGCGCAACGGGTTCCGTCCGAGCTGCACGCACTCAATCACTGGTGCTGGCACAGTTGTTCGTCGGAGCCGCTGGTCGTTGCCATCGCAGCCACCAACTACGCCATCGAAGGCGCCACCGGTGAGTGGTCTGCTGTCGTGTGTTCACAAGAGACATACGCAGATTTGTTCCCGCCGGACATTCGCAAGCGCGCCATGAAATGGCTGAAAATGCATGCGCAGTATGACGATTCCCACCCTTGGGAGGCCCTGGAGATCATTTGCACGCTGGCGGGCAATAACCCCAGCGAGCAATTGCAGGCAGACCTGAGAATGGCGATCTGCAAAAGTTACGAGTACATGCACTTGTTTCTGGAGCGCTGCATGGTGCTCGAACGACCTCAGGAAGCGAACGTGCGGCGGCTCGCTCGTGCCTGAACGTGCTTAGCCCGCCATTTCCAGGCGGTTACGCCCTTGGCGCTTGGCCGTGTACAGGGCAGTGTCGGCGCGACGCAACAGGCTGTCGGGAGATTCTCCCGGCAGCAGCGTCGAGCAGCCCAAGCTGACGGTCAGTTCCACCAGGCTTCCTTCCACGGGATACGTGAGTTGCAGTGCCGCGTGCCGCAGGCGTTCGCCTACCAGCGCGGCTGACTCACGACCGGTGTTGGTCAGCACGATCAAGAACTCTTCCCCACCAAATCTGAATACCTGATCGATGTTGCGCAGGCGATCCTTGATCGTGTCCGTGACGGCCCTCAACACCGCATCGCCCGTAGCATGGCCATGGGTGTCGTTGATGTTCTTGAAGTGGTCGATGTCCAGCATCAGCACCGACAGCGGTTGCTGCTGGCGGCGAGCGATTTCGATTTCCCGGGCCAGCGACTGTTCCATGGCGATTCGGTTACCCGCGCCGGTCAAGGGGTCACGCAACGCGCTCAGGCTGGCATTTCGGTAAAGCAAAGCGTTGCGAAGTGGATACAACAGGCTGCCCAGCAGGGATTCTAGCTGAGCAAGCTCGGCCTCGTTGAAGCGGCGTTCGCGCTGAAACCCCAGTTCACCCAACTGCTCGCCCTGATAGCTCATGCGATAGCTGGCGCTGTGGCGTGCCCGTTCGCCGAACTCCAGACGCAGGTCTGTTCCCAAGTGCTTGTAACTGAGGGATTTGAGCGGAATCAACTGCTGCACGTTGTCGAAAAACATCGACAGGATCTTGTCCGCTTCCAGGCTGCTCTGCAGTTGCAGCGCGAGTTTGCGTTGCAGTTGTTCCTCATCGAGCGGCGGCTGGGTAGGGCTGTTGGCCGCTGCAAGGCCCAGGCGCTGCAATCGAGCGCTGTCAAAATCAATGGCGTTGGTTCGTGTGGGAAAACTCATGTTTTCGCTCCTGCGCCTCTGTAGGGCTTGATGTCGACAGAGCGAAAGTCGTGCCAGTTTTTCTGATTTCGAATTTCGTCATATGAATCAAAGGGTTAGCGTCGATGCGTACTGACGGATTATCCCTCAGCGCCTTGGAGTTGACTAACGTAACGGTTTGCAGGCGAAGGGACTACAAACAGGCGACGGAAAACCGCCGAACGGATAGAAGGTGGTGGTGCTTTACTCGCAGTTGTAGGAGCGCGGGGTGTTATTTCTTCTTCTGCGCATCAAACGCCTGACCATTGATGCCCCTGCTCTCAGGCCCCATCAGGTACAGGTACACCGGCATGATCTCTTCTGGCGTCGGGTTGTTCAGCGGGTTTTCCGCCGGGTACGCCTGGGCGCGCATGTCGGTGCGGGTGCCTCCGGGGTTGATGCTGTTGGCGCGCACCGAGGCGACGTCTTCCAGCTCATCGGCCAGGGTTTGCATCAGGCCCTCGGTGGCGAATTTGGACACCCCGTAAGCGCCCCAATAGGCACGGCCCTTACGCCCGACGCTGCTGGACGTGAACACCACCGAGGCGTCCTGTGACAGTTTGAGCAGTGGCAGCAGGGTCGAGGTCAGCATGAACATCGCGTTGACGTTGACCTGCATCACCCGCATGAAGTGCTCACCCGACAATTGTTCGATCGGGGTGCGCGGACCGATGATCGACGCGTTGTGCAGCAACCCGTCCAACCGCCCGAACTCGGTCTCGATCATCGCCGCCAGTTCATCGTATTGATGGGGCAGGGCGGTTTCCAGATTGAACGGGATGACCACTGGCTGCGGATGGCCGGCAGCTTCGATCTCGTCGTACACGGCGGTCAGGTTGGCTTCGGTCTTGCCCAGCAACAACACGGTCGCGCCATGGGCCGCATAGGTACGAGCCGCTGTGGCGCCAATGCCACGGCCAGCGCCGGTGACCAGAATGATGCGGTCTTTGAGCAAGTCGGGGCGGGCGGAGTAGTTGAACATGAGTGCTCTCTTTGTATGTGTCGCTCAGTAGGCGGGCGCCGTAAACCGCTTCTGCCCGAAGGGCGCGGGAGCCGGCTTGCTGGCGAAGGCGGTGTGTCAGTTGACGAGGCTGCGACTGACACGACGCATTCGCCAGCAAGCCGGCTCCCACAGGACCGAGACCGGTCACCAGCTCTTCAGTGTACTTATGGCAGGTATCAACACCCACACAACGCGTTATCCAGCACCCGGCGCAGTTCCAGCGGATGATCGACCACCACATCCGCGCCCCAGTGATTCGGGTTGTCATGGGGATGAATATAGCCGTAGCGCACGGCAGCGGTTTTGGTGCCCGCGTCGCGACCCGATTCGATATCACGCAGATCATCACCCACGAACAATACGCTGGCCGGGTCGATGTCGAGCATCTTGCAGGCCAGCAGCAGCGGTTCGGGGTCCGGCTTGCTCCTGGTCACATGGTCCGGGCAGATCAATACCGCCGAACGTTGATCGAGGCCCAGTTGCTCCATGATCGGCTGGGCATAACGTACCGGCTTGTTGGTCACCACGCCCCAGATCAGGTTCGATTTCTCGATGTCCTCGAGCAATTCCCCCATGCCGTCGAACAGTTTGCTGTGCACGGCGCAGTTCTGCTGATAGCGCTCCAGAAACTCCAGGCGCAGCGCTTCGAATTCCGGTTCATTGGGCGACATCGCAAACGCCGCAGACACCATGGCCTTGGCACCGCCGGAGATTTCGTCGCGAATCAACTTGTCGTCAATCGCCGGAAAACCCCGCTCGGCGAGCATGGCCTGGCAGATTGCAATGAAGTCTGGCGCGGTGTCGAGCAGCGTGCCGTCCATGTCGAAAAGAACTGCTCTCAAGCGCATGGGTCAGTCCTCTTTCAACGTCTGGATCATGTAATTGACGTCGACGTCGGAGGCTAGCTTGTAGTGCTTGGTCAGCGGGTTGTAGGTCAGGCCGATGATGTCCTTGACCTCAAGACCTGCCTGGCGGCTCCAGGCGCCCAGCTCGGACGGGCGGATGAATTTCTTGAAGTCGTGCGTGCCGCGTGGCAGCAGGTTCATGATGTATTCGGCGCCGATGATTGCGAACAGATACGCCTTCGGGTTGCGGTTGATCGTGGAAAAAAACACCTGGCCGCCCGGTTTGACCATCTTGTAGCAGGCGCGAATGACCGACGACGGGTCCGGTACGTGCTCCAGCATCTCCAGGCAGGTCACCACGTCGAACTGCTCCGGCATCTCTTCGGCCAGGGCTTCGGCGGTGATCTGGCGGTATTCGACGTTCACGCCAGACTCCAGCTGATGCAACTGCGCCACGGCCAGCGGCGCTTCGCCCATGTCGATACCGGTCACGGTGGCGCCGCGCAAGGCCATGGCCTCGCTGAGAATGCCGCCGCCGCAACCGACGTCGAGCACCTTTTTACCGGCCAGACTGACGCGCTCGTCGATCCAGTTCACCCGCAGCGGGTTGATGTCGTGCAATGGCTTGAACTCGCTGTTGCGATCCCACCAGCGATGGGCCAATGCCTCGAATTTGGCGATTTCGGCGTGGTCGACGTTGCTCATGTGTGATCCCTCTAAAACATTGAATTCGGTGTCAGGTCACGGCAGGGCCATGACGTTGAAAATCGGTTCAGCCTTTGTCGGCAATGCGATTGCCCCAGGCTTTGGCGGTACGGGTCAGGGCTTCTTCGTCCATTCGGGTCAACCGTTTGCCTTGAAGCAGCGCCTTGCCAGCGACCCAGACGTGAGTCACGCAGTCGCGACCGCTGGCGTAGATAAGCTGTGAAACCGGATCGTAGATCGGCTGTTGGGCCAGGCCTGACAGGTCAAAGGCGACCATGTCCGCAGCCTTGCCGATTTCCAGCGAGCCGGTGTGGTCTTCGATGCCCAGCGCCCGAGCGCCGTTGAGCGTCGCCATGCGCAGCGCACGGTGAGCATCCAGCGCCGTGGCTGAACCCGAAACGGCCTTCGCCAACAGGGCGGCCGTGCGGGTTTCTCCCAGCAGGTCCAGGTCGTTGTTGCTGGCGGCGCCATCGGTGCCAATGGCGACATTGACCCCGGCCTGCCACAGCCGTTCGACCGGGCAGAAGCCACTGGCCAGTTTCATGTTTGACTCGGGGCAGTGAATCACGCTGGTGTTGCTTTCTACCAGCATCGCCAGATCGTCATCGCTGATCTGGGTCATGTGCACAGCCTGAAAGCGCGGCCCCAGCAGGCCCAGACGCTTGAGGCGCGCAAGAGGTCTTTCCTGCCGCTGCTTCACAGCTTCGTTCACTTCGAAGGCCGTTTCGTGGACGTGCATGTGAATCGCGGCGTCCAGCTCATCGGCGATGGTCCGGATCTTCTCCAGGTTCTCGTCGCTCACGGTGTACGGTGCGTGGGGCCCCATGGCGATCTTGATGCGGTCGTGATGGGTCAGATCATTGAACAGTTCGATGCCAATGTGCAGCGATTCGTCGGCGTTACGCGCACCGGGTATCGGGAAATCCAGCACCGGCACGGTGATTTGTGCGCGAATGCCGCTGCTGTGCACCCGTTCGCAGGCGACCTTTGGAAAGAAATACATGTCAGAGAAGCAGGTGATGCCGCCCTTGAGCTGTTCGGCAATGGCGATGTCGGTGCCATCGCGAACGAAATCTTCATCCACCCATTTGCCTTCGGCGGGCCAGATATGGTCTTGCAGCCAAGTCATCAATGGCAGATCGTCGGCCAGGCCGCGAAACAGTGTCATCGCTGCGTGACCGTGGGCATTGATCAAACCGGGACTGAGCAACATGCCTGGCAATTCGCGAACTTCGCGGGCGTTTTGTCGCAAGGCTTCGGCCCTGGGGCCGATATAGGCGACAAGGCCATCGCGAATGCCGATCCCGTGCTGTTGCAAGACAACGCCCGCGGGTTCGACCGGAACCAGCCAGTCCGGCAGGAGCAGTAGGTCGAGCGAGGCGGCGGAGTGGGGCATGGGGTGGGCATCCAGTGACGCAATACGAGGAACGGCGAAGTATACCCGAGCACCTCGACGGGCGGCTCGCTATAATCGGCGGCTTTTTCAGGTGCTGGCCAATTGAAACTGGCTGGCGCAAAACCTGTTTCATCAAGTGGGGTGTGCAATGCGCGATCGACTCTTGGCTGCCGAGAAAGTGAAAGCCATCGATTGGCGGGACGGCGCGTTGTATCTGCTGGATCAGCGGGTTCTGCCCTTCGAGGAAACCTGGCAACGCTACGACAGTGCCGCTGGTGTGGCCAACGCCATTCAAACGATGGTCGTGCGCGGGGCGCCTGCCATCGGTATCAGTGCTGCCTACGGCCTGGTACTGGCGGTCATTGACCGTTTGGCCGAAGGCGGCGATTGGCAAATGGCGCTGGAAGAGGATTTCGATCTGTTGGTCAATGCGCGGCCCACCGGGATCAACCTGTTTTGGGCGTTAAACCGCATGCGTGAGCGTTTATACCGCATCAAGGACAATGAGGACCCGGTTGCGGTCATGGAAGCGGAGGCTATGGCCATCCACGAAAGCGACCGTGAGGCCAACCTGACCATGGCGCAACTGGGCGCCGAGCTGATTCGCAAGCAGCAGGGCAATTTGCAGACCGTGCTCACCCACTGCAATACCGGGGCGCTGGCCACGGGCGGGTTCGGTACGGCGCTGGGGGTGATCCGCGCTGCTTATATAGAAGGCATGATCGAGCGGGTCTACGTGGGGGAAACCCGCCCGTGGCTGCAAGGTTCGCGGTTGACCGCCTGGGAACTGGCCAATGAAGGCATTCCGGTGACCGTCAATGCGGATTCTGCTGCGGCGCACTTGATGAAAACCAAAGGCATCACCTGGGTTGTCGTCGGCGCCGATCGGATCACGGCCAATGGTGACGTGGCCAACAAGATCGGCACCTATCAACTGGCGGTCGCGGCGATGCATCACGGTGTGCGTTTCATGGTCGTGGCGCCCAGTTCGACCATCGACATGAACCTGGCCAGTGGCGAAGACATTCCCCTTGAAGAGCGTGACCGCGAGGAGTTGCTGTCGTTGGGTGGGCAACGTCTGGGGGCTGATGGGGACGTCATCAACCCGGTATTCGATGTGACGCCCGCCGACCTGATCGATGTCATCGTGACTGAGAAGGGTGTCGTCGAACGCCCTGACACGGCAAAAATGGCGCAGCTGATGTGCCGTAAACGCCTCCATTGATCATTTTGTTGCAGGCGCTACGGTGTGCCGGGAAAGTGCTGGCAGGCCCTGTAAGCGCCTCACAGGCCCCTGCTGGCGAAATGGCTCACTTTCAGCACGCTCAAAGTCTTCGTGCCTGACCGCGATTGTGGTAACATCCGGCGGTTTCCAAGGGGGCGCGTTGCGGCTCCCTTCACTGCGCAAATCCATGGCTTAACTCGCTGATTTGTCGTAAGTCGCTGCCAGGCACTCGTCGGCAGCGGCGAGCTTCGTTCATCCCGGATGGGTGTGCGGGGTTTCACCAGAAAAAGGAATCAGGCTTCTCATGGGCGAACTGGCCAAAGAAATCCTCCCGGTCAATATCGAAGACGAGCTGAAGCAGTCCTACCTCGACTACGCGATGAGCGTCATCGTCGGACGTGCTCTGCCCGATGCGCGCGACGGCTTGAAGCCCGTGCACCGGCGTGTCCTGTACGCAATGAGCGAACTGGGCAACGACTGGAACAAGCCTTACAAGAAATCCGCCCGTGTGGTCGGTGACGTCATCGGTAAGTACCACCCTCACGGCGACACCGCGGTCTACGACACCATCGTACGTATGGCCCAGCCTTTCTCCCTGCGCTACCTGCTGGTAGACGGCCAGGGCAACTTCGGTTCGGTGGACGGCGACAACGCTGCGGCCATGCGATACACCGAAGTGCGCATGACCAAACTGGCCCACGAACTGCTGGCGGACCTGCACAAGGAAACCGTCGACTGGGTACCGAACTACGATGGCACCGAGCAGATCCCGGCGGTCATGCCGACCCGTATTCCCAACCTGCTGGTCAACGGTTCCAGCGGTATCGCCGTGGGCATGGCGACCAACATCCCGCCGCACAACCTCGGTGAAGTCATCGACGGCTGTCTGGCCCTCATCGACAACAACGACCTGACCGTCGACGAGTTGATGCAGTACATCCCCGGCCCTGATTTCCCGACAGCGGGCATCATCAACGGCCGCGCGGGCATCGTCGAAGCCTACAAGACCGGTCGTGGCCGCATTTACATGCGCGCCCGCTCCATCGTCGAGGACATCGACAAGGTCGGCGGTCGCCAGCAGATCGTCGTGACCGAGCTGCCATACCAGTTGAACAAGGCGCGTCTGATCGAGAAGATCGCCGAACTGGTCAAAGAGAAAAAGCTCGAAGGCATCACCGAGCTGCGCGACGAGTCCGACAAAGACGGCATGCGCGTGGTCATCGAGCTGCGTCGCGGCGAAGTGCCAGAGGTCATCCTCAACAACCTCTACGCCCAGACCCAACTGCAAAGTGTTTTCGGCATCAACATCGTTGCGCTGATCGATGGCCGTCCACGGATCCTCAATCTCAAGGATCTGCTGGAGGCCTTCATCCGTCACCGCCGCGAAGTCGTGACCCGCCGTACCGTGTTCGAGCTGCGCAAGGCCCGTGAACGTGCGCACATCCTTGAAGGTCAGGCCGTTGCCCTGTCCAACATCGACCCGGTCATCGAGCTGATCAAAGCCTCGCCGACCCCCGCCGAAGCGAAGGAAGGGCTGGTCAACACGCCATGGGAATCGAGCGCTGTGGTCGAGATGATCGAGCGCGCGGGCGCCGAGTCGTCCCGTCCGGAAAACCTCGATCCACAATACGGCCTTCGTGACGGCAAGTACTTCCTGTCGCCAGAGCAGGCTCAAGCGATTCTGGAGCTGCGTCTGCACCGCCTGACCGGTCTGGAACACGAAAAACTGCTGACCGAGTATCAGGAAATCCTGACCCAGATCGGCGAGCTGATCCGCATCCTCAACAGCTCCGTGCGGCTGATGGAAGTCATTCGTGAAGAGCTGGAACTGATCCGTGCCGAATACGGCGATGCCCGCCGCACCGAAATCCTCGATGCACGCCTGGACCTGACCCTGGGCGACATGATTCCGGAAGAAGAACGTGTCGTGACCATCTCCCACGGTGGTTATGCCAAGACTCAGCCGCTGGCGGTCTATCAGGCCCAGCGTCGCGGCGGTAAAGGCAAATCGGCGACGGGCGTCAAGGATGAGGACTACATCGCTCACCTGCTGGTCGCCAATAGCCACACCACGCTCCTCATGTTCTCCAGCAAGGGCAAGGTTTACTGGCTCAAGACCTACGAGATTCCGGAGGCATCGCGTGCGGCCCGTGGCCGTCCGCTGGTCAACCTGCTGCCGCTGACCGAAGGCGAGTACATCACCACCATGCTGCCGGTCGACCTCGAAGCCATGAGCAAGCGGGCTGACGAGGAAGAAGCCGAAGGCGTGGAAGTCGATGTCGAAGACATCGAGAACGCCAACGAAACCGAAGAAGAGCGCAAGGCGCGTCTGAAGGCTGCTGACAAGAAGAAGGCACCGTTCATCTTCATGTCCACTGCCAATGGCACCGTCAAGAAGACCCCGCTGGTGGCCTTCAGCCGTCAGCGCAGCTCGGGTCTGATTGCGTTGGAACTGGACGAAGGCGACATCCTGATTTCCGCTGCCATCACTGACGGCGAGCAGGAAATCATGCTGTTCTCGGACGGCGGCAAAGTGACGCGCTTCAAGGAATCCGAAGTGCGTGCCATGGGCCGTACCGCTCGCGGTGTGCGTGGCATGCGTCTGCAGGAGGGTCAGAAACTGATCTCCATGCTGATCCCGGAAGAAGGCAGCCAGATTCTTACAGCGTCTGAGCGTGGCTACGGCAAGCGCACTTCGATCACCGAATTCCCTGAATACAAACGTGGCGGTCAGGGCGTTATCGCCATGGTCAGCAACGAGCGTAACGGCCGTCTGGTCGGTGCGGTTCAGGTGCAGGACGGTGAGGAAATCATGCTGATTTCCGATCAGGGCACTCTGGTTCGGACCCGTGTCGACGAAGTGTCGAGCCTGGGCCGTAACACTCAGGGTGTGACCCTGATCAAACTGGCCAAGGACGAGACGCTGGTCGGTCTGGAGCGTGTTCAGGAGCCTTCCGAAGTCGAAGGTGACGAGCTGGATGGCGAAGGGGTCGACGACGACGCGCTGGAAGGCGAAGGGGTCAACCTGTCCAATGCCGATGAGGCGGGCGGGGATCTGCAAGCCGATGGCGCCGTCGACGAAGACGAAGCGCAGGACTGATAGACGTTGTATTTGAGGGCCCATTCGTGGGCCCTCTTGGCTTTGGCCAGAACTGCAACCGCGTCTTTGGACGCCCGGTTGCGGCTGTTTCGAATTCAACGATTTGACGAGAGTGGATATGAGCAAGCGAGCCTTTAACTTCTGCGCCGGTCCTGCCGCGCTTCCCGACGCTGTTCTGCAACGCGCCCAGGCCGAGATCATGGACTGGCACGGCAAAGGCTTGTCGGTGATGGAGATGAGTCATCGCAGCGACGATTACACGGCCATCGCAGAGAAGGCCGAGCAGGATCTGCGCGAGCTGCTGTCCGTTCCGTCCAACTACAAGATTCTGTTTCTGCAAGGCGGCGCCAGTCAGCAGTTCGCTGAAATCCCGCTGAACCTGTTACCGGAAAACGGCACGGCGGATTACATCGAGACCGGTATCTGGTCCAAGAAGGCCATCGAGGAAGGTCGCCGCTTCGGCAACATCAATGTCGCGGCTAGCGCCAAGCCTTACGACTACCTGGCGATTCCGGGTCAGAACGAATGGAAACTGACCAAGAACGCTGCGTATGTTCATTACGCGTCCAACGAAACCATCGGCGGCCTGCAGTTTGACTGGGTCCCTGAAACGGGCGACGTCCCTCTGGTGGTCGACATGTCGTCGGACATTCTGTCGCGCCCGATCGACGTTTCGCAGTACGGCCTGATCTACGCCGGTGCGCAAAAAAACATCGGCCCAAGCGGCCTGGTGGTGGTCATTGTTCGTGAAGACCTGTTGGGCCGTGCGCGCAGCAGTTGCCCGACCATGCTGGACTACAAGGTTTCGGCAGACAACGGCTCGATGTACAACACCCCGGCGACCTATTCCTGGTACCTCTCGGGTCTGGTGTTCGAGTGGCTCAAGGAGCAGGGCGGTGTCGACGCCATGGAAAAGCGTAACCGCGCGAAGAAAGACCGTCTGTACGGCTTCATCGACAGCAGCGAGTTCTACACCAACCCGATCAGCCACAATGCCCGTTCGTGGATGAACGTGCCGTTCCGTCTGGCGGACGAGCGTCTGGACAAGGCCTTCCTGGCCGGTGCCGAGGCCCGCGATTTGCTCAACCTCAAAGGCCACCGCTCGGTGGGCGGCATGCGCGCCTCGATCTACAACGCGCTGGGTCTGGATGCCGTTGAGGCGCTGGTGGCTTACATGGCCGAATTCGAGAAGGAGCACGGTTGATGTCCGAGCAAGAACTCAAGGCGCTGCGCGTACGCATCGACAGCCTAGACGAAAAGGTTCTGGAGCTGATCAGCGAACGTGCACGCTGTGCGCAGGAAGTGGCGCGGGTCAAGATGGCCGGTCTTGCTGAAGGCGAGGAGCCAGTGTTCTACCGCCCTGAGCGCGAAGCTGCGGTGCTCAAGCGTGTCATGGAGCGTAACCGCGGTCCGCTGAGCAACGAGGAAATGGCGCGTCTGTTCCGCGAAATCATGTCTTCGTGCCTGGCGCTGGAGCAGCCGCTCAAGGTTGCCTATCTCGGCCCTGAAGGCACCTTCACCCAGGCCGCCGCGCTGAAACACTTCGGTCATGCAGTGATCAGCAAGCCGATGGCGGCCATCGACGAAGTGTTCCGCGAAGTGGCTGCGGGCGCGGTCAATTTCGGCGTGGTGCCGGTGGAAAACTCCACCGAAGGTGCGGTCAACCACACGCTGGACAGCTTCCTCGAACACGACATGGTCATTTGTGGCGAGGTCGAGCTGCGTATTCACCACCATCTGCTGGTGGGCGAAAACACCAAGACTGACAGCATCACGCGCATCTACTCCCATGCTCAGTCGCTGGCTCAGTGCCGCAAATGGCTGGACGCGCACTACCCGAACGTCGAGCGCGTGGCGGTGGCCAGCAATGCCGAGGCGGCCAAGCGGGTCAAGGGCGAGTGGAACTCTGCGGCGATCGCGGGCGACATGTCGGCCAGCCTTTACGGCCTGACCCGCATTGCCGAGAAGATCGAAGACCGTCCGGACAACTCGACGCGCTTCCTGATGATTGGCAACCAGGAAGTCCCTCCGACCGGTGACGACAAGACATCGATCATCGTATCGATGAGCAACAAGCCGGGTGCTCTGCACGAACTGCTGGTGCCGTTCCATGAAAATGGCATCGATCTGACCCGCATCGAGACGCGTCCTTCGCGCAGCGGTAAATGGACCTACGTATTCTTCATCGATTTCGTAGGCCATCACCGTGACCCGCTGATCAAGGCGGTGCTGGAGCGGATTAGCCAGGAAGCCGTGGCCCTCAAGGTGTTGGGTTCCTATCCGAAGGCCGTGTTGTAGCAGCAAGTATGGACCCTGTGGGAGCGAATTTATTCGTGAAGGCGTTCTTTTAGTCGACAGAGATTTGCCGCCTGATCCGACGCTTTCGCGAATAAATTCGCTCCCACAGGGTTTGCGGCGGCAATTAGATGAGTGGCCTACTTCATGTTTGATAAGAGGTAAAGCGGTAAATGAGCGGCGACTTCCTCGCACTGGCGCAGCCTGGCGTGCAAAAACTTTCGCCTTACGTTCCCGGCAAACCCGTGGACGAATTGGCGCGTGAGCTGAATATCGACCCAGCGAACATCATCAAACTGGCTAGCAACGAAAACCCGATGGGCGCAAGCCCCAAGGCCTTGCAAGCCATTCGCGATGCCTTGGCTGAGCTGACGCGCTACCCCGACGGCAATGGCTTCGACCTCAAGCAGGCGCTGGCCGAGCGGTGTGGCGTGCAAGCCAGTCAGGTGACGCTGGGCAACGGCTCCAACGATATTTTGGAGATCGTCGCTCGGGCCTACCTGGCGCCGGGGCTGAATGCCGTTTTTAGCGAGCACGCGTTCGCCATTTACCCGATCGTCACTCAAGCCGTTGGCGCCAATGCGCGAGTGGCCAAAGCGAAGGATTGGGGGCATGACCTGCCCGCGATGCTGGCGGCCATCGACAGCAATACCCGTGTGGTATTCATCGCCAACCCGAACAACCCGACCGGTACCTGGTTCGGCCCACAGGCACTGGCTGATTTCCTCGCCGATGTGCCGAAAGACGTGCTGGTCGTGCTGGACGAGGCTTACATCGAGTACGCCGAAGGCGTCGAGCTGCCAGATGGTCTGAATTTCCTCGCCGATTACCCGAACCTGCTGGTCTCGCGCACGTTCTCCAAGGCCTACGGCCTGGCGTCGTTGCGTGTGGGGTATGCGCTGTCGTCGCCTGTGGTGGCCGATGTCCTGAACCGCGTGCGCCAGCCATTCAACGTCAACAGCCTCGCACTGGCAGCCGCGTGCGCCGCGCTGAGCGATACCGATTACGTGGCTGAAAGCCGCCGTCTGAATGAAGCGGGCATGCAGCAACTGGAAGAGGGTTTGCGTGCGTTCGGGCTGAGCTGGATTCCGTCGAAGGCCAACTTCATCGCGATCGATGTCGGGCGTGACGCCGCACCGGTTTACGAGGCCTTGTTGCGCGAAGGTGTGATCGTGCGCCCGGTCGGTGGTTACGGCATGCCTCGTCACCTGCGTGTCAGCATTGGCTTGCCTGCGGAAAACACTCGCTTCCTCGAAGCCTTGAGCAAGGTTCTGGCGCGTGGTTGATGTCACAGCAGTGCAACCCGTTGCGCCTATGATCGGCCGCCTGGTGGTGGTCGGTCTCGGTTTGATCGGAGGCTCGTTCGCCAAAGGTTTGAAAGAAAGCGGCCTGTGTCGTGAAGTGATCGGTGTCGATCTCGACCCGCAATCGCGCAAGCTGGCCGTCGAACTGGGTGTCGTCGACCGTTGTGAAGAAGACCTTGCTGCAGCCTGCATCGGTGCTGACGTCATTCAGTTGGCCGTGCCGATTCTGGCCATGGAAAAACTGCTGGGCGTGCTTGCGAAGCTCGACCTCGGTGATGCCGTGCTGACCGACGTGGGCAGCGCCAAAGGCAACGTTGTGCGCGCCGCGCGGGACGTCTTCGGTGCGATGCCTGCGCGCTTCGTGCCCGGGCATCCCATTGCCGGGTCCGAGCAAAGCGGCGTCGAGGCGTCCAACGCTCAGTTGTTCCGTCGCCATAAGGTCATCCTCACGCCGTTGCCGGAGACTGATCCGAATGCGCTGGTAGTGGTTGATCGCATGTGGTCGGCGTTGGGGGCTGACGTTGAACACATGGAGGTCGAACGTCATGACGAGGTGCTGGCGGCGACCAGCCATTTACCGCACTTGCTGGCATTCGGTCTTGTGGATTCGCTGGCCAAGCGCAACGAAAACCTGGACATCTTCCGCTATGCAGCGGGTGGTTTCCGGGATTTCACTCGTATCGCAGGCAGTGACCCGGTGATGTGGCACGACATCTTCCTCGCCAACCGCGAAGCGGTGTTGCGCACCCTTGATACGTTCCGCAGTGATCTTGATGCGTTGCGTGACGCTGTCGATGCGGGGGATGGTCACCAATTGCTGGGCGTCTTCACTCGTGCACGGGTGGCTCGTGAGCATTTCGGCAAAATCCTTGCCCGCCGCGCTTACGTCGAAAAGGCCGCGACGGACGATTTGACGTTTGTTGCCCAGCCGGGTGGCCGAGTTGGCGGGCAGATTCGCGTGCCCGGCGACAAGTCCATTTCGCACCGGGCAATCATGCTGGGCTCACTGGCAGAAGGCACGACCGAAGTCGAAGGCTTTTTGGAAGGCGAAGACGCGCTGGCGACCTTGCAGGCGTTTCGTGACATAGGCGTGGTCATTGAAGGCCCGCATCATGGCCGTCTGACCATTCACGGTGTGGGCATTAACGGGTTGAAGCCTGCGCCTGGCCCGATTTACCTCGGCAACTCCGGGACCTCCATGCGTTTGCTGGCCGGTTTGCTGGCGGCGCAGCGCTTCGACAGTGTCCTGACGGGGGATGCGTCGCTGTCAAAACGCCCGATGGGGCGAGTCGCCGAACCGCTTCGGGAAATGGGCGCGGTCATCGAAACGGCCGCTGACGGTCGACCGCCGCTCACCATTCGCGGCGGCAAGCCGCTACATGGCATCAGTTATGTCATGCCGGTGGCCAGCGCTCAGGTGAAATCCTGTCTGCTGCTGGCGGGAATGTATGCTCACGGTGCGACGACGGTGACCGAGCTTGCGCCGACTCGCGATCACACCGAGCGTATGCTGCGGGGGTTTGGTTATCCGGTGTCCGGCAACGGTGCGACAGCGTCGGTTGAGTCGGGAGGTGTATTGAAGGCCACTCGCATCGAAGTCCCGGCGGACATCTCGTCGGCGGCGTTCTTTCTGGTTGCCGCGTCCATTGCCGAAGGTTCGGACCTGTTGCTGGAGCACGTGGGTGTCAATCCGACGCGCACAGGGGTGATCGACATCCTGCGCTTGATGGGCGCGGACATTTCGGTGCAGAACCTGCGCGAAGTGGGAGGCGAGCCGGTGGCAGACTTGCGTGTTCGTCACGCGAAGCTTAAAGGCATCGTCATCCCGGAGGCGCTGGTGCCGTTGGCCATAGACGAGTTCCCGGTGTTGTTCGTGGCTGCGGCGTGCGCCGAAGGGCGGACAGTGCTGCGTGGGGCGCAAGAGCTGCGGGTCAAGGAGTCCGACCGTATCCAGGTCATGGCCGATGGTCTGACAACCCTGGGTATCAAGGTTGAACCGACCGCTGATGGCCTCATTATTGAGGGCGGAAATCTCGGCGGTGGTGAAGTCAACGGTCACGGCGATCATCGCATTGCCATGGCTTTCAGTATCGCGTCGCTGCGTGCGGCGGCCCCGATTCGCATTCGGGACTGCGCCAACGTGGCGACTTCTTTCCCCAATTTCCTGGCGCTGTGCAGCCAGGTGGGTATTCGTGTAGCGCAAGAGGGGCAATCGTGAAAGTTCAAGCTCCGGTCATTACGATCGACGGACCAAGCGGTTCCGGGAAGGGGACGGTAGCCGGTTTGCTGGCCAAGCGTCTGGGGTGGTGCCTGCTGGATTCCGGCGCGCTGTACCGTCTGCTGGCATTCGCGGCGGGTAATCATGGGGTCGACCTGACCAACGAAGAATCGTTGAAGCTGTTGGCCGCGCATCTGGATGTGCAATTCGAAGCCGCAACCGATGATCACGGCCAGCGCATCATTCTCGAAGGCGAGGAAGTGACCATGGCCATCCGCAATGAGCGGATCGGCAGCGGCGCATCGCAAGTCGCCTCGTTGCCTGCCGTTCGCGAAGCGCTGTTGCAGCGTCAGCGGGCGTTTCAGGAGTTTCCCGGCTTGATCGCCGACGGCCGTGACATGGGAACGGTGGTGTTTCCATCCGCGCCGTTGAAGATCTTTCTGACCGCCAGCGCCGAAGAGCGTGCGCGTCGCCGATATTTGCAGTTGAAGGCCAAGGGTGACGATGTTAGTCTGTCGAGTCTGCTAGATGAGATACGTGTCCGTGATGAACGCGACACCCAGCGAGCGGTAGCCCCGCTCAAACCGGCGCAAGACGCCATCCAGCTGGATTCCACCGAATTGTCCATCGAGCAGGTGCTGGAACGCATCCTGAGTGAAGTCGCACTGCGCGATCTCGCTGGGTGATCTGAAAGCCATGTGGGAGACCCAGTCCAAGTCCCGCAGGCTTTCTTTCACATGAACGAAACCCACGTTGTCTGGAGCGTGGCCGATAGGCGGATTCTTCGCCTTTATCAACAGGAATTAAAATGAGCGAAAGCTTTGCAGAACTCTTTGAAGAAAGCCTGAAAACCCTCAATCTTCAGCCGGGTGCCATCATCACCGGTATCGTTGTCGACATCGACGGCGACTGGGTTACCGTACACGCTGGCCTGAAGTCCGAGGGCGTCATCCCGCTCGAGCAGTTCTACAACGACGCTGGCGAGCTGACCATCAAGGTCGGTGACGAAGTTCACGTTGCGCTGGACGCGGTCGAAGACGGCTTTGGCGAAACCAAACTGTCCCGCGAAAAAGCCAAGCGCGCCGAGTGCTGGATCGTTCTGGAAGCAGCCTTCGCAGCCGAAGAAGTGGTTAAGGGCGTTATTAACGGTAAGGTTAAAGGCGGCTTCACTGTCGACGTTAACGGCATCCGTGCGTTCCTGCCAGGTTCTCTGGTTG